>CAMNGC010000001.1 GCA_946537885.1 uncultured Clostridia bacterium
TTTCAGTGGCACAACACCGACCGACGCAACTGGCTCTAGAAGAGCGACGTATTCATTTTTATTATACGAAAAAGCTCCGGACCTGAATCCGGAGCTTCTTGCTTAGTAATGTGAATGCTCTTATCCTTCGATAGCGATCGTGGTGTTCGAAGGAAGCTCTTTAAGTTCTTTCTTCGGGATACAAAGCTTCAGTACACCGTCTTCGAACTTAGCCTTTACATCTTCGGTCTTTACACCATCACCGACATAGAAGCTTCTCTGCATGGATCCTGCATATCTTTCCTGACGGATGACCTTGCCGTGCTTCTTTTTCTCGTTATCATGTTCCTTAGCAGCACTGATGGTAAGATAGCCATCCTCAAGATTGATCTTGATCTGATCCTTCTTAAATCCCGGAAGATCCATATCCATCTCATAATCTTCCTCATTCTCATGAACATCGGTCTTCATGAGGTTCTGGGCGTGTTTTCCGTAAAGCTGCTTGTCGATATTAGCAAGCTCTCTCGTAGGGTAACCCCAAAAATCATCAAACAAATCTTCTCCAAATAAACCGGACATCAACATACTAATCATCTCCTTTGAATTGTTGTTATCCGAGCAAGAGGCGGAGGTCTGATCTCTTCTTTGATCCTCTTTCCTTTGTTCTGACTACATTATAGTCCTTCAATTAGCACTCGCAAGAGGTAAGTGCTAACAAATTTGACTATGTTTGACCTTTGGTTTTGTGCATATTTTGATGTGCTGACTTTTCGCTTTGGGATTATAATAATCGGGGTACTTGAGGAATAATATTTCTTCAGGAAAGCTTGGGAGAATGGGTCCGGCAACCAGTGAGGACGAGAGTTCAACGATCTTGCCGGGGATCTTGTGTGTGCTTGCCTCTGTTCTGATGCTCGGGTCATTCATATATGAGAAAAAGAAGAAAAAGGATGCATGATAAGCTCCGGTGCCGGAGCGAGATAATGTGAGAATACCGGGGGCGGTAACGCTTAAGAAGTTGCCGCCCTTTATTTTGCAGATCATCTTCAAGGCGAGATACAAGCCTTGACCGGGGAATTTCTATAATCTATAATCGTGGTAGATTTGACGAAAGGACGCAATATTTATGTACTGGATCACAACAAATATTCAGCTCATGAACGGTTATGACATGGTCTCCGACGGGAGTATTGCGCCCTTTTTCGGTAAATAAAGTATATTCCTGACCGATTTGACGCAGTGCTCCTTTGATCAAAAGTTTGATTAGAGGAGATTTTTTATGTCTGAAATTTATTTACGCGCACGAAAACAATTGCGCAAGATCTATGTGATAAACCTGATAGGAAATCTGTCTTTGGCCGGTGTCGCCTGGGTGGCGCTCTTGGCCGCAAGGGGATTTTCGATGATGGAGATCATGATGGCTGAGACGGTCTTCCATATCGTGAGCATCGTCGCGGAGATACCATCGGGTATGTTCGCGGATGTTTTCGGGCGGAAAAGAAGCTTGATCGTCAGTTGTGTCTGCTCCATATCAAGTGCCATAAGTATGGGATTTATTGACTGTTACGGAGGAGTCCTGCTGTCCATTGCTTTCTCGGCATTGAGCTATAATTTCTGCTCGGGAACGGACAATGCGCTGGCCTATGACAGCTTGAAAGAGGCGGGAGCGGTCGATGAGTATGAGAACTTCTCGTCGATGCAGACCATAATCTACAGGGTGGGCAGCAGCATCGCTTCTCTGTGTGCAGGACTGGCGCTCCTTATGGGAAATCGGCGGGTCCAGCTCTTAAGCGTCGGGATCGCGACTGCCCAACTTTTTATTATCCTCAGTATGAAAGAAAACGATGTCATTGTCCGTAAACAGGCTTTGTCATACCGGGAGAGGCTCAAGGATCTGATACGCCAGAGCGTCGGTTTCCTTCGTAGCAATCCAAATGCGTCGGTCATCATCTTCGGCAACGGCTTTGTCGGTGCGATCGATGTGCTGCTGCTCTTCTCGCTGCAGTCCAAACTCCAGGATGCCGGCGCGAATAAGCTGCTTCTGGGCCCCTTGCTCTTTGTTATGTATTTGGGTGGTGTTGCCGGAGCCCTCTTGTCGCCTCGCTTCAGACACGCGCGGTTCAGGCGGATGTTTCTTGTTACCGCCCTGATGGTGATCAGCGGAGCGGCTGCGGCGTTGACCGGTAATCTGTGGATAATGACGATTGGCGGCATCGCATCGGCATTCGCAGATGACATAATACAGATCAGGGCGGATGTGGAGCTCAACAATATGGTACCTGCGGAAGCGAGGGCAACTCTGATCTCAGTGAACTCGCTGTGTTTTTCGATAATAATGATCGTTATGTCGCCTTTGGCGGGCATCGTGTTCTCGTGAGGAAGGTGAGAGTCCGGTTTTACCTTGAGAGGTAATCCCGTGGGCAGATTAACTCGAATATTAATCCCGGGGGATCTTCCACATAAAAAGGGGCTTCACTTTTGAAGCCCCTTTATTATTACTATTCTCGAAAAATCACTCGGCCTTAGCCTCAGTCGCATCACCAAACTTGGCGATCTCCTTAGCCAGCTCGAGGGCACGGCGAGACTCCTCCTCAGCCTGTGCTGCAGCGGCTTTGGCCTCTTCCTCCGCCTTCTTGGCGGCAGCCATTGCCTCTTCGGCCTTCTTGGCGGCGGCCTCAGCGCGTTCGCGAGCCTTGGCGGCAGCGACCTTTGCCTCTTCTTCGGCCTTCTCGGCGGCGATCCTGTTATCTTCTTCGATCTTCTTCTTGTTGGCGAGCTCGTAAGCCTCGTTAGCGATCTTAGAAGCTTCCTTAGCTTCCTCCGCCTTCTGAGTCGCGCTCTTTGCCAGTTCCTCGGCATGTATGGCGGAATTCTTTGCTTCCTGCTCAAATTCCTCTGCCGCCTTGCGCGCCTTCTCCTCGGCATCCTTGGCAGCCAGTCTCGCATCGAGCTCAATCTTCTTCTGAGATGCTATATTGATGGCATTGTCTGCCTTCTCGGCAGCGGCTCTCGCGATCTCGTCTGCCTTGTCTGCCTCTGCCTGAGCCTTCTCAGCTTCTGCGAGAGCGGCATCATATTCCTTCTGAGCTGCGGCTACTGCCTTTGCAGCTTCTTCCTCGGATGCTACTGCGGCCTGGCGAACTTCACCGGACTTGATAACAGCCTGCTTAGCCTCCTCAGACTTAGATGCTGCATTCTCTGCTTCCTTAACGGCGCTGTCTTCAAGGGCCTTCGCCTGATCAAGGTCACGCTTGGCCTTCTCTGCCGCGATAGTGGCGGCGGATTTATTGTGATCGATCACGTTGCCGGTAGCGGGGGCTGAACCGGGACGACCGGCTTCCTGAGCCTGCTGCTGTGCTGCCAGCGCCTTGGCGCGATTGATCGATGCCGACGGAGGTCTCTTGATAGGGGCCTTGAGAGTAACAGGCGCTACAGCAGGCTTTGCCGGCTCTGCCTTCTTGGAATCAGCATCAAGAGGTGAGATCTTGTTCTTGTCGGGGCCTGACTTACGGGATTCCTCCATTGCCTTGCGCGCTTCGATCTGCGCTCTTGCTGCCTCTGCGCGTTCTCTCGCATAATTAGCCGCAGGATTGTTGATCCTTGCAATGTTGCCACCCTTTGTTTCTGATGTGGAAGAAGAGCTTCCTACATCAGCACCTGACATAGAAAGACCGACAGCGGGGCTGCTGCCCTTACCCTTAAATACATCTAATAAACCAGACATTTGCATCACCCATATTCATAAAATAGTAAATTAATACTGATAATTATTATACGATTTTTATGGATTATTACAATAATATTTCACAGATTCCGGACCGAAAATTTGTAAATTTTGGGCATATCGACAACAGAAACGGCTCTCATCCGAACCTTTGCTCTTTTCGAAAATGATTTGTAGTATAATCGCCTTGCAATTTTCGAGCAGGAGAAAATGAATGAACAGATATGCGGCGGCGGTCCTCGGCGGCGGTTTTTGCTGGGGCTTCATGGGCTTTTTTACCAGGCATCTGGCCAAATACGGGATCGATTCTGACGGGGCGATCGTAGTCAGGTGTGCTGTGGCAGCTGTCTGCTTCGGATTATTGATGCTGCTGACTGATCCGGGCAAGTTTAAGATTAAGATAAAGGATATCTGGTGCTTTCTGGGTTCGGGCCTGCTAAGTTTGCTTTTCTTCACTTTCTGTTACTTCAGGGCGATCGACATGATGAGCCTGTCATCGGCGGCGATACTTCTTTATATTGCGCCGACGGTGGTGATGCTCCTGTCGGCGGTGCTTTTCCGGGAGAAGATCACAAAGCTTAAGATAATAGCGCTGATATTGGCTTTCGCGGGATGCGCGCTGGTCTCGGGAGTCGCAGGCGGCATGACCGTCACCGGCAAGGGCCTGCTCTTCGGCATCGGCTCGGGCGTGGGATACGCGCTCTATACCATATTCTCTCGCTACTCTCTCGAGAGGGGCTATAGCAGCCTTACCATTAATTTTTATTCCTGCCTTTTTGCGGCAGTCGGCGCGGCTGTCATATGGAATCCGTCGCCGGTTATAGATGTGATAAAGTCCTCTACTCTTCCGGAAGGACAGACGCTTCCGGCCTGGGCCTGGTGCATAATGATCGGCGTATTCAGCTGTTTTATTCCTTACCTGCTTTATACATATGGTCTGACAGGGCTCGAGAACGGCAAAGCGTCAGTTTTGGCTTCGGTTGAACCCGTGGTAGCGTCTCTTGTTGGAATCCTTTACTATCATGAGGAAATGACACCTGCTTCGGCTCTTGGTGTTATACTGGTATTATCGGCAGTCTTATTACTGAACTGCCGCTTTGCCAAACATGAGAAAACGTGACAAGAAAGACGGGCAGGATCCCGAATATGAATACTGCACCAACTGCAACGCCAATCTGACGATGCAGAAAGGTTACAGCAGCGATCTTCCTTACTGGATCTGTAAGGGCTGCGGCATGATGCTCATTAATCCCGCTATCGATACCGAGACCGACATCGCGTGGTTTTGCGACGGTTGCGGACAGATGCTTAATGTCCAGAAAGGCTTCTCCGATAACTTAGCTGAGTGGAAATGCCTCGAGTGCGGTCACGTCAATGAGTTAAGTGAAGAGGAAGTCTATTCTTCCGATGAGGAATATCAGTTGACACAGAATGATCCCTACAAGGGCCTGTCCTACGAACAGATCGACGAACTCATGCGTTATATGACAGTCGAGGAGATCGACGGCAGAAGCGACATCGTACTGGTCCGCGACAGCGTCGATGACCGCCTCTATATCAAGAAATATCTGAGCGTTTATAACCGCAGCATCTACGAATACCTGCTATCCAACCCCATCGCGCAAATGCCGCGGATCGAGAAGATATACGAGAGCAGTAACTGTCTCATCGTTATCGAAAATTATATCGAAGGCAATACTCTTGCGCAGCTCCTGGCTTCCCAAGGCTCCCTCGAACCGAAGAAGGCTCTCGCTATCGCCGCGGCCGTCTGCCACATCCTGTCCGCTTTACATGGTCTGCCTGACCCTATAATCCACAGGGACGTAAAGCCATCAAATATCATAATTAAGCCTGATGGCGAAGTCTTTCTCCTGGATGTCAACGCAGCCAAATGGTTCGATCCGGACAAAGCCGACGACACCCGCTATATGGGAACACAGGTTTACGCCGCTCCCGAGCAGTTGGGCTACGGCTTCAAGGCCTCGTCGGCCAAATCCGATGTCTATGCCGTCGGTGTCCTTTTGAATGTTATGCTTACCGGTCATTTCCCCAAAGAGATACAGGCTTCTGCTCCTTTCTGGCCCCTGATAGAGAAGTGCATCAGTATGGATCCGGAGAAGCGCTATACGGTGGAGGAGCTGCTGGATGAGATAGAGAAGATCGGGAGGGTTTCAAATGAGAGCTGAGTGTATTGATTTATTGGTAAGTACAGGACGAGAGATTGAGTTTGAATACAACAATAAGAGGTATTCAGTGACTTATTACAGAGACAGAGAGAACAATAAGAGGATGATCTCATTCTGCGAGTTTTATCAAGAACCGACTGATGTGAAGACGGTTGATGAACTGCTGGCAATTAAGATCGATGGGGTCATGTTGGAAGAGGTATTCTCGAAATTACCGGATGATGCATTTGATATTTTTTGAGAAAATGCCCGTTAAGTAATTCTTTTCGATATACTGACAGCCTGACCATTTGAGCTCCGGCACTTCCTGGAGTATAATCGTTGTGCATCTCTGACCGTAGCAGAGACAGCATTATGTAAAAGGATGTATATCAAAATGGAAAGAGAAGAGTTTCTTCAGGTTTATCGCCACTCGCTGGCGCACGTATTGGCTAAGGCTGTTATCGAGATTTTCGGTAAGGAAACACAGTATGCTATCGGACCGCAGATCGCCGATGGTCTTTACTATGATTTCAAGTTGCCCCGCGCCATAACCGAGGATGATTACAAGACGATCGAGGACAAGATGCTTGAGATCATCAAGCGTAAGGAAGATTGGAGACGCGAAGAGATCAGCAGAGCGGACGCTCTCGAGATGTTCAAGGATCAGAAGTACAAGGTCGAGATCATCAGAGATCTGCCGGAGGATGAGCTTCTCACTATCTACTATACAGGTGACGATTATGTGGATCTTTGCCGCGGCCCTCACGTTGAGAATTCCCGCGAGCTTTTGTCTACCGCTTTTAAGCTCAAGTCTTCTTCCAGCGCTTACTGGAGAGGCGACGAGAAGAACGATTCCCTCACGAGGATCTATGTTTATGCTTTCCCGAGCAAGGACGAGCTCAAGGCTCATCTGGCTCTTATCAAGGAAGCTCTCGAGCGCGATCATAAGAAGATCGGTCCCAAGCAGGAGCTCTTTATGTTCCAGGAGACAGCTCCCGGAATGCCTTACTGGCTCCCCCGCGGTTGGGAGATGTATCGTCAGCTCATTGCTTATTCCCGCAGCCTGCAGAATAAGTACGGCTATCAGGAGATCTCGGCGCCTCTTATCAATAACAAGAAGCTCTGGCTTATTTCCGGTCACTGGGCACACTATGTCAACAACATGTTCCTGGTACCCGGCCTGACGGACGGAACCAAGGCGGACGACGCAGTCGAGTCCGATGAGACGGCATCCGTTTTCTCTATCGAGGCTGAAGACACAATGGCTGCCAAGCCCATGAACTGCCCCAATGCCATGATGACATATAAGAGAACGATCCACTCATACAAGGAGCTGCCTATCCGCTACAGTGAGATGGATGTTCTGCATCGTAAAGAGAAGTCTGGTCAGATGAACGGCCTCTTCCGTGTGCAGGAGTTCAGGCAGGATGACGACCATACTTTCGTTATGGAGTCCCAGATCGAGGAAGAGATCGGACGCATCATGGAGCTGGCCGATACCATCTATAATACTTTTGGTCTCACATATCGTCCCGAGTTCTCCACTCGTCCTGATGATTTCATGGGCGACATCGAGGTATGGAACAGAGCCGAGGCTGCATTGAAGAGGATCCTCGACAACAGATACGGCGAGGGCAATTACGAGATCAACGAGGGCGACGGCGCTTTCTACGGCCCCAAGATCGACCTTCAGATCAAGGACGCCCTCGGCAGAGAGTGGCAGTGCGGCACCATCCAGCTCGACTTCCAGCTTCCTGCAAACTTCGGTCTGACCTATATCGACAAGGACAATACCCAGAAGATGCCTGTTGTTATCCACCGTGCCATCTTTGGTTCTTTCGAGCGTTTCATCGGTATCATCACTGAGCATTTCAAGGGTGCATACCCCTTCTGGATGAGCCCTGTTCAGGTCGGCATCGTTCCGATCCACACCGAGAACAACGAGTACGCCAAGGAAGTTCAGGAGCTTCTCGAATATGAGTATGTACGCACCGAGGCTGATTACGCCGACAAGAATATGAACGAGAAGATCAAGTATTACCGCACGATGAAGGATCCTTATATCCTCGTAATCGGTAACAAGGAGTGTGAGAACCGCACTGTATCCGTTACCATCCGCGGACAGAAGACGCAGCTTCACGATATCCCGCTGGATACCTTTGTCGAGGTTTGTAAGAGGCTCAACAAGGAGCGCTCCATCGACCTGGTAAGCGAGATGTAATTATATCTCAGATCAAAACTAAGGAGTCCCCCCGGTTGGTTGACTCCTTTTGTTTGTGCTAAGATTGCCGCCCCCCCGTCATTTCCCGGAAGTGTTCCCTATGTACAGGGAAGTCCACCGGGAAAAAACCCGCTTTTCGAGCATAGCAATTAATAATCGAAAAGCCTCGTCGACGCCACCTATATGTGCCTTTTGTCAATTGACAATATCAAAGGCAGAGAATAATCTATGCATATGGTTAGCTGAGGCTAACTGAACAGGCAAGCCTGCCTTTTACACCATCGGCAGGCGAACTTACGGAGGTTAAAATGAGATACGTTCAAGGTAAATATCCGCTACTCGCCAAGAATAATATTGCCAGAGGGATCTATGAGATGAATATCCTGGCGCCGGATCTGGCTGCACTTGCCGTGCCGGGACAGTTTGTTCACATCGCGCTTGCGGGGCACTCGCTGAGAAGACCGATCTCCATCTGCCGGATCGACGAAGCGCACGGCGTGATAAAGATCGTTTTCGCTCTTAAAGGACAGGGAACAAGGGATCTGGCGGATGTCCCGGTCAACTCGACTCTTGATATTATGGGGCCGATGGGCAACGGTTTTACGCTCCTGGAGCCCGGGCGCAAGGTGATCCTGATAGGCGGCGGCATCGGCGTTCCGCCCATGGTGGGGCTGTCGGATTACTATAGGGAATATGCTACGGCCATAAGCGGCTTTAGAGACGCATCGATAAAGATCCTGCAGGATGAGTTCGAGAAGAACGGCAGCAGGACGATCCTTTGTACAGATGACGGATCGGCGGGGATCCACGGCTTTGTAACTCAGCCCCTTGAGGAGCTTTTAAGTTCAGACGGTCATTACGATTGCGTTTATGCTTGCGGCCCCATGCCGATGCTTAAGGTAATATCCGGGATCTGCGGGAAGTATGACACATTGTGTCAGGTGTCGTTGGAACAACATATGGGCTGCGGAATCGGCGCTTGCCTGGTGTGCGCCGTGAATATAAGGCGAGACGGGGAGGAGCATTTCCTGCATGTTTGTAAGGACGGGCCTGTTTTCGATTCAAGGGAGGTAGTTTGGTAATGGCTGAGCTAAAAGTAAATATAAACGGCAATGAATTCAAGAATCCGGTGATCGTGTCATCGGGCGTTTTCGGATACGGAAGAGAGTATGAGGAGTTCGTCGATTTGTCAAAGCTGGGCGGAGTAGCCACCAAGGGAACCACGCTTTATCGCCGTGACGGCAATCCCGGCAAGAGGATCGTGGAAGTGCCTTCGGGGCTATTATTCTCAGTGGGACTTCAAAATCCCGGAATCGATTACTATATAGAGAACGAACTGCCGAATCTGCTGAGCAAGGGCACTAATGTCTTAAGTAATATCGCGGGTTCTGACATCGACGAATATGTTGCCATAGTCGAGAAATTGGAAGAGACTGATGCGCCGATAATCGAGCTTAACATCTCCTGCCCGAATACGTCAGGCGCGCCTCTCGGGACTTCATGCGCAGGCACGGAGAAGATCACATCCATAATACGTAAGATGACCAAGAAAACACTGATAGTCAAGCTCTCGCCAAACGTCGGAGACATCGCGGAGATAGCCCTCGCAGCGGAGGCCGCGGGAGCCGATGCCGTGTCCCTTATCAACAGCATCCACGCCATGAAGATCGAACTGGGCAGCAGAAGACCTTTCTTCCATAATAATGTCGGCGCCTATTCCGGCGAAGCTATCTTCCCGATAGCCTTGAGGATGGTCTGGGAAACCGCCTCCAAGGTCAAGATACCGGTGCTGGGGATCGGCGGCGTCACTAATGGCGAAGAGGCCCTGCAGATGATGGTGGCGGGCGCGACTTGCGTCGAGATGGGGTGCGCGATCTTTCGCGATCCCTATGCGCCCCTTAAGATCATCGAGCAGATGAACGAGTGGCTTGATAACAACGGCGTCAAGGATATCAACGAGATAATCGGAAGCGTCAAGCCCTGGTAAATATCAGTCTTAATTATCGAAAAGCCTTTTGCTACAATATCTGTAGAATACAGATCGAAAAGAGGGGCTTAACACCATGGAAATCAAGACTTATCAGGCAGAGATCTTTGACAGCCGCCGCTACAGACTGGCAGAAGCCCCTTTCTACGATGAACGCACCGGGATAATCTCTTTTGTGGATATAATCGCCGGGGAGCTGCATCTGATAAAGCCTGACGGCAGTCGCGAGTTGATCGCTCTGGGACAACAGGTCGGGGCGGCCGTGCCCTGGGAGGAGCCCGGAAGTTACCTGGCCTGCGCTACCGATGGTCTCTACCTTGTTGGAGAGGATAATGGGGCGAGGACGATCACGAAGATCTGCGATACGACGGGGATTTTCGAGGATTGGCAGCGCTGTAATGACGCGAAAGCGGATCCGGCGGGCAGGCTCTTTGTAGGAACATCTGCTTATAAAGAGGGCGCGCCTGAGGGAGGCAATCTCTATAGGGTGGATCTTAAGGCAGGAGAGGCGGGGACCCCCGAATTTAAGGTGATTCGAGCCGATACCAAGATCTCCAACGGAATGGCATGGAATTCTGACAGGACAAAGTTCTTTTTCTCTGACTCGAGTGAGCATGCCGTCTTCGTGTATGATTATGACTTCGCGAGCGGAGATATCAATAACTGCAAGGTGCTTTTCGATGTGACGGACGGAGTATCTGACGGCATGTGCATCGATCAGGAGGATAACCTCTGGGTCGCTATGTGGGGTGGTAGCCGGGTTGAGAAAAGAAGCTCAGTCACAGGTGAGCTGCTGGCAGTTGTGGAGCTTCCGGCCAAGCATGTGACATCCTGCTGTTTCCTGCCTGACGGAAGGCTCCTTATTACCAGTTCGGGAGAGGACTTGGATGGCGAGAAGGACGGAATGATATTTAGCTGCAAGCTATAGGGACCATTCCTCTTGTCACCGGAAGGTGTATAATACACTACCTATGAATAAAAAGATCGATATGACCACCGGGACTCTCGGTGACAAGATAATCAAATACACATTGCCTTTGGCACTTACGGGGATCCTCCAGCAGCTATTCAATGCGGCGGATGTGGCGGTAGTCGGTCGTTTTTCCGGCAAGGAGGCCATGGCTGCGGTTGGTTCTAATGCGCCGGTGATCGGCTTGCTGGTAAACCTTTTTGTCGGAATATCACTCGGGAGCAACGTTATAATCGCCAGAGCGATCGGTCAAGGCGACCGCGAGATGGCGGCAAAGACCGTGCACACGTCTTTGGTAGTTGCCCTGATCGGAGGCCTTCTGATGACCTTGATCGGGGAGCTGGCGGCGCCTCAGGTGGTGGAGATGCTGAAAGTCCCGGACGAGGTCAGAGATCTGTCCGTCAAATACCTGAGGATCTATCTTCTGGGCATGCCGGTAATACTTCTATATAACTTTGAATCTGCTATCTTCCGAAGTTGCGGTAAGACGGGGGTGCCGCTGATGGCGCTGGTCATATCCGGCATCCTTAATGTTCTGCTCAATCTTCTGTTTGTTATCGGTTTCGATATGGATGTTGACGGTGTTGCCATCGCCACGGTCATCGCGAATCTTGTAAGTTCTATGATCCTTTTCGCTGCGCTTATCAGAACCGATGATGTGGTGAAGGTAGATGTTCGTAAGATCAAAGTTGATCGCAAAGTCTTGATAAGGATCCTTAAGATCGGCGTGCCGGCGGGACTTCAGGGCATGGTCTTCTCCTTCGCGAATATCATCATCCAGTCGGCGGTCAACAGCTTGGGCACCGTTGTCATCGCCGCAAGTTCGGCGGCATACAATCTGGAGATCTTCGCCTATTATATAATGAATTCCTTTAACCAGACTTGCACGACCTTTGTCGGCCAGAACTATGGGGCAGGCAAGAACGACCGCTGCCGCAAGACCTTAAAGATCTGTCTGATCCAGAATCTCTTATGCACCGGTATAGCGTGTAGCCTGATATTGCTGCTGGTAGAGCCCTTGCTGCGGCTCTTTAATTCTGATCCGGATGTTATCGCCAACGGGCGTATCAGGCTGGAATTTATCTTCTTCGCATATCTTTTCAGCTTTGTCCAGGAGACTTTGACCGGTTATCTGAGAGGCTACGGTATGTCCTTTATACCTGCACTGATCTCGGTAATCTGTATCTGCGGCATCCGCCTGACCTGGATCTACACGGTCTTCCGCGCGCACCCGTCATTCACTACAATAATGACGGTCTACCCCATAAGCTTGGGGGCGACGGCGCTGGTGATCCTTATTGTGACCTTGATCGTGAAGCCGTCAGCGAGGTATAAGATCGGCTGAGTTATTATTATCGAAAAAGTGCGGGCGTTTTTTGTGGGGGCGGCTCGGGATTTGTTGTTATATTAACTCTACTATTAACCCAGCTTGGGTTAACACGGGAGGTAAAAACGCCCTGAATTAACTAATCAGCCCTTAAACCTCAGCGCATCAACCATGAGATTAACCTGACGTTCCATTAACACCAATGCGTCCGGGCTCAGCCCTTCGAGCCTCATCAGGAAGTCGTATCTTATGTTTTTATCAAGCTTTTCGAAAAGGATATAGTCGCTGGAGACTTGTAGGACACTGCATGTTTTTATGAGCGTTTCAATGGATAAGCCTGACTTGCCACGCTCAAGGTCGGAAATAAACTGTACGGAAACATCAATTAGATCGGCAAGTTTCTCCTGCGTTAATCCGGCTGCTTCTCGTGCATTCTTGATTCTTCCGCCAATCCCGATGAGGGTATCCTTATCCATAGTTTGATCCTTCCTCGTTGCAGAATAAAAAACAATCTTCGTCTTCATCACTATTTTATGGAAGTCTTGAGAACGCGAAAACAAAGTAGTACTATTAGTTGTATAAGTGTGAAAGCTGAAACTGATAATAAATTAGGGGGATTATTATGAGGAAGAGCTTAACGAAAACCATCTCTTTGTTGATTGTAGCTGTAATTGCAATTGGGATGCTAATAATTCCAGTACCAGGTATCAATGATACAAAGGCCAATGCTGCAAGTGGAATCACTAAAGCTGATATTGACAGAGTATGTACCAAATATGGTTTTGAAAATGGTAGTTACTGGACTTATAATTACAATAATGTTTCCAATACTGCTAGCGCATTAGATGCAGCTGCTCAATCGGGTTTTAAAGCGTCTAAGACTCCATATGGCAGTACCTATGGTTCTTCCCTCAAAAGCACTATGCATAAAGGAGAATACTGGTATCAGGGGTATCGTCAATGTATTGGCCTTTGTGAATTAATTGGTCGCGAGATAACAGGAAAGTCACCTCATACGCAATGGACGCATTATACTTCTGTTTCTGCTGTTAATAATGCTGGAGGCATAAAGGTTGGAGATGTTATAAGGGCAGGGGGACACTCTGCTATGGTGCTTACTGTATCAGGGAGTACTTTTACTACAGTTGAATGTTGGGGCTCTGCAAAATCTAAGAATTGCATTAAATATAATGGGAAGTTTAATAGCAAGTATAATACTATTTCCGCAATACCAAATTTGGAGTATGTTGCAAGATTTAATGGCACTGTAAATCCGCAACCGACTCCGACCCCGGGCCCTACAAAAGATGACGTAAATCTGAGCAATTTAAAAGCGTCTGAAATAACTGCAGATTCATGTAAGCTTTCTTGTACTGTAACAGATAAAGGCTATACCAGATACAGTTGTAAATTTGTTGTGGGCAATCACGAATATACGCCTACAAGAAGCGGTAACACCTTATACTGCTATGTAAAACGTTCTGAATTAGGAGGCGGTTATGGGCCGTACTCATGGCATGTCGATGTAAGTTTTTATGAATTGGGGTTTAGCATGTATGGACCGACAAGTTTTTCATTCATTGCACAGCCCTGGGTCGAGACTTCTTTCAGAGAGATAACAAGAGCAGACAGTAATGCTTTATGTGAGATGACATTTACTGTTCACGATCCGAGTCATCTTTGTACAAGATGTGAAATCGGACTTATTGATGCTGAGTTATCAAACTCACTAAACGGCCGATTCTATATATATGATCACTATGATAGTGGTGTTCTGAAAAAAGGTGCTGACGGTTTGAGTGGAACATTCGAGTTCGAGATAGCAAGCGGTAGCAATGACATTTCAATCTTATTGACGACTGCTTCCGGAGTGATCGATTGCAGTGAAGAATACTATGTATCAGATAACGAGGGGCCGGAAGTATACGGACTGACCGTTTCAAATATAACACCAGACGGATACGATGTGTTTGCAAAAGTATATGATGAGAGTGGCTTAGGTGATAGGACGCGTACATTTGGCGGGTCGGCTTATGTCATGGATTGGTGTCATGCTATAGCTCCGAATAATGAGTGGATTAAAAATGAAGGCCTTAATCCGAATGGCAGTTTTATTGATGATGATACCATAAACTATCACATAAATGCAACAGACCCCGGAATATACGGTAACTACATATTTGTAATAGATAAATATGGCAATATGAACAGCATAACTTTCGATGTTGAAGTGCCTGATAAGACTTCCGTCACCCCGACACCGACATTAAAGCCAACCGCAGCTCCTACCAATAAGCCGACAACGACTCCCAGGCCGACTGCCACGCCTGCTCCCGTGCAGCCTGGAAACAGCAGCACGAGTAGCACGAATAGCAGCTCTTCCGCAGGTCTCGGTGACTTTATCGAAAGGTTATATAATGTCGCTCTCGGTCGACCTTCCGAAGCGTACGGCAAGAACTATTGGATCAACAAGGTTAAGTTTGAGGGCTTTACCGGTGCGGATGTAGCTAGAGGTTTCTTGTTCTCAGAAGAGTTCCTGGGAAAGAATATGAGTAATTCAGACTTCTTGGATACGCTCTATCTGACTTTCTTTAATCGTCCTGCTGATGAGCATAAGGCTGATTGGATGACGCTTATGGATCAGGGCTGGACTAAGATGCAGGTAATTGACGGCTTTATCAATTCCACTGAGTGGGCGAATCTTTGCCTGAGCTATAGTATTACATCCGGCAGCAATTGTAGTCCGAATATCAACATTCAGCCAAGTGCAGAGGTCGAGAGCTTTGCTCGCCGCCTTTATACGACCTGTCTTGGCAGAGATGCAGATATCGGTGGTCTGAATAATTGGGCCGCTCAGCTGGCCAATATGCAGATTTCAGGATCTCAGGCTGCACACGGTTTCTTCTTCTCCGAAGAGTTTATAGCGCACGGCTTCAATAATGAAGAATACGTAAACCGCCTTTACAGAACTTTTATGGGACGAGAGGCAGATCCTGCCGGCTTTGCCGATTGGGTTGGTCAGCTCAATAACGGAGTCTCGAGAGAGTCTGTCTTCCAGGGTTTTGCAGGTTCACAGGAATGGGCTGGTATCTGCGCTGAGTATGGAATACTGAAATAAATAGTCGTCAGCACGATATTTGTGATAAGTGACAGGAGGATTATTACATGAGATGCATCAATTGCAATCAAGAGATACCTGAAGGAAAAACAATCTGCGTTTTTTGTGGCAGCCCGGTAATTGATCAGATGCAGCAACCCCCTTATCAGCAAGCTGCTCCAGCACAGATGTACGCGCCGCCTTATGGGCAGCCGCAAGTACAGAATAAGAATAAGATTGCAATATTGCCTATCTGTTTAACGATTGCCTTGGTTATTGCATTATGCGTCATCGTTTTCTTGCTGGTAGATATGAATAAATATAAGGCTAAAGCCAGTCGATATGATCGAGTTGAAGAAGTTTTCGATGTGGACCTTGAGCGTGAACTTGACCGCTATGAGGAACGCAACTTGGATGCGAGCTACTCAGTTGAAAGTCACAATGCTGCTATTAGTGAAATAGTAGGTGAAATCGATGCTTATTATAATGCTCATTAACAAATTTAGTGTCGGACACTAAATCAAATTGAGACTTGAACCGAATAAATTGGAGATTGTTTTATGAAGAATTGTCCATATTGTTCAGCAACACTCAATGATGACTCGCGCTTCTGTTTGAAATGCGGTCAGCCTTATCCGTATCAGAACCCGGTGGGTGGACTGAACAATCCAAGTGTTGAGAATCCGGCTTTTATGCCAGATGGTTATACCATGAATCGGATGGACCAGCACTACATGGTATTATCGAAAAAGACGATTGATACAATGCTGAAGATTGCAGCTCTGATCCTATCTGTTTTTTTCTTGTTTACACCTTTCATAAAGCTGTTTTACGTCGGGGATCGTTACGATAAAATATCGTTTAGCTTATGGACTTTTGTTAAGGCGATTTTCAAGATGAATAAATCACTTATGTATTCTTGGGATTATCCTGTAAGTGAATGGTCTTCAGCTTATATTATATCCAACGTCGTTTGGGGGCTATCTTTCATCTTTTTTCTGGAAGGGATAGTTTGGTTAGTCCTTGCAATAATGAAGATTAACGATAATCATTCGTTCTGGAAGTGTGTTGCCAATGTCTCAAAATCCATTCTGATTTCCATTACATTGATCGCAGCTACTTTTATAGCTATGAATAATATTATCAGTTCGTGTGTGGCAGAGTATTCTCGAAGTATTACAAGTAGTTCCGATATCATTCATTACCGTGTTAATGCAATCTTTTATGTGATTATTGTTTTAGCTGTATGTGTGTTCATATTATCAATAATAAAAAGAAAAGAGGATGAGACGATTGGCGCATATTACGAGTTTGCCTGTCTTATCTTCGGCTTCTTAGTGTTCCTGTTTATGTTTTTGTCAGTTTTTGTTCCGCCGAGAGAGGATTTGCTACCGGATACATTTTGGCCTGCGGCAGCTGTTGTAATGGAATCTGAATACGATGATTACAGCTGGTATCAGTATGAACAAGATGTAGAAGATTATCTGGAGAGATCAAGGGAAGCTGCCAGAAGAGTTGAAGAACACAATGCTGCTATTAGTGCGGTAGTAGGAGAGATAGAGGCAAATTCATATTAAGAAGGATAGGGGGACATGGACTATAACGACAGACTGCAATCAGTGTTGCAAGTAATCAGAATACTTCATACGATCCACAGGCACATTGGCAAGTGAATGATTTTGCTGAATCTAACTCATAGATCAAAACGGTAGTCGACTGTCGATTTTATCGTGAAAACTTACTCCGGCTTCTGCATATCCTTCTCCTCGAGCGTCTCGAGGATATCTTTGTAGTCGCTCTGGAAGGCGTGGGCATTGGTCGAATCCTTGACCTGTTTTCCAAGTGCTGCAGCTGACTTGTTGATGGGCTGAACCGTTCCCGCACCGGCGACACAACCGCCGGGACAGCCCATGCCCTCGAGCAGGTAGCCGTTGTACTTGCCGGCTTTGGCAGCCATGAGGAGCTTGCGGCACTCTGCCAGCCCCTCGGCCTTAGCGACATTGACTTCGCGGTCGGGGTAGAGCTCATGTATGCAGTTGACGACAGCATTGGCGACACCGCCGCTGACACCGAAGCCGCGACCGTCACCGCTGGCGCCGTGCATTGAGTGATCCTCTTCGAGTTCCTTGAAGTCCACATCGCGGGCCTCGAACATGCCCATGACCTCTTCGAAAGTAAGTACAAAATCCACGTCGCTTCTTATTGTACGGCGGCTTGCTTCCAGTTTCTTGGCGGCGCAAGGACCGATGAAAGCAACTTTGCAGCCGGGATGTTGTTTTTTGATAAGTCTGCCTGTAAGTACCATGGGTGTCAGCGCCATGGAGATGCAGTCGGCGATCTGGGGAAAAAGCTTTTTGGCCATCATGGCCCAGGCGGGACAGCAGGATGTGGCCATAAAGGGGAGCTTTTCAGGGACTTCTTCTACGAAGTCTTTCGCCTCTTCAAGTGTGCAGAGATCCGCGCCGATGGCGACCTCGACGATATCTTCGAAGCCCAGGGCCTTAAAAGCGTTGCGCATTTTTCGAGGCGTCAGATCAGGACCGAACTGGCCGGTGACGGAGGGAGCGATGGCGGCGTATACCGGAGTGTCGCTCCTGATCGCTTGAATGACCTGGAAGATCTGCGCCTTGTCGGCGATGGCGCCAAAGGGACAGTTAGCCAGGCACATGCCGCAAGAGACGCACTTGTCGTAATCGATGTCGGCACGGCCGTACTCATCCGAACTGATGGCATTCATTCCGCAGGCTTTGGCGCAAGGCCTTTCCTGCTTGATGATGGCGCCATATGGACAGACCGATATGCATTTGCCGCACTTGATGCACTTATCCGGATCTATTATGGAATGTCCGTTCTTGAATGACAGAGCATCCTTGGGACACACTTCGTTACAAGGTCTTGCGAGGCAGCCCTGGCAGGCATCGGTTACATGTATAACATTATCCGGGCAGGCGTGGCAGGCGAACTTTATGATGTTGATGAGCGGCGGCTCATAGTATTTCTCAGGCTTGACGCACTCTTCGGCTCCCGTGGATACCGGTGCGTGCTCCGAGGCGCTTCTGACGTTCAGGCCCATGGCCAGTCGCATGCGCTCTTCGACTATGGCCCTCTCGAGGAAGACCGAATCGAGATATTGCGACACTTCGCCGGGAACGATCTTATAGGGGATATGATCCATTTCCTTAAGGGCGCCGGGCTCGTAAGAATATGAGAGTCTTGCTACCTCAGCGAAAACTTTTTTTCGACTGTCGTTAACCGTTGTATATATACCGCGCATAAAACTACCGTCCATTCTTTCATAAGCATTCTAATTCTACCCTTTGAAGAGGGGTGTTTTCAAGCGAAAGCCTTGCGGGTATGATCTACGAATCTATATAATACAAGTGGCTTAATACTTATGGAGGATGCCCTTTCTATAGGGCGCTGAGACTATGGACGAATTCACTTATAAACGCAATGAACTACTGGCAACAAAGGTTATCAAAGGGCTTGAGTCCCGTAACATGACGGGATATTACGCAGCAGACAGGGAAGAGGCGCTGAAGATCGCCTTGGATCTGATCCCCGAGGGCAGTTCGGCCACTATGGGAGGCTGCATGAGTGCCCGCGAGATAGGCCTCGTAGATGCTCTCAAGGATGGTAATTACAGTTTCATCGACCGTGACAACTACGAGGACAAGCGCGCCGCCATGCTGGCCGCATATGACGCTGATATCTACCTGGCTTCTCCCAACGCACTTACGGAGGACGGTATCCTGATAAATATCGACGGTAACGCCAACCGCGTATCGGCCATCGCCCAGGGCCCCCGTAAGGTCATCTTCATCGCCGGCATGAACAAGGTCGCATCCGATATGGACGCCGCCATGAAGCGCGCCCGCAACGTCGCGGCCCCCATTAACGCTCAGAGATTCGGCCTTGATACCCCTTGTTCTAAGACCGGCTCTTGCTTCAACTGCAAGTCCCCGGATACGATCTGCTGCCAGTTCCTGATCACGCGCTACAGCAAGCATCCGGGCAGGATCCACGTTATCCTGGTAAACGACAACCTGGGCTTCTGATAGCTATAGGGGGCTTGTCCCTCAAAATGCATGTTTTTGTCTACTTTTTCGAGAAAGAGGGACATGTTTGGTAGACAAGCTTTATAACAATCAAAAAGGTCGCCTCACTCTGAGACGACCTCTTAATTTGCTTAAGATCTATAAGATCAGGCCTTGCCTGCAGCGCCGAAGCCCTCGCAGAGTTCCTTAGCCTTAGCGATGATAGCGTCAGCACCGGGCTTAAGAAGCTTACGAGGATCATAACCCTTGCCCTCGAGATCCTTGCCTGCCTCGATGTACTTACGTGTAGCATCAGCGAAAACGAGCTGGAGCTCTGTGTTGATGTTGATCTTGGATACGCCGAGCTCAACAGCCTTCTTTGTCTGCTCGAAAGGAATACCGGAACCGCCGTGGAGTACCATAGGCTTGTTGTTGATGGCTTCCTTGATCTCAGCGAGACGCTCGAAGTTAAGACCCTTCCAGTCTGCCGGATACTTACCGTGGATGTTACCGATACCTGCTGCCAGGAAGTCTACGCCGAGATCAGCGATAGCCTTGCACTCTGCAGGATCTGCGAGTTCACCATTGGAAGTAACGCCGTCCTCTGTGCCGCCGATACCGCCGACTTCGCACTCAACGGATACGCCCTTAGCATGAGCAAGAGCGATGATCTCCTTGGACTTCTCGATGTTCTCTTCGATGGAGAAGTGAGAACCGTCGAACATTACGGAAGAGTAACCGACTTCGATGCACTTCTTAGCGCCCTCGTATGTACCATGGTCGAGGTGAAGAGCAACGGGAACTGTGATACCCATGGAATCGATAAGGTCATTTACCATATCTACGACCATCTTGTAGCCGCCCATGTACTTTGCGGCACCCTCGGATGTCTGGATCATAACGGGTGTCTGTGTCTCCTGAACAGCCTGGAGAATGCACTTTGTCCATTCAAGGTTGTTTGTGTTGAAGGCCGGGATTGCATAGTGGCCCTCATGTGCTTTGTTGATCATTTCTGTTGCTGAAACAATAGGCATAATGAGTTTCCTCCTAAATATTTAATCAAACAGTAATATCATACATTTTTTTGTCGAAAATACAAGTATCAGAAAGCCCCTCGACGCCTTATTTCTCAAGGGAAAAGCCATTTTGAGCAGCTGCAGATGCCTTCTAAGCACCGTATTCAGTTGCTTTAGGGTAACTGAAACAATTTTGCTTTTTCGCAGCTTTGATGGAGCAGGCCTGATCAGACTTGCTTTAAGAGAACAAAAGGGGGATGCTCGGTGCATCCCCCTTAGGTATAGATCTAGATAATTAAAGTCCGAAGAGTTCGCTGATCTTGTCCTTCTTGACTTCGGAACCGATGACGCAGATCTTGCCGGTAACATCAGCAGTGCCGGTTCTGACCTCGACCTCGCCGGGCACGTAATCGAAGTGGATCCACTCGTTATTCTCGCCCGCAACGATACCCTTGGCTCTTAAGATCATGCCGTAAGTAACATTGTCGTCGAGCTTGCCAAGGGCTTCCTCGATCTGAGCCTTGGTAAAGGAGCGGGAAGTCTCAAAGCCGATGCTGTCGAAGACCTCATCCGCATGGTGGTGATGGTGACCGCAACCGCACTCTTCTTCGTCGTCATCATGGTGATGATGCTCGTGGTCATGGTGGTCGTGATCATCGTCATCGTGGTCGTGATGGTGATGATGCTCATGCTCATCCTCGTCATCGTCGTCATCATCATCGTCGTGGTGGTGTCCGCAAGAGCATACACCGTTCTCATCATAATGGTGATGGTGGTGATGCTCGTGCTCCTCAGCCTCGAGCAAGGCAGCCGCCATATCAGCAGCCGTGATGGGGTTCTCGATAGCCTTGAGGATCTGCGCGCCGGACAGGAGGTCCCAGGGAGTTGTGATGATCTGTGAGTGATCATTGATCTCCTTGATGAGCCCGATTACCTGATCGAGTTTCTCCTGCTTGATCGTTCCGGTACGGGAGAGGATGATGGTGCCGGCATACTTGATCTGGTTCTCGTAGAACTCCTTGAAGTTCTTGAGATAGATCTTGCACTTGGTGGCATCAATTACAGTTACGGTTCCGGCGACCTCGGTGCCTTCCACGCGCTTAACTGCGGCAACTACATCGGAGAGTTTGCCGACGCCCGAAGGTTCGATTAGGATGCGGTCGGGAGCGTAGTCGTCGATGACCTGCTTCAAGGCTGTGCCGAAGTCGCCTACCAGAGAGCAGCAGATACAGCCGGAGTTCATCTCCGTAATCTCAATGCCGGCTTCTTTGAGAAAGCCCCCGTCAATTCCGATCTGACCGAACTCATTTTCGATAAGGACGATCTTCTGCTTGTCATAGCCGTCTGAAAGGAGCTTCTTGATGAGCGTTGTCTTACCCGCGCCCAAAAAGCCTGAGAAAACATCAACTTTTGTCATATGTATATACCTTCTTTCTATATTTTGCTTTAGTTAAAATAAATGACCTCGTTGTCCGGCTTGGAAGTAATAGCATAATCCTCGACTGTCAGGCAGGGGATGGCGACCTTCTGTCCGCCCTGGTTCTCCTCGAAATACCTGATGGTGCCGGTGACCTTGACCCACTGACCCACCGGGAAGCCCGGCTTCACATCGTAGAAACAGAGAAGATTGATCTGCCCCATATCCGCAGCGCAACAGGTGTAGGCCTGGCGCTGAATGGCAAAAGCTTTTCCCTTAAATTCGCGGAATACCACCGCCCGGCCGATGAGGGACACTCTCTTGCCGTTGTAGCGTTTCACATTGTCCAATGCATCCGTATAGAAAAGTCCGAAATCATCCGCCTCGATATTGCAGGGATCCGCATTCAGATCGAAAGGAAGATGATCCTCTATCGATATTATCTCGTTATCCTTATCCAGGAAGTTGATGCTCATTCCGGGATTTACCGACTTACAGGACGCGCGAAGCCTCGGAATATCGTGAACATCGGTATCTACTCTGTTGAAGATGACCGTATCGCAGTATCTGTAATAATCCGCGAAGATCGTCTGCATGCTCCTGAAATACTCGGCATATGTAGATGTATCGATAACGACTACAGCCGCAGCAAGAAGCCAGCGTCTCGGAACATCGATCTTCTCGAAAAATTCCGCTGGCGATACCATGCCGTTCCACTCGATAAAGATGACATCAGGTTTATACTGCTTCTCAAGATCGAACATCATCTTCTTGCTGAATTCTTCAGTCTCAACATGGATGACAGTGGGATTGGCATTAGGATAATTCTCCGCGATGTATTCCTCCTCGCCTTCTTCGGCGCAGAGGACGAGAACCTTCTTCTTGTTGAAATTATCACCGTCTATCCAAGAGCAGATCACGGATGTCTTTCCGCTGTCGAGGAAGCCGGTAAAGAAATAGACCAAACAATCTTCCATATAAATAACACCTCTTTTAATCCAAGTACTATTTTCGTTAGAAATGAGAAGATTTGCAAGCGTGAAAATGTAAGAAAATTAAAGGCGTGGTACAATGTTTGCTATGAAAGAAGCAATAATCGGCAATATAAAAATCACTAACCCCGTGTGTCTTGCCCCCATGGCCGGCACAAGTTCCGTGACCTTCAGGGGGATCTGCCACGAGTTCGGTTCGGCATATGCACCGACTGAACTGGTCAGCGCCAGATCCATCGTCTACAACGGACTTGACAGGAGCTACCGCTACATGAAGATCGATCCGGAACACGAGGGGATCACTTGCATACAGCTTTTCGGCTGTGATCCGTCGGACTTTGATCATGCGGTAAAGACTATCTGTAACGATCCTGAGTTGGGCAAGGTGGATATCATCGACATCAACATGGGCTGCCCCGTGCCCAAGGTCGTCAAGACCGGGTCAGGCAGCGGACTCATGAAGGAGCCGAAGCTTGCTGCGGATATCGTTAAAGCGACTGTCAGGGCAGCAGAAGAGTTCGGTAAACCCGTTACTGTCAAGACAAGGATCGGTTTTACGGCATTTACGGAAGAAAGCTGTGATTTTGTCAAGGCTCTGGCAGCTGCCGGCGCCGCGTCCATATGCGTACACGGAAGAACAGCGACCCAGATGTACGGCGGCAAGGCTGATATGGAGGCCGTCGCTAAGATGCGTGAAGCTGTTCGCGCTTACAAGCTTGCATTCTTTGCCAACGGCGATATAAGAGATGTTGACAGCGCACGGCGAGCGCTTGAGATAACGGGTGCAGACGGACTGATGATCGGCCGCGCCTCTATGGGTAATCCTTGGATATTCAGGCAGATAATCGCAGGGATTAATGGCGAAAATCTTCCGGAAACACCTACCGCGCTCCAAAGATGTGATATGCTCTTAAGAGAACTCGAGGGGACAGTCTCTCAGATCGGCGAAGCTACGGCTGTCAAAGAGATGAGAAGCGTCATGCCCCATTACATAAGCGGATTGCCACAGTCAGCTGCCGTCAAGGTCAGGCTGTGCGGCGCGAGCACCGTGGAAGAGGTTAGGCAGATCCTTGACGACTGCCGTGAGATATGGGCTTAGAAGAATTGATACAGACGATAATATTGGCGCTGATCGGACTTTTTGTCTGCTTCGGCGGCTATAAGTTTTTCAGGGCGAGCATCACCTTGATCGGTCTTATCGCGGGCTGGTTCCTGGGAAATTATATTTTCGACACCTTTGCCGCCGACTTTGATCTGGCAGACAATACAAATGCCATGTGGATCGTGATCGGTGTGTGCATGGCGGCTCTCGGAGGCTCCGCTTTTGCTCTCTATCAGAAGGCGATAATCGCGGTGTCCACAGTCGCCGTTGCCTATTGGTTCTATACGGCATATTCGTCGATCAGAGAACCCAAAAATGCCGGCGCCTCGATCCTTTACGGCTTCATCGGCGTGGGCTTGGGACTGATCGTGGGCCTTGCAGTTTATAATGTTCAGAAGTGGACGATCATGTTGCTGACTGCCGTTATCGGAGGGCGGCTTGCAGGTAATGTACTTGCTCCCGTACTGGTTCAGATCGAGCCGGTAAGAAAGGGTGCCACTTGGATAATGGAGCATGTTTTCTCGGATTCCAGCGGAGCCCTGAAGGTAGAGGTGGACGACGTGGGCGTCTTGGCGGGCTTGCTGATGATCATACTGGCTGCAGCGGGACTCACGGTCCAGCTGATAAATCGCGACTGACTTCTCGATCAGTTTATATAGTCTTAATGCACAAACGGCCGCCTCAAAATTAAATGATTTGACACGGCTTGCTTAAATTTGTCAGATGCTATACTTGAGATATGAAGACCGATCATCGGCATTTTTATTTTCGAAAGGAGACAGCAGAATGGGCAAATTTGTTATCAAGAATACGAAGTCAGGCGGATTTAAGTTCGATCTGAAGGCGGGCAACGGCGAGATCATCGCTACGAGTCAGACATACAAGGCTCTGAAGACATGTAAGGCGGGTATCGCCAGCGTGATCAAGAATGCGCCGATCGCTGCTGTCGAAGATCAGACCGTCGAGGAATATCCTATTGCCAAGAACCCCAAGTTCGAGATCTATACGGACAAGGCCGGTGAGTTCAGATTCCGTCTTAAGGCTTCCAACGGTCAGGTCATCGCGACCGGCGAGGGCTATAAGGCTAAGAAGAGCTGTGAGAACGGTATTGCTTCGATCCGTAAGAATGCGGCAGATTCCAAGATTACGGAAGAACTGGATTAAGAAAGACGCGGGGAGTGTGAAATAAACTCCCGATAATCGCGAAAAAGTCCTTAACACGAGGCTGTCTCGAAGAAGACGAGGCAGCCTTTCTGCTGTTCTTTACATATAAGCATATCTATGGCCCGGGAATGATCGCCTTTCGGTCTTTGTAATTTGCCTCAGATTATTTTTCGGCAATAAAACAGATGTGGTATTATCTTATTCGAAAAAAGTCCCGCTTAAGGGGACGGTCTGGAGATTAGTCGAGCATGCACGACAGCATCTTAGAGCTGAAGGAGAATGGAGCTCTTAAACGCAGGATAATCGAGGTCGCCGTTTTCGCGGTGTTTTACTTCGTTATATTCACTTTACTTGAGCAGAAGAATACAGACGTATATATTTTCCACAACCGGCTCGACGAGATGATCCCTTATGTTCCGGAATTTATCATCCCTTATTGCCTCTGGTTTCCTTATATGGCTGTCTCTGTTCTTTACTTCCTGCTTTTTGACAGCGATGGGACAGACTATAAAAGGATGACCCGCCCGCTGGCCTTCGGATGTGTTATCTTTCTGATCATATCTTTCCTTTTCCCCAATGGTCAGGATCTGAGACCGGATGATGCCGGCAAGGGTTTCTTCGCTAATATAGTATCGTCACTTTATAAGGGAGATACTTCCACTAATGTTTTTCCGAGCCTTCATGTATATAATTCAATGGCAGCATGCTATGCTTGGCTTACTTCGCGAGCGCTCAAGGGACACATGGTCATTATGATATTGATCGCCGTCCTTTCCGTGTCTATCGTTTTATCGACCATGTTTGTTAAGCAGCATTCTTCAATAGATGTCGCCGGCGGTCTTGCTCTCAACGCCATCTGCATTGCCGGCATGTATCTTATGGGGCGTGGAAGAACAGATAAAAGAAGGGACGAAAGTGTATGAAGCTGATTACTTTCGCTGTACCGTGTTATAACTCCGAGGCCTATATGGACAAGTGCATCGAGTCCATTTTAACGGCAGGTAACGATATAGAAGTGTTGATCGTGGACGACGGCTCCACAGATTCCACTGCCTCTAAGGCTGACGCTTATGAGGCGCAGCATCCCGGTATCGTAAAAGCGATCCATAAGCCTAACGGCGGTCATGGTGATGCGGTAAATGCCGCAATAGATGCGGCAACAGGCCGATATTTTAAGGTCGTGGATTCCGATGACTGGCTCGACAAGGAGACTCTGGCGGAAGTGATCCAGCTCATAAATGATATGGAATTAGGCGGCACTCAGATCGATCTTCTTGTTGCCAACTACGTCTATGAGCATGTAGCCGACGGCAAGAGGCACGAGATAAAATATACGCATGTATTCCCTCAGAATCAGGTGTTCGGCTGGGATGATATCGGTTATTATCTGCCGAGTCAGTATTTGCTGATGCACTCGATAATCTACCGCACGGAGCTGCTCAAAGAGAGTGGGGTCAAGCTGCCCAAGCATACTTTCTATGTTGATAATATTTTCGCTTTTAATCCCTTATCGAAAGTGGAGCGGATGTATTATTTCAACCGTCCGCTTTACCATTATTACATCGGCAGGAGTGATCAGAGCGTTAACGAAGCGGTCATGATCAGCCGTGTCGATCAGCAGATCAGGGTAACGGAGATCATGACGGATCACATCCACTCCATCCCCAAGGATTCGATATCTCCCAAGCTCTATAAATACCTGCTGCACTATCTTGGCATGATGTACACGGTCTGCTCTGCGCTTCTTATCACGGAAGGATCGGAAGAGTCTCTTGCTAAGCGCGACAAGCTCTGGGAATACTGTAATAACACGGATCCCGAGCTTCACGACAGACTTAAAAGTCAGCTTCTGGTCACTTTTACAAACTTCAAGGGAACACTCGGCATCAAGGTAGGGTCATTGAGCTACCGACTGATGCAGAAGATCTATAAATTCAACTGACTGAGGTGTCAAAATGTTCAGGATCGACCGTCTTGCAAGGCATATAGCTGCAGCCTGTCTTGCTGCCATTATCGCCTTGCCGTCATTCATACTGTCTGTGCCTGCCGGATATCTTTCCGCAGAAGCTGCCTTCGAGACTTCCGAGGCTGCCGTATCCCATATTGGGGCGGGCTGGAATCTGGGAAATACACTGGATTCCTATGGTACGTGGATCAGCGGAGACTCACCGGCATCCTATGAGACGGTCTGGGGAAATCCCGTGACTACTTTTGAAATGATCGATTTCGTCAAGGCCCAAGGCTTTAATGCCATAAGGATACCGGTCACCTGGTCCCAGCACATAGATGCCTCCGGAAATATTGACGAGGCATGGCTCGCCCGTGTCAAAGAGGTCGTGGACTATGCCTATAATGACGGCCTCTATGTAATCCTTAATGTCCATCACGATACCGGCGAGAACGGGGGCGATAAGGTCAGCTGGATCATCGCCGAGAATGATAATTACAGTAATAATCAGGCCAGGTTCGCGGGCCTTTGGACCAATATTGCCAACTCTTTCGAGAGTTACGGGGACAGGCTGATATTCGAGGGCTATAACGAGATGCTGGATGCCGAGAACACATGGAATGCTCCGACATCCCCCGATTCATATCAGGCGGTCAATTCCTATGCCCAGCTCTTCGTAGATACTGTCAGGGCTACCGGCGGCAACAATGCTCAGCGTAATCTCATGGTCAACACTTATGTTGCTTCCTACGACAGCGCCGTGCTTGATGCGTTTGTACTCCCCGATGATCCTGCCGGGGACCATCTTATCTGCAGTGTCCACGTTTATGCTCCATGGGGCTTTACCGGAACCTCTTCGAGTGTTACCTGGACTTCTGTGCATAACGATTTCGGTGATTCCGACAAGACCGAGATCGAAAATGTCATGAATGCTCTTGATGCCTTCTCCCAAAGGATATCCTGCCCTTTGATAATAGGGGAGTACGGCGCCGAGTATAAGAATAATGATGACGCCATAGCGCAATATGCAGCCTACCTTGTATCCGCCGCCTCATCTCGTGGGATCAAGACCTTCTATTGGGATAATGGAGCCTACGGGACCGGGGATCAGGAGGGCGGCTATGCGATCTTCGACCGTTCTTCCTTAAGCTGGAAAACTGCCATTGCTCAGGCGATAACTTCGAGCGCCGCCGTCGTCCCGAGAGAAGAAGGGGATGAAGAGAGTAATCCGTCTGATATAACGGCAGAGACAACAGCTGCGGAGACACCGGAGACACTGGAGACATCGGAGACCGAGGTTGAGGAGACCACCGCCGCTATAGCTTCAGAAGCGGTAGCGGCTACGACCCCGACGACGAGTGCCGAGACAAGCATAAGTTCTGACATTGCCGAGACAACAGAGATAACGACAGGGAGTGAGACGGAAAATGTTGTTGATCCTGATCCCGGAAGTAAGTCCTCAGACCTTCCGACCGGAGTCCTTATTGCCGGGGGCGCGGCGCTTCTGGCGCTGATCTATACCGGACTCTTCTTCCTGGGCAGACGTAACGGGCGCGGCAGGCGCTGAAAGAGTTGGGATAAAAAAGCATTTTCGAACCAAAAATTAATATTTTTGTTATAGAGAATTCATCTGCTTGGTTATAAAATATATGTGAGGATTGCAATCGGAGGTCTTTATGGACAGAAGACTTAATATCGGTTTCTTTGTTGATGATATTAATAACAGCTTCGCCTCGGCGGCCTGCAAAGGCGCTGAGCTCGGTTGCAAAGCTTTGGATGCGAATCTGTTTATCTTTCCGGGGCATTATATCGGTGACCCCGATCCCAGATTCGGCGACATAGAATATGATCACCAGTACAATACAATCTTCGATATTGCCAACGAGTCCAATGTTGATGTTCTTTATGTGCTCTTGGGCAATATCGGAAGCCGCGCCAGCAAGGAGCTGCAGAAGCGATTTCTGGAGAGTCTTCCCAAGATCCCCGTAGTAACGCTCTTTATGAAGGCTGATGGGTTCAGGTCATTCACTTTCGATAATGTATCCGGAACCAGAAGGGCCTTGCAGCACCTGATCAGGAAACATGGCGTAAAGAAGATAGGTTATGTCAGCGGTCCGTTGACCAACAGCGATGCTGAGGAGCGTCTTGACACATTTAAGCAGGTCATGACTGAAGAGGGCGCCGAGATCGACGAGAAACGCATTGTCGAGGGCGATTTTACCGAGATGAGTGACGAGGTCGTGGGAGATCTGCTGGATCGTAATCCCGATCTCGATGCGATACTTTTTGCTAATGATTCCATGGCAGTGGGCGGTTATCGCGCCATGTTGTCGAGAGGGATCGTTCCCGGCAAGGATATTAATGTGGCGGGTTTTGATAATGACCCTGCGGCAGTCGAGCTTGAGCCCAAGCTTACGACTGTGGAGGCGAGTTCGGCAGAGCTTGTCTATAAGGCCGTTTTACATGCCGAGGAATATATCAATAATACCGAGGTCGAGGACTTTAAGGTTGAGACTTTTATGGTCCAAAGATCCTCTTGCGGTTGCGGCGGTCTTGATGTCGAAGATATGAGTGAGAGATTAAGACTTTCAGGGAAAGATTTCTATGACAGCTCGCTCTTTGTTGATGCCGCCAAAGAGTATATTTTCGGCATTTACGGAGATGATGAGACACTACGGCTCATTAAGGGCGAGATGGATAATTTCCATCACCTGCTCCTGGCGGCCATTGCGGATGAATTGCCTTCGGATCGCATCCCTTCGCTTCTGCGTAATTTCAGTGAGATCCTCAAGTATCCGGTGCTGGAATATACAACACCCGAGCGCCTCTATAATGTTCTTCAGACCCTTAAATACAACGCTGATCATAATAACGGCGACATTGATGCGAGACTTCGTATTGCCGAGATCTTTACCGAGTTCTACAGAAAGCTCTCCGAAGCCGGTCTTAATATGATCTCCGGCAGCAAAGAGAAGCTGGAGAGGATATCTCACATCGGTAATATTCAGAGTGGTCTGCTTATGGCCGGCAACGATTCCGAGATACGCTACAACAGGCTTCTGGAAGGCTTTGGCACCGTGGGTATCAGAAGATCTTATCTCTACACCTACCAGTCCGTAATGCTCAACCCGAAGGGCAGCGAGTGGAAGATGCCAAAGAGTGTTCTGTTGAAGGCTTTCTATGACGAGGATGGTCTCAGCAGTTTGTCTGAGGAGCAGGAGCTCATCAGATCCGATCTGATCTTTAATAATGAGCATGTAAAAAAGGACAGACGCCTTACCATGGTGGCTTCGCCCCTTTTTGTCGGCAACGAGAACTACGGAATTCTGATAAATGAGCTGGAGACAGCTAACCTGTCTTCCGTTACACCCGTGGCGCTTCAGATCTCCATTTCTCTTCGTATCATTTATATGATCGAGGAGGAGGGAACTTTAAGAAGGAATCTCGAGGAATCTCTCGAGCAGTTTAAGCGTGATAACAAGACCTTGAGCGTTCAGTCCAAGTCTGACGAGCTGACCGGACTTTATAACAGAAGAGGTTTCCTCGAGAACTCCAGACGGATCATTTCCGCCGGTGAGAATGAGGGCAAGAATGCTCTTGTCTGCTACGCCGATATGGATAACCTGAAGATGGTCAATGATATCTATGGTCATGACGAGGGCGACTTTGCCTTAAGAGAGATAGCATCCATTCTTAATGATGCATTCAGACATACCGATATCATCGGAAGGTTCGGCGGTGACGAGTTCGTCGCCTGTGCCATTGTAGGCATTCCCGAGTATGAGGACAAGATCAAGAAGCGTATCAATGACATTACCAAGCGCCACAATGCCAATGCCGGCAAGCCCTATCCTATCGAGATGAGCGTCGGTGTTCATGAGTTCATCTGCGGTCCCGACGAAGATATATATGCTATCCTCGAAAAGGCTGACGAGAAGCTTTATGCCGAGAAGAAGGAGAAGAAAAAGCAGAGGGGCTCCTATCGCTGATTTCTCGGGAAGGACTTTTCGAGACGTTTTCCGCAAGCAATTGAAAAGATTTGAAAATCATTTGAAGGCCATTTTCTGCCTTTGAGACCCTAAAATCCGCGGATTTTTCAAAGTCGTAATATATAACGCTGTTATATTAAACGCGATTTCCACAAAAGCCTTTTGGAATGTGGTAAATTCTTAATGGCTTATGTTAAATGCATGCGCATTTTCGATTTTTATGGGGTGCTGATGCACCTTTGCATACCATAAATTCAAAGCGTTTTGCCGTACCGTAAGTCGCAGGTATTACGGCAGATAAAGGGAGGAACTATGAAATACAGTTATTACCCCGGTTGTACCCTGAAGAACAAGGCACAGGATCTGGATATCTATGCCAGAAGATCCGCCGAGGCTTTGGGCTTTGAGATGGAGGAGATCCCCGAGTGGCAGTGCTGCGGCGGCGTTTATCCTCTGGGAAGCGACGAGATCGCTACAAAGCTCGCATCGGTAAGAGCCCTTAATTATGCTAAGGAGCAGGGTCAGGATCTTATTACATTGTGTTCTGCTTGCCACCATGTTCTCAAGCGTGTAAACGACGACATGAAGAATGTTCAGGACATCTCTGACAGGGCCAATAATTACATGGCGCTGGAAGAACCCTACAGAGGAGAGACTAAGGTCCTTCATTTCCTTGAGGTTATCAGAGACGTTATCGGATTTGACGAGCTTGCCAAGAAAGTTGTCAATCCCCTTACGGATAAGAAGATCGGTGCCTACTACGGCTGCCTTACTCTTCGTCCCGGCAGGATACTTGAATTTGATGATCCCGAGAATCCCAAGATCATGGAGGATTTCATCAGAGCATTGGGTGCGACTCCCGTTATCTATTCTATGAGAAATGAGTGTTGCGGCGGTTATGCTTCTCTTAAAGATCCCGAGTTCACGAAGAGCAGAACTTCCCAGATCTTTGAAGACAGCACCGGATTTGGCGCTGAATGCCTGATCACTGCTTGCCCTCTCTGCATGTATAACCTCAATAAGTCTGATGCGGATACAAAAGTTCCCGTTTACTATTTCACCGAGCTTCTTGCAGAGGCACTCGGAGTAAAGGAGGAAGCTTAAGTATGGCTAATGTCGAGAAACAGGTTCAGCTTATTAAGGACATCAGTGGAAGCGATCCCTATAAGTGCATGAGATGCGGCAAGTGCTCCGCTTCATGCCCTTCCTACAATGAGATGGACATCAAGCCCCATCAGTTTGCTTCCTACATCATAAGAGGCGACATTGATGAACTCGTTGAGTCAAAGGCTGCATGGAAGTGCCTTTCCTGCTTCGCCTGCATCGAGAGATGTCCCAGGGACGTTCAGCCCGGCAAGCTTGTTGATGCAGCTCGCCAGATCGTAGAGCGTCAGAGAGAAGGAGATTATCTCCAGCCTGATGAGATCCCGGCTCTTCTTGATCCGGAGACTCCTCAGCAGCTTCTCGTAAGCGCATTCCGCAGGTACAGGAGGTAAGATATGCAGAAGATAGGTGTATTTGTCTGTCACTGCGGTACCAATATCGCTGCGACGGTAGATGTTAAGAAAGTAGTCGAGCTGGTTCGCTATGAGCCCGGTGTTGTTTTCGCCGACGACTACATGTACATGTGCTCCGAGGCAGGTCAGGAGAAGATCATCGAGGCCATCAAGGAATATGGTCTTACAGGTCTTGTTATCTGTTCCTGTTCACCTCGTATGCACGAGAAGACATTCAGAGCCTGTGCCGAGAAGGCAGGCTTGAACCCTTACATGGTAGAGGTTGCCAACATCCGTGAACAGTGCTCATGGATCCACAAGGATAGGGAAGAGGCTACAAAGAAGGCTGTTATCCTTGCCAGAGCCGCCATCGCCAAGGTCAACCTCAACACACCCCTCAAGGAAGGTGAGAGCCCCGTTACCAAGAGAGCTCTTGTTATCGGCGGCGGTATTGCAGGTATCCAGACGGCTTTGGATATTGCAGACGCCGGATATCAGGTAGACATCGTCGAGAAGGAGCCTTCCATCGGCGGAAGAATGAGCCAGTTCGATAAGACTTTCCCTACTCTGGACTGTGCTTCTTGTATCCTTACGCCTAAGATGGTTGAGGTAAACCAGCATCCGAATATCACTCTCTACACATATTCCGAGGTGGAGAAGGTTTCCGGTTACGTAGGTAATTTCGATGTTGATATTCGAAAAAAAGCAAGGTCTGTCGATTTTGATAAGTGTACCGGTTGCGGCGAGTGCAGCACCAAGTGCCCTCTCGGCAAGATCGGCAAGATCCCCAGCGAATTCGACAGAGGACTTAAGAACAGACCTGCGATCTACATGCCTTTCGCTCAGGCTGTTCCTGCCGTGCCTGTTATCGACCGCGAGAACTGCACATACTTCAAGACAGGTAAGTGCGGTGTGTGCGCTAAGATCTGCCCCTCCAAGGCAGTTGATTATGAGCAGAAGGACGAGATCGTAACAGTTAAGTACGGTGCCATTGTTGTCGCGACAGGTTTTGACATAATCAATCTTGATAAGTTCGGCGAGTATGCATATAACGAGTCTCCCGACGTCATCACTTCAATCGAGCTTGAGCGTCTTATGAACGCTGCCGGTCCTACGGGTGGTCACCTCGAGAGAATGAGCGATCACAAGCAGCCCAAGGATATCGTATTTATCCAGTGCGTTGGTTCAAGATGCGACAGCGAGGAGAAGGGTAAGCCCTACTGCTCAAAGGTCTGCTGCATGTATACGGCTAAGCATGCGATGCTCATTAAGGATCACTGGCCGGATACGAATATCACAGTCTTCTATATTGATGTAAGAACTCCCGGCAAGAATTTTGATGAGTTCTACAGAAGAGCCGTAGAGCAGTATCACGTTAACTACATCAAGGGTCAGGTCGGTAAGGTTAAGCCTCAGCCTGACGGTTCGCTGATGGTTCAGGCAGCTGACCTCCTGGACGGCAAGCAGATCAACATGAAGGCCGATATGGTCGTTCTGGCTGCAGCAGTCGAGCCCAATCCCGGTGTCCGTAAGATCGCTACCATGCTCACGGCAAGTATTGATAATAATAACTTCCTTACTGAAGCACACGCTAAGCTCCGTCCTGTTGAGTCTCCTACGGCAGGTATCTTCCTGTCCGGTATGGCACAGGGGCCGAAGGATATCCCTGAGACGGTTTCACAGGCAGGTGCTGCAGCAGTTAAGGTAATCGGTCTCCTTGCCAAGGATAAGCTGAAGACCAATCCCTGCACGGCACAGTGCGATACGCTTCTTTGTAACGGATGCTCAACATGTGCAAATGTATGTCCTTACGGTGCTATCACTTATGATGACGTACAGGTAATGGATCACGGCTTAAGAGAGACGAGAAGAGTAGCTCAGGTTAATCTGGCATTGTGTCAGGGCTGCGGTGCTTGTACATCCGCTTGTCCTTCCGGCGCCATGGATCTTCAGGGCTTCTCCAACAGACAGATCACAACGGAGGTGGATGCTATATGTCGATGAACGAAGAGAAAAAAGAGTATCGTCCTTTGATCGTGGCATTTTGCTGCAACTGGTGTTCCTATGCCGGAGCAGACCTTGCCGGATCATCGAGACTCTCGTATCCTGCTGACGTTAAGATCATCAGAGTTCCCTGCTCGGGAAGAGTAAATCCTATGTTTATTCTCAGAGCTTTTGAGAGAGGCGCAGACGGAGTTATCATCTGCGGCTGCCACCCCGGCGACTGCCACTATTCTACGGGTAACTATTACGCCAGAAGAAGAATGGCTCTTCTCTTCTCCATGCTCGAGTATATCGGCGTAGAGAACGGAAGGACGAGAGTCGAGTGGTGTTCTGCCGCTGAGGGCGCTAAGTTCTCCAAAACAATGAACGAGTTCTGCGAGAAGATTCAGTCTTTGGGCGAGAATGTCAGATTGGGGGATCTACGATGCAAGAATTGATCGATCGTTTGAAGGAATTGATCGCAGACGGCACGATCGTCAGAGCGATCGGATGGAAGAAGGGTGATATGCCCTACAATCCCGAACCTGCTTATTTTACGGAAGCTGAGGACTTTGATGATTTTGTCTATGACGGTTTCTGCGGTGCGAACCTGTCCAAGATGATGATCGAGGCAGGTAAGCTCGAGGGGAAGACGGCAGTATGCTTAAAGCCCTGTGATACCTACAGCTTTAATCAGCTGATTAGAGAACATAGAGTAAACCGTGAGAATACTTATATCATCGGTGTGGGCTGCAGAGGCAAGCTCGATATCGAGAAGGCCCGCAAGGCAGGGATCAAGGGTATCAAGTCTATCTCAGGCGTAGAGATCGAAGGTGACGGTGATGTTGTTTTCGATACGATCTACGGTGAGAAGAAGATGGCTTACAAGGATCTCATGCTTGACAGATGTCATGTCTGCAAGGGCAAGGAGCACGTTATCTACGATGAGCTTATTGGACAGTCGCAGGATACGGATGACGCTGACAGATTCGAGGAAGTAAGGAAGATCGAGGCTATGACGCCTGATGAGAGGTTTGCTTACTTCAAGACTGAGCTGTCCAAGTGCATCCGCTGCAATGCATGCCGTAATGTTTGCCCTGCATGCTCCTGCAGAAAGTGTGTTTTCGATAATACCAAATTCGATTCACAGCAGAAGGCTAATGTGGATTCCTTTGAAGAGAAGATGTTCCATATCATCAGAGCTTTCCATGTTGCCGGCAGATGTACCGACTGCGGTGAGTGCAGCAGGGTATGTCCCGAGGGCATTCCGCTTCATCTGTTCAACAGAAAGTTTATCAAGGATATCGACGATTTCTACGGCGAGTTCCAGGCAGGTAAGGATCCGGAGGCACAGAGTCCTCTTACTGATTTTACCTTCGAAGATCTCGAGCCGAAGGATGCTGTAGGAAGGGGGGATAAGTAATGTATTCCATCTCTAAGAATAATCTCGATTCTCTGTATCAGGCCATCGCAGGAAGCTATGACCTGTTCATGCCCATCAAGACTGCAGGACAGACCAACTACGGTTTCTGGAAGGATGGCGACGAGGGAGATATCGACACATTAAAGACTGTAAGATCCGGTAAGGATGCTTTCTTCCCCCAGGTTGAGCAGCTCTATAAGGTTTCCAGAGAGTTCATCCCCGCGGATGTGGCAAGTGGTGAAGACGCAGAGAAAGCTGCAGATACGGCGCTCAGAACAAAGCTTAACATCACTCCCGGCAAGCTTGTAGATCAGGACTTTGTCATCTTCGGCATGCGTCCCTGTGACGTACGCGCCATCGAGGTTATGGATAATGTTTTCCTTGCCGATCCGGTTGACAGCTACTACAGATCCAGAAGAGAGCACGGCATCGTTGTCGCTCTTGCTTGTCACGAGCCCGAGGAGTCCTGCTTCTGCACGATCTTTGGCGTGGATCCGGCAGATCCTTCCAAGGCAAAGGCTGATGTAGCTACATGGCTCGTCGGCGACAGGCTCTATTGGAAGCCCATAAGCGAGAAGGGCGAGGCACTTACGGCTAAGATCTCTTCTGTATTCGAAGACGCTGCCGATGCCGAATCCAAGGTTGAGGAAGAGAAGGCTTATATCGAAAATATTGCCAAGCAGCTTCCCAATGCAGAACTCTCTTTGGAAGGCTGGGGTGCCGGCAAGACGGATGAGAGATTCGATTCCAAGGTCTGGGATAAGGTCTATAAGGGCTGTCTGGGCTGCGGAACATGTACTTTTGTATGCCCTACATGCCAGTGTTACGACATCAAGGACTACACCACAAAGGACGGTATCCAGAGATACAGATGCTGGGATTCCTGCATGTATTCTGACTTCACCCTTATGGCAGGCGGTCAGAACAGACAGACACAGCTTCAGCGTTTCCGTCAGAGATTTATGCATAAGCTGGTCTACTATCCTACAAATAACGACGGCATGTTTATGTGCGTAGGTTGCGGACGCTGCGTTGAGAAGTGTCCCCAGTCCCTTAATATAGTTAAGGTAATAAAAGCATTTGCTAATGAGAAGGAGGTGTCCGCGGATGTGTGATTGCAGCAACGGCAGAGATATCCTGGTCCCTCAGGTTGGAGTTATTACGGGTATCACTCAGGAAACACCTGATGTAAAGACATTCAGGGTAAATGCGCCTGAAGGCGGAAAGCTTTTCGAGCATATGCCCGGTCAGTGCGCGATGGTATGTATCCCCGGTGTCAGCGAGGGAATGTTCTCTATAACATCTTCGCCGACAAATAAGGAATACCAGGAGTTCAGTATCAAGAGATGCGGTCTTCTGACTGAACAGCTCCACGGACTTCGTGTAGGCGATATGGTTACTGTAAGGGGACCTTATGGCAACAACTTCCCGGTAGAGACAGAGTTTAAGGGCAAGAATCTTCTGTTTATCGCCGGCGGTATCGGTTTGGCTCCTTTGAGATCAGTTATCAATTACTGCCTGGACAACAGAGAGAACTACGGAAGGATCGATATTCTCTACGGATCAAGGTCTGCAGACGATCTTGTTAAGCTTCAGGAGATCCAGGAAGTCTGGATGAAGGCTCCCAATGTGAATGTATATCTTACGATCGACCGCGAGCAGGAAGGTTGGGACGGTCATGTCGGATTTGTTCCCACATACCTGAAGGAGATCGGTTTCTCTACAGACTGCATCGGTATCGTCTGCGGTCCGCCGATCATGATCAAGTTCGTTCTGCAAGGTCTTAAGGAACTGGGCTTCAAAGACGAGCAGATCTATACAACGCTTGAGCTTCGTATGAAGTGCGGCGTCGGTAAGTGCGGACGTTGTAATATCGGATCCAAGTATGTTTGCAAGGATGGTCCGGTATTCAGATTCGATCAGATAGATGAGTTACCCAACGAGTACTAAGAGGAAAGGAACATACTATGGAAGAGATGGTAAATGTTTATTTTTACGGTAAGAAGTATTCCGTACCCGCTGAACTGACTATCCAGACAGCTATGGAGTATGCGGGTTATACCCTTAAGAGAGGCTGCGGTTGCCGTCACGGTTTCTGCGGTGCCTGCACGACGATCTACAGGATCAAGGGCAAGAATGAGCTCAAGACTTGTCTCGCATGCCAGACAAAGGTTGAAGAGGGTATGTATATCACACAGATCCCCTACTTCCCGACAGACAAGAGGACTTATGAGGTCAACGATCTCCAGCCCGGTCAGAAGGTAATGATGGAGCTCTATCCCGAGATCTACAGTTGTATCGGCTGTAATGCATGTACTAAGGCTTGCACACAGAGCCTCAGCGTTATGCAGTATATCGCTTATGCTCAGAGAGGCGATCTGCAGAAGTGTGCTGAGGAGTCTTTCGACTGTATCATGTGCGGTTGCTGCTCCGTAAGATGCCCCGCAGGTATCTCTCACCCGATGGTAGGTATCCTCGCCAGAAGACTTACAGGTAAGTATATCGCTCCTGAGGCTAAGCACCTCACGAAGAGAGTTGAAGAGATCAACGAGGGCAAGTTCGATGAAGCTATGGCCGACATGATGAACAAGCCGATCGACGAGGTCAAGGAACTCTATAACACAAGAGAGATCGAGAAATAAGGAGGGCTTAAGATATGTACGCACCATATCCGGAAAATATGATGGAATCCATTAAGAAGGTGGAGGCTACCAGAGCCGCACGTATGGCTACAGAGCCCAGACGTCTCACTGCAGACGAGAAGGATGCTCTCCTTAAGGCTTTCCATCCGGATTACAATGATGATTCCTTTGCAGAGATAAAGGTTGGTCCCAATAAGGGACAGAGAGCTCCTATCGAGCTGGCTGAGATGCTCCATTCCACAAGCCGTCTCATGACGGATAAAGTTGATATCAGTAAGATCGATTATGATGTAGATGTTCTGGTTATCGGCGGCGGAGGAGCAGGTTCTTCCTGCGCCATCGAGGCTCACAACGCAGGCGCTAACGTAATGATCGTTACTAAGCTTCGTATCGGTGATGCAAATACCATGATGGCTGAGGGCGGTATTCAGGCGGCTGATAAGGAGAACGATTCTCCCGTTCAGCACTATCTCGACTGCTTCGGCGGCGGACATTTCGCTGCAAGGCCTGAGCTTGTTAAGAGACTCGTAACCGAGGCTCCCGATGCCATTAAGTGGCTCAATGAGTTAGGTGTTGAGTTCGATAAGGAGCTCGACGGTACAATGGTAACAACACACGGCGGCGGTACATCCCGTAAGAGAATGCACGCTGCCAAGGACTATTCCGGTGCTGAGATCATGCGTACACTTCGTGATGAAGTAATCAATCTGGGCATCCCGGTAATCGAGTTCACTTCCGCTGTTGAACTTATCAAGGATGACAAGGGTCAGGTAGCCGGCGCTGTTCTTCTTAATATGGAGACCGGTGACTATGCTGTTGCCAAGGCGAAGACTGTTGTAATCGCAACCGGCGGCGCAGGAAGAATGCACTACAACGGTTTCCCTACATCCAACCACTACGGCGCTACAGCAGATGGTCTCATTCTCGGTTACAGAGCAGGCGCTCCTCTTCTGTATCAGGATTCCATCCAGTACCATCCTACGGGCGCTGTTTATCCTTCCCAGATTCTCGGCGCTCTCGTTACTGAGAAGGTTCGTTCCGTGGGCGCTCAGCTTGTTAATGCCAACGGTGAAGCTTATATCCATCCTCTTGAGACCCGTGATGTTAACGCATCCGGTGTTATCCGCGAATGCCGCGAGGGCAGAGGCGTTGATATCCCCGGCGGTCTTAAGGGCGTCTGGCTCGACACACCTATGATCGAGATCTTAGGCGGCGCCGGCACGATCGAAAAGCGTATCCCCGCAATGTTCCGTATGTACATGAACTACGGTATCGATATGCGTAAGGTACCGATCCTTATCTATCCTACACTTCACTACCAGAACGGCGGTCTCGAGATCAACGGTGACGGTTTCACGAATGTTATCCCTAACCTTCTCGTTGCAGGTGAGGCTGCAGGCGGTATCCACGGTACAAACAGACTTATGGGCAACTCCCTGCTGGATGTTATCGTTTTCGGTCGTAACGCCGGTAAGAAAGCGGCTGCCAAGTACAAGGAAGTCGAGATCGGTAATATGAATCTTGACCACGTTGAGGCTTTCGATAAGGAACTTAAGGAGGCAGGTCTTGACACAGGTGAGGTTTCACCTAAGCTGCTGCCTAAGTACGCAAGACACGGAAGAAACGTATAAGTTTGGCTTATCATTTTCGAAAAGGACTGTCTCGGTGAGGCAGTCCTTTTAGTATCTGCGAAAAGCTTTGGAGCTCGCCGTAAGCAACGTGCTTAAGCCTTCATTTATTTATCATCGGAAGATTTGCCCCCAAAAGGGCTACCTCGCTAAAGGCAGCCCCGGGAAAAGTAAAACCTTAATAGGTAAGTGATCGTTACTTATATTTCGATTATAGACCTATTTTTTCTTAAACAACATAGAAAATCGAGTTTTTTTGTAAAAAATCATATGATTTTTCATTATGATCTCCCAATTGGCGCATTGCGGCAAATATCTTGATTGACAAATACCCCGCCCATCTCTAAAATATGTCGTGTACTACCTATTATTTGCTTCAAGGAGGGAAAATGGAGACTGGCGGCGATATCGGTCTTAAATACAAATGCATAAGCCACTATTTTAAGTTCCGCATCGATGAGCATGTTCGAAAATACGGCGTCACCGGTGTCCAGCTGGGAATTATCCTCAGGCTTTTGCAGATGGAAGATCAGGGCATCCCCGAGATCCATCAGAAGGATCTGGAGAAGGCCGTGAACGTAACTCACCCCACAATGACCGAGATCATTAAGAAGCTTGAAGCAAAGGGGCTTGTGGAGTGTCGGAAGAGCGAAGCCGACGGCAGAGCCAAAGCGATTTTCTCTACCGGGAAGGCCAGAGATATGGCTTCAGAGATTCCGGCGGTGGGGAATATGGTTTTCGCTGAGCTCACAGAAGGCATTCCGGAGGACGAGGTCGAGACTATGAGGAAGGTTATCGATCTTATGATGAACAAGATAAAATCCACTAAGGAGAGAAATTAACTGATGTCACCGATTAAAACAATCCTGAGATCTCTCAGAGAATTCAAGAAGCCGACGATACTGACTTTGATCTTTATCACCGGCGAAGTCTTCCTTGAGGTTCTTATCCCCTTTATTACGGCGGATATGGTCAATTTTATAAAGGATGATGAGCCTTTGTCACGGGTGGTGAAGGTTGGCCTTGTCATGATCGCGGCCGCAATGCTTTCGCTTGCCTGCGGCGTGCTTGCAGGAACTTACTGCGCCAAAGCTTCCGCGGGGCTGGCTGCCAATATAAGGGGAGATATGTTCCGCAGGGTTCAGGACTTTTCCTTCGGCAATATCGATAGATTTTCCACTTCTTCTCTGGTAACGAGAATGACGACGGATGTTACCAATGTCCAGAATGCCTATATGATGACCATCAGGACAGCAGTAAGAGCCCCGCTGATGTTTATTTTCGCTATTATCATGTCCTTTATCATGGGCGGCAAGCTGGCCATGACATTTGTTATCGTCGTGCCGATCCTGATCTTCGCGCTGATAACTATCGCTCGTAAGGCAATGCCGGCTTTCAGATCAGTCTTCCGCAAGTATGATAAGCTCAACGAATCGGTTGAGGAGAATGTTCGGGGAATGCGAGTCGTTAAGGGCTTTGCCCGTGAGGATTATGAATCGGAAAAGTTTGCGAAAGCATCCGATGACATCCGTAAGGACCTGACGCGCGCCGAGCGTATCGTTGCTTTCAATCAGCCGGTTATGCAGCTCTGCATCTACTTTAATATGGTATTTATCCTCTATGTCGGCTCCAAGCTGATAATCAAGAGCAAGGGTGTAGATATCGATGTCGGTCAGATCTCCGGTATGATCACCTACGGCATGCAGATCCTGATGTCGCTTATGATGATATCCATGATCTACGTAATGCTCACCATGTCGGTAGAGTCGATCAAACGTATAGCCGAGGTATTGAGCGAAGAGCCTTCGATCACTGAGCCCGCCGATCCGGTAACCGAGGTTGAAGACGGCTCGATAGATTTCGAAAATGTCTCTTTCAGGTACTCCAGCAAGGCCGCTCTTAATGCCCTCGAGAACGTTAATCTGCACATAGACTCCGGCATGACCGTCGGTATCTTAGGCGGCACGGGCTCCAGTAAGACCACCCTTATACAGCTGATCCCCAGGCTCTACGATGTCAGCACAGGCTCCGTTAAGGTTGCCGGCAGAGATGTCCGTGAATACGGTCTAAAGCCCCTGAGAGACGCTGTATCGGTTGTTCTGCAGAAGAATCTCATATTCTCCGGGACTATTAAGGAAAACCTCATGTGGGGTAACGAGAATGCCACGGATGAGGAGATCATCGAGGCGGCAAAGCTTGCTCAGGCTCATGAGTTTATCATGTCTTTCCCGGACGGTTACGATTCTAAGATCGAGCAGGGCGGTACTAATGTATCGGGCGGACAGAAGCAGAGACTATGTATCGCCAGAGCGCTTCTTAAGCGTCCTAAGATATTGATCCTGGATGATTCCACCAGCGCGGTAGATACCAGGACTGATGCGCTGATAAGAGCAGGATTTAAGAAATACATTCCTGAGACTACCAAGATAATCATTGCCCAGAGAGTGGCGTCAGTTCAGGATGCAGATATGATAATAGTAATGGATGGCGGCCATATCGCCGCTACGGGAACTCACGAGGAGCTCCTTAAGAATAACGAGATCTATAAAGAGATCTACGAGCAGCAGACGAAGGGAGGTGTTTCCGATGAGCAATGAGGCTAAGGTTGTAAAGGCTCCCGGCGGCAGAGGCGGCCCGAGAGGATTTGTATCTATAAAAGATAATAAGGACAGCCTCGGAAGTCTTATGAGGATAGTGAAGAAGTATAAGACCTTCTTCCCACACATGGCTCCTATCGCAGTGATCTGCATTATCTTAAGTGCCATAATCGGTTCGATCCCTTCCGTATTCGTTCAGAAGGTTATCTCCGTAATCGAGAAATGGTATTCAAGCGGTGACTGGTCATCTGCAAGACCTGAGATAATCAAGTATCTGGCAGTGTTGGTCGGACTTTATCTTTTCGCTCTTATACTTACTGTCACGCAGACGCAGATGATGGCTTTTATGACGCAGAAATTCATGGACAGGCTCAGGAATGAGATGTTCGGGAAGATGGAGAAACTGCCCATCAAGTTTTTCGATACGCATAAGCACGGCGATATCATGAGTTATTACACCAATGATATCGATACATTAAGACAGATGGTATCCATGGCTATCCCGACCTTGATCCAGGCGATGGTAACAGTGTCGGTAGTATTCATCGTTATGCTTTATTTCAGCGTTTGGATGACGATCGTTCTTTTGGCGGGCGTCGTTGCCATGGCCCTCATTACCAAGAAGGTCGGCGCAGGTTCTGCAAAGTACTTTATCCGCCAGCAGAAGGCGGTTGCCGATACCGAGGGTTATATTCAGGAGATGATGAACGGCCAGAAGGTTGTCAAGGTCTTCAATCATGAGCAGCAGAGCATCGAGGGCTTTGATGTCTTAAATGACGGATTCTACGAGGACAGCTGGAGAGCCCACGCTTATGCCAATATCCTGGGTCCTATCATTAACAACATCGGCAATATCCTCTATGTCGCGCTGGCGCTGGCCGGCGGGATCTTCATCCTGATGGAGATTCCTAACCTGTCGCTGTCAAGAATGGCATTCGATATCAGCGTGTTGGTGCCCTTCCTTAACATGGCCAAGCAGTTCATGGGCAACCTGAATCAGCTGACCATGCAGATGAACTCGATCGTAATGGCGGGCGCCGGTGCCGGTCGTATCTGCGCGCTGCTGGATGAGGAGCCTGAGGCGGACGACGGCTATGTAACTCTGGTTAATGTTGAAGAAGACGAGAACGGTGAGCTTCACGAAGTTGCCGAGCATACCGGCAAATGGGCTTGGCGCCACCCTCATAAGGCAGAAGGAACTGTAACTTATCAGCCTCTTAAAGGTGATGTTCGTATGACGGAGGTCGACTTTGCATATGAGGAAGGCAAAGATGTACTTCATGATGTATCCGTTTTCGCCGAGCCGGGGCAGAAGGTTGCCTTTGTCGGCGCGACCGGTGCGGGCAAGACGACGATCACAAATCTGATCAATCGTTTCTATGATATAGCAGATGGTAAGATCCGCTACGACGGCATCAATATCAACAAGATACGGAAGGATGATCTTCGCCGCTCACTGGGTCTGGTATTGCAGGAGACCAATCTCTTTACCGGAACTGTTATGGAGAATATCCGTTACGGCCGACTTGAAGCAAGCGATGAGGACTGTCGCGAGGCTGCCCGTTTGGCCGGCGCCGACGATTTCATTACGCGTTTGCCAGAGGGATATGACACTATGCTTACCAACAACGGCAGTAATCTCTCTCAGGGGCAGCGCCAGTTGATCGCCATCGCCAGGGCGGCAGTTGCAGATCCGCCGGTCATGATACTCGACGAGGCCACATCATCCATCGATACCCGTACAGAGGCTCTGGTGCAGCGTGGTATGGACAAACTGATGGAGGGGCGTACCGTCTTCGTCATCGCCCATCGTTTGTCAACTGTCATGGATTCGGATGTAATCATGGTATTAGATCACGGCCGCATCATCGAAAGAGGCGACCACAACAGGCTGATCGCCGAGAAGGGAACCTATTACAGGCTGTATACAGGAGCATTCGAACTGGAGTAAATGATAGCGATATAAAGATTTTTACTATCGGGAGGCCGTCTCATTTTCACAATGGAGTGGGGCGGCCTTTTGCTTGGGCTCCAGCTTCTTGTCTTCAATCCCCAAGGGACTTGTCGATATCATCCTCGGAGAGATTACTCAAACGCACGGCCAGCGCGCACTCGATCCTCTTACGGAAGAGTCTGCAGCCGTAGTCGTAGATATCCGTTATCTTGCCGCCGCTGTGATAGGAGTTGGCCGCGCAGCCGCCGGAGCAGTAGAGCTTGGCCCAGCAATCCTTGCAGGCGGGGCGGGAGTAGGCGTTGACCTGGGCGAATTCGTAGCTGAGTTCCTTGCCTTCAGGACTGATGCCGTCCCAGATATTGCCCAGCTTGCACTTCTCGTCGCCTACGAACTGGTGACAGGGGAAAAGATCGCCCCAGGGAGTAACGGCCATATATTCCGTTCCTGCGCCACAGCCTGAGATCCTCTTATAGATACAGGGCCCGCATGTAAGATCCAGCATATAGTGGTAGAAGGTAAAGCCGTTGCCCTCTTCATTGCGCTTTATCATCTCACGGGCGAGTCTCTCATACTGCTCACAGAGAACGGGGAAGTCCTCTTCTGTCAGGGCGGAAGGGGAGTCGGGAGATGTGACTACCGGTTCCATGGAAAGCTCCTTGAATCCCAGATCTGCCATATGCAGGATGTCATTCACAAAGTCCGTATTGAAATGAGTGAAAGTACCGCGCATATAATAGCTCTTGTTGCCGCGCGCTTCTACAAACTGTTTGAACTTGGGGACGATGCGATCGTAGGAGCCGTTGCCCTTTATATCAACTCTGAATCGGTCGTTGACTTCTTTACGGCCGTCAAGACTCAAGACCACATTGTGCATCTCTTGGTTACAGAAGTCGATGACGTCCTGATTGATGTTGATGCCGTTGGTGGTCAAAGTGAATCGGATATTCTTATCGTGGATCTTCTCCTGCTCGCGTCCGTAAATGACCAGCTTCTTGCAGACTTCCCAGTTCATCAGCGGCTCTCCGCCGAAGAAGTCGATATCAAGATTCTTATGATAACCGGAATTCTCGATCAGGAAATCGATAGCGCGCTTGCCGGTCTCGTAGCTCATAAGACCTCGCTCACCATGGAAGTTGCCCTGACAGGCGAAGCAGTAGGAGCAATTGAGATTGCAGGTGTGGGCTACATGCAGGCAGAGGGCCTTCAATGTGTAGCGGCGTTTCTTAAGATCAATGGCGATCTTCTCATATTTATCGGGAGTAAAGAGCTTACCCTGTTCCTTAAGTGACTCGATGTCGGCCAAACACTCATCGATCTCGGCCTCGTTTACATCAGCGCGATCTGCATATTTGGAGAGCATGGCATCAACGATCTCATCTCGGCTGTTGTTCTCATACATCTGAATAATGTCATAGGCGACCTCATCCACCATATGGATGGAGCCGGAATAAACATCAAGTACTATATTCTTGTCGTCAAACTTAAAACAATGGATCACGGGAAAGCCTCTCCTTAAAGGCAAAATAAAAGGGTCTTATAATCTTACGATTATGAGACCCGGATTGTCACGCGGGTTAGCAAATATTACTTTGTAACCTTCTCGCAAGCCTGATTGGCAACACCGCAAGATGTCTTGCATGCGGACTGGCATGATGTCTGGCACTCGCCGCAGCCGCCGTTCTTAGCAGACTCCTTGAGATCACGGGTTTTGATCGTAACGATTCTTGTCATAACGTTAGTTCCCCCTTGTTAATAATATACAGATTATACTTGTTGAATAAGTTACATGTCAACCGTCAAAACGCTGTAATCCCACGGCTCGAAAGGCTCTCGCACGGGCATTGCGCCGCCGCCTGCTCGTGTCTTCATAAAGCTCACGGCCGCCTTACCTATTACAGCTCCGGGGAGCGTCACGGGGATTCCCGGCGGATATGCGAAAATATATTCTCCGGCGATCTTTCCTTCCGCCTGATCGAGCGGCGTCCTCCTAAGCTTGGCTCTTATAGCCTCTCCCATAGGCATTTTCAGCTCGAAAAGCTCTTTTCGAGCCTCCGCGTTATTAGCCGACGGCATCAGCTGTCTTTCAGCTCCGTCAAGCTTCCTGTCTTCTATCAAGAGGGCATTGCTAAGCCTTCTGAGCGTTTCTTCAGTATCGCCCGTGCCGGTCATGAAGATGATATAGTCAGCGAAAACAGCCTCAGGCTCGATCTTATGGATGTCGCGTATATTGCGTGCCAGTTCTTCCCCGCGGATCAGGCCTTGGGTGCATATAACGAATTTGGACGGATCGTCGGAAGGGAAGAGGCTTAAGTTACTAAGTCGGGAGAGAGCTGAGCGAGCCGTCTGAAGGACGGCGGAGAAGTTTTCGATGATGGAAGTCTCATAAAGTTCACTGAGGCAGCGGCTGATTCCTGACAGCAGAATATAAGAGGGGCTGGTGGTCTCGGTGACATTCATATAGTGTCTGATGAGACGCAGGTCGATACGGTTGGAGAAAGAGAGGAGCACGGCGGTTTGAGTGGGCGCAGATAAGGTCTTGTGAATGCTCTTGATGACGATATCGGCTAATCCGTCAGGCGGGAAGCCGGCGGTCAGCCCCAGATGTGCTCCATGAGCTTCGTCCAGGATCACGGGAATGTCCGCTTTGTGAGCCAGCTCGGCGATAGTTTGCGTATCGGAGATTATCCCTTCATAGGTCGGGGAAGTGTAGATCAGAGCGGCTGCATCAGGTGTGTTCGTGATGGCTTCCATGAGACGCCCGGGATCCAGTCGACCGGCAAACGGCAGATCGTCGCAAGATTCAGGCATCACGACAACGGGGACTGCCCCGGCGAGCTCCAGCGCATGCCAGACACTTATGTGACAGTTGGCAGCGACTATGACTTTACTGCCCTTTTCCGCTATGGCAAGGATGGCGGACAGGATAAGCCCCGTGGCGCCGTTGACGGAAAGCACGGCATTGTCGGCAGCCCAGAGCGCAGCCGCTTTGCCGGTCAGCTCGGCGATGGCGCCTTCCGGAGAATGAAGATTATCGAAGCCCTCTATCTCAGTGATGTCCGAGGTCAGAGAAGGATCCTGTTCCAGAAGAGCCGGATTACGCTTGTGACCGGGCATATGCATGGGCAGGCGACCGCCGTCCCGATAGGCCTCGAGCATTTTGTGAAGGGGGAGCTCTCCCTGTCTCTTGTTGTCTGTTTCCTTGCTGTTCATATGCTTTGAATTGTAGCACATCCCATGCCCGGGCAAAAGAAACCCCGCCTCATTAAGAGGCGGGGAAAGAAATGGAGTTAAAATGAATAGTTCTTATTTACATCTCTTTAATACCTGTCTCAGTTTATAACTGTGAAGCTGTAGGAAGAGATGACATCCGGATTCTCGTAGACAGTCTTCTGCATCTGGATAGCTGTGCTGAGAACCAGTGTATAAGGGCTGAGCTTGCCATCGAGGAGTCCGGGCTCAGCTGCATAGCTGATAGCCTGAGCCTCATCATCGGACAGAAGCATATACTGTGAGACGAGGAAGAGGCTTCTTACGCCTACATTCATATGAACAAGCTTGCTGTTGATGGAATAGGATGTGCTTGAAGAAGAGGAGGAAGAACCGGAGATCCTGCTGCTGAAGGAAAGACCCAAAGCAGATGTGGCGGAACTGAGATGCTCTTCTACAAGGAACAAAGGCTTGCCCTCGATACCAACCTTGCCGACGTCATGGAAGAGAGCGATGATGATAGCGGACTCTTCGTCGAGCTGGGGCATCAGAGTATCCTTGATCCTGAGAAGCTGCTTAGCTACGGAAACGCTTCTGATCAGGAGACCTTTCTCACAAGCGAGAGGACCTTCCTTGGCTGCGGGAGCCGTAAGCCATGCTGTTCTGTTCTCGAGGAAGTCGATGAAGTGATCGAACTCTGTCTTTCTCTTGACTACTGCAGCCTTGAGCTGACCATAAAGCTCGTCAACATTATCCTTTGTAACGGCTATCATAGGCATGATGCCTGCGCTGCCCTTGGGAGTTGAGCCTGTAGCTACTGCTGAAACTTCTGCTGCTGCCCGGGGAACTGCTGCTCCGCCGGCGTCGGGGTTCTCTGCAAAATTAAACTTACACTTAGGGCATCTGATAGCCTGATTGGCGATTACCATACCACAATCCGGACATTTCTTCATAAATGTGACCTCCTGCTTATCGTTATAGACTACTCCATTAGTCTTTGGATTTGATAGAGATATTTTACAACTTCAAACGGGTTATTTTCAATATATTTATAACATTTGCACAACTGTTTACAAAAAAATAAAAAAGACAGGCCTGCTCGCGCAAAGCCCCCGGACAAAGCTCCCGGGTAAAGCCCGCGATCATTCTTTTGTTTTATTCTGTCGAGGCCCTTTCCTCGGGAAATACTGCATCTTGCCCGTCATGTGGGCATTTAATACCATTTCCAGCTCCTCCGGCTGAACCCTGGCGTTGTTGTTCATCATGTATCTCTCGGTATTTGGCACCTCATAGCCGAATCTGTAGAAGGCTCCGTAGGCGTCTCCGAGCCCTAAAGCGTGGCCGAATTCATGTGCGGCGACCTGACCGTAGCGGCGGATTGTCCTGGTCAGGTTAAGATTTATGGTTCCGGGGGCGTAGGGTGACCAGTTGAGGCCGAAGCTCTCAAGCATGAATCCGCTCTTGATGATGCCCCAAAGCCAGCGGTAGGGCGGACTCATGACAAAAGATGTCTTGGAAAAGCCTGTTCTTCTGATCTTAAGGAAGCGTTGCCCCTTGGGTATATTGGCGAGCGGATCGTCCTTCCTGATTATATTGATGCTGAGTCTGACCGGACCGCCCCTAAAAGTCTTTAGGGCATAAAGCCCTGACCAGTTACGCCTGATCCCTCGCACGGCCTCATCAGCGAAAGTAAATGACTCAGGCTCCTTTTTATTCCTTCCGATGTAGGGTTTTAAGAGGCTTTTTGCAAAGTCGACATATGCCGTGATGACGACGCTGTCCCGCCCGATCGTGAGCCTGACGGGCGCCTTGAGCGGGTTCTTGTATTCTATCTTATAGACTTTCCGCAGATCGTCTGCAGGCATTATCAGCTGTTTTCTGTAGATCATGTTAATAATATATCAGATTTTATCGTCCGGGATTAAGAAATACTCGAGAAAAACTATAGCTTCAGTTCTGAGAAAGGACAAAAAACATGGCTCGTTACTTTCACTGTAAAAAAAGACACTGACGAGGGGGTGTCAGTGTCTGAAAGGAGGGTGTTATGAAGTAAGGAACAATTACTTGAAACAACCATATGATACCATCATTGCTGTTTACTTCGTGGGGCAAAAAGGGCAAAATAGTGGCAAAGCCTCGGCGTAATTTAGGCAAGCCGGGGAGAGTTCGGAGACTGGTTAAGATGGTACTTGAAGGCAAGCTTTTCGTTGCGAATCGCATGACGGAGATGAAGGAGATACACTACTCGAATCCTGAGCTGAGATTCTCGGCTGAGTTAAGCGAGGCGCTCATACTTTTATGCAGGGAACTGGAGATTCCGGTCCCTATGTGGATGAAGAAGAATACGCACGAATTCGCCGCCTTCAAACAGACGATATTTTTCGCTGAGCAGTATACCGAGAAAGTTAAGTTCGACAGATTTCAGATAAGACTATTGGAATAAAGACCCTTATTCTCCGGAAGTCCTGAAGATGATCTCGCCGGGGTATACCATATCCAATTGAGCCCTTGCCTGCGACTCGATGTAGGAAGTGTCGCGACCTCGCATGTTCTGAGCCTGCAGTTCATTGTTGCGCTCGATGAGAGCCTGACGCTGAGCGAGAAGCTGCTGATTCTCAGCCTCGAGCCTCTGCCGCCTCTGGTGAACATCATACATACGGGTAGCGCAGAGCACGGCAACCACTACGAATGCCAAGCATACGAAAGCGGTCATGACGGATATTCCGCGGGATTTGTGTTTAACTCTGCGCATAAGATAACCCTCGCTGTATTCTTGTGAACATTTTATCGATTGAATGTTCGCGAATGAATACCTCGAGGGCTTATTTAAGCAAACTGTAACAATAGTTTCCTATTCGTCAATAAGCTCGTAAAGCTCGGATGCTTCTTCTTTACGTACTGTCTCACTGAGCTTTAAGACCCGGAAGCTGACATTGCCGTTACCGAACTCGATGGTGACTACATCGCCCACCTTGAGCTTGACGCTTGGCTTGGCTGCTCTGCCGTTGACTGTCACACGACCGAGTGAACATACATCGTTGGCAACGGTGCGCCTCTTTATTATCCTTGATACCTTTAAGAATTTATCGAGCCTCATGAACTGATGTTGACCCTTCCTTTAAGAGCATTAGCCAGCGTCAGGTCGTCGGCATATTCGATATCGGCTCCCATGGGAAGGCCTGATGCGATACGTGTCACCTTGATCCCCGAAGGCGCTAAAAGTCTCGAGACATAAAGGGCTGTTGCATTGCCTTCGACGGATTGATTGGTTGCCATAATAACTTCCTTGATCTCCGCATTCGCAGATAATCTGTCGAAAAGCTGCGGCAACGCGATATCGCTGATCCCCTTGCCGGAGATGGGATTATACACCCCGTGAAGAACATGATAGAGCCCCTTGTACTCGTGCATCCTCTCCAGCGCCGCTACATCCCTGGGGGATTCAACGACACAGACAACAGACTTGTCCCGGGTAGGATCCGAGCAAATGGGGCAGGGGTTAGAATCAGTAAAATTCTGACAGCATGAACACCTCACGGTGAGCCTTCTGGCTTCCGTTATCGACTCGACAAGAGCAGTCGCATCCTCATCCGGCATTGACAGGATGTGGAATGCCAGCCTTTGGGCGGACTTGCCCCCTATGCCCGGCAGGGCACCGAGTCTTGATATGAGGTTCTGTACTGAGGGTGAATAACGAGCCATATCAGAAAGGCATCTTTACTCCGCCGGTAACCTGGTTGAGTCTCTCGGAGGACTTTGCCTCGAGCTCTTCGTTGGCGCTGTTGTAAGCAGCCATGATGAGGTCTGCGAGCATCTCGGGATCTTCAGGATCGATAACCTCCTTGGCTATCTCGATATTGTAGATCTTGTGATCGCCGCCGAGAACGAGCTTAACCTGCTCGCCGCCTGCCGTACCTGTGATACGATACTCTTTAACCTCTGACTGAGCCGTCTCAAGGTCTCTTTGCATCTTCTGAGCCTGTGCCATCAGATTGCCCATGCCCATTCCTCCGGGCATTCCGCGAAAACCGCCTTTTGCCATAGTAAATCTCCTCTCTTTGCCCTCCGCTTTGTCGGAACGGCTATTATGAATTATATCAGTTTAGTCTCTGTCAATCATCACCGAAATGGATCTCAGTAGCGATTCCCAGTGATTTGCTCTTCTCTATCAACTGTTCGGCCTTGCTCATGGACTTTGCCTTCGCGAGCCCGCCGCTGGTCCTCAGCGCATTACTGTACTGGGTCTCCGTGCAAAGATATACATGCTGCACTTCCTTGAGCGCCGCCTTGATGTCGTGGGATACTTTTCGATATGCAGTATCATCTTTGATCTGTTCAATGATCCTCCGATCCTTATCCTCGAAAACGATATAGCCGCCGCCGGATACCACTCTGAACTGAGCCTCCTTGAGCATGGACCAGAGAACATAATCTTCTTCCTTGATCCTTGCATTAACCGCGCGCCATACCGTGTCAGTGTCTGCTCCATAGTATTCTTCGGGCTCCGGCACCGGTTCGGGTGCAGGGCGGGGCTGCACGATCTGAGTATCTTCCAAGGCAGACGCCAAAGCTGTTTTACGGTTCTCCCAGGCATTGAGCTTATCCTTCGTGGCATCTGGGACTTCGGCCGCCGGAGAAGTCACGATATTGGCCGCAGATACCGGTTCACTCTTGTCATAAGGCATCTCCAGGTCGTCCGTAAAGGAAGAAGACAATCCGGCGAAGACATGTGCTCCGGAGGGTTTGCTATCGGCCTTACTGACGGTTCTGACGCTTGAAGTTGCAGCTGCCGGAGCAGGGGCAGGCACAGGGGCCTTAAGTACCGGTGGCTCTTTAATAGCCTCAGGCTCTTCCGGGGCTGCTGAGGCGAAGGAGAAGAGATCCATCTGGTTTTCAAGCGGTTTATCGTCGGGATCTTCTTCCTCTGTCGTTTTTACCTGAGGCGCGACAGTCGGGAGCGGAGCCGGTTCGGGTTCGGGCTTGACCTCTTCTACGGTTTTTGCTTCTTCATCCGGCTTAGTATCTTCTGAAGGCTTCGTCTCTTCTTCAGTTGCCTTTCCATCTTCGATCTTTGCCTCGGCCAGGGGCTTTGCTTCTTCTTTTTTCTCTTCGATCTTCTCGACCGCCGCAGGAGCAGGGGCCGGAGTGGGAGTGGGAGCGGGATCAGCTGCCGATGTAACCGGTTCAGATTCGGAAGCAGGCTTTGTCGAAGCTTCCGAAGCCTCTCTCGCTGTTACCATATCTATGGCAGCTTTACGTTGCATAGCCGCAAAGTCCGGCATGGTCAACGGCACGATCTCTGTCTTTACCTTACGGCCGCAGAGCCTTATAAGCGAGATCTCAAAGGATGTTCGGACGGCAGGTGATGTCTTAAGATCGGATATCATGGCTGACAGCGCGGATATCATGGCGGCGAAGGTCTCGGGGTTTGCCATGTTCGCCACTTCGTACATCTCCTTAAGTGTGGAGACGGATGCCGGGATCAGTGATGAGGGGTTCGGAACCACTCTGATGACCAGCAGATTACGCATATATTGGGCCAGATCGAGAGAGAAGCGTATGATGTCGCGTCCGCTCTCGGCCAATTGCTGAGTCAGTATAAGAAGCTCGTCGAATCTGCCCTGCAGCAACACCTTGGTCATCTTTGCCAGAAAGGAAGTATCAACGGTTCCCGTTATCTCTTCGATGGACTCTGCTGTTATAAGCTTGCCGTCAGCAGCGCTTGCCGCCTGATCCAAAACGGAGATGGCATCTCTCATGGCGCCGTCAGAAAGGGAAGCTATGAGCTTTAGGGCATCGTCCTCGGCACTGATCTTCTCCTGATCGCAGATATATCTGAGTCTGCCGCTGATCGCATCAGGTGATATCCTCCTGAAATCGAATCTCTGACATCTGGACAGTACCGTCGCCGGTATCCTGTGAGGTTCTGTTGTAGCGAAAAGAAAGACAGCATGGGCCGGCGGTTCCTCCAAGGTCTTAAGCAGCGCATTGAATGCGCCGGATGAGATCATGTGAACCTCGTCGATTATATAGACCTTATGAGGCGCTCTGCTGGGTGCAAAGTTTACTTCCTCGGATATCTTACGGATATTATCTACGCTTGTATTGGAAGCGGCATCGATCTCGATGACGTCCATCAGTGTTCCGTCAAGGATCCCGCGACAGGTGGGGCACTTGTTACAGGGGTTGCCGTTCTCCGGAGCTTCACAGTTGATGGCTCTGGCAAATACTCTCGCGATGGAGGTCTTACCCGTGCCTCGTTGTCCGCAGAAGAGATAAGCATGACCGATCCTTCCGGTGGTAACCGTTTTACGCAGTGTAGTAACTGCATGCTTCTGCTCCACTATCTCATCGAAAGTCATGGGGCGAAATTGTCTGTAAAGTGCAATATGTTCCATGTTAAATGCCTCTCGCGGAAATAAAAAAATCCATCCCATCTGAACTGCAGTCGGGCAGGCACCCTTGCGGCACAACCAAAAATCCGCTTACTGCTGCTTCCTTCCGGACCTGACAGGGTTCACGGCATTGGATCGCACAAGACCCAATCCCGGCTGCAGATCAGATGGGATGAACCAACTAATTATATCATATAAATCATCAGTTGTGACAGGCAGTTATATATCTTGCCACATAAGTTGCCAGATCAGCCCTGATGGTATCTGCGCGATCGGCATCTGCGCACTCACAGTATATAGCCAGAACAATGGGTTCTTCGCAGTCGATTATCGCTATATCCGTATAGGCGTGAAGGGCATCATTACGGCCCGCGCAGTGAAGTATCAGGTTTGCATTTGCTCCGAAAGAAGTCTGATAGGCGCTGGGGACCTCAGATAAAGCCAGATCGTTTACGAACTGCTGGTAGGCATCCGGATTGTTGATATATCTGTAGTAAAGATCTGCTGCGTAGTTAGCCATATCATAAAGAGAGGAACGGTTGGTTCCGGTTAGCCGCAGGCCTGCATAATCCGTATATATGACCTGCGTATTAAAGCTAATATATGAGCTGATGTTGTCGACAAAGGTTACGACTCTCTCCATTCCGCCGAGCTTTTCGATGATAAAATTCAGTGCCAGATTATCGCCCTTGGCTGCGGCGAGGAAGGCAAGCGTTCTGGTGTAGAACTGTTTGCCGGCTGCATAACTGTCGGCAATGAAGGAACAGTCTCCGACATTCGCTTCACCGGAATAGAGGGCGGTGCCGGTGAGAGCAAGTCTGTTATTGGCTACGCGGTCCCACATGACTGACAGGACAGGAAGAGCATAAGAACCGGCGGGAACGATGGGTTCGAGTTCGTTAAGGCCGAGCTCTTCTCCGGAATCAAGGCTTATGTATCTGAAGCAGATCCTCTCGCCCTCAGAGGCGTTTATATAGTCCTGGATGTCCTGCTTTAAGGTATCCAGCATGATATCGCGCTGCTCATGGGAGACAGTCTGAAGGGGATAGCTTGTTCTGAAATAAAAGTTTTCCGGTGATTCCTGAAATGCGTCGGGAGCATTATTCTGCGATTCCGTCGGCTCTATGACCTCGCCGTTCTCGTCTGTCTCAGATGTCTCGCCCTCAGATGTCTCGCCCTCAGAGGTCTCGTCGCTGCTTTGACCGGTCACCTCGGTATTGATAACGGGGCCTATGGGCGGATCTGTGGTCTCGGCTGTCTCAGATGTCTCTTCTGTAGTAGGTTCCGCGCTTGTCTCGGTGGTGTGATGCGTTGTGCTGTGGCCGCGGGCGGGAGTAGGGCTTGCGTTGGGATCGGCAGTCGATGTGGCTGCGCCCACCAGTTCAGGATACTTCTCGCGATACTCATCCTGCATAGCGGCAACTCTCGAGACGAAAATGCATATTAAGGTAAGAGTCAACAGCACTCCGATGATGATCAGGGTGCGGTTGCGACGCTTGTGCCTTATTCCCGATGCTTTCTGAAGGAATGTAGGATTCGGGTATCTCATCAGCGGATACTATCAGAAAAGACCGTGGATTATGCCGTTAGAATCGACATTGATATCCAGTGCTGCGGGGTGCTTGGGCAGACCCGGCATAGTCATGATCTTGCCTGTCAGGATTACGATATAGCCTGCGCCGGCGCTTAAGGAGACATCCCTGACAGTAAGAGTGAAGCCTTCGGGACGGCCAAGGGCTTTGGGATCGTCAGACAGAGAATATTGAGTCTTGGCGACGCAGATGGGAAGCTTGCCGTAGCCTGCCTTGGTCAGCGCCTCTATCTTGGCAGCAGCCTCCGGCAGGATCTCTATATCGTCGGCACCGTAGATCTTGGTAGCTACCGCTCGTACCTTATCTTCTACGGAATCATCGAGTTCATAGGCGAAAATGGGTTTCTTAGGCTTGTTCTGATCCAGGATCTCAAGGACTGCGGCAGCGAGTTCCTTGCCGCCTTCGCCGCCCTTAGTGAAGATCTCGGCAGGTGCAAAGCCTGCACCCAGCTCATCACACATCTCCTTCATAACTGCGATCTCTTCGTCAGTGTCAGAGATGAATCTGTTGGATGCGACGATAACGGGAATGCCTGAAGCGGTCATATTCTCGATATGTTTGGCAAGGTTCGGGAAGCCGGCGCGAACAGCCTCGACATTGGGCTTGGTCAGCTCTTCTTTTGGAATGCCGGCGTTGTATTTAAGCGATCTTACGGTTGATACGATAACAACTGCATCAGGCCAAAGACCGGTCAGACGGCACTTGATATCCAGGAATTTGAAGGCGCCGAGATCCGCACCAAAGCCGGCTTCCGTGATAAGGATATCGGACAGCTTAAGACCTGCTTTGGTTGCGATAACGGAGTTGCATCCGTGAGAAATATTGGCGAAAGGTCCGCCGTGGACCAGGGCGGGGACATGTTCAAGTGACTGCACAAGGTTAGGAGCTACTGCGTCCTTGAGCAGTGTCGCGAGAGCTCCCTCTGCCTTTAAGTCGCCTGCAGTAACTATATTACCGTCCTTGTCGTAGGCGACAACGATCCTCTTTAAGCGCTCCTTGAGATCGTCCATGTCGGAAGCAAGACAGAGGATGGCCATAATCTCGGACGCAGCCGTGATGTTAAAGGAATCTGATCTCTCGACCCCGTTGGTCCCGCCGCCGACACCGATCCTGATGGAGCGCAGAGCTCTGTCGTTCATGTCGAGACATCTCTTCCAGATGACTCTATCTATATCGATATTAAGTTCGTTGCCCTGATATATATGGTTGTCCAGCATCGCCGCCAGCAGGTTATTGGCAGCAGATATGGCGTGAAGATCACCGGTGAAATGCAGGTTGATGTCTTCCATGGGGATCAGCTGTGAATAGCCGCCTCCTGCCGCGCCGCCTTTTATACCGAAAACAGGTCCCAGCGAGGGCTCGCGAAGCGCCAGCATCGTCTTCCTTCCCAGTTTCTTCATGGCCTGAGCCAGACCGATACTGACAGTCGTCTTTCCTTCTCCTGCAGGGGTGGGGTTCATGGCGGTTACCAGGACGAGCTTGCCGTCGGGATTGGATGCGCGCCTGTTAATAGCTTCAAGAGGGATCTTAGCCTTATATTTGCCGTAGTATTCCGGCTCGTCGGGAGTAAGTCCGATGTCAGCCGCAATGTCGGCTATGGGGTATATCTCTGCATTTCTTGCTATCTCGATATCGCTTAACATCTCAGCACCGCCTGTTAATTATTTGTTCCCGCGCACTTTGTTTACGGGATAGGATATGATTTTACAATATTCTGAAGAGGCTTTTCAATAAAAGCGCGGGCGAATATCCTGCCAAGCCCCGTAAACCCAACATTTTGTAGATTTTTCACAAAAGGGCACAATATATAGGGTTAGGTAATTGACAAAAAATCAAGATACTGTTATAGTTTCTTTGTATTGCAAATTTAGACCGTAGGGACGGAGGATACGACAGATGATTATCAAATCCGATCTGGACAGATGCAGAGCAAAACTTCAGACGATGGTTGGCAAACGCGTGAGACTGACATCTAATGGCGGAAGAAAGAGGCTGATAATCCACGAAGGGACAGTTGAGAACTGCTATCCCAATGTATTCACCGTTAAGTGCAAGCGAGCATCTGATTCCAAGTACGAGATCATCTCTTACAGCTATGTAGATGTTCTTACCCGCGCGGTAAGGATCGCAATACCTGTCGAGGCTGCTGAAGAAGTCGCCGGCTGATAATTCTTTGAGACTATAGAACCCCGTCATCTCAGATGGCGGGGTTTTTCGATATAAAAGTGAGCAGGGATCGACGGGATGACAAGTTTACGACCCCGAAGGCATATGACAGAGGGCTGATCATGATCCACGAATACAGCGCGAAAGCGAATGCGAAGATAAATATTTTTCTTAAAGTCTGCGGGAAGTACCCGAACGGCTATCACCGACTCTATATGCTCATGCAGGAGATCGATCTTGCTGATGACATAAAGGTCACGATCGACGACGACAGGGACTTCGGGATAGCTGTCGCAAGCGACAGGGCTGATTTTGACATGAAGAAAGACCTCTGCTACAGGGCGGCCGAGAGTTTCTATAAAGAGATCGGTGATGAGACAAGATGCGGCTTTACCGGAATCACGGCCATAAAGCACACTCCGGCTCAGGCAGGTCTTGGCGGAGGAAGTTCTGATGCTGCGGCGATCTTGAAAATATTAAATAAGCACTATGGCGAGCCGATCGGGCTCACGCGCATGCTTGAGATAGCGGCGGCCTTGGGAGCAGATGTACCTTTCTTTCTCTACGGCGGCAGCGCCTTCTGCGAAGGTATAGGCGAGATCGTAACTCCATTGCCGTCGCTTAAGGGCTTGAAGCTGCTTTTGGTCAAGCCGGCGCAGGGCGTGCCGACAGGGCCGTGTTTTAAGGCAGTTGATGCGATGACGGAGATTTTCGATGAAGAGGAATATAAGAACTTTATGGGATCGGTCTTTATGGATGAGACGCTTAGTCCTTCGGACCGCATCAGGAAGGCAGGAGGTCGCCTGACCAACGATCTTCAGGCTCCGGCAGTTGCCGAGGTGCCCCTGATCGAGGAATTGCTGGGGCTGATAGGGGAGACGGATTGTCTCTTTGCCGCCATGAGCGGATCCGGCAGCACGGTATACGGGATCTACGAGGATAATACTGCCGCAGAGCTGGCGAAGGCCAAGGTCGAGGCGGATCCGCGGACTGCGGGTTGCATGCTTTGCCTGGCGGAGATGCTATAAGGCCGCAAAAAAGCTTCTTCACGGAAAGCTTGGGATTTCTCATGTTGTATAGGGGGTTGCTGATCGAAAAAGCCGGCCCTGAGGTATCGGTCAAGGCTGCCGTCAACAGATTTGCTGTCTGGAGGCCTTTTCTGTTGACGCGCCGCCCCGCCGTCAACAGATTTGCCGTCTGAAGGTCATTTCTGTTGACGCAGTCGCCCCCGCCGTCAACAGATTTGCTGTCTGGAGGTCGTTTCTGTTGACGCATCCGCTCCTGCTGTCAACAGATTTGCTGTCTGGAGGTCATTTCTGTTGACGCAGCCGCCCCCGCTGTCAACAGATTTGTCGTCTGAGGGCCGTTTCTGTTGACGCACCGCCCTCGCCGTCAACAGATTTGCTGTCTGAAGGTCATTTCTGTTGACGCGCCGCCCTCGCCGTCAACAGATTTGTGGTCTGAAGGTCATTTCTGTTGACGCAACCGCCCCCGCTGTCAATAGATTTGTCGTCTCTGTGGTCATGAATTTTAAGCATAACCTTAAGCAACATGCTTAAGCCTTTGCTTAAAGCATTCACGCTATATCCCAAGCTTTCCGTGAAGAACCAAAAAACGACACAGTAAACGATTTACTGTGTCGAATAATTGTCGATCTTTGTTCCGAACTACCCGATAAGATGAAGAGCCTTTACATATCCAATATAGCGTGAATATACAGCCCGCGCTCGTAGCCGCGGGAATTCTCGCTGTCGAGCATGACAAAGCCGCGGTTGTGGTAGAACTCATGCATGCGGCGGTTGGCGACGGCGGTGTGAAGCATAGCCAGCCCCGACTCAAGGGCTTCCGGTTCGGATAGGGCGGTTTGCATCAGTTTCACGCCCAGGCCTGTGCCTCGAAGATCGTCGTCGACGGCGAAGCGTGATATGTATACGCAGCTTTTGTAGTTGGACAGATACTCCTCGGTTATGGTCGAGAAGCTGTATCTCATCGGATTATTAACGCGGGCGAGTGTAATTGTTCCGACAGGTTCGTCTCCGTCAAAATAGCACAGGCAACGGTTGCGGCCGATCCTGTCGGCCACTGTCTCAACGCTCTCGTGCAGGGATTCGAGAACACTCTCGGAGATGCCGGACTCCCGTCTGTAGGTCTGCATGCATCTGCGGATCAATTGTGAGAGCTTCTTTGCATCTTCAGGAACGGCCTGTCTTATGGTGTATTCGCACATCAGCCCAGACAGTTTACCAGGATCGCCTTGTGGGCGTGGAGCCTGTTCTCGGCCTCATCGAAAATAACACTCTGCGGGCCGTCACACACCTCTTCTGTTACCTCATAACCGCGATATGCGGGCAGGCAGTGCATGAAGATGGCGTCCTTGTGGGCAGCGCTCATGAGCTTGGAATTAACCTGATATTTCTCGAAGATCTTGACTCTCATCGCCTTTTCTTCTTCCTGACCCATGCTGGTCCAGGTGTCTGTATAAACAACGTCGGCGCCCTCGACTGCCTCGAAAGGATCGGTGGTCATGAGAACTTTCGAGCCGGTTACGGCAGCATCCTTGAGAGCCTGCTGTACATACTTGTCAGGGCAGGTGTAATCAGCAGGAGAGCCGATCGCCACATCCATACCCGCCTTGGCGCAGGCCTGCAGGAGAGAATTAGCCACATTGTTGCCGTCTCCTACATAGGCGAGCTTCAGACCCTTTAATCCGCCCTTGTGTTCCTTGATCGTAAGAAGGTCAGCCAATGCCTGTGTAGGGTGCTGATCGTCTGTAAGACCGTTGATGACCGGGATGGAACCATACTTGGCCAGATCTTCGACATCACTGTGCTTGAAGGTCCTGATCATGATACCGTCTACCATTCCGGAGAGGACGTGAGCCGTATCATAGATGCTCTCGCCGCGGCCGATCTGGATATCGTTATTGCTCAGGAAGAGAGCCTGACCGCCCAACTGGTACATGCCGACCTCGAAAGATACCCTTGTTCTTGTAGAGCTCTTGGTAAAGATCATTGCAAGTGACTTGCCCTTGAGAAGGTGGTGCTCGATGCCCGCCTTGGTCTTTGCTTTCATGTCTTCTGCGATCTCGAGCAGATGATCAAGATCCTCGAAGCTTACATCCTCGTGAAAATCTATATAGTGCTTCATTTCTATTTCTCCTTACTTGTTACCCGTGATGTTTTTGATGCCGTCGATGATGGTTGATAGGGGGCCGCTCTTTCCGACTTCTGACTTAAGTATCGTCTCGAGTGTCTTGATGAATTCAGCGCACTCCGATGTGCTGATGGTCAGCGGCGGTGCGATCCTTATGGTGGACTTGCCGATGGCGCTTACAAGAACTCCCATGGAGAAGAACCTCTCCTTCATGCCGGCGGCAGAGATCAGATTCTCGTCAAACTCCATACCGATCAGCAGTCCCATACCTCTTACATACTTGAGGTTCTCATACTTGTCTCTCAGCTTATTAAGCTCATCGAAAAGGTAGTTGGAGGAGTTGTTTACATTGGTAAGCAGCTGTCCGTCTGTCAGCCTCTCCATTACCACGTTTCCTGCCGCGCAGGCTAGGGGATTGCCGCCGAAAGTCGATCCGTGGTCTCCTACATGGAAGCCCGTTGCGACTTCGTTGGTGCAGAGCATGGCGCCGATGGGAACGCCGCCGCCCAGGCCCTTGGCCAGTGTCATGATATCGGGCTTAATGCCGTAATTCTCATAACAGAAGAGCCTTCCCGTTCTGCCGATACCGGTCTGGACCTCGTCGATGATGAGAAGGATACCCTTGGCCTTACAGAGCTCGGATACCTTCTTGATATACTCCCGGTCGGCCGGGTGTACGCCGCTCTCGCCCTGAATCAACTCCAGCATAACGGCCGCAGTGTTTGGTGTAACGGCATTTTCGAGTTGCTCATAATCGTTCAGATCGACATACTTGAAGCCGGGGACATTGGGAGCGAAAGGTTTCCTGAACTTCTCCTGGCCGGTAGCGGCTATGGTTGCCATTGTTCTGCCGTGGAAGCTCATGTTTGCCGTGATGATCTCATACTTGTCCACGCCCTTGTAGTAGAAGTAGCCTCTCGCGATCTTGATGGCTGCTTCATTTGCCTCGGCGCCGGAATTACAGAAGAAGGCCTTGTCGGCAAAACTGTTGTGGCAGAGCCTGTAGGCTAATTCGCTTCTTTGAGCGATGTAGTAGTAGTTGCTGCAGTGGATGAATTTCTCGGCCTGCTTGGAGATAGCATTCGTAAGTTCCTTGTCGCCGTGACCCAGGGAATTGACTGCGATGCCTCCGATCATGTCAAGATATTTTCTTTTCTTAACGCCCTCTTCCTTCTTCTCCATGCTGTAGAGGTAGGAACCTTTTCCGTCGACGAAAGCGACGTCCATGGGGGCGAAGACCTGCAGGCAGTATTTTTTGTCAAATTCCTTTACAAGTTGGAAATCATTTTCGATGCTCATAGTAGTATTGCTCCTTATCTTTAACTATCATTGTTCCGATGCCCTTGGCTGTGAATATCTCGAGCAGGATGCTGTGAGGGATCCTGCCGTCAATGATGTGTGCTCGTCTTACTCCTCGGACTACGGTATCGAGGCATCCTTCGATCTTGGGGATCATGCCTCCGGTGATGATGCCGCGGTTGATGCAGTCAGCGATATCAGCTGAATCGAGCATGGAGATGAGCTTGGAGTTGCCGTCGGCGTCCTTTTCCATAACGCCGGGAACATCCGTGAGGGTGATGAGCTTACTGGCTCCGAGTGCCACTGCGATCTCGGATGCGACCGTGTCAGCGTTGATGTTGTAGCTCTCGCCCTGCTCGCCGACGCCGATAGGGGCGATGACCGGGATGAACTCGTCATTTGCCAGCATATCGATCACATGAGTGTCGATGCGCTTGATCTTGCCGACGTAGCCGACATCGATCTCGTTGCCCTTTGAATCGGTTGTGAGCTTCTCCGCCTGAATGAGGTTGCCGTCGATACCGCAGATGCCGATAGCCTTGGCGCCCTTGGAGTTCAGATTTGAGACGATCTCCTTATTGGTCTTTCCGATAAGGACCATCTGGGCGATCTGCATTGTATCGCTGTCAGTATACCTTAAGCCGTTCACGAAATGAGATTCCACATTAACACGGCTCAGCATATTATTGATGTCCGGTCCGCCGCCGTGAACCAGCACGGGGTTGATGCCGACATACTTAAGAAGCGTGATGTCGTCCATAACAGACTGTTTTAAGTCCTCGTTGATCATGGCGTTCCCGCCGTACTTGATAACGATGGTCTGACCTCTCATCTTCTTCATGTAGGGGAGAGCCTCGATAAGGATCGAAGCCCGATCTATCTTGTTTTGCATCTCGCCTGACATATCAGGCATTATCTTGCTGTCAGCCATGCTTTATTCCTCTCATTTCGTTAAATGTAATTTATTATAATAAAAGCTTTATTGCCTATATCGAAAATCATACGCCGCGGATGATATGCCCGAGCCCCGTAGCTTCATCCAGTCCGAACATTACGTTGAAGGCCTGGATCGCCTGAAGCGCCGCGCCCTTGCCAAGATTGTCCTGAGCGCTGAAGAGCTTAATCATACCTGTCTCCGGATCAAATGTTCCGTTAACTTCGATGTAGTTGGAACCGTTTACTGCCTTTACATCGGGGAGTGTCTTGTCGGGGAGCACTCTTACGAAGTTCTCGCCCTCGTAGGCCTTCTCGTATATCTCGTGGATCTTTGAAGCGGATACTTCAGTGAATCTCTCGGAGGGCTTGGCGTAGATCGTTGCCAGCATACCTCTCTTGAAGGGTGCCAGGTGAGGAGTGAAAGTAACTTTGATGGAGTTACCGTCGCCGCCTGCCAAGAAGGAGCACTGCTCGTTGATCTCTGTTGTATGTCTGTGTCCGACTGCGCCATAGGGCTTAAAGGCTTCATCCAGCTCGCAGAAACTGTAGGCCAGATCGCTCTTCCTGCCGGCACCCGTGACTCCTGATACTGCATCGATGATGATGCTGTTAGTATCGATAAGTCCGGCCTCGAGGAAAGGCTTTAAGGCGATTATGGAGCAGGTGGGATAGCAGCCGGGATTAGCTACGAGTCTGGCGGTCTTAAGCTGCTCTCTATAAAGTTCAGGCAGTCCGTAAACCGCTTCCGTCAGAAGCTCCGGGTGCGGATGGGTGAGCTTATATGACTTCTCATATGTAGCCAGGTTCTTGTATCTGAAATCGCCGCTATGATCGATTACTCTCGTGCCGTTCTCCAAAAGCAGGGGAACTGTCTGCGAAGATACGCCGTGTGGCAGGGCAGTGATAACAAGGTCACTGTCCTTTGCCACCTGTGCATAATCTATATTTTCCAATACCTTGTCGCATACGCCCCTGAACTGCGGGTATACATCCGAGAAGTGCTGTCCCTCGAAAGTCTTCGATGTTAAGTGTACAAGCTCCGCTTCGGGATGACCTGCAAAGCCGTGTACCAGCTCTGCTCCTACATAGCCCGTAGCCCCTATGATACTTACTTTTATCTTAGCCATAGTCTTATCTCCTGTTGCTTACTATATGATAAATCCTTAACTGTTACTTCGCGGTTACGATTAGGATATTTTCGTATAATATGCTTATAGCTTATGCAATATACTGCATAAATATGCAAAAGTCAACATTATTATTAATGTTCTTTATATGAAGGATTGTGAGTGAACGCACTTGATCGAAAAGATTTTTACAAGAGAGTATTTTTCCCGGAAGAATTCCCTATACATAGGGAACAGTACCGGGAAAAGAGGGCAGATTTCCCGGAAGACTTCCCTATAAGTAGGGAATACTAACGGGAATCCCAATGCTTTTACAGCACCTGCAACCCTGCTGATCTGCCCCCAAATTAAGTCTTTTCGATGAGAAAACAACGATACTATGTCAAATTGCACATAAGAAAAAAAGCTTTGAATAGCTTAATAATCGGCAGTTTTTGTTTCGGCTTTGGCATTTATGCACAAAAAACTTTTAACTTCAGTGTGCATAATGTAAAAAGCTGAGCCATTACAAGCGGAATTGAATACAAAACGCCTTTGATTTTTTTGGATAACCTGACATATGGTAGACAAGAATTGCCTTTGATATATTACGTGTATGAAAAAGCCGAGTGTCCTCGGCGCTTTGGAGGTATTATATGGCAAGTTTATCTTTCCAGCACGTTTACAAGAAGTATGACGGTGGCGTTGTTGCTGTTTCCGACTTCAACCTTGAGGTAGCTGATAAGGAGTTCGTTATCCTCGTTGGCCCTTCCGGATGTGGTAAGTCCACAACACTTCGTATGCTCGCCGGTCTTGAAGATATTTCAGAGGGTGAGATCTACATCGAGGATCGTCTTATCAATGACGTTCTTCCTAAGGACAGAGATATCGCAATGGTTTTCCAGAACTACGCTCTGTATCCTCACATGACAGTTCGTGACAACATGGCATTCTCCCTGAAGATCAACAAGGTTCCGAAGGACGAGATCAATCGTCGTGTATCCGAGGCAGCTAAGATCCTTGAGATCGAGCATCTCCTCGAGAGAAAGCCTAAGGCTCTCTCCGGTGGTCAGAGACAGCGTGTAGCTCTCGGCCGTGCTATCGTTCGTGATCCTAAGGTCTTCCTTATGGACGAGCCTCTCTCCAACTTGGATGCTAAGCTCCGTGTTCAGATGCGTGTTGAGATCACAAAGCTCCACCACAGACTTAAGACAACATTTATCTACGTTACACATGACCAGACAGAGGCCATGACCATGGGTACCAGAATCGTTGTTATGAAGGACGGTTTCATCCAGCAGGTTGATTCTCCTACAGAGCTCTACGATAACCCGGTTAACACATTCGTAGCAGGATTTATCGGAATGCCTCCTATGAACTTCATCAACGCAGTTATCAATGTTGAGGGCGAGGATGTTTACATCTCCTTCGAGAACGTAACAGTTAAGCTCCCTGAGCGTTATGCAGTAGAGGAAGTTATGGAGCGCGATGGTCAGGAAGTTATCTTCGGTGTTCGTCCTGAGGCTATCACAGATGAAGCTACATTCGTTACAGATCACCCTGAGACAGCATTCTCCGCTGACGTAGACGTTGTCGAGATGCTTGGTGCTGAGACATACCTCTATGTAACAGTTAACGGTTCTCTGCCTCTCACATGTAGAGTTGACCCTACAACATCCCAGTCCACAGTTGGTCAGGTTGTCGATCTCGCTATCGATACAAACCGTATCCACCTGTTCGACAAGGATACAGAGCAGAGCATTATCTCATAATCAATACTCTCCAGAGTTTATCAGGACCGGCAGTCGTAAGGCTGTCGGTCCTTTTTTACGCTTCGATTTCAAAGGGGAGTCCTCACTTGCTTGAATCATCGAAAAAAGTTACAATTTATAAGTAAAAATATGCGTATGCGGAAAGTGTGGTAGCGCCATGGAAGAGATCAGAAAATGTATGCGTCAGGCAAGAAGCATTCTGAAGCAGCAGGTAGGTGTTATGGATACGGCCGGTCTTATAATCGCATCGACCGATTCCGACCTCGAGGGTACAACGGATCCGTCGGCAAGAGCCGTGATGATCTCCGATGACCTTTTCGCCGGTACAGCCGATAAGACTTATATGAAGATAGCTGTCGGTGAACAGTTTAAGTACATTATCTTTATCGAAGGCGTCGAGCCCCAAGTCAGGATCTATCTTGAGCTTATGGCTGAGTGGATCAAGACGGCTATCAAAGAGAGAGGGACGGATGCCGAGAAGGAACTTTTTACTAAGAATGTATTGCTCGAGAATGAGCTGCAGGGTGAGATCCCGATCAAGGCGAGAGAATATAAGATCAACTGCAATGTGGCAAGGCTGGTTATGGTCGTGAGGACCAGCCGGGAAGAAGGGGCAGAGGCTCTTGAGATCTTGCAGAATTTCTATGCGGATTCCGAAGTCGGTTCGGTGCTGGCGATGGATGAGACAACTGCTATCGTTATATTGGATGCTGAGGAGGCTATCGGAAACGAGAAGGACAGAGACGCTTTCGTAGATACTAACAGCAAGGCGGTTCTCGATTGCCTTAATAGCGAGAGCATCACTGCATTTATCGGCGTTGGCTCTTTCGTAAGCCTTTTCCAGAATATATCAAAGTCATATAGAGATGCCATGCTGGCGCTTCGTGTAGGTAAGATCTTTGAGAAGAACTGCCTTATTTCCAGATATGACAAATTAGGTCTCGGCAGACTGATCTATCAGCTTCCCGCGACCCTTTGCCAGATGTTCATCGATGAGGTCTTCCCCAATGAGGCATATAAGACTCTTGACGATGATACGGTAGCTACCATCGAGAGCTTTTTCGCTAATAACCTTAACGGTTCCGAGACCAGCCGTGAACTCTATGTTCACCGTAATACTCTGGTTTACAGACTCGATAAGGTTAAGAAGAATACGGGCCTGGATCTGAGGTCTTTTGATGATGCTGTTCTCTTTAAGATGGCATCTATGGTCAGGACTTATCTCGAGTATCTTGAGACGAGCCGTGACAACATGATCAGATAAAGTAAGTCTAAGGGAAAATTTTTTAAGTGATCAGTTTTGATAACGTGCATAAGACATACAAATCCGGCGTTGATGCCTTAAAGGGAATCAGCTTCGTGATCGAAGACGGCGAATTTGTATTTATTATCGGCAAATCGGGGTCGGGCAAATCGACTCTTATGAAATGTATCACATGTGAGGAGGAACCCAGCGAGGGCGTTGTCGCCATAGACGGTTTTGACATCTCATCAATGTCCCGTAAGCTGGTTCCTGTCTTAAGAAGACAGATAGGTATGATCTATCAGGATTTCAGACTTATCGAATCGAAAACGGTATTTGAGAATATTGCTTTCGCCGGTGAGATAGTCGGAATCCCGCGCAAGAGCCTGAATCAGACGGTTCAGCTGGTGCTAAATATCGTCGGATTGAAGGACAAAGCGGATTCATATCCCCAGGAACTGTCAGGCGGCGAGCAGCAGAGAGTGGCGATCGCCCGCGCGATGGTGAACAACCCCAAGATAATCGTCGCTGATGAGCCGACAGGTAATCTTGACCCGGAGACAAGTGAGAACATAATGGCGTTGCTGCTGGATATCAATAACAGCGGAACAACGGTGGTTGTATGTACCCATGACAGTAATCTTGTCGACCGAATGAAGAAGAGAGTTATCGAGATCGAGTCAGGTCTTATTGCCCGTGACGAGAAAGACAGCCAATATAAGGGTGATGATTCAAGCAAGCAGATAAAGCCTATCGAAGTCGAGAATGTCGGCTTTGCTTTTGGTGACGATCCTGCCTTCGAACACGATAACGACTACAGCGATTCTTTCGATGATGAACACTATGTACCGGCAGCCAAGCCGGAAGCTTTGGCATTCGGTGATGAGTTGTTGCCGGAGCCTGAACAGAAGGCTGCTCAGCTGCCCGTGATCGGAGACGAGGAAGTTGCCCCGATGCCGACGGAATTGCCGGAAACTAATGAAAGCGTTGCGGAGACGGCAGTATCGCAGACGCAGAAGATCCTTTTCGATGATGAGGAGGAAGATGGCGGCGCTGAGGTCGCAGTGGAAGAGATGATGGCTCAGGAAGCTTCCGTGGTCGAGGAGATACCCATCGAGATGATGGAGAGCGTAACTGACGATCAGGAGAAGGCCGAGAAGGAGCCGGAGATACTTTTCGGTACCGAAGAGAAGGATAAAGAGGAAGAGCCGGAAAAGCCGCAGGATAATGAACCTGCAGAGGATTCTGAGCAGTGGATGGAGTCCCTGAAGCTTGAGGACAGCGATATAGATCTTGATATCTCGGAGGACGATTAATGAGTATTCGTGCTTTTTTCAATTCGGTCAAAGAGGGATTCAAGGGCATTATAAGACACCCGCTGGTTACCGTGGCTTCGATCACGACGATCCTTCTTATGCTTATAATCATGAGCGCATTTTTTATCTTCTCGGCAAATGCCAGATTCATCATGAAGAAACTGGGGCAGGAACCGCCTATAGAGATCTACATGGAGTTGGGGGTAAGCGAGAAGGATCTGCTGGCGACGGAAAAGCTGATCTCCGAGGATCCTGACATCATCAGATATGAGGCAAGGACCCCCGAGGGAAACTATGTATATTTCAAGGACAATCTGGGAGAATCTTCTTCCATATTGGATAACTTTGATTATAACAATTATCTGCCCTATACCTTTAATATCCAGATCAGCAATCCCAAACATGCAGATAGCATGGTAACAAGGCTTGAGGCTTATCCCGGCGTAAGCAAAGTCGATAAAGAGAGCAATGTAATGGATTTCCTGACAGAAGCCAGGAAGATCGTTAATGTGGCGACAGTGGCTTCTTTTGCCGTGTTATTCATAATCTCACTTTTTATCATCTCCAATATGGTAAGGATCTCGGTCTATGCAAGAGCAAGTGAGATCGAGATAATGAAATTCGTCGGAGCAACCAATTTCTATATACGAATGCCATACATAATCGAGGGCGGTATCGTAGGCCTTATAAGCGCCTTGTGCGCATGGGCGATATCGGTCCTGGTATATAGACAGATATTCTACAGCTCCATGAAGAATATCAATCTGGACAGCTTCTATGCGCTCCTGCCTGCCGGCAATGTTATGTGGTGGGTACTGGTGCTTGCGATCCTTATCGGCGTGTTGATCGGAGCCATCGGAAGCGGCATCTCCGTTCGCAAGTATATCAAGGTGTGATCTATGAACAGCAGACTTAAGAAAACAATATGTCTTGCGGTAACTACGATCCTGACAGGATCGGTCATTGCCATGTCTCTTATCAGGCCATATGATACGGCTGCTGCAGACAGATATTCTCAGATGGTGAGTATCCGTTATGCGAGTCAGGAAGAATTGGATGAGCGTCGTAATGAGCGCGATGAGGCCATGAGACAGGCCAGTGAAGCGGCCGCCATGGTAAGTTCGCTTACATCTCAGTCGGCGGAATTGAGCGGAGAACTGGCTGAACTGAATAAACTCGATGAGGAACAGCGTGAGCAGTATGATATGATCGCGGCTCAGTATGCTGCGGCACTGGTGGCCAAGGCTGATGCCCTTAACCGTTATGTGCTGGCTCAGGATGAGCTGGAGACGGCGCAGAGAACTTTTGCCGAGAGATTGTCGGTAATGTTTGAATATCAGAACAAATCCACTTTGGAGATAATACTCGATTCGGACAGCATCGCAGGCTTCTTTACTAATCTGGAGTTGATCACTTTGATCGCGGATGCCGATGATCAGGCAGTCGACCAAATGCAGATAGCGCTTGATAATGCCAAGCTGCAGGCTGACACGGCACTGGCGGAGGCTGAAGAGCTGGAAAGAGTTGCTCAGGAAAAGCTTGAAGAACTGGAAGCCCTGGAGCAGGGAATTGCTCTTACTCAGGCGCAGTTGGACGATATCAATGCATCTCTTGCCAATTGGCGTGACACCCAGAATTCCGCCGCATCCATGGTCAGCTATCTTGACGGGGAGATCTCAAGGATTCAGGGCGATATCGCGGCTGAGGAAGAAGCAAGGAGATTAGAACAGGAAAGAGCTCAGCAGGAGGCACAAGCTTCCGAGCCGGATCAGACAGAACCTTCGGAGAGCGGTGAGACAACAGAGCCGTCTGAGACAGAGGGGACAGAGGCGACCGACCCTACGGCTGAGACCGGCGAGACCAGCGAGACAACGCCGGAGGTTACGGCAACACCTACGCCTACGCCCGTGCCTGAGACAACAACGGATCCGTCTTCCGTTCAGGGAAACGGTATGCTCTCCTGGCCGCTTTATGTATGGGATTATGTATCATCCGAATTCGGCTACAGATATCATCCTATCTATGGTGACTGGAGAGGTCATAAGGGAATGGATATAGCTTCGGGCTTCGGAAACACAGTAGTTGCAGCTGCTTCCGGTACAGTTGTTTATGTTGAATATCCCTGCCCTGATCAGAATACGGGTGGTTCCGGATACGGTAACTACATCATTATCGACCATGGCAACGGAGTATATACTCTCTATGGTCATCTGCGTCATATCAGTGTTGAGAGCGGTGCTTATGTGTCAACGGGTACGGCTATCGGCGAAGTCGGAAGCACCGGAGGATCTTCCGGCGCGCACCTGCACTTTGAAGTAAGAGAAGGCGGCGCTTGGGGTACGGCAGTAAACCCGAGACTGTATCTTTGATATGAGTGACGATCTCTATGACATCCTGGCCGACCATTACGACATCCTGCAGGAAGGGATCGATAATGAGAAATGGGCCGCATATATAGATAAGCTCGTTAAGCTCTACTGCGAGGCAAGCGGGAGCGGCAGGGACGGTAAGCTTTTGTTGTGTGATCTGGGTTGCGGTACCGGCAGGACGACAGTCGAGTTGGCGAGGCGCGGTTATGATGCCATCGGCATTGATCTGTCCGTTAATATGCTGTCTGAGGCGCAGTTTAATTCCGATGAAGCGGGCGTTGATGTTTTCTGGGTCAGCGGTGATATCACGGATCTACAATTAGCCGGCGAGGTCGATGTCTTTACTGCCCTGACCGACACCTTGAATCATCTTTATGAGCCGGGACAGATCGAGAAAGTGATCTGCGCGGCATCTTCCTACATGGCTCCCGGAGCGGTTTTTATCGCGGATATAGGCACCCTTGATCATTATCGAAAAACTCTCGGCGATAATGTATTCTACGAGGACTACGAGGACCTGACACTTCTCTGGCAGAACAGCTGGGACGGCGAGGTCAGCACTTCCGAGATAACCGTTTTCGAGACTGAGGATGGCGAGAACTACCGAAGATCCGATACTGAGGCCCACGAGCGATACCATTCGCCCGAGGCGATAAAAGAATTGGCAGAGCGTCACGGCCTGACGCTTGAGGCGGTACTCGGGGAACTGTCCGATGATCCCCCGACAGATAAAGACGAGAGATATTTTATAGTGTTGAAGAAGGCGGTAAGCTGATGAACGATAATCCTTATTTTGCACCGGGAATTCCCGAAGATGACAGACTTGATCATATTGTGCGCGCCACGGCTCTTGAGGGGCATGTAAAGGCGCTTGCCATAAGGACTACGGAGGTGGTTCGTAAGGCGGCGTCGGTCCACGAGACTTCATCGGCGGCGACGGCGGCGCTGGGGCGTTTTATTACCGGTTCACTTCTGCTTGCAGATAATATGAAGAACCCCGACGACAGCCAAACTACCATCTTAAGATGTGACGGACCGATCGGAGGCATGACCTGCGTATGTGATGCGAACTGTAATGCCAAGGCTTACGCAAATGTGCCCGATGTCGAGACGAGCTATATAAGGCCCGGCAAGATCAATGTGGCCGAGGCTGTAGGCAAGGGAACATTGACGGTTATAAGAGACATCGGCCTGCGCGAGCCTTATGTGGGATCGGTAGAGCTGGTAAGCGGCGAGATCGCTGAGGACTTTACCTATTATCTGGCGGCATCCGAGCAGACTCCATCGGTAGTGGCGCTGGGTGTTTTGATGGAAGGCGGCGAGGTCAAGCACGCCGGCGGCATGATGATCCAGCTGATGCCGGGTGCGACCGAGGAAGATATCTCCTACATTGAGGAGCGCGTAAACGGCGGCTTTCCGGAGATCACTTTCCTGCTGGAAGAGGGATTCTCCCCTGCGAAGATATTGGATCTGTTTATCGGCAACCGCGATCTTGTTTACCTGTCGGGGCGCCCCGCTGCATTTAAGTGTAATTGTTCGCGCGAGAAGATGTCGGAGGGACTTGCGGCTCTGGGCAAGAGTGACCTGGAAGAGTTGATCGCTTCGGGAGAGACCATTCAGACCGAGTGCCACTTCTGCGGCGCCAAGTACCGCTTCGAGCCGGACGAGCTGAAAGCGTTGCTGTAAGGCGGCGTGGAGTGCGAGGGATTGATGGATTCGACATTTTTTGTTTTTTTGAAATAGCGTCGAAAAGGCTTGGCTCAGGCCGGCAATGCCAGAGCTCCGGAGCTTACAGACCTTCTTTCCTTACTCCAGCGGCTTCTCGCCGTATTCCTCAAGGAGCTCATTTGTATCAGGAACGGACAGCTTCTTGTTCAGCGCATAGATGATGACGCTGTCACGGGAGTCCTTGGAATATAATGTCCCGAGTTCTGCGATCTCGAGCGCCCTTCTCGTCTCATCGAAAGTGAACTCTGCGCCGATACACAGCGCGATCAACTTGTCGCGACCGGGCTTACGGGTCCCGGCAGCGATCTGGTATGCATAGATCCTGTCAACATAGCTTCTGGCGATGGCATCCTTCTTAAGGATCCCCTTCTGCTTCAGCATATAATCGTAGTAGCCGGAGAGCGTTGTCTCGTAGCCGGCAGCCTTCAATTCGTCTAAATATTCCTTAAGCCCCTTCGTCGATCCGATCTCATTGAGCGCGTCGAGAAGGTCACCTGTTGATCTTTGTGCCATAACGTTATCCTCCAATAGATATGATACCACTGAGGCCGCGATCGGGAACCTTCGCAAGCACGGTTTAATGCAATATTTACACAGATTTAGCAGAGAGCATACCGAAGGGAAAGCGAACGTTGATATACTACGCATATAAGATTCAGAGATGCTCAACAAGCATCTCTGAATAAATGATTCTTACTTCCTGTTTGGTTGGCAGTACATTTGAAATTATTACTTCTGAGTGAATAATCTATTCTATTGTAGGCAGAATGTCTATGAATTGTCCAACTATATATGGCTTTTACACGCCTGACCTGTCCGAGCAAATGCGTAAACAGAGTCTTAGCGGCCATTGCATTTTCCGGTTGCGCCATTGAGTTGGAAGATAGGGAGTGCAATATTATCGCAACCTTTATCCTCCTTGTAAGATTCGGATTCTTGTTCTGGATGTCGATAATAAACGCCACGACTGTTATACTATGAATAACAGATACAGCGTATTAACATGATGCGCTGTATCAATATCTTTTATTACTTTATCGAGGAGGGGAGAAGTATGATACTGAAGAAACGCAGTTTTCGAAGATGGATGACGCGGGTGATCGTCATGGCAGTTGCCATTTGCATGATTGCATCGCCCTTGTCCATGAGTCAGAAGACTGTACAGGCAGACGGGTCCGATTACAACACCGATGATGAAGAGCAGATCCAGGCTATCGAATCGTTTGTTACCAGACTTTATGATGTCTGTCTTGACAGGCAGCCTGACTACGCAGGGCTTCACGACTGGAGCAGCAAACTTATTGATAAGCAAGCCACGGGTGTCAGTGTTGCTTACGGTTTTGTTTTCTCGAATGAGTTCCAGAGCAAGGGCTATTCCAATGAGGAATATATCAAACTGATGTATTCGGCCTTTTTCGGAAGACCGGCAGATCAGGGCGGACTGGATTACTGGTTGGCGAAAATGAATTCCGGCATGAACCGTGAAGAGCTTTTCGCCGGATTTGCAAATTCAGATGAGTTTTATGCTCTTTGTTCGCAGTATGGCATCGTGCGCGGAGATTATTTCGTCGGCAAGGATGTAAATCAGACGGCCCAGGTCAATCTCTTTGTTGAGAGACTTTATAATGTAATCCTCGGAAGGTCTTGCGATAAGGCCGGTATGACAGATTGGACAACTAAGCTTGTCAACAAAACACTTTCCGGTACTGAAGTTGCATATGGTTTTGTTTTCAGTCCGGAGTTTATTGGCAAGAATCTTTCTAATGATCTTTTTGTAGAGCAACTTTATAGGGCGTTCATGGGAAGAGCATCTGATCCTTCCGGCAAGGCTGACTGGGTTGGGCAGCTTGATTCCAACTGCTCTCGTGAGAGTGTTTTTAACGGTTTTGCATTGAGTCAGGAGTTTGAAGGCATATGCAGGAATTACGGTATCAATAGAGGCGAAGCTATTGCTGTTACAGGCCCCGGAACAAGAGGTCCCTCTTCAACCGGAGGCGACGGCAAACTGACGGTTCTTTCTTGGAATGAGGAATTCTCGACTCTTATTGATTTATATTATGGAAATAATTACGAGAAAAAGCAGGTTCCATCCAATGAGTATCAGATATATCTGGATGTAGCTTTGGCTTCGGGCGAGAATGCTCCGGATCTCTTCCTGTGTGACATTGACTATGCTTCCAAGTACATCAATTCGGATTACACAATTGGCGTAAATGATCTTGGTATTTCCGACAGCGAACTCTCACAGATGTTTAATTATACCCTTCAGTGCGGGCGCGATAACAGCGGAGTGCTTAAGGGCCTTACATGGAATATTAACGTTTCGGGAGTCTTTTACAATAGAAGCCTCGCATCTCAGTATCTCGGTGTGTCTAAGCCCGAGGATGTACAAAAGTATTTCGCTACATGGGATTCTTTTTTGTCGACGGCCAGAAACGTTAATTCCGCATCCGGAGGCAAGGTAAAAGTTATAAGCGGTACAGATGATATTTTCCGCGCTTTTGAAGGTTCATGTACCACGAACTGGACTGTAAATGGTGAAGCCAATGTTGATCCCGTCATGCTGGATTATATGGATCTGGCTAAGACGCTCTATGATGAGGATCTTACATTTGATACAGCTCAGTGGACGAATGAATGGCTTGACGGTGGAAAGAGTAATACTATTCTCTCTTATTGGGGGCCTATGTGGCTGGGCAAGTATTCATTGGAACTCTCAAACTGGGGTCTGGTAAAAGCCCCGACAGCTTCTTTCTGGGGTGGCAGTTGGATGATGGCATCCATTTATTGCGATGCAAAAACATCGGTTGCCGATATTATGAGAGCTCTTACAATTAATGAGACTAATCTCAGGGCAATGGCTCGCAACGGAGAGTATGTTAATTCAGCAGCAATAATGTCGGAAATGGCAAATGACAGTAATTATTCTGTCAGCTGGCTCGGCGGACAAAACCCGTGCGGAATACTTGCTTCCATAGCCGAGGATATTAACTATAGAAGTTCTTCGGAAAACGATGGAATTGCGCGAATGTTTTTTGTAGATGCAGTTTCGAGTTATATTCACGGAGAAATAAACAGCAGGTCAAATGCAATCAACTATTATAATAGTCATTATGATAGTTTCACTAATTAGTCTATTATAGTCTAACAGGTAAACAGCGGGGGCAGGAGCGATCCTGCCCCTTTTCGATGATCGTAAATATCACCTGCAGGCAGATTTTGCGGCTATGATAATATATTCATATATTGAATTCGCGAGGGATCATTACGGGCAGCAAGAGAAATTACAAGATACTTCATTCCTATGAAGAGAACGATCAGTATCTCATGATGGATGAGATAAGCGGCGAGCTGTGTCTCAAAAAGTATCCCGAACATCACGAAGACGCTGTTTATAAATACCTGAAAGAACATAAGAATCCGCATATTCCCGCCGTGATCGACTACGGAACGGACGAGAAGGGCTTTTATGTTATAGAGGAATATATAAAGGGCAAGACACTGACGCGTTATCTGGAGCAGGATAAGCCGGGACTCAAGGAGAAACGAAGGATCTTAGACGAGATCATCGCCGGCATCGAATTCCTGCATTCGGCCAAGCCGCCAATAATCCACAGGGACCTGAAGGCCGACAATATCCTGATCGACAAGAAAGGCGACGTCTACGTTATCGATTATGATGCGGCCAAGATTTTTAAGTCCGGCTCCACCAAAGATACCGAGCTCATCGGCACCATCGGCATAGCAGCCCCCGAACAGTACGGTTTCGCCCAGTCTGACCGAAGGACCGACATCTACGCCCTGGGTCTTCTCATCAAAGAGATGTTCCCTGGCGTCTACCGTTACTCGCGAGTCGTCAAGAAAGCGACCATGTTCGATCCCAAGGACCGCTACGGCGACCTGGCTGAGCTTAAGAAAGACCTGGATTCCGACCGCTATATCCTCGGTTTTTTCTCTCGAAAAAGTCTTTACATCGCAGGAGCGGTTTTACTTGGGGTGTTGCTGATCTTTGGGTCCATCAAAATTTTCGGCCTGATCGATCGCGCTGATAAGTCTGTCGAAAAAGCTCCCGAGACGGCCGAGACTGCCCGCTTGGATGATGATCCGATGACGGATAGTCTGGCGGACTCGACTAAGCCGTCCGGCGAAACTCCCGCAGATGCCACGATCCGCGAGGGCGGAGAAGAGGAAGACGAGTCTGCCGAGGCCGGCTCGGAGGAGAATGCGGCGAGTGCGTCGCCAACGCCGACGCCTGTTTCCGGGAGGCGAATCAGCAGCACACCTGCACCCACGAGCGGGAGCGCCGGGCCCGATACTGTCCCACAGGGAACCGAGTCTGTGATCAATGTATCTACTGCGACGGCAACCGCAACTCCGGTCCCTGCTGCGACTTCTGCGTCTTCCGACGAGAAACTTCCCACCCCGACTCCCACTGCTAAACCGACGCCCCACCCGACGGGAACGGTGACGCCCAAGCCTACTGTTACACCCAGGCCGACTGTGGCTCCCGCTGCTTCTAACAGTCCCACGCCGACTGCGACAGCTACGCCGACCGTGACTTCGGCAGCTACCGCTACTCCGACCTTAACTGCCACGCCGAAGCCGACTGCTACGAATACGCCGACACCTACACCAAGCCCGACGCCGGCAATTGACGTGCTTGAGGTCTCTGCAAGAGAAATGAGCGGAAGCTTGGCATTTAATAGTAATCATTCCGGGAGTTTGACAGTAACTCCGAATGATGCAGGCTATATCGAAGAGGCTCAGATCATTTTCCCCGACGGTGTTACAGTTACGGATGCGAGCGCTAGCGGAGATGACTATATGTGTTCTGTTTCCGGCAATACAATCAGCATAACGCTCAAGGGTAATGCTCCGCAGGATGAGAAAATAACTATCTCAGTGTTATGGAGTCCTGACGAGCGGATAGAGTCATATCAATTGAGAATGATAACTTTTACTCCCGCATTTCCATGGTAAAGCGATAATAATTGGTTTTGTTTATTTGGAATGTCGGCTTACTGTTATCCGGAAGAACTAGATTTGATCATCGAGCTTTATGATGTTTATTCGATACAGTAGCGATGTAGCTGTTCAAACATGTTATATAATATTTACAAAAAACGCGAGGGGCCGTTACGAACAGCAAGAATCACTACAAGTTACTTCATTCCTACGAAGAATACGATCAGTATCTCATGATGGATGAGATAAGCGGCGAGCTGTGTCTCAAAAAATATTTGGAGCATCATGAAGATGCTGTTTACGAGTATATCAGGGAGCACCGATCTGCTCATATCCCGGCAGTGTTTGACTATGGAGTTGACGATAGAGGATTCTACGTCATAGAAGAATATATTAAAGGCAAGACACTGGATCGATATATGGAAGATGTGGATGAGGATCCCGAAGAACGCGAGAGGATAATATACGAGATTCTAGATGCAGTCGAATTCCTTCATTTGGCCCCTTCACCCATAATTCATCGCGACCTCAAGAGTGATAACATCTTGATCGATAAGAATGGTAAGGTATATCTCATTGATTATGATGCAGCCAAGGTGTTTAAAAGCGGCGAGACTAAGGACACTGAACTCATTGGCACCATCGGCATAGCGGCGCCTGAACAGTATGGCTTCTCTCAGTCGGATCAAAGAACTGATATTTATGCATTGGGGCTTCTGATCAAGGATATGTTCCCGAAAAACGCAAAGTTCCAACGAGTGGCGGATAAGGCGATGAAAATGGACCCGGAGCAAAGATATTCCAGCATAGGGGAATTAAGAAGAGCAATGAAGTCCGGGCGTAGGGCTAGCGTGTATATCAGACGATGGGCACCTTTGATATCTGTGACCCTTGCGGCTCTTATATTGATCTTTATTTTGCAGTCCCGACATGTTAATAATGAACAGAAAAAGGCCGACCTGATCATCGATGAGGGCGAGACAGTTATTGAGGTGACCACCGGCGAGATGATGGGAACGACAAACGTTTTCGAAAATGATGAAAGCGGTGTCTTCGACATGACTTTGGATACAACAGGAACTTTAAGGGAATCTGCTGAACTACCGATGACGACAGGGAGTGTGACTGAACTGACGGGGTTAGAACGTGACAATCTGTCGGTGAGCGACTCATCGGAGACTAGCCCAATTTCCCGGAATGATGCTTACGAGACACAGACTATCCCATCTGAATCGAGAATTGTGAATGCTTATGAAGAACAGACTGATGCAACGACAATTGAGACTGCCGGACAAACTGAAACACCAACCCGGGTTCCGGCGACTACAACTCCCAGACCTGCTACGGCAACTCCTACCCGTGTTCCTGCGGCCGCAACTCCCAGACCTGCTACGGCAACTCCTACCCGTGTTCCGACTACTTCACCCTCCAACGTTGTGACAGCAACTGCGACCCCTAAGCCTGTAACAGTTACACCGACTGTTTCGAATGAATATGTCTATATTGTTCCGACGGAGGCTCCACACTATACACCAACGCTCTCTCCTACTCCTACCCCGTACGCAGGCGGACCTACCGCTCAAAGTGGGACCCTTACTGCCGGTTTTTGGGATGAATCTGCCGGCAATTTGACGATTATCAGTGGAGATGGGAATCCAATCTATTCCGCAACTGTCAATTTCCCTGAAGGGTATACAATTAATATAAATCAGAACGAATGTGATTACAGATATACGCTCTCTATAAAATCTCCAAACTCGTTCACATTAACATACAATTATATCGATTATCCTGTCGAATACCTCTGTGTATACTATTACTCGTGGACACCGGCGAAACAACCCGATACGATTACTGTCACTTTTTCAGGCGAATAGTAGGAAGAAAGACGATTTTTACCTTGCGCCTTAACCCAAGCTGGGTTAACACGAGAGTTAATCCGGATATTTAAGCTCTCCCGGCGATTGTTTTCGAAAAAAATCTCAGGCAAAAATACTTTATTTCGCCGGCCCTGAAGAAAGCCTCAAAAATAATAAAAAAGTACTTGCCATATCTGGAATAAGGGCGTAAAATATGCCTTGCGCGACTTTGAGAAGTGGCGTGAGCAGTGATACCGGAGATTGCCGTATCCGCCTGCGAGCTGAGCAGGAGACGCGGGTAACTTCGGAGGAGCAAGTCGGAACATCGATATCCGACGATTCGGCCTAAGCCGGCAGCGTATATACTTGAACGTTGCCCAGAGCCAAAGTGCTGCTGATGCTGAGCAGTAACTGGATGTCTGGGCTTTTGAATGGGAGAGAAAGAAACGCCCGACAAGGTTGAAATAAATAAACAGCATTTGGAGGAAAAAGAAATGGCAACACAGAAGATGAGAATCAAGATCAAGGCTTATGATCATCAGCTCCTTGATGAGAGCGTAGCTAGAATCGTTGATGCGATCCAGCGCACAGGCGCAAGCTATGCCGGCCCTATTCCGCTCCCTACGGAGAAGGAAGTAGTGACAATTCTCCGTTCCCCTCACAAGTACAAGGATTCTCGTGAGCAGTTCGAGCAGAGAACACATAAGCGTCTGATCGATATCTATGCACCCAGCGCCAAGATGGTGGATGCATTGCAGAAGCTTGACATGCCTGCAGGTGTTTCTATCGAGCTCAAGGCTTGATAAGACGCTCAAAGGCTTAATCGGCAGCTGATCCGCCAAAGTCCGTTGCCGAGGTCACGTTCGCTTAGGCGAACCAATAACCTATTAGGAGGAAAAAAGAATGACGAAGTTCGTAATTGGCAAGAAATCCGGCATGACACAGCTTTTCGATGAGAACGGCAATGTTATCCCGGCAACTGTCATTGAAGTGGAGCCCATGTATGTGCTTCAGAACAAGACAGTTGAGAATGACGGCTACAAGGCTGTCAAAGTCGGAACAGGCACAGTTCGCGAGAAGCTCGTAAACAAGCCTGACAAGGGTCAGTTCAAGAAGGCTGACGTAGAGGTTAAGAAGTATATTCGTGAGTTCAAGACTGACGAAGAGTACTCCCTCGGACAGGAGATCAAGGTTTCCGATATGTTCGAGATCGGTGACAAGGTTGATGTCAGCGGTGTATCCAAGGGTAAGGGATATGCAGGTAACATCAAGCGTCACGGTCAGAAGGGCGGTCCTTCCGGTCACGGTTCCATGTACCACAGAAGAGTCGGTTCCATGGGCGCTAACTCCACACCTGCACGTGTACTCCCCGGAAAGAAGATGCCGGGTCATATGGGTGCAGTTAATTGCACAGTTCAGAACTTGAGCGTCGTTATGGTTGACGGCGACAGAGGCATCCTGGTACTCAGAGGTGCTATCCCCGGTCCTAAGGGCGGACTCGTAACAGTTGAGTCTTCCGTTAAGGCCAAGTAAGCGACGGGAGGACAATAATAATGGCTAAATTAGATATTTACAATCTTAGCGGTGCCGTTACAGGTTCGATCGAGCTTTCCGACGACATTTTCGGTATTGAGCCGAATCAGCATGCAATGTCTGCTGTCGTTCGCAATCAGCTCGCCAATCGTCGCCAGGGCACACACTCGACTAAGACAAGAAGCGAAGTAAGCGGCGGCGGCAAGAGACCTTGGCGCCAGAAGGGCACAGGTCGTGCTCGTCACGGTTCCACACGTTCTGCACAGTATGTAGGCGGCGGAATCATCTTTGGACCCACACCCAGAGATTACAGCTACACAGTTCCCAAGAAGATCAAGAGACTTGCTATGAAGTCTGCTCTTTCTTCCAAGGCAGCTGCCGGCAAGATCATTGTCGTAGAGGATTTCAATCTCGAGAACATCAAGACAGCTGAGGCTGTTAAGGCTCTCAAGGCTCTTAAGACAGACAACGCTCTCGTTGTTCTTGAGGCTAAGAATGAGAACGCTGAGCTCTCCGTAAGGAACATCCCCAACGTTAAGTCCGCTTTCGTTAACACAATCAACGTTTTCGATATTCTTAAGTACGACAGCTTCCTCGTAACAAAGGCTGCTGTTGAGAAGATTCAGGAGGTGTACGTATGACAAGGGCACCGCAGGATATTATTCTCGCACCTGTAATTACCGAGAAGTCGGCAGGTGAGATCGCAGACGGCAAGTACACATTCAAGGTTGATGTGAATGCCACAAAGACAGAAGTTAAGATGGCTGTCGAAAAGCTCTTCAACGTTAAGGTCGTTGCTGTTAACACAGCTAACTTTGACGGCAAGGTTAAGAGACAGCGTTACCAGTTCGGTAGAACACCTGCCTTCAAGAAGGCTGTCGTTACAATCGATACCGAGGGCAAGGATGCAACATATCTTGCTAAGGGCGGTAAGACAACCAAGGTCGGCGCTAAGTACAAGACATCTATCGAAGAGTTTGGATTCGGCCAGTAAGGTCAGATAAGGAGTGAATAAAAATGGCAGTAAAAACATTTAATCCTACTTCTCCGGCAGTTCGACAGATGACCGTAACGGATTACTCCGTACTTACAAAGAAGGCACCTGAGAAGAGCCTTCTGGCTCCCGGAAGAAAGACCGGAGGACGTAACTCCTACGGCCGTATCACAGTTCGTCACAAGGGTGGCGGAAACAGAAAGAAGATCCGTATCATTGACTGGAAGAGAACAAAGGACGGTATCCCCGCAGAGGTTAAGGCTCTCGAGTACGATCCTAACAGAACAGCTTTCGTAGCGCTCATCCAGTATGTTGACGGTTCCAAGTCCTACATCCTGGCTCCCCGTGGCCTTAAGGTAGGCGATAAGGTAGAGAGCGGTGAGAAGGCCGATATCATCACAGGTAACGTTCTTCCCATCTCCAGCATCCCTGTTGGTACAGTTATCTCCTGCATCGAGCTCAAGCCCGGCGCAGGCGCACAGCTCGTAAGAACAGCCGGTGCAGGCGCTCAGCTCATGGCTAAGGAAGATGCTTATGCTCAGATCAGACTTCCTTCCGGTGAGGTTCGTAAGATCTCCGTTAAGTCCCGCGCCATGATCGGCGAGATCGGTAACGAGGAGCATGAGAACGTAAATCTCGGTAAGGCCGGTCGTAAGCGTCACTTGGGCGTTCGTCCTTCTGTTCGAGGCGTTGTAATGAACCCGAACGATCACCCTCACGGTGGTGGTGAAGGTAAGTCTCCTATCGGACTTCCCGGTCCTGTTACACCTTGGGGTGTTCCTACTCTGGGTAAGAAGACCAGGAACAAGAAGAAGCAGTCTAACAAGTATATTGTTAAGAGCAGAAAGGGTTAAGGAGGCACGTAAATGAGTAGATCTACTAAGAAGGGCTTTTTCGTTGAAGAGTCCCTTATGAAGAAAATCAAGGCTATGAACGACGCCAATGAGAAGAAAATTGTTCAGACGTGGTCACGTGCTTCTACAATCTTCCCTGAGTTCGTCGGACACACAATCGCAGTCTACGACGGTCACAAGCACATCCCGGTATATGTTACTGAGGAGATGGTTGGTCACAAGCTCGGTGAGTTCGCTCCCACACGTAAGTTTGGCGGACATGCCGGCGAGAAGTCTGCAGGCGCCCGCTGATATTAAGGAGGAACTATTGTGGAAAAGATTATTTTGAGCAAAGAAAATATCGAGAAGAACCGCGAGGCTATTCTCGAGGCTTATGCAGCTCCCACAAAGAAGAGCTCTAAGCTTCCCGTTCCCACCAAGAAGCAGAAGAAGCTTCTCGGCATCGGCAGGGATCAGGGTATCGCAACAGCTAAGTATGTTCGTATCACACCCCGTAAGGTTAAGATCGTTGCTGATCTGATCAAGGGTAAGAGCATTGACGATGCTTATGCAATTCTTATGTACACACCCAAGGCAGCTTCTCCTGTACTCACAAAGGTTCTGAAGTCCGCTGAGGCCAACGCTGTTAATAACAACGGCCTTAACAGAGCAGACCTCTATGTTGAGGATGCATTTGCCAATCCGGGTCCTATCCTTAAGCGTTTCATCCCGAGAGCAAGAGGATCGGCTAACAGAATCAACAAGAGAACAAGTCACGTAACTGTAGTTCTCAAGGAAAGAGTATAAGGAGGATATCACATGGGTCAGAAAGTAAATCCCCATGGCCTCAGAGTAGGCGTCATCAAAGAATGGGATACACGTTGGTATGCTGACAAGAAGACATTCAGTGATTTCCTTGTTGAGGACAAGAAAATCCGTAGCTTCGTTATGAAGGAGACCGACGCAATCATCAGAAATGCAGGCAGGAACTCCAAGAAGCCTTTCGATGAGAACCGCAAGAACATTGCAGGCATCTCCAGAATCGAGATCGAGCGTAAGGGTGCCGAGAAGACAACGATCATCATCAATGTTGCTCGTCCCGGCCTTGTAATCGGTTCCAAGGGTGCCGGCACACAGGCTCTCACAGCTGCTCTGGCTAAGAAGTTCGGCAGAGAGTTCAAGGTAGAGGTTAAGGAAGTTAAGAATTCCGATTCCAATGCTCAGCTCGTTGCAGAGAACATCGCATCTCAGCTTGAGAATCGTATCAGCTTCCGTCGTGCAATGAAGAAGGCTATGTCTTCCGCTATGAAGCAGGGCATCAAGGGTATCAAGACAATGTGCTCCGGCCGTCTTGGCGGTGCCGAGATCGCTCGTTCCGAGACATACCACGAGGGTACAATTCCTCTTCAGACACTTCGCGCTGACATCGACTATGGCTTCGCAGAGGCAAATACAACATACGGACGCATCGGCGTTAAGGTATGGATCTATAACGGCGAGGTTCTTCCTGAGAAGAAGGTAGCCGCAACTAAGGAAGGAGGCGAGCTCTGATGTTACTTCCTAAGAGAGTAAAGCATAGAAAGCAGCACCGTGGTCGCTTGACAGGTAAGGCTACCAGAGGTAACAAGGTTACATATGGTGATTACGGCATTATTGCCACAGAACCCTGCTGGATCAGATCCAATCAGATCGAGGCTGCTCGTATCGCGATCAACAGATACGTAAAAAGAGGTGGTAAGGTCTGGATCAAGATCTTCCCTGATAAGCCTATTACAAAGCACCCCGCTGAGGCTCGAATGGGTTCCGGTAAAGGTTCCGTTGAGTTCTGGGTTGCAGTAGTAAAGCCCGGTCGCGTTCTTTTCGAGATCGCAGGCGTAACAGAGGAGCAGGCTCGTGAGGCTATGAGACTTGCCGGCCACAAGCTTCCCTGCAAGACAAAGTTCGTATTCAAGGAAAAGGAGGACGAAGTAAATGAAGGCTGATGAGATCCGCAATAAGACAACAGAAGAACTTCAGAAGGAACTCGTTTCTCTCAAGGAAGAGCTTTTCAAGCTTCGTTTCCAGCACGCTACGAACCAGCTTGATAACCCTCAGCAGATCGCTTCTGTTAAGAGAGATATCGCAAGAGTTAAGACAGTAATCCGTGAGCAAGAGCTCAAGGCAGCAAAGTAAGGGGGATAATGCAAAATGGCAGAAAGAAACCTCAGAAAGAGCAGAGTCGGTATTGTCACATCCGATAAGATGGACAAGACAATCGTAGTTTCTGTAGAAGAGCACGTTAAGCACCCTCTGTACGGAAAGATCATGAAGAGAACTTTTAAGCTCAAGGCTCATGATGAGAACAATGAAGCAGGTATCGGTGATAAGGTCCAGGTTATGGAAACACGTCCTATCTCCAAGGATAAGCGTTGGAGACTGGTCGAGATCATCGAAAAGGCTAAGTAATGCAGGCTAAAGGAGGATATATCAGATGATTCAGGTTGAATCCAGACTCAGATCTGCCGATAACACAGGTGCTAGGGAGCTTGCCTGCATTAAGGTTCTCGGTGGTTCTTGGCGTAAGTACGCCAATATTGGCGACGTCATCGTTTGCTCCGTTAAGACAGCTGCCCCCGGCGGCATGGTCAAGAAGGGCGACGTAGTTCGCGCCGTAGTAGTACGCACAAAGAAGGGCGTAAGAAGAGCTGACGGTTCTTACATCAAGTTTGATGAGAACGCTGCAGTTATCATCAAGGAGGATAAGAATCCTCGTGGTACGCGTATCTTTGGACCCATTGCAAGAGAGCTCAGAGACAAGGATTATATGAAGATCCTGTCCCTCGCTCCGGAAGTACTGTAAGGAGGGCGAGAAGGTATGGCTAATAAGATTCACGTTAAGAAGGACGATCAGGTGCTGATCATTTCCGGTAAGGATAAGGGCAGCACAGGTAAGGTTCTTAAGACAGAACCCGAGACAGGTCGTGTATATGTTGAAGGCGTTAATATGATCAAGAAGCACCAGAAGCAGGTGAGCCAGAACTCACCCAGCGGCATCATTGACCGCGAGGGCTCCGTAGATGCTTCCAACGTTAAGCTTATCTGCCCCAAGTGCGGTAAGGCGACACGTGTAGCTCACGTTGTTAACGCTGACGGTTCCAAGGATCGTGTCTGCAAGAAGTGCGGCGCTGTCATTGACACCATCAAGAAGGCTAGCAAGGGGGAGTAAGTAAATGTCCAGATTAAAAGACAAGTATGTATCTGAAGTTGCACCGGCGCTGAAGGAGGCTTTCAATTATAGCTCTGTTATGCAGATCCCCAAGATCGATAAGATCGTTCTCAACATGGGTGTCGGTGAAGTAAAGGATAACCCGAAGGCTCTTGATAACGCTATGCGTGACATGGGAATCATTGCGGGCCAGAAGCCCGTTGTAACAGTTGCTTCTAAGTCTGTTGCAGCTTTCAAGCTCAGAGAGGGCATGAAGATCGGTTGTAAGGTAACTTTGAGAGGCGAGAATATGTATCAGTTCCTCGATAAGCTCATCAGCATCGCTCTTCCCCGAGTAAGAGACTTCCGTGGAATCAATCCCAACTCTTTCGATGGTCACGGCAACTATGCCATGGGTGTCAAGGAGCAGCTGATGTTCCCCGAGATCGACTACGATAAGATCGATAAGATCCGCGGTATGGACATCATTATTGTTACAACAGCTCAGACCGATGAGGAAGGAAGAAAGCTTCTTGAACTCATGGGTATGCCGTTCCACAAGTAATCGGGAGGAAATAATAAATGGCAAAGAAGTCAATGATTCTTAAAGCACAGAAGACTCCTAAGTTTTCTACACAGCAGCACAACCGCTGCAAGCTTTGCGGAAGACCCCACTCTTATATCCGTAAGTATGGTATCTGCCGTCTCTGCTTCCGTGACCTGGCTTACAAGGGCCAGATCCCCGGTGTTAAGAAGGCAAGCTGGTAATCAGCAGATCAAGGAGGAAAAATAAATGCAGATCACAGATGCAATCGCAGATATGCTTACGAGAATTCGTAATGCAGGTAATGCCGGACATCCGACAGTAACAGTACCTGCTTCCAACTTGAAGAAGGCTATTGCCCAGATCCTGTTGGATGAAGGTTACATCGCAAGCTTCGATGTAGAAGAAGATAACAAGCAGGGAATGATCAAGATCAATCTTAAGTATTCCGGTAAGAAGCATGTTATCTCCGGTATCAAGAGAATCAGTAAGCCCGGTCTTCGTACTTACGCTGATAAGGAGAATCTCCCCAGCGTTTTGGGCGGCTTGGGCATCGCCATAATCTCCACATCCAAGGGAGTTATGACGGACAAGAAGGCAAGAGCCCTCGGCGTAGGCGGAGAAGTTCTTGCATATGTATGGTAATAAAGTCCCACGGGACTTTTGCACTCTGAAAAGCTCCCTTTCTGCGGACATACAGAGAGCGGAGCACAATCTAAAGAGCAGGAGGAAAAACATATGTCTAGAATCGGTAGAAAGCCGATAACGGTTCCTGCAGGCGTTGAAGTAAAGATCGACGGCCAGCACATCACTGTTAAGGGTGGCAAGTCCACTCTCGAAATGGATGTACATCCTGACATGACAGTCAAGATGGACGGAAACGTTATCACAGTAGAGAGACCCTCTGATGATAAGAATCACAGAGCACTTCACGGTCTCACACGTTCACTGATCAACAACATGGTAGTAGGTGTTTCCGAAGGATTCTCCAAGGAACTCCAGATCAATGGTGTTGGTTACAGAGCAACAAAGCAGGGAAACAAGGTAGTTTTCAACCTCGGTTACTCTCACTCTATTGAGGTAGTTGAGCCCGAGGGCATCACTCTCGACGTTCCTTCACAGAACCAGGTAATCGTTAAGGGCGCAGATAAGCAGCTCGTAGGCGAGACAGCCGCCAAGATCCGTAAGCTCAGAATCCCTGATGTATATAAGGGCAAGGGTATCAAGTATGCTGATGAGCACTTGAGGATCAAGGAAGGCAAGACCGGTGCCAAGAAGTAATGGGAGGTGAAATAAATGATTAACAAAATCGATAAGAACGAGATCCGTAAGAGAAAGCACCTCCGTGTACGTAAAAAGATTTCCGGTACTCCCGAGTGCCCTCGTCTTTGTGTATACAGAAGCAATGCACATATTTATGCGCAGATCATCGATGATACAAACGGAACTACACTTGTAAGTGCATCCTCTCTTGACAAGGATGTAAAGGCTGCTGCAGCTAACGGCAGCAACAAAGAAGCTGCTGCTCAGGTTGGTAAGCTTGTTGCAGAGCGCGCTGTTGCTAAGAATATCAAGGAAGTGGTCTTCGACCGCGGCGGATATATCTATCACGGAAGAATTGCAGCTCTTGCAGAGGCGGCTCGTGAAGCCGGTCTCTCATTCTAATCAGGAGGAGATATAAATGGCTTTTGATCCCAATAGCGTAGAATTACAGGAAAAGGTTATTCACATCGGCCGTGTTTCCAAGACGGTTAAGGGTGGTCGTAACGCTCGTTTCACCGCTCTTGTCATCGTCGGAGACGGCAATGGACACGTAGGCAAGGGCATCGGCAAGGCTGCCGAGGTTCCGGATGCTATCCATAAGGGTGTTGAAGAAGCTAAGAAGAACATTATTGAGGTACCTGTTCTTAACGGAACAATTCCTCATGCAACACTTGGTGAGTTCAGTGCGGCAAAGATCGTTATGAAGCCTGCCGTTAGTGGTACCGGTGTTATTGCAGGCGGCCCTGTTCGTTCTGTATGCGAGCTCGCAGGAATCACGGATATCCGTACAAAGTCCCTGGGCTCCAACAACCCTAACAACATGGTCAATGCAACAATTGAAGGACTTAAGGGTCTGAAGACACTCGAGGAAGTAGCTCGTCTCAGAGGTAAGTCCGTAGAGGAAATTCGCTAAGAATCTAATGGAGGTATAAAAAATGAAGCTCAATGAATTGACTTCAGGCGCAAACGCCATAGCATACCGCAAGGGCCGCGGAGCAGGTTCCGGCAACGGAAAGACAGCAGGTCGCGGACACAAAGGTCAGAAGGCCCGTTCCGGTGGCGGAGTACGTCCCGGCTTCGAGGGTGGTCAGATGCCTCTTTACAGACGTCTGCCTAAGCGCGGTTTCAATAATAAGCGTTTCGCTCCTGACTATATTGAAGTAAATGTTTCCGATCTTAATAAGATCGCTGACGGTTCTGAGGTTAATGCAAAGTCTCTTGCTGAGGCCGGCATCATCACTCTGCCTAAGGTAAACGATGGTATTAAGATTCTGGGTAACGGCGAACTTACAGCTAAGAACCTCAAGGTGCAGGCAGTTAAGTTCACTGCTTCCGCTAAGGAAAAAATCGAGAAGGCTGGTGGAACGGCTGAGGAGGTCTGATCATGAAAGGTATGTTTGACACACTTGTCAAAGCATTTCAGTTGCCGGATCTCCGTAAGAAGATCCTGTATACCCTCTTGATTTTGGCCGTATATGAGATTGGCGGTCTGATACCTGTTCCGGGTATCGACCGTGTAGTCTTCTCCAATCTGATCACCACTAACTGGGGTCAGATCGGACAGCTCATGGATATTATTTCCGGCGGCGGTCTGTATGCGGCTACTATTTTCGCGATGGGTATTTCGCCCTACATCAATGCATCGATCATCATCCAGCTCCTTACTGTTGTTATCCCTGCGTTGGAGAATCTCTCCAAGGAAGGTGAAGCCGGAAGGAAAAAGATGACAAGGATCACAAGATACTCGGCAGTCGGCCTTGCTTTCCTGCAGGCATGCCTGTTCACATGGTCCACAAGATCTGCGATGGTTTCCTCTCTTCCTAAGGGAGTAAATGCAGCATTGATCGTAATCTCTTTTACCGCAGGCACATGCCTTGTTGTATGGCTTGGTGAGAGGATCAACGAGAAGGGCATCGGTAACGGTGTTTCACTGATCATCTTCGCAGGTATCGTAACAAGACTGCCTCAGATGGTTCAGAACCTCATTGATAAGAGCACAGATGTCAGCGGTAGGATAAATCCTGTTGCTTTCGGTATCCTTGTAGGTCTCCTCTTGTTTATGGTCGTAGCTTTCGTTTCGATCGCCATTATCATATTCGTAGTATTCGTACAGAATGCCGAGAGAAGGATCCAGGTTCAGTACTCCAAGAAGACTGTAGGTCGTAAGCTGTATGGCGGACAGAGCTCCTACATCCCTCTTAAGGTCAACCAGTCCGGAGTAATGCCTGTCATCTTCGCGATGTCCATCCTGTCTCTGCCTTCGATGATCGTTACACTGTTTGCACAGGATAAGCACAATGTCGTTATCGACTGGTTCAGAGATTTTACGGGAAGTCCCTGGTATTACATCTTCTACTTCCTGTTTATCATTGCATTTACGTTCTTCTATTCGTTGATCCAGTTCAACCCGATCGAGATCAGCAACAGCATTCAGAAGAACGGCGGCTTCATTCCCGGTATCAGACCGGGTAAGCCTACAACGGAATACATTGCCAAGACGGCTAACAGACTCAACTGGGTTGACGCTTTCTTCCTTGCTTCCGTTTGTCTTGTTCCTACATTGATAAGTGCTCTTACTGACCTTAACAATGTATGGTTTGCAGGTACTTCAGTCCTGATCCTTACGGGTGTCGCCAATGATCTGGTAGTTCAGATCGAAGGCCAGCTCGTAACCAGAAACTACAGAGGTTTCCTGGATTGATTAACTGTTATTGAATCGATCGCGGCCTCAGCACTCCTTGATCGGAGTGTTGAAGGCCGCTATTCTATGTAGAAAGAGGAATTATTATGAAATTGATCATTCTCGGTGCTCCCGGATCCGGAAAGGGCACGACAGCTACGGTTTTAAGAGAGAAATATTCTCTTGCACATATATCCACCGGTGATATCTTCAGAAGCAACATCAAGAACGGTACACCTCTCGGACTTGAGGCCAAGAGTTATATCGATAAGGGCGCTCTGGTACCTGATAGTGTAACGATCTCAATGGTGGAGGACAGACTCGCTCAGGATGATTGCGCGAAGGGCTATATTCTGGACGGATTCCCCAGAACACTTGCTCAGGCTGAAGCTCTGGATGAGATGCTCGCTAAGCAGAACACATCCATTGACGCAGTTCTTTCAATCGTTGTTGACGATGAGACCATTAAGGATCGTGTATCCGGCAGAAGAGTCTGCGAGAAGTGCGGTGCAAGCTTTAACGTAAAGTTTAAGCCCACGAAGATTGAAGGCGTATGTGATATCTGTGGCGGCAATGTCGTTCAACGTGCAGATGATAACGAGGCAACAGTTGCGGCTCGCCTGGAGACTTATTATAAGAATACAAGTCCCCTGATAGATTTTTACGAGAAAAAGGGTATTATTGTAGAGGGAGACAACAACGAGAGCTCGGATGTTTGCCTTTCCCAGATCGAGAACGGACTTAAGGCCAAGGGGCTTATCTGAGACTGAGGTGATCGACTGTGGTTGAGATCTTATCTGATTATGAATTAGACAGGATGCGCGAGGCCGGCAAGCTTACGGCCATGGTTCTTAAGGAACTTCGCGCAGCCGTCAAGCCGGGGGTATCGACCAAAAAGCTTGACGACATAGCCATGAGAGTCATCAGGGAAGCCGGTGGTACGGCACCTTGCGTAGGTTACGGAGAACCTCCTTTCCCCGGAGCGATCTGTACTTCCATCAATGAGGTCGTTGTTCACGGCATACCTTCTGAGAAAGCGATCCTTAAGGAAGGTGATATTGTCACTTGTGACGTTGTGGCCGAACTTAACGGTTTTATGGGCGATGCCGCAAGAACTTTCGCTGTAGGTGAGATCAGTGAAGAGAAGAGACTCCTGATCGACCGAACTCGTGAAGCCTTTTTCGAGGGGCTTAAGAAAGCTCAGATCGGCAATCGTATCGGCGATGTAAGCAGCGCTGTACAGGCATGTGCCGAGGGTTACGGTTATGGGGTCGTAAGAGAATTAACAGGTCATGGTATCGGGCGCGAAATGCACCAGGATCCTGATGTACCGAATTACGGTAAGGCCGGCAGAGGCCATAGAATACTGAAGGGCATGGCTTTCTGCATAGAGCCAATGATCAACATGGGTAAGCGTTATGTTGTTTTGGAAGATGACGGATGGACCGTCTTGGCAGCTGACGGATTGCCTGCAGCACATTACGAGAACACAGTAATCATTACTGACAATGGACCTGAGATGACAACATATGAGGAGGAGATCTAATGTCTAAGGAAGATGTTATCGAGGTAGAGGGAATCGTGGCCGAGGCACTGCCGAATGCCAACTTCAAGGTTAAGCTGGAAAACGGACACATCGTTTTGGCCCATATTTCCGGCAAGCTCCGTCAGAATTATATTAAGATCCTGCCGGGCGACAAGGTAACAATGGAGCTTTCTCCCTATGATCTTTCGAGAGGAAGGATCACCTGGAGAGCTAAGAACTGATGATTAACTAACATACAAAGCCGGTGCAGTCAAATGCATCGGCTTTTGTGATGTCGGATTTCAGAAGATTGAAGATGAAGATTTGATATGATAATTTATTAACATGATTCTTCTGGATATACTTTATAGGATAATAATTTATCCGCTTGAACTTTTTTTCGAATGCGTCTTCGACATTGCCGAGGATGCTTTGCACAATCCGGGATTATCGATACTCTGCCTAAGCCTCGTGGTTAATTTTCTCGTATTGCCGCTTTATATGCGTGCGGATGTTATGCAGGCAGAGGAGAGGGATGCCCAGGAACGGATGTCCGGCTGGATAACGCACATCAGAAAGACCTTTAAGGGTGATGAGCGTTTCATGATGCAGCAGACCTATTATCGCCAGCAGGGATATAAGCAGCTGTATGTTTTAAGAAGCAGTATCCCTCTTCTGTTGCAGGTTCCTTTCTTTATAGCAGCCTATAATTTCCTATCGAATCTTAATTACTTAAGCGGTGTAAGCATGGGCCCGATCAAGGATCTGGCTGAACCCGATGCATTGATCAAGATAGGCGGTCACGCGATCAATCTGTTGCCCATTGCCATGACCTTGATCAATATAGTAGCCGGAATGATCTATTCGAAGGGATTTCCGATCAAGCAGAAGGTACAGATGTACGGTATTGCCGCTATTTTCCTTGTTCTTCTTTATGATTCACCCGCAGGTCTTGTTTTCTACTGGACGTTGAATAATGTATTCTCACTTTGCAAGAATATCGTAACTGCAGTTGCTGCCAAGATCCCCCGTAAGGAGAACGCAAAGAAAGATAGGAAATCTGAGAGCGAGTCGATAGTATATAAAGGAAGAGCGGATGATATTCTCTTCATATTGGCATCTCTCAGTATGGCTGTGATAAGCGGTCTTTATCATCCTTCTGAAGCAATTTCAAAGTGCCCTCAGGAGTATGTGAATCTGGTTCATCTGCCTCATCCTCTGGAACTGTTGCTCTATAGCGGTCCCATAGCTTTCGGTGTCTTCTTCGTATGGTTCGGCGTATTCTATCTTCTTGCCAAGGAGAAAGGAAGGGCGATCTTCAGCTATGTCATGACAGCGCTGGTTGTCGTCAGTGCAATCGATACTGTAATGGTCAGCTATAAGGGCATCGGGATGAGTACGGCATTCACTTATGCTGATTCATTCCGATGGGAGCAGACAGATACTATGAATAATCTTATGCTGGTACTAATGGGAATAGTGATTGTATATTTCATATGGAAGTTTAAGCGTAAAATACTGACACTCCTTATGGTAACAGCTCTTATTGCCTTATCGGTAATGTCTATATACTATATGTCAATATCATATAATCTTACAAAAGATGATTATTATCTAGAGGAACGGTATGGTTCACCGGCAAAACTGACCTTCAGCAGAGGAGGGAAGAATGTAGTCGTATTTATGCTTGACCGCTCCATAGGCTACCACATACCCTTCATAGCCAACAACGAGGATTGGTTTCTTGAGAAGTTTGACGGATTTACCTTCTATAGCAACACTCTTTCTTATGGTCAGAATACCATCTTCGGGGCTCCTGCTCTTTTCGGCGGTCCGGAATACAGCTGTGAAGCTATAAACCTAAGAGACGATGAGAGTATGGAGGATAAGTTCAATGAGGCTATGACAGCACTTCCGATCCTCTTCAGAGACAATGGCTATCATGTTGTTACATCCGATATCCCCTATGTAGGCTATAACTGGATTCCAAATCTTTCCGTATATGACGAACTTGGGATCGAGGCTTATTTTACAAAGGGGTGTTTCAGCAGTGAATACGACGGTTACGATGAATATAGGACAGCTACCCGTATAAGGCAAAACCGTAACAGCTTTTGCTATGGACTGAGCAGATGTCTTCCGGCAGAACTTGTTGAATGGTTCTACGACGATGGGCATTATCATGCAGTGGAATATGGTAATTCCCAGAGAGATTACGCATCTGAATTTTCTGCCACATTCCTTGATTCGTACCTGGTTCTAAAGAATCTTGACAGGATGACGGAGATAGTTGATGACGATTCGAATAACTTTATCATGATGGATAATGAGGCGCCTCATTCGTCCACCAGAAGACGCCCCGACAACTATGAGGAAGGCTTTTTTGATGCGCAGGGGCGCCATCTGGAATTCTCCGATTCGGCAAGTATAAAAGCCTATCAAGTAAATGTTGATTCACTGGAAGCAGTAGGTGAATGGCTTGATTACTTGAGAGACCAGGGTGTTTACGACAACACCAGGATCATTATCGTAGCCGACCACGGTTTCTATCTATATCAGGAAGAGGAGCTGATAGATGATAACGGCGTTGATTTTATGGGGTATAACCCTACTTTGATGGTCAAGGATTTTGACGAGCACGGCTTTACAATTTCAGATGAGTTCATGATTAATGCGGCAACGCCCTACTTTGCTACGATGGGTGGCGTCGTTGATGATCCTGTCAATCCATATACGGGCAATGAATACAACCTCGATTTCCTCGAAGAAGATACTTTGATAATATCATCCAGCCACATCATGCCTCAGGACAATCCCGGTAACAGATTCGCGCCGGGTAGTTGGTATGTTGTACGGGGGAGGGTTCTCGAAGATATGTACACCGAGGCGGTCGCAACGCCATAAGTAAGGTGCATTGAAAAATGCTCTGATTTCGAAAAATCTTCTTGCACATTGATAAAACAAATCATTTGAAGATAAAGACTTCTTGTGATAACTTATTAGCATGGAATTTTTGGGAATACTCTACAGGATAATAATTTATCCGCTTGAACTTTTTTTCGAATGCGTCTTCGACATTGCCGAGGATGCTTTGCACAATCCGGGATTATCGATACTCTGCCTAAGCCTCGTGGTTAATTTTCTCGTATTGCCGCTTTATATGCGTGCGGATGTTATGCAGGCAGAGGAGAGGGATGCCCAGGAACGGATGTCCGGCTGGATAACGCACATCAGAAAGACCTTTAAGGGTGATGAGCGTTTCATGATGCAGCAGACCTATTATCGCCAGCAGGGATATAAGCAGCTGTATGTTTTAAGAAGCAGTATCCCTCTTCTGTTGCAGGTTCCTTTCTTTATAGCAGCCTATAATTTCCTATCGAATCTTAATTACTTAAGCGGTGTAAGCATGGGCCCGATCAAGGATCTGGCTGAACCCGATGCATTGATCAAGATAGGCGGTCACGCGATCAATCTGTTGCCCATTGCCATGACCTTGATCAATATAGTAGCCGGAATGATCTATTCGAAGGGATTCCCGATCAAGCAGAAGGTACAGATGTACGGTATTGCCGCCATTTTCCTTGTTCTTCTTTATGATTCGCCCGCAGGTCTTGTTTTCTACTGGACATTGAATAATGTATTCTCGCTTTGCAAGAATATCGTAACTGCAGTTGCTGCCAAGATCCCCCGTAAGGAGAAGAAAAAGAGCGGAAAGAAGCCTCTGCTGTCATTTGTAGAATATAAGGGCAAGTCTGATGATGTGCTCTTCGTCTTGGCCGGTCTCAGTATGGCTGTATTTACCGGTCTCTGCCACACATCTCAGGCGATCTCAAGATGCCCCCAGGAATACGTAAACCTGGTTCACCTGCCCCATCCCTTGGAACTGCTGCTCTATAGCGGCCCGATAGCTTTCGGCATCTTCTTCGTATGGTTCGGGGTCTTTTATCTTCTTGCCAACGAGAAAGGCAAGGCGATCTTCAGCTACATCATGACGGCTTTGGTTGTCGTAGGTATAGTTGATACAGCTATTATCAGCTACAAGGGACTTAGTATGAGCACATCATTTACTTATACCAAGCCCTTTCATTGGACTACAACAGCTAAATTTGTTGACTTATTAGCTGCTCTTGCCGCACTTATCATCGTTTACGTTATTTGGAAATATAAGCGTAAGGTTCTTACTTTCCTTATGATCACGGTCCTTCTTGCGACAAGTGTTCTGTCTGCTTATTTCACATCAGTGTCATATAAGCAGTTTAAGGATGATTATTATACGGATGACCGTTATCGTAAGCCCGCAGAGCTGACATTCAGCACTGAAGGTAAGAATGTTGTAGTATTCATGCTCGACCGTTCGATCGGATATTATGTTCCTTTTATTGCCAACAATGAGGATTGGTTTACGGAGAAGTTCGACGGCTTTACTTTCTATCAGAATACACTCTCTTATGGCCCTAATACGGTTTTCGGCGCACCGGCACTTTTTGGCGGCCCTGAATACAGCTGTGAAGCGATAAACCTGAGAGACGACGAGAGTATGGAAGATAAGTTCAATGAAGCCATGACAGCGCTTCCGATCCTCTTCAGAGATAACGGCTATCATGTTGTAACAACCGATATTCCCTATGTAGGTTATAACTGGATCCCTAAGCTTTCTATCTATGATGAGCTCGGTGTGGAGTCTTACTTTACAAAGGGTGCTTTCAGCTACGGTTATGAGAATCCGGAAGAATACGAGGATGAGCCCTGGTATGATCTTCTGACAGATGCTGATCGTCAGGCTCTGCAGAACTATGAAGACTATGCCGAAGCTACGCGCATTCGACAGAATCGTAACATCTTCTGCTACGGCTTCTCGAGAGCGTTGCCCACATATCTGGTTCCTTCGGTATATGACGACGGCGATTATCATGCAGTTGAATATGGTTCAGAGACGACGGATTATTCGAAGCATTTCTCCGCATCATTCCTGGATTCCTATCTAGTACTTGCTCACCTTTGTGATATGACCAAGATCGTCGATGATGATTCCAATAACTTCATTATGATGAATAACGAGACACCTCACTCCGTACTCAGAAGAGATTCTAACGAGAGCTATGAGGATGGTCTTTACGATGCGCAGGGAAGACACCTTGAGTTCCCCGACACTGTAAGTATTGCTTCCTATCAGGTAAATGTTGATTCCTTTGAAGCTATCGCCTTGTGGCTTGATTACTTAAGAGAGAACGGTGTCTATGATAACACCAGGATAATCATCGTCGCTGACCACGGTTACTATCTGCATCAGGTAGACGAGCTCAAGGATCCCAAGACCGGGATCGATATCATGTCCTTCAATCCGACGCTCATGGTCAAGGATTTTGATGAGCACGGCTTTACTATCAATTATGATCTGATGACCAATGCCGCTACGCCTTACTTTGCAACAATGGGCGGAGTAGTAGATGACCCCGTCAATCCCTATACAGGCAACGAATACAATCTGGACTTCCTGCAGGATGATATCTTGGTAATCGATTCGTCCCACATCATGCCTCATACCAATCCCGGCAATACATATGCTTCCGGCAACTGGTACAGGGTACGCGGTGAGGTCCTTGAGGATATGTATCTCGAAAAGGTTCCGACGCCCTGATCGAAGCGCTTCGGGAACATTTTCGATGAGTAAAAATTCATCTTGCAAATAAAAAAATAGCTGATATACTATATTAGCGTGCGCGAAAAGCGCATGATTTGCGTTGAAACAAAAACAGCAGGAGGTTCAAAATGAAGGTCAGACCGTCGGTCAAGCCCATGTGCGAGAAGTGCAAAGTCATTCGTCGCCGCGGCAAAGTCATGATTATCTGTTCCGATCCCAAGCACAAGCAGAAGCAGGGCTAAGGGAAAGGGAAACCGACTGCGGAAAGATTTAGCCCTTTCCATGTTGGTGCGGCACTGCTCTCGCCGCGTAATTGAACAAAACGAAGAATTGTAAATATAACACGTCACAGTAGGGGCGGCTGCCCTCCTGACCCGAGGGAACCTTACACTCGTGTCTTATATACAAAAACACTTAATACACTCAGATGGAGGTACACAAATGGCTCGTATTGCCGGTGTTGATTTGCCGAACGATAAGAGAATCGAGATTGCTCTTACGTACATTTACGGCATTGGTAGGACAAGCGCTTCCGATATCATTAAGGATACGGGGCTCAATCCTGACACAAGAGTTAAGGATCTTACAGAGGATGAAGTCGCTAAGATCCGTGACAGAATCGAGAACAATTACACAGTTGAGGGTGATCTCAAGAGAGAGATCGGAACCAACATCAAGCGTCTGACAGATATCGGATGCTTCCGTGGCCGTCGCCACAGAGCGGGACTCCCCGTAAGAGGCCAGCGCACAAAGACTAACGCACGTACCCGTAAGGGACCTAAGCGCACTGTCGCAGGCAAGAAGAAGTAAGGGGGTAACGATAAATGGCAAAGGCAGTTAAGAAGACGGCAGTTAAGCCGAAGAGACGTGAGCGTAAGAACGTTGTTGCAGGACACGCTCATATTCACGCTACATTTAACAACACTATTGTTACCATCACAGATCCTCAGGGTAATGCAATCTCCTGGGCATCCGCAGGTCAGCAGGGCATGAAGGGTTCCCGTAAGGGTACTGCTTTCGCAGCTCAGGTTGCAGCAGAAGATGCAGCCAAGAAGGCTGTTGATCACGGCATGAAGACTGTAGAAGTTTTTGTAAAGGGACCCGGCGCAGGACGTGAGTCCGCTGTTCGTGCATTGAACACAGCAGGTCTTGAGATTACGATGATTAAGGACGTTACACCCGTTCCTCATAACGGTTGCCGTCCTCCTAAGCGTCGTAGAGTTTAATTCTTAGAGAAAAGAGGATAAAGCGATGGCAAGAGATATGACACCTGTCCTTAAGAGATGCAGGGCTCTTGATATTGAGCCGGCGTTCTTGGGCATAGATAAAAAGTCCAACAGACATAAGAATGTCAGAGGCAATAAGAAGATCAGCGAGTATGGTGCTCAGCTGAAGGAAAAGCAGAAGGCTAAGTTCATCTACGGCGTACTCGAGAAGCCTTTCCGTAACTATTTCGAAAAGGCTCAGAAGCTTAAGTACGGCACTACCGGTGACAACCTTATGATTCTTCTTGAGACAAGACTTGACAATGTTGTTTTCAGACTTGGTTTTGCAAGAACAAGAGATGAGGCAAAGCAGATCGTAAGCCACAGACATGTAAATGTTAACGGCAAGACTGTAAACATTGCTTCATATAGCGTAAAGCCCGGTGATGTTATTGAGATCAAGGAGAACGCTAAGGGTTCTGCAAGATACAAGGAGATCGTTGAATCTACAGGCGCAAGAATGATCCCTGAGTGGCTCTCTTCTGATATTGAGAAGCTCAGCGGTAAGGTTCTGGCAATGCCCAGAGCAGAGCAGATTGACGTACCTGTCAACGCAGTTGCTATCGTCGAGTTGTACAGCAAGTAATAAGACGACGAACTGAAAGCGATAAACATAGGAGGAAAAACAATGAACGATATTCTGGAACCCAACATTGAATGTGCTGAGTTAAGCGAAGACGGTTCTTACGGTAAATACGTTGTATCCCCTCTCGAGCGTGGATACGGCACAACACTCGGTAATTCACTCCGTCGTGTTTTGCTTTCTTCATTGACAGGTGCTGCAGTAACTGCAATTAAGATCGACAATATCTACCACGAGTTCTCCACAGTTCCCGGAATCATTGAGGACATGACAGAGATCATCCTCAATATCAAGGGTATCCGTGTGAAGCTTCATACAGATTCTCCCAAGACAGTTTGCATCAGCATTACTGAGGGCAGAACAGGTGAGCTCAAGGCCGGTGATATTGTCCACGATGACGAAGTCGAGATCATGAACCCTGACCATGTTATCGCTCATCTTAACGGTGAGTCCAAGGTATACATGGAACTGACTATCAGTGCCGGTCGTGGCTACAACACAGCCGAGCAGAACAAGTACGAGGGTCAGACGATCGGTGTAATCGCTATCGATTCGATCTTCACACCTATCAAGAAGGCGAATTACATTATTGAGAACACCCGTGTAGGCGAGCGTACAGACTACGACAGCCTTACACTTGAGGTATGGACAGACGGCACTATTGCCGTTGATGAAGCTCTGTCCGCAGCTTCCGATATTCTTATCAAGCACCTCAATATCTTCAAAGGACTCAAGGAGACAGACAATGCTCTGAACTTCAAGAGTGTGGAGACAAAGAGCGAGAAGAATTCCGAGCTCGGCAAGGTAATCGAAGACCTCGATTTCTCAGTCCGCACATACAACTGCCTTAAGAGAGCAGCGATCAACACAGTTGGTGACCTCATTTCCCGTTCCGAGGATGAGATGATCAAGGTAAGAAATCTCGGCAAGAAGTCTCTTGACGAGGTAATCGCTAAGCTTGACGGCATGGGTCTGCATCTTGCAGATAAAGAAGATTAATATCAGGAGGAAATAAAGATGCCAGTTAACAGAAAACTCGGCCGTGCAGCAGATCAGCGTACAGCTATTCTGAGAAATATGACAACGGCATTTGTTATCAACGGCAAGGTAGAGACAACTACTGCTCGCGCTAAGGAAATCAGCGCTATTGTCGAGAAGCTTATCAGCGACGCTGTTAAGGAGAAGGATAACTACACAACTAAGGAAGTAAATGTTTCTGCCGCCAAGATCGACGGCAAGGGCAAGAAGGTCCTTACAACAAAGACATCTAAGAATGGCAACAAGTATGAGGTTGTTGAGCGTGAGGTTAAGACAAAGACTGTTACAGTTGATGCTCCTTCCAGACTCGCAGCAAGAAGACGTGCAGCATACTGGTTGCTCAAGAGCCACGATTCCGAGGGCAACGTAATCAATCCCGTAAACAAGCTTTACGATGAGATCGCTGCAAGATATGAGGGAAGAACAGGCGGCTACACAAGAGTCATCAAGATCGGCACCAGAAGAGGTGACGGTTCCGAGATGGCTATTCTGGAGTTCGTTTGATCCCATAAGGAATCTTAAGATCAATCAATACGGCCCCGCGGTTACGCCGCGGGGTTTTTGTTTTGGGGGGCTTCACGGAATCTGTCTTATATATGCCTGACTCAAATAGGCTTGGAATTACAAGTAAGATGTTGGATTGGGCCAGACCTTCAACTGAGGAGATTTTCGAGCAGGCGCCACATCTATTCTCCTTGACAAAGTATTAAATATTATTTACTATATTCGCGGATTAAGGAATAAGAGGAGGATATTACTATGAGACGTTTTTCATCTCAGGTTATCTATCAGATCGGCTTCGCGGCGAGCTGCCTTTTGTGCACGATCTTCAGTTTTATGACGGTCTATAAGCTTAACTGTGAGTACACAAACGGTACAAGCAGTGTCATCAGTGCCCATATGGCTGACTATGGCAGAGTGTATAATGCGCTGGTCATTCTGGCGCTTCTTGCCGGCGTCGTATCGATCTTTATTTATTTCAACAAAGCGGTCGTGGTGGCCTGCGGCATCCTGCTTTGCGGTGTAGGAATAAAGTTCATGACTTACGCCGATTCACTAAAGGGGCAGATCTATTTGGTCACGGGAAGTACTGACGCTGTCGTTAATATGTTAGGTGATGTGTTGGATGCGTTGAGCGGACAGCCCATGGTCATACAGGATAAGTTGGCCGGTGAGTTTACAGCATGGTTTTTCGCTTATATGATATCTGCTGTAGCATCTCTCTTCTTCGGCATCATGTGTGCCGTCTTCATCAAGGCTGACAGGTATTCATCCTATTAAGCTGATTGTAAAGAGATCTCAGGCGGGTTCTTTACATTGTGCAATATTCTTTTTATAATCGTCTGATATGGACAATGTGGTTATTGCGCAGAAAGCTGAATTCTCATACACAAGCGTTATGGCTGACGGCCTTAAGGTCGCCCGTAAGGCTATCGATGGTCTGTCCCTGGAGATCAGGAAAGGATCATATACTGCTATACTCGGGCCGAATGGTTCAGGAAAATCGACACTGGCTAAGTTGATCAATGTACTGGAGATTCCCGAGGCCGGAAGTGTGACTGTTTTCGGGGTTGATACGAGAGATGAGGATGAATTCTGGGAGATCCGGGAGAATTGTGCCTGTGTATTTCAGAACCCGGACAATCAGATCGTCGGAACGATAGTCGAGGAAGATGTTGCTTTCGGACCGGAGAATCTGGGTATACCTAACCCCGAGTTGCGTAACAGAGTCGATAACGCCCTGAAGGATGTTGGTATCTTTGAACTGGCCAAACGTCAGGCGGCATCTCTCTCGGGCGGCCAGAAGCAGAAGCTTGCTATCGCAGGCGCCCTTGCCATGCAGCCGTCCATCCTCATATTGGATGAATCAACCGCCATGCTCGATCCTAACAGCCGCGACGAATTCCTGGATGTAGTCGATAAGATGCGCAGGACTAAAGACCTGACGGTTATAACCATCACACATGACATGAGTGAGGCGGCGCGTTGCGATGACATATTTGTTATCGAAAATGGTAAGGTTAGCATGCACGGCAGCCCTTCTGAGATCTTCTCTGACGATTATAGGATCACGGCCGCAGGCCTTGAGCTCCCCACGCATATAAAGCTCACCAGCGAGATTGCCAAGAGCGTCGGTGTCAGGCTTAAGCCTGAGCAGCTGGAGAGTGAAGACAGCTGTGTAAAAGCCATATGTGATCTGATAAGCAAGGCGCATGTTACCTCGGCAGCTGCTCCCAGACAGGAAACGCCACGCCAAAGAGGCCGTAAGATACTTTCGGTAGAGGGACTGGATTATTCCTACGATGACGGTAAGACAAAAGCCCTTGATAGTATTAACCTTGACATATATGAAGGCGAAGTCCTGGCTATAGTCGGCAAGAGCGGTTGCGGTAAGACCACACTTATTTCACATCTTAATGCCATCTTCAGGCCTCAGAAAGGCGATGTAAAGCTCTTCTTGGAGGATCGTACTCTGTCAGCCTCCGATAAAAAGGATGTCAAGGCCATGAGGGAGAATGTGGGGCTCGTATTCCAGTATCCCGAATATCAGCTTTTCGAGGAGACGGTTTTTAAAGATATAGCGTATGGTCTTCGTAAGATGGGGCTGTCCGAGAGTGAACAAAGGACCAGGGTCCATGAAGCGGCAAAAGCGGTGGGTTTGACAGAAACGCATCTGGTCAAGAGCCCTTTTGACATGTCAGGCGGGCAGAAACGGCGCGCTGCCATGGCGGGCGTTCTGGCTATGCGTCCTAAGATATTGGTATTGGACGAACCGGCAGCAGGACTTGATCCGCGCGGTCGTAAGAATATGTTTGGGATCATCGAGAATTTGAGACGGGAAGGCACGACTGTCGTGCTGGTATCACACAATATGGACGAAGCTGCGGCTTATGCTGACAGGATCTGTTGCATCGGCGGCGGCAAGGTTCTGGCTGTGGACACGCCCGAGAAGCTTTTCGCTGATGAAGATAAGCTCAAAGAGATGCAGATCGCGTGTCCGAAGCTCTTCGCGTTCTCAAATAGGGTTAAATGCGCTTTACGAGGATTGATCCCCGGAGTGGAGTTCGAGTCCCCTCGAAAAAGTGCTGAGGATGAGGCGGAGTCTATTCTGAGAGCCTGCGCGGCAGCTGTCGGAGGAGGGACGGGAAATGCTTAAAGATATCAGTCTGGGCAAATTCGTCGACACCGGTTCAGCCCTCCACAGGATCGATCCCCGCGTCAAAGTCATAATGTACGCCGTCTACCTGGTGGCCATCTTCATGATCAGTTCACCTGCCGCCCTTGCTCTTATGGGCATTGTGATAATCTTGCAACTCCTTGTGGCGAAGATGCCGCCCAAGGTCGTGAAGAGCACCGTGACGCCTATCATCCCGCTGACGATCTTCATATTTATCCTCAATATCCTGACCATCAAGACCGGCGATGTCCTCTGGCATAAAGGTTTTATTCGCATAACCGACCATGGCCTTAACAAGGCGATAATAATGTCAGTAAGACTGATCTACCTGATCTTGTCGACGAGCGTTATGCTGACGCTGACCACTACACCGCTTAAGATCGCTGATGCTCTCGAAAAGCTTTTCGCTCCCTTAAAGATTTTCAAAGTCCCCGTCCATGAGATGGCAATGATGATGTCCATAGCTTTAAGATTCATCCCTACCCTCATAGAGGAGACTGACAAGATCATGAAAGCTCAGATTGCGAGAGGCGCAGATTATGACACAGGCAGTTTTTTGAATCGTGTAAAAGGCTATGTCTCCGTTCTTGTTCCCCTCTTTGTATCAAGCTTTAAGCGGGCAGATGAACTGGCTGTTGCCATGGATGCGCGCTGCTATAGGGGCGGTGAAGGCAGGACCAAGCTCAACCCGCTTCATATTGTGAGATTTGATATCTTAGCAGCTACACTCCTTGTTGTAGGCGCTGTAGTACCGGTAGTGCTGGATCAGGTAATAAGATAAGCTGAATAAGTTCATAGATATAAAGCATATCATGTGTTAAAATAAGATTCGTTTACTTTAACAAATAAGGAAGGCAGGTCATTATCATGGCATATTATGTGGGAATAGATCTCGGCGGCACCAATATCAAGGCCGGAATCGTAACCGATGAAGGCGTGATGCTCAACAAGGACAGCATCAAGACGGAGGCTGACACTCGCTCTAACGAGGAGATCATTCACGAGATGGGCAAACTTGCGCTTAAGGTGATCGAGGATGCTAACCTCAAGATATCTGATATCGAGGCTATCGGTATCGGTTCCCCTGGAACACCTGATAATGTTGCAGGTATGCTCGTTTATTCCAACAATCTCCATTTCGAGATGACTCCCATGAGAAAGCTCATCAGAGATATAGTTGACCTTCCGGTATTTATTGATAATGATGCTAACTGCGCTGCGATGGCCGAGGCAGTTGCAGGCGCAGCCAAGGGAACAAAAGATTCTGTTACTATTACACTTGGAACCGGTGTCGGTGCCGGCGTTATCATCGGGGGCAGGATCTATTCCGGCTTTAATCAGGCAGGCTCCGAGTTCGGTCATCATGTAATCGTATCCGGCGGTGTTCAGTGCTCTTGCGGACGTAAGGGCTGCTTCGAGGCTTACGGTTCTGCCAGCGCTCTCGTGAGGATCACAAAGGAAGTTGCTGAGAAGAATCCTTCATCCAGACTTGCTGCCATTATTGAAGAAGACGGCAAGGTAAACGGTAAGACAGCGTTCAAAGCCATGCGTGAAGGTGATGCGGCCGGCGCGGAGGTTGTTACGATCTACACAGACTATCTCGCCGACGGTCTTGCAAATGCTATCAATACTTTCATGCCTGAGGTTGTTGTTGTCGGCGGCGGTGTATGTAATGAGGGCGATCCTCTTCTTATACCCTTGCGCGAGAAGACAATGTCTAAGCCCTATTTTGGTCCGGGAGTTAAGAAGACAAGGATCGAGCTGGCACAGATGGGTAATGATGCCGGTATTATAGGTGCTGCCATGATGGGTAAGTCCTGCGTTGACGATAAGCTTGACGGAATCAACAGCGCTTCCTGATAAGAGAAGGCGAGCTTCATGCCAAGGATCGCGCTTACATGCGAATATGACGGCAGTGCTTTTGTCGGATACCAGATTCAGGATAACGGAAGGTCTGTTCAGCAGGTCTTGACCGAGGCATTAGAGAAGCTCTACAAAGAAGAGATCAAGATAACGGGATGTTCCCGAACGGATGCCGGTGTGCATGCACGCGGCCATGTCAGTTCGGCGGACGTCCCGTTTTATATACCGGTCGAAAAGCTGCCCCTGGCTATAAACGCCCTGCTTCCTCAGGATCTGGCAGTAAAGAAAGCTGTCTATGTTAACGGTGATTTCAACGCACGATTTAACAGTCTGGGGAAAAGATATGTTTACAGGATCTATGCCGCTCCAATAAGAAGTCCTCTCCACGCATCTTATGCATATTATTCATCCTATGAGCCGGATGTAGATAAGATGGCACAGGCAGCGAAGCTTTTCGAGGGGGAACATGACTTTGCAGCTTTTTGTGCTGCAGGCGGCTCACAGCATACGACCGTGCGAAGACTTAACAGTGTCAATGTCGAGCGTAAAGACAATACAATTGAGATAGAAGTTCAGGGCGAGGCTTTCCTTTACAATATGGTAAGGATAATAGCAGGAACTCTGTTCTATGTGGGAATCGGCAAGATCAAGGTTGATGAGATCGCGGATATCATAGAGAGCAGGGAGCGTAAAAGAGCCGGCAAGACCTTGCCGCCTGAAGGGCTGACTCTCGAAGAAGTATACTATGACTGGGATAGATACATCGTCTGAAGCCCCTAAGTATAAAGACTTTATAAAGAAATAATAAAATCGGATATAAGTTGATAGACGATATATTGAATTGGGAAATATCAAAAGTATATAATTTTTACAGAACGAAAAATCGTTTCATAAACTGGCTAAAGGAGGGAATAGTAATGGATATGTGGATCATATGGCTTATCTTGATGACATGCGCCATCGTAGTTGAAGCCGCCACACTCGGATTGACTACCGTATGGCTTGCGGTCGGATGTCTGGCTGCTGCTGTTCTTGATCTGCTGGGTAAATCTGTTGCGACACAGATAACGGTAATGATGATAACGACAGTTGTGACTTTTGTTATCTGTATCATTTGGATTAAACCCCGTTTCGATAATATGGCCAAACAGCGGAAGGAAGCTACCAATGCTGATAGGCTTATCGGTCAGGAAGGTGTAGTAATTAAGGATATCGATCCGATCGAGGGCAAAGGACAGGTCAAGGTCGGCGGTCAGGTATGGAGCGCCAAGTCACCGATACCGATCGTCGAAGGCACCAAAGTTCGCATCAGGGCGCTTGAAGGCGTAAAAGTCAAAGTAGAAGTTATAGATAACAAGTAATTTTATTTAAGGAGGACATAACAATGGGTGGAGGAGGATTAGCAGCGATCATTATCGGCGTAATTCTTTTGCTGGTAGCGATCTCATGCATCAAGGTAGTACCTCAGGCAACAACAGTAATCGTGGAGCGTTTCGGCGCGTACCAGGCCACATGGGAAACAGGCGTTCACATGAAGTTCCCGGTAATCGATAAGGTTGCCAAGAGGATCTCACTCAAAGAGAAGGTAGCGGACTTTGCACCACAGGCTGTTATCACAAAGGATAACGTTACTATGCAGATCGATACGGTTCTGTTCTATCAGATTGTTGATCCCAAGCTTTATGCATACGGCATTGAGCGCCCGATCATCGCTATTGAGAATCTCTCTGCAACAACACTGCGTAACATCATTGGTGACCTCGAGCTCGACCAGACTCTCACAAGCCGTGACATCATCAACACACGTATGAGAGAGATCCTCGACGAAGCAACAGATCCTTGGGGCATCAAGGTAAATCGTGTGGAGCTTAAGAACATCATCCCGCCTCGTGAGATTCAGGCAGCGATGGAGAAGCAGATGAAGGCTGAGCGTGAGAAGAGAGAAGCGATCCTCATCGCAGAAGGTCAGAAGGAATCCGCTATCCGTGTTGCAGAAGGTGAGAAGGAGTCGGCTATCCTCAGAGCTGAGGCTAAGAAGGAAGCAGCGATCCGTGAGGCAGAAGGTCAGGCTGAGGCTATCCTGAAGGTTCAGGAAGCTACGGCTAAGGGTCTTCAGATGATCAAGGATGTCGGAGCTGATCAGGGACTCATCGCCATCAAGGGACTTGAGGCATTCGAGAAGGCCGCTGACGGCAAAGCTACAAAGATCATTATTCCTTCGGAGATCCAGGGGCTTGCCGGCCTGGCTACATCCGTGAAGGAGATCGTAAAAGAATAAATAATATTCGGATGGGTATAAGATAGGGGATACTCCGGCCAGATCGAGAAGATCGACCGGAGTTTTTCTTATAGGAGGATAAAGTTGTTAGTATTTCTTTGGTTCTTCGCGGAAAGCTTGGGATTTCTCATCTATAGGAGATTGCTGATCGAAAAAGTTCTTCTCCGGCATCGGGTAATGCTATTTTTTGCAATCTCGAAAATAGCATTACAAAATAGCGGCAAGAGTAATGCCAAAAAGCCCTTTGGCTTGATTTGGCATTACAGGATCACGAGATTGGTAATGCTGATCTACGGAAATTGAGAAATAGCATTATCAAATTGATAAAAAATGTAATGCTAATCAGCAACTATGCCTTAAATAGCATTATTGGCCGACTGAAAATGTAATGCTAATCAGCAGGTTTGGCATAAATAGCATTATCAGGCAAGCAATAATGTAATGCAAAAAATGAGGAATGCCAACAAAAGCATTACCGAGGAAGCATAGGATTCATTGTGCGGGAATGATATAGAGCGTCAGGCATCGAGCACCTTCCTCCCAAGTTTTCCGCGAAGAACCTTTTTTATTACCAAAGTGAAAAACATTTAATAGTAACTATCACAAGAAGGATGGAAGCGATGTTTTATAAGTTAAGATATATCAATCGTGGTATAATCATAGCCATAGCGACTAATCACAGACAGGAGACACGGCTATGAACAGTATGTGGAATGATCGTACCAACATGAGCATGCTCACGGATTTTTATGAGCTGACAATGAGCAAGGGCTACCTTGACGGCGGTTACGAGAATAAGATCGTTTATTTTGATATGTTTTTCAGAGATGTTCCCGAGAACGGCGGCTATGCTGTAATGGCGGGACTGGAGCAGGTTATCGATTACCTGAACAACCTGAGCTTCAGTGAGGAGGATCTGGTCTTCCTTAAGGAAAGATACGGCTTTGACGATAAGTTTATCTCATATCTGGAGAACTTTAAGTTCAGTTGTGATGTCTGGGCTATCCCTGAGGGCACAGTCGTATTCCCGAGAGAGCCTTTGATCAAAGTAAGAGGACCTGTTATCGAAGCGCAGCTTCTTGAGACAGCTCTTCTTTGCACCATAAATCATCAGAGCCTTATAGCCACAAAGACCGCAAGGATCGTAAGAGCTGCCGAGGGGCGTCCTATCATGGAGTTCGGTGCCAGAAGAGCACAGGGCTTTGATGCTTCCGTCCTGGGTGCCCGTGCAGCCTACATCGCTGGAGCAGCAGGCACTTCCTGTACTATCTGCGGCGAGCAGTTCGACATTCCTCTGTCCGGCACGATGGCTCACAGCTGGGTAATGCTTTTCGATGATGAGTTTGAAGCATTTAAGGCCTATGCGGAGTCTTATCCCGACAAGACTCTCCTGCTGGTAGATACATATGACGTACTGAAGTCAGGAATTCCCAATGCCATCAGATGTGCTCATGAGGTGCTCGAGCCTATGGGCCAAAGGCTCAAGGGTATCCGTATCGACAGCGGTGACCTTACTTATATGACTCAGAAGGCTCGTAAGATGCTGGATGAGGCGGGACTTACGGATTGTAAGATCACTGTTTCCAATGCGCTTGATGAATACCTGATCCGAGACCTGATAAGCCAGGGCGCCTGCATAGATTCTTTCGGCGTGGGCGAGAGGCTGATCACATCGAAGGCGGAACCTGTTTTCGGCGGTGTATATAAGATCTCTGCGGTCGTTAATGATGATGGTGAGATCGTGCCCAAGATGAAGATCTCCGAGAATGTCGGGAAGATCACAACTCCCGGAAGCAAGGAGATAGTGCGCTTTTATGACAAGGCTACCGGCAAGGCATTGGCAGATGTGCTTTTCCTTGAGGATGAGGAGATCCCTGATGGTGAGCCCTACGAGATCTTTGATCCTGTTGAGACATGGAAGTCCAAAGTTTTGGAGAACTATACGACGCGTAAGCTTCTGGTAAAGATCTTCGATGGCGGCAAGCTGATCTACGATTCTCCTGCCATAAACGATATACGTTCTTACTGCACCAAGGAGATCGATTCACTGTGGGATTCCGTTAAGCGTTTTGAGAATCCTCACAACTATTATGTTGACCTGTCTCCCAAGCTCTGGAAGATCAAGGACGATATCCTGCATAGTTACAGGCATAACAGAAAATAAAATTAAAGGAGAAAAACATGGCAAATCCGATTGTAAACATCAAGATGAAAGACGGTGGCGAGATCAAGTGTGAGCTTTATCCTGATATCGCGCCTATTTCGACTGAGAATTTTCTGAAACTGGCCGGTCAGGGCTTCTATAATGGTCTGACTTTCCACCGCGTAATCCCCGGCTTTATGATCCAGGGTGGTTGCCCCAAGGGCGACGGTACAGGCGGTCCCGGCTACACGATAAAGGGTGAGTTCTCCGGTAACGGCGTGAAGAACGATCTTAAGCACACCCGCGGCGTCCTCTCCATGGCACGCGCCATGGATCCGAATTCGGCCGGCAGCCAGTTCTTCATCATGCATGAGGATGCTCCGCACTTGGATGGCTCATATGCAGCCTTCGGTAAGGTCATCTCGGGCATGGACGTTGTAGATCGAATTGCGAGCGTGCGCACGGACTATATGGACATGCCTTTGGAGCCTCAGGTCATCGAGATCATGGAAGTTCAGCTGTAATCAGTAATCTTTATCATGAGCGAAAAGGAGTTGCCGTCCATACACGGCAGCTCCTTTGTGTTTATATTTGCTGTCTACAGATCATGCCCCTAATCCGCAGTCTTGCCTCATAGACACACTGACATATTCATGTAACAGGGACGCGCCCTTTCTCGGCATAGTCAACAACAACCAAGCGAAGTTACCTCAAAAATGCGTCATTCTGGTAATTGCCCCAAATGGGACAAAAAGGATAAAATCATCGTCAAGGTAATAGATGAATTTAAGATAAAAAGATCCTGAAACGGAGAAAAATTATGTTTTTACTTATTGGAATGATCATTTGGCTCATACAGTTGATCGCAGAAGGCTATGCGGCTTATAAGCTCTTAGTTTTCGAGATGTTGCCGATGAAGTATATTGCCGTGGCGATACTTTTCTTTGGTGTTATGCAGATCGTCACAACACTCCTGCTCTTCTTGGGCAAGAAGAAGACAAAGGCGAGAGTCGTAAGACGTGTAATTGCCATGATATTGGCAGCATGTATGGTCTTTGTATCCATCAATCTTGCACTGGTCATCAACAAGGTAAACGAGACTATAGATAAGATAACGTCAGCCAACAAGCTTCAGGCTATGATGAATGTATATGTCTTGGAAGAAGATCCGGCTCAGAATATCGAGGATGCTGCCGGATATACTTTCGGCTATCTGAATACAGGTAAGGATGTGGAATATTCCACGATCGCGATCGAAGATATTAACGAGGAGCTTGAATCCCAGATAAACGCAGTTCCTTATAATTCCGTTATCGAGCTGGCCGGGGCTCTGTATTCCGGCAATGTCGGCGCTATCATCATGAACGAGGCATACGAAGGTCTGCTCTCCGACAGTGAAGGCTTTGAGAATTTTGCTACAAGAACAAGGATCATCTATGATGTGCCGATCAAGGGCAACGGTAAGGTCGAGAGCAATAGCGTCGGCAGCGTAACAAGCGATCCTTTCGTAGTTTATATCAGCGGTTCCGATACGAGGAGCCAGATTCTGGATACAAGCAGAAGTGATGTTAATATCCTGATGGTCGTCAACCCGAATTCCCACCAGATACTCATGATCAACACGCCCCGAGACTACTATGTGGCAAATCCTGCGGGCAATGGAGCGATGGATAAGCTGACTCACTGTGGTCTGTACGGTATTGATTGCTCCATGCAGGCTCTCGCTCAGCTTTACGACGTAGAGGTCAACTACAGTGCTCAGATCAATTTCACGGGTTTTGAGACTCTGGTAGACGCAGTCGGCGGCATTACCATCAATCTTGACTCAGGCTTCTCCACCGACGAAGGCTACTATTTCAGCGCCGGCGAGAACTCGTTGGACGGCGTGCACGCTCTGGCCTTCGCGCGAGACAGACACCATCAGTACGACGGTGACAACGGTCGTGGAAGAAACCAGATGAAGGTATTATCTGCCATCATCTCGAAAATGACCTCCGGCTCCACTATAGTCAGCCGCTACTCCGACATCCTGGGCAGCCTTGAAGGCATGTTTGTCACATCTTTAAGCTCCGACGAGATCAACTCCTTCGCCAGAATGCAGATAGACGATATGCCAAGCTGGAACACGCAGTCCTACGCCGTAGTGGGCAGCAACGGCAGCGAATATACATACTCGATGCCGAATCAGGCAGCCTATGTAATGTATCCCGATCAGTCGTCCGTAGAACGTGCCCGTAACCTGATTGACAGAGTTATGGCAGGCGAGAATCTTACGGCTGAGGATGTAGCATAAGGACGGTCATACTTCTGAATAGCAGCCCAGGAAAGTAAAGGCTGCGGGGTCGGCATCCAGCTGACAGAGGAGAGTGACTACGGCGTCGGAGTAGACTGACGCCTCGACATCCAGATAGAACATGAACTCGAAGTCACGTCCCGATATGGGGCGTGACTCTATTTTTGTCAGATTAAGCCCCAGGGAAGAGAAACGGGCTAATGTATTGGAGAGAGAGCCCGGGGTGTGACCGAGAGCCAGCATGATGGAGACTTTATTGGCGCCGGGGAAGATCGCCATATCTTTGCTGATGCAGATGAAGCGGGTATAGTTGTGGTCCGTGTTTTGTATATCGTCTCTCAGGATATTAAGTCCGTAAAGTCCGGCGCAGTCAGGCGAGGAGATGGAGGCCACGTCTTTTCGATCTGAATCAGCTACCATACGGGCGGCAATGGCGGTATTCTCAACGATGGTGACCTTGATATTACGGTTGTCCTTCAGGAAGCGGCTGCACTGACCGATGGCCTGCTCGTGGGAGTAGATCTCCTTTATGTCTGCCATAGTGGTGCCGGGCTTGGCCAGCAGGCGGTGATTGATCTGAAGCTTGATCGAGCGGATGATGTGGAAATGATGGCTTCGCATCAGATCATAGACGGATGTGACGGAGCCGTATGAGGAATTCTCGATAGGGAGGATGCCGTATTCGCACAGCCCCGACTCAACCGCCTGGAAGACGCCGTCGAAAGTCCTGAAATACATGATATTAGGACATGTGAAGAGCTTGTCGCAGGCAATCTGTGAATTGGCGCCCTCGACGCCCTGGCAGGCAACTACGCCCTTGCTGGGAAAGATCTTGGGAGTCTCGTTAATTGCTCTGTTAATCCGCTCTGCCAGATCGGTCTTCTCGCCGTTTCGGGTAGCGCTGTAGGAATGGGACAGGTTAAAGAGAGTCTGGAAAAGCACTCTCTCGCAGCTTTCCATCTCGGCATCGCCGTTGCGGTCGATCCCTGTCAGGAACTCACGCTCATAGCGCCTTCCGTGGATCGCCGCCTCGCCGGGCGTCATCCCCTGTTCGCGCTCCGATGTCATCTGTATCCTGCGGCTGATAAGCTCAGCTACCTGTCTGTCAATTGCTCTGATCTCTTCCTCTGACATATTAACCTCCGGTCTTTTGTTTCATCTCATCGAAAAGGGCCTCGCAGCGTCTCACTGCGAAGCCCTTGTGTATAAGATTCTCACAAATTGTTCAGGCAGTGAAACGCGTCTCTTTCTTCGTAAAAAAGAAAAAGCCGTCAAAAAACTCAAAGCCTGCAAAAAATACGTTTCTCATGATTCGTGATTATATACTCAGTTATTTTGAAAGTAAAGCGGCAATTTAGCCTGTCTATATATCACCGTCGAGAAGGCCCTAACGCCCTCCGCAAAGCTTGACCTTTGGGTGATTTTATTTTATAACAGTGTTATCTAAAGACAGGATTGGAAGCATTATGAATCACGCGGATCCGGCAACCATCAAGAATATCCACGAGGCGGCCCTGAATGAATTTATGGAAAAGGGCTACAGCGGCGCGTCCTTAAGGAGCATAGTAAAGGCAGCGGGCGTTACGACCGGGGCCTTTTACGGCTATTACTCCAGTAAGGAGGAGCTTTTCGATGTGCTCGTATCTGAGGCGGCTGATGAGCTGCGGGCAATCTTCTCAGAAGCTTGGCAGATTCCGGAAACGGACGACAAGCAAGAGATAATCGAGAGCTACCGTTTGATGGAGCTTCGGAGGATGACGAGGCTGACAAAGTATTCTTTTGATGAGCCGGGGATCGTCCGTCTGCTTGTGTGCGGATCTGACGGTACCAAGTATTCCAGGCTTTTCCACGAGCTGACGGAGCTGGAGATAGAGCACTCGGAGGCTTTAATGGATGCCATCGGAAAACATCCTGTCAGCCGCGAGTTCGAGCACATTATAATAAGTGGTATGTTTAAGTCTTTTCAGGAGCTGATCGAGCACAATATCACCCGATGCAGCGCCGGCAACGCCATGAAAGTATTGGGCGAGTTCCATATCGCGGGATGGATGAGGATACTGGATCTCTGATATAATTATCGTAATTCCCCCAAGGAGGCGGATAACATGACCTCTGATGATCACATTTATTACGAGAATATTCATGCCAAGCGCAAGGCTTTCCTGAGGAGCTTTATCGCTGTCTTTGTTCTGTTTGCCATCATCACACTGACCAGGCTCCCGGGGCATACGGAAAAGCTGGCGGTAAAGCTTTGCGCATTTGCTGCTGCAGCTTTTACCATAGGCCTGATCATGGGGATCTATTCTGCCGTTAAAGCGGCTGATGTAAAGATCGTCATAGGTGATGAGACTGTTGATGTTACCGTCGGGAAGAAGCACGGAAGCTATCCGCTCGAAGACTTCGAGCGTGGGGAGAGCAAAGCAGCTGGCAATGCTTACAAGAGAACATATAGCCTGATCTTCCATGACAGCAGCATTGAGCCGGAGATTTACAACAACAGCCGGGATGATCTTTATATCCTTCTGCCGGGCATAAGCGGGAAACTTTTCGAGAAGATCGCAGATGCGCTCTCGATCCGTAAGCATCTCGTTCACCTTTCGTATGAAGAAAGCATTCCTCTCGCGCCTTTTGTTGGAAATGTCTACAAGAACAGGGAAGAAGAGACGGGATTAAGCACCTTGATCAAGCTTTATGTGGGGATGACCATAATAGCAGCTCTTTTTGTGGTAAGCGCAGTTGTCCTGTATGTTATCGATTTCTTCACGCTTTTTTATAGCCTTTTGATCGCATGTTGCGGGACTCTGGCGCTGATACTCTCGGCGGGGTTTCTGATCATGCTTATTCGCCGCGAAAAGAACGGAAGCGTTAACTATCTGCGCAGCATCGAATTCGGAATTGACAGTATCCGCATCAATGACGGCGAAGTTATTAATCTGCGGGATGTTGCATCTGTATACATCACTCAGCCCTACCTCGAGAATATGGAGTTTAGCAAACGTGTGCTCGTGATCGAGCCGCTGCTGCTTAAGGGGATGTCCGGAAATGCCTTGAAAGATGTCGGATTGGACGCCGGCGGGCGCCTGACTGACGGGGCCGATTCACGAGCTTTACTTACTTATGTCATCGGAAACCGCCCGTCTCCTTCCGGGTCTGAGCGTCTTTTGGCAGAAGGCTGCAGCTGTGAATATCCCGCGCTTTATGCCCGTATATGCCGTTTGTGCGAGAAAAATTTCGTGCTGGTCAGGGACTATCGGGACAGGTGGCTGTCAGATTTGGAGTGAGATGTAATGCTTTTTTCGAGAATAATCGAAAAAGCATTACCTGAAAGAAAAGTAATGCCAAATCCTTATTGCCTCAAAAATAGCATTACTGATCTGATGTTAGATGTAATGTCAAAATAGTGTCCCTTAAAACTAGTTGATGGAGGAATAGTTCATCCTGACTTTACCGTGCTTGATATTAAAACGCGTAAGGAAAAGTATTGGGAGCACTTCGGGATGATGGGAAATTCCGAATATTCAGCAAATGCCATTCACAAGCTCAATAGATACTATGCTTCCGGACTGGACCCTGGAAATAGATTATATATGACATTTGAATGCGAAAAGGAGCCGTTGACACCACAGACAATCAACACGGTGATTGATTCGATGGGATTATGAACTCGCAACCCTTGCAAGCAAGTTGCTCGCCATGCAATATCGTCGCTTCGCTCGCAACCCTTGCAAGCAAGTTGCTCGCTTGTGCAATATCGTCGCTTCGCTCCGATAAAGCACACTGCGCTCGCAACCCTTGCAAGCAAGTTGCTCGCTTGTGCAATATCGTCGCTTCGCTCCGATAAAGCACACTGCGCTCGCAACCCTTGCAAGCAAGTTGCTCGCTTGTGTGCTATAATTCCCGCATGGGCTCAAGTTCAGTAAAAGTTATAATTGCGGCGCATAAGAAGTGCGAGCTGCCGAGAGATGAGATCTATCTCCCGGTGTTTGTCGGCGCGGCTCTTAAGCGCAGCGGAGCGTTGGAGGCGTCGGAGGCGTCGGAGGCGTCGGGGGCGTCGGAGGCGAGTGGGATCCCTGAGGGCTTCACGCCTGATGACACCGGCGAGAATATTTCGGTCAAGAACCCGTATTATTGTGAGCTGACAGGGCTTTACTGGGCTTGGAAGAATCTGCGTGATGACTATATCGGTTTGGTCCATTATCGCAGATTTCTTGGCAGACGCGGCAGTAAAAAGGATCCGTATGCCGGGGTGTTGACGAAGAAGCTTTGGGACAAGGAGCTAGCAGCGAATCCGGATATAAAAGTGATAGTGCCGCAAAAGCGTAATTATTACATTGAGACGCTTGGATCACATTATGCACATACTCACGATGCCACACATTTGGTGACGACGCGAGCTATAATAGCAGAACAGCAGCCGGATTACCTGAACTCTTTTGACCGTGTTATCAGGCAGAGAAGCGGACACATGTTCAATATGATGATCATGAAGCGTGATATGCTTGATAATTACTGTAATTGGCTCTTCCCCATATTGGATGAGCTCGTAAAACGCACGGATATAAGCGGCTTATCGGCATTTGATGCAAGATTTCCGGGAAGAATCGCTGAGATATTGTTGAATGTGTGGTTGGACTTTAACGCGGATATCGGTATTATTAGTAGGCGTAGCATTGTCTCGATGAGCTTTTTCGAGGCAGGAAGGGTGAACTGGCTTAAGAAAGGGACAAGTTTTCTGAGTGCTAAGTTCACCGGGAAAAGGTATAAGGGTAGCTTTTGATCGGAAGGCATTGTTGAAGATTTGGAGCAGATGACAAATGACTGAGTTATCGAGAACATATAAGAGGACCAAGAGGAATCTTCTTAAGAACCGCTTTCTTTTCGAGGAGCTGGTAAAGAGAGATTTCTCGCATAAGTATAAGGGAACATTCCTGGGTATGGGATGGAGTATTATGGCTCCGCTCCTGCAGCTGTTGGTATTGAAGATCGTATTCACGGAGTTTTTCGGTCGTAGTACGCCTCACTTTACCATCTATCTTTTCTCAGGCGTTACCGTCATGAACTATTACCGCGAGGCCACTAATAACGGTATGACGAGCCTTGTAAGTAATTCATCCATCCTGACTAAGATAAAGGTGCCCAAATACCTGTTTCTACTGAGTCGCAATGTGTCGGCACTGGTCAATTATCTGATCATTTTGGTGGTGTATTTCGTCTTCTGCGCGATGGATCATATAAATTTCCATGCGAATTTTGTCATGCTGATCTTTCCGGTAATGTGTCTGCTGATAATGAATATCGGCGTCGGCATGGTTCTGTCGGCCCTGTATGTTTTCTTCAGGGATATGACCTATCTTTACAGCATCTTCCTGATGATCCTTAACTATCTGTCAGCCATTTTCTATACGGTTGACCGCTTCAGCCCCAAGGTTCAGAGAATGTTCCTGGCAAACCCCGTTTATGTAATTATCAGATATTTCCGATTGCTGGTCATAGACGGCGTCGTTCCGTCGCTCCAGTATCACGCCTTATGCGCCGGCTATGCGCTCTTCTTCCTGATACTCGGAAGCATTTTCTACAAGTCGCTGAATAATAAGTTCGCTTATTATTTCTGATATGAGAGGAAAAGATATGGCTGTTATTGAATGTAATGATGTAAGTATCAAATATATATCCGGTGACATTAAGCAGATCGGTCTTAAAGAGTATGTCATGCGTAAGCTGACAGGCAAGTTCAATAAGCGGATTTTCTGGGCTGACAAACATGTCTCATTCACTCTCGAAAAGGGTGATATGTTGGGCATAATAGGCTCCAACGGCGCCGGCAAGAGTACTCTCCTTAAGGCGATCACGGGCGTTATGCAGCCGGCTGAGGGCAAGATCCATGTCAAAGGTGATATTGCAGCTCTCTTAGAGCTCGCCAGCGGTTTTGATCCGAATATGACAGTTCGCGAGAACACTTATCTGAGAGGCGCCATGCTCGGATATACCAAGGAGTTCCTGAATGCAAAATATGACGAGATAATTGCTTTTGCCGAGCTCGAGGATTTCCAGGAGTACACATTTAAGCAGTTATCGAGCGGAATGAAGAGCCGTCTGGCTTTCTCCATTGCATGTCTTGTCGAACCTGATATCCTGATCCTCGATGAGGTCTTGAGTGTCGGCGACGGTGCTTTCCGCAAGAAGAGCGGCGACAAGATGAAGGATATCCTTAGCGGCGGCGTTACGGGGCTTCTCGTATCTCACGCAGTAGGTCAGATCAGAGAGCTCTGCAACAAGGTCCTCTGGCTCGATCACGGCAATCAGATCATATTCTCGGATGATGTCGAGAAGATCTGCGATGCCTATGAGGAATTCCTTGAGACCAAGAAGCTTCCCGAGAACGAGGCTGATTTTGACGTTATGGCGATCGCTTATAACGAGAGGCTCAAGGAGGAGCGCGAAGCCAAGAAGGCCAAAGAGATCGCAAAGCTTGAAAAGGTCATCGAAGACGGTAATAATGACAGTGTGGTCGAGGCGGCGGTAAGGATCCTCATGAAGAATTCTCCCGAGCTTCTGAATATGGACGAGATCAAGAACAGAAAATAAAAGATGTAAAGTAGTCGTGGGGGCAGTTATGAAGTTGGAACTACGAGCTGATGCTGTGTCTAAGTATCGCCAGGAATTGATGGGGTTAAGTATTCTCGGGATTCTGTTATTCCACTTTTTTCAAGACTGCCGAAGCAGTGGCTACAACTATACCGAATATGCCAGATTCTATTTCGAGCATGTGGGTTCGTCCTGTGTTGATGTGTTCCTCTTCCTATCCGGATTAGGCCTTTTTTACTCCCTTAAAAAGAACGGTGAAGTGCGAAGTTTTTATGCCAAAAGATTCCGGAAGATACTAATACCTTACTTTCTGGTAGCAATTCCGGCATTTATATACCTGGATATAGTATCCAAAGATTCCATTTCCAAGTTCTTTAGAGATATATTCTTTGTATCCTTTATGAAGGATGGCAGTATTCTATTCTGGTATATCCTTTTGATAATGATATGCTATCTGTTCTCTCCTCATTTGTTCAGATATATTGATTCGTCAAGAGACGATCACGAGATGTATAGCAGAATGTTTGCCATTCTGACTTTCGTTATTTCCTGCATTCTTGCCCTGCAGCTTAATTGCGGTGAGTTCTTTGATAAGACAAATATCTTGATACTCAGGATACCTGCTTTTATCGGAGGAATGTTCATGGGGCGCCTTTCGTATACTAAGGCCAAGCTCGGTTCCGGTTTTTTTCTTATCTTGATCCTTGCTGTTTTCCTTAATAACCAGATTGCTATTTCTCCTATCTACACCTTGAGACTGGTGATAGCGTTGACGGCTATTTGCGCAGCTGTTTTGATTGCTTTGATATCAGATGCTTTTTTATCCCGATTCAAGATCTGCAGCAAAATAGTCTTCCCGATACTCAGGTGGATAGGCAGGTATACATTAGAGTTGTACATCTGCCATGTAGCGGTAAGAAGGATCCTTAACAAAGAGGATTATCCTACCTGCCGCTATCGCTATGAGCTTCTGATGCTTGCGATAAGCATCCTTGCTGTGGTAATTGTCCGTCTGTTGACACTGATGATAAATAAGGCCTTTGATACGATACACAAGAATTATGCTGCTAAATAAGATCAGATCGATGTTAAATATGATACGAGTATCCATTTCGAGGCCTGATATCGAGCCTGCGAAGATCTTCGTCATGACTTTTGATAATTCCTATAGCTGTAATCCCGCAGCGATCGCAGATGAGCTCTTAAGCTTAGGGGATGATCTTGATATCGTGTGGGCAGTCAGCGATAAAACGGATCTGTCTTTATTCCCAAAAGGGATCAGAACTGTAAAACGCGGCAGTAAAGATATGTTCGCCGAGATGAGAAGTGCGAGGATATGGCTCGATAACGGCCTTAACTGTGTCTGGTATTTTATGCCAAAACGCAAGGGACAGATCTATATAAACACCTGGCACGGCAGTCTCGGGATCAAAAAGCTCGGTGGAAACAAAGCTTGGAAACTTAGAGCGAAGACCTGCCGCAGGAAGACCGATTACATGATCTCCAACAGCAGCTTTGAAGAGAATGTTTTCGGCTCAACTTACTGGAAAGGCGTCCCTTGTCTCAGATTCGGACATGCGAGAAATGTTGTCCTTTTTAATGAGGAGCGATTCCCCGAGATTGCCACAAAAGTAAGAAAGACACTGGGCTTATATGATGGTCGCAGGATCCTCCTATATGCTCCGACCTTCAGAGACGATGGGCAGAAGGATTTTCCGAGACCGGATTGGGACAAGGTTATCGCAGCTCTAAAGGAGCGCTTCGGAGGAGACTGGGTCATCGTGTCAAGACTTCATATGAAGGACAGAGACAGTATTTCTTCATCTGTCGAAAATGTTATCGACGCATCCGGTTATCCCTTGATCTCAGAACTTATGATCGCATCCGATGTTGCCGTAACGGACTATTCCAGTTGGATCTATGATTATATCCTGCTGAAACGGCCGGGCTTTATTTTCGCTCCGGATGCCAATGACTACGAGACGACAAGGGGACTTTATTATCCTCTGTCCGAGACGCCTTTTGATGTAGCTTCTGATACGGAAAAACTGTGTTCAGATATAAGGGGATTTGACGAGTCGGCATATGAGGCAAAGGTCAAAGGATTTCTTAAGGAGAAAGAATGCTGTGATGATGCTGATTCGGCTAAGCGTGCCGCCGAGTTTATAATGGATAAGTGCCGCAACATAGTATAAAATATATTGATAAATCGTTATTAGAGAGGGAGCCATATGAATGTCGCGCTGATTTTCGCCGGCGGTACCGGTAAGAGGATGCACTCGGGTAATATTCCGAAGCAGTTTCTGGAGCTTAATGGGAAGCCGATCATCGTTCATACCATCGAGCATTTCGATAAGCATCCGGAGATCGATGCTATTGTTGTTGTTTGCATTGAAGGTTGGATAGATTTCCTTAAGGATAAGCTTAAGGAATTCGGTATCACCAAGGTCATCTCGGTTGTACCGGGGGGAGCGACAGGTCAGGGTTCCATTCGTAACGGCCTATATGAGATAAGAGACAAGGTCGAAGCAGATCCTTCGGAGGTTGTAGTTCTTATTCACGACGGAGTAAGACCTCTGATCAACGAGAAGCTGATATCCGATAATATCGCCACCGTCAGAGAATTCGGCAATGCCATAACGGTAGTTCCTGCTATCGAGACGATCATTGAGATCGATGACGAGGAGAATATTACCAAGGTAGCTGACCGATCCCGCTGCAAGCTTGCACGCGCCCCCCAGAGCTTTTATCTGGCAGATATTCTCGATGCTCACAGAAGATCCCTGGAAGAGGGGATCGAGGAGATGATCGATTCTGCCATGCTTATGCGTTATTACGGCGCAGTTCTTCATACTGTCGTAGGTCCTGTCGAGAATATCAAGATCACTACTCCGATGGACTACTATGTCTTTAAGGCCATGGTAGAACTTAAGGAAAACGGGCAGGAGGATTTTTAAGCAATGGCAGGCATTCTTGAAGAGGATTTTCTTAACATCGCGAAGTCTGACGAATACGACCGCAGCGCGATCTTCAATTCAACTGTCCTGATCACAGGCGCTACAGGTCTGGTGGGCATGTTTATCGCCAAAGCTTTGCTCTATATGAACAGGGAATGTGATGCAGGCATTAAGCTGATCCTTCCCGTAAGGAACAGGCAGAAGGCAGAGAAGACTTTTGAGGGTGAAGATCTCAGTAATGTGACCTTTATCTACGGAGACATCACGGAAAAACTCGATATCGGGGAAGATGTTGATCATATCATCCACTGTGCCAGTGTTACGACATCCAAATTTATGGTAACAAATCCTGTCGAGACAATTCATATTGCTTATGAAGGTACAAGACAGATGCTTGAACTTGCCGTCTCGAAGAAGATTAAGTCGATGGTCTACGTATCCTCGATGGAGGTCTATGGATCGACTAAGGAAGAAGATAATCCGATCACCGAAGAGAAGCTCGGATATATCGATGTACATAATGTGAGAAGCTCCTATTCTGAGGGCAAGAGAATTTGTGAGCTGCTCTGTTCCTCTTATGCATCTGAGTACGGCGTTCCGGTTAAGATCACCCGTCTGGCTCAGACATTCGGCGCGGGCGTGCCTTCAACTGACACAAGAGTATTTGCCCAGTTTGCCAGATGTTATATCAACAAGGAAGACATCGTACTTCATACAAGAGGCGAGTCGGTAGGTAACTATTGTTATACGGCAGATGTGGTACGCGCTATCCTCTGCGTGCTCACCGAGGGCAACAACGGTGAGTCCTATACCGTAGTAAATGAGAGGACTTCCATGATGATAAGGGAGGTCGCTTCCATGATAGCTGATGAGATGTGCGAAGGTAAGATCAAGGTTGTTTTCGATATACCGGAACAGAATTCTTACGGCTATGCTCCTGATACCAAGATGCGCCTGTCTTCAAAGAAGCTTAACGATCTGGGCTGGAAGGCGAGTTATGACCTGCCCGATATGTATCGCAGGATGATCTCATATTGGAGTGAATAAGATGAGATCTTTTGCTACCGCCGATGCTATCAGACGCATCAAGCTTGACGGCTGCGTTGAGCTGTCTGACGAGCAGCTTGCAGAGCTTCAGACCAAGCTTTATATGATGGTCGGCGATATGCTCAATGCCGCAGAAGAATCAGACACGAAGCTTATCCTTGGCGGCGGTTCGGCATTGGGCGCTTTCCGTCATGGCGGGATCATTCCCTGGGATGACGATGTTGATCTGATGATCGTAAGAAGTGAGTTTGACAGATTTATCAGCACTTTCGAGAGGATGTATGCTGATAAGTACTGGATCCATATTCCCGGAAAGACCCCAGGCTATAATCTCCTTTTCCCGCAGATCAGACTTAAAGGCACCTCAGTTCGCTCAAGAGATGATGCGTCAAACGACGAGTGTGGTCTGGCGATCGATCTGTTTGTTATCGAGAATACCTATGATAATGCCATAAGAAGGAACTGGCACTGTTTCAGGAGCATGTTCTACGGATTCGCCGTATCTGCCCGTAAGTTCTATCGCGATCGCAAAGCGCTCAAGCCTTTTATCAAGGGTAGCGGCAGTACGAAGCTTCGTATAATGGCATCGATCAAGACGGCATTCGGATTCCTGATCTCTTTCAAGGATATCGACTGGTGGGTAAGAAGAGGCGACAGGTGTCATGCTGCGTGCCGGGATGACAACAGCAGGTTTGTTACCGTGCCCACAGGTCGAAAACATTTTCGAGGAGAAATGTACAAGCGAAACGACTATCTTCCGGGTAAAAAGATAAGCTTCGGTCCTTATGAACTGTCCTGCCCCGGAGACATTAAAGGATACTTGGGAAGATTATACGGAGATTACGACAGAATACCCGAAGAAGACGAGCGTGAACACCATATTTATATGGAACCGTTCCACCTCTGAGCGTTTGACATCATAATGTGGTAATATTAACATTAAATGTCAGGATCTTGATCGTGGAGGAACATCAGTGGGTACAGAAGATTCGGTAATCGGCAATCTGATAACCGTTGTTTACATAAGTAACGGCGATAATGAACTCGATAAGGTTACAACCGGTTCATTGTCCGCACAGACAATGACTGAGAAGGTCGGTTATGTTTTATTTGCTCCTGAACCTACAGAGGCTCTGAGAGTGTTTGCCGATGCTCATAATGCGGTGATCCTCACATCATCGGGAAGCAAGGCGTCTGATTATAACCGTGTTGCCGAATACGTCAGTCCGATCGGATTTGCAACCTTCGTCGAGAGCGGTGATAAGTTTGCTCCTGATTATCTCGAACTGATGTCCGAATCCATGGAAGTGAAGCATCCTTCAGTGAGCAAGTATTACCTGCTCGGAATGCCGACAAAGGTCTCCGGTCTTAATGGTGAGAAGGATATCTTCTCGTCCCGTAAGGAAGAGCCTCAGAGAAGAGAGATAAATCTTGAGAAGATGTTCTCTACGATACCGACTTTTATGCGCGGCACGTGGATCAGAGGCGACTACTACGTCAATCACAGATTCAGTGAAGATCTCGTCTATGAGTACGAGAGGGAATACCTTTACAATGCTGCTGTCAAAGAGCCTCTGATGCTGTTCGACAGCCGTACCGAATACATATTTAACGGCATTACCGAGAAGGACTTCAGATTATGTCCCGATGTCTATGAGAGGGATTATTATTTTGAGCGCCTGGATGAGATAGAGAAGATCGCCTCTGATATGAAGGCGAAGTACGGACGTGTTCCGACTGTCATTCAGTATCAGATCGACTATGCGCTGTCAGCCAGGATGGATGCCAATCTCAACAACCGTAATAAGCACATCATCGCGGAAGAAGATGCGATAGGATATATCACTTCATGGAGCAGGCTGCTTCAGTATCTTGATGACGATATCATCCTTAATTTCTTCAATATGGGATTTGCCGTTACGGATGTAATGCTCCAGAGGATGCTCCTCAGGATCAAGTATAACGATCCTGAACTGAACTTCGATTACTACGACTTCGACAAGAAGATGTATTACGGCAAGGGAAAGAATATCTCTAATCCATTATCCAAGCATTCGGTCGATATCATCTATATGGAATGTAAGGAAGGAAATCTTCATATCGACGCAGTGTGCGCCGATCTTTACGACCTTGATGCAGGTGACTTTGAGTGTGTGGTAGGCGAGGATGTTTTCGATATAAGATATACCGAGCGTTATGCACATACCAAGATCTTCGGTGTGGCCGTATATAAGAAGAGGCCGTTTGAAGTTGACGTTGTCCTTGAAGATAAGGTGGAGCAGAGGATCAAGTTCAGATACACGCGTGATAACAAGAGCGTCTTCATTCCGATAACGTTCGGTTCTCACTTCAGCCGTCTGTCCAAGAGATTCAAGAACTGCTATTGGTGCTTCAAGTCATATGATCTCAGATATATGGCGATCTTCAATGCCAACTCTATCCTGGTCAAGAGAGCAGGAAGGCTGGCGATCTTCAGGAAAGAACACAGACTCCGTCGTGAGATGTTCAGGAAGTCTTTCCGGGACAAGAAGGCATTTATCTTCCTTCTGATCCGTCAGGCGTATTTCTTCTGCAGACCGTTCATGAAGAAGAGACCGATCTGGCTGTTCTTCGATAAGATCTATAAGGGCGGTGACTCCTCCGAGTATATCTATAAGTACGCATGTGCCCAGGACGATAACATTGACAAGTATTATTTGATCGATAAGAAGGCGACAGATTACAAGCGTCTTAAGAAGGAGGGCTATAAGCCGCTTAAGAGGGGATCGATCAAGCATCGACTGATCTTCCTCTACTCCGATATGATCATCGCTTCGAATTCGACGCTGATGGAGTTTAATGATTACTCAATGGCAACGTCTTCTTATGTCCGTGATCTTATCAACTATGATGCCGTATGTGTCCAGCACGGAATGTCGATCCAGAAGATCGCTATCGCTCAGAACAGACTGAGAGATAATATCAAGCTCTATTTCTGCGCATCTCCTTATGAGATCGAGAATCTTAACAGACCCGTCTACGATTACGAAGGCCGTGACATCCTTAAGCTTACAGGCGTACCCAGATATGACGGACTTAAAGACAGACATAAGAAGCAGATAATGATCAGCCCTACATGGAGAATGCAGGCAGCATTGGCTCCTAAGGGCAATGAGGGCGTTGAGAGAGATTATAACCCTCTGTTCAAGGAGACGGATTACTTCAAGATCTATAACGGACTTATCAATGACAAGCGCCTTATCGAGGCTGCCGAGAAGTACGGATATAAGCTTCTCTACGTTCTGCATCCTATTGTAAGCCCGCAGCTTCAGGACTTCGATAAGAACGAGCACGTGACTATCGTGCCCTCTGTAGGTGACTTCAGTTATGAGGATGCTTTCTGCGAATCGGCACTTATGGTCACCGATTATTCCGGTATCCAGTTCGACTTCGCATATATGAGAAAGCCTGTTCTTTATCTGCATCACAAGGATATGCCCACTCATTACGAGGAGGGTACATATCACTACGATACGATGGCATTCGGTGAGATCTGTCATGACAATGACGAACTGATAGATCAGCTTATCGACTATATGAAGAATGACTGTAAGATGAAGGAAGAGTACGTAAGAAGAGTTGACGACTTCTTCAAGTTCAACGATAACAACAACTGTTCCAGGGTCTATCCGATCATGTACAGATACACGATGAAGCACTATCAGAAGCCTGAGAAGTCACTGTTCGCCAGCATTCCTTCCGAGATCGGCAGGATGCGTGTCGAGGGCACGCTCATGGAGCATGCTTTCCGCACGAACAGACCGAAGTATAAGCATGAGAAGTTCAAGGCTTTCATCGATAAATGGGATGATTCCATCGCACGCCGTGCTCGTAAGCACAGATATAAGCATGTTAAGGTCAAGAAGAACAAGATCTTCTTTATGACATATGACAGCACGTATATCTGTAACCCCCGCTATATCGCCGATGAGATCATAAGAAGAGGTCTTGACGTAGAACTCGTATGGGGTGTTCCTCATGTAGGCAGACTTAAGAGAGACATGTATCCCGAGGAACTGTGGCTCGCCAGAAGAGCTACGGATGAGATGTTCCGTGATATGGCATCCTCGAGGATCTGGATCGATAATGCACTGGAATTCATGATCTACGGTATCCCGAAGAAGAAGGGCCAGATCTATATGAATACCTGGCACGGCAGCATGGGCATCAAGAAGCTCTCGGGCGATGATGTATGGCTCAAGCGTGCCGCAAGATGCAACAAGGAGACAGATTACTGCATAACCAATTCGACCTTTGAAGAGAATGTCTTCAGAGAGACATTCTGGCAGGATACACCGTTCCTTAAGTTCGGACATGCGCGTAATGATGTATTTTTCGATAAGGAAGAACAGGACAGGCTCAGACAGAAGCTTTACGAATACTATGACCTTAAGGAAGGCACAAAGGTCTTCCTCTATGCGCCCACGTTCAGAGAAGTCGGAATGGCAGGATACGAGGATGTCGATTATGAGAAGCTCAAGAAGGCGCTCGACGATAAGTTCGGCGGCAACTGGGTCATCCTTGTAAGATGGCACCACAAGGAACGTAAGCTCAGGAAGGTCCCGAAGGGCAAGACGTGGCTGCTCGATGCATCTGAATACGGCGATATGCAGGAGTTGCTCCCTGCTGTCGATGCCGGTATGTCGGATTACTCGAGCTGGGTATATGACTATATCCTCACGGGAAGGCCCGTATTCCTCTATGTGCCTGATATCGCCAACTACGACCAGGCAAGAGGTTTCTATTATCCCTTGGAGAGCACGCCTTTCCCGCTTGCAAAGGATAACGGAGAACTGGTCAAGGTCATTGAAGACTTTGACACGGAAGACTATGCCGTCAAGGTAAAGGCATTCCTGGATGACAAGGGATGCTACGAATCCGGCGATGCAGCAAAGAAGATAGTTGATAAGATCGAGGAGATAATCAGAGAATAAGGTCTGCTATCACATCTCCGAGATACTGTTCAGTTTTCATCAAACCTGTTTTTTCCTCGATACCCATGAACGGTCTTTTGCAGAAGGATCATTCCTCGTCGTCCAGATTGATCGTTTCACGGACCGTAGCTCTTGGGATACCGCTCTGTGAGATGAATAACCTTCCGATATATTCTCCGACAACACCGATGCAAAGAAGCATTACTCCGGAGAAGAAGATGATCGCAACCATCAAGGAAGTCCAACCCATGTATTCGGTCGGATTGATCAATCTGTCTATTACCAGGATTATCGCAATTATAAAGCTGACTCCTGTAATGAGAGATCCGAGAAATACGGATATTCTTAGCGGTTTAACGGAATAGTTCAGGAATCCGTTCATCCATAACCCCAAAAGTTTCTTGAAAGTATAGTTGGATGTTCCGTTGGTCCTGGGACGGTGTTCCATTTCTACATTCGCGACATTCTGTGTAAGTGCAAAGATAATACCGTAAAGGTACGGATAATTATTTGAATACTTAGTAATTCCCTCACAAACGAATCTTCTCATTACGAAGAAACTGTTGACGCGTATATCCTTCGGCTTGCCAACCATTATCTGGGACATCTTGTTGTTGACCTTACTGCCGAATCTTCGGAAAGCGCTCTCTTTTTGTTCCTTGTACTTTGCAAAGACAACGTCATAGTCTCCATCCTCCATAACTTCGATCATGTGGAGAATCTCATTAGCCGGCATCTGAAGATCATCATCCATCTCAACAATGTAGTCGCCTTTCGCATACCGGTAGCCTTCGATTACAGCATTTGTTTGACCGGAATTCTTGGCAAGGTGAACGATCTTGATCCGTTTGTCGTTAGCCGCTATCGCTTTAACAACTCTGTAAACATTATCAGGACTTTTGTCATCAACAAGTATCACTTCGTATTCAAGTTGAGAATTGCCTTCGAAGACACCATCTATCTCTTTTAATACATCTTCTATTGTCTTCTCTGAATTGTACAGACCTATTACAATTGAGACTTTCTTCATTGTCGATGACTCCTTTTACTCTGTATTTGCTAATGAATTATCTCTCGTCGTACATCTTGTGATAGTAGTTCTGATACTCACCGGAGATAATGTCTTCCCACCACTTGCGGTTATTAAGGTACCAGTCAATGGTAAGCTTGATGCCGTCTTCGAACTTGGTCTCAGGCAGCCAGCCGAGCTCATTATGGATCTTTGTAGGATCAATGGCATAACGCATGTCATGACCCTTGCGGTCGGCTACAAAAGTTATAAGGTCTTCGGATTTGCCGAGTTCCTTACAGATCAGTTTTACGATATCGATATTACGCATCTCATTATGACCGCCGACATTGTAGACCTCACCGATCTTACCTTTGTGGATGATGAGATCGATAGCCTTGCAATGATCCTTTACATACAGCCAGTCACGGACATTGAGGCCTTCTCCGTAGACGGGAAGAGGCTTATCATTCAGAGCATTGGCTATCATCAAAGGAATGAGCTTCTCGGGGAAATGATAAGGACCATAGTTATTGGAGCAACGGCTGATCGTTACCGGCAGACCGTAAGTCCTGTAGTATGCAAGGACCAGAAGATCAGCTGAGGCCTTGGATGAACTGTAAGGCGAACTTGTATGAAGGGGAGTTGTCTCCGTGAAGAACAGGTCAGGCCTGTCCAGAGGAAGGTCGCCGTAGACTTCGTCGGTGGAAACCTGGTGATATCTGATGTTTCCATACTTACGGCATGCGTCCATAAGAACGGATGTTCCGATGATGTTCGTCTCGAGGAATACCTGCGGATTCTCGATGGAACGGTCAACGTGTGATTCTGCTGCAAAGTTTACGACTACATCAGGCTTTTCCTCAGCAAAGATCTTGTCGATCGCTGGGACATCACAGATATCGACCTTATAGAACTTAAAGTTGGGGTTATCCATTACGGATTCCAATGTGGACAGATTACCAGCATAGGTCAGCTTATCAAGACAGATGATCCTGTAGTCGGGATATTTCTCGAGCATATGGAAAACAAAATTAGATCCTATAAATCCTGCTCCGCCTGTTACGATAACGTTCATACTGTTTACCTCATACTATTACTTTTTCATCTTTCCTTCGGCAACATCCATTAAGTGTTTTGCGTAATTGGATTTTCCGTAGGATAAGGCTGCTGCGATCAGCTTTTCCTTAGAGATCATTCCGTAACGATATGCGATCTCCTCGGGAGCATCTATAAGGATGCCCTGCATATTCTGGATCATCTGAATGAAATTTCCTGCCTGGATCAAGCTGTCCATTGTTCCGGTGTCCATCCAAGAGAATCCTTTTCCAAGGATATCACAATCGAGAAGACCTTTCTCGAGATATAACTCGTTGAGTCTTGTTATCTCCAGTTCTCCTCTTGCCGAAGGCTTAACCTGGGCAGCCATATCGCTTACGCCGGCAGGGTAGAAGTAAATACCAGTTACTGCATAATTGCTCTTCGGCTCCTTGGGTTTCTCCTCCAGGGAAAGAACCTTGCCCTGATCATCGATCTCGACAACACCGAAGCGTTCGGGGTCTTCTACATAGAAACCGAATACTGTTGCGATGCCATCGTTCTCTGCAACTTTGGCTGCTGACTTCAGTTTTGTTCCTAATCCGTTTCCATAAAAGATGTTATCACCGAGAACCATAGCACATGCATCATCACTGATAAAATTTTTTCCGATAAGAAAAGCCTGAGCAAGACCGTCCGGGCTCTCCTGGACCGCATAGGAAAGGTTGATACCAAAATGACTTCCGTCTCCGAGCAGACTCCTGAAACGAGGAGTGTCTTCCGGGGTTGAGATTACAAGAATATCTCTGATATTTGCCATCATAAGTGTTGACAAGGGATAGTAGATCATTGGTTTATCATATACAGGAAGAAGCTGTTTTGATGTAACCATAGTGAGAGGATATAATCTTGTTCCTGCTCCACCTGCGAGAATAATACCTTTCATTCTGTCATCACGTCCTTTCCAACCTGAGATTATTTATGAAGCTCAATAATTGCATCGCAAATCTTATCCACGATATCCAGCGACAGGTCTGCATAGAAGGGAAGATTCAGTACTTCTCTGCTGATCTTTGCTGCAACGGGGGTAACGCTTTCTATGTTCTTGTAGCATGTCAGTTCGTTGACCGCAGGGTAGAAGTATTTCCTGGCATTAAAGCCTAATGAAAACAAGTGATCAAATACAGCATCTCTTGTTGTACCAAAAGACTGAGGGTCAAAAGTAACCGGGAAATAAGAATAGTTAGGAGTAGTGTTATCTGAGGGAACCCAAACATTGAGACCGTCAATATTCTTCAGTCTTTCAATGTAGTGCTCAGCAACGATCTGTCGCTTTGCGATCTCTTCCTTTAAGTGTCTCATGTTGCAGATACCCATAGCAGCATGGAATTCCGACATCTTTGCATTGCCGGATGTCGTGATAACATCCTCACCGCTCAAGCCGAAGTTCATCCTGCTTGTCAGATCATTGACCAGTGCTTCATCTGAGAAAGCCAAACATCCGCCCTCAACGGAATTGAAGACCTTGGTGGCATGGAAACTGAACATTGAGATGTCTCCGAAAGTTGCTATGCTCTTGCCCTTGTATCTGACACCAAACGCATGGGCTGCATCATAAACTACTTTCAGGTCATGCCGTTTTGCGATCTCTTCGATCTTCTCAACGTCACATACATTTCCATATACATGAACGGGTACGATGGCAACTGTCTTATCTGTGATCAGCGCCTCTATCTTATCCGGATCTATGGTGTAGTTATCGGGTCTGATGTCACAGAAGACAGGGATAAGACCACATCTGCTGATGGCGTTTGTTGTTGATACAAAAGTAAAAGGAGTAGTAATGACTTCGCCTCCACGGGGCAATTCCAAACTCTCGATGGCATTCTCTAATGCCAAATGACCGTTTGCATACATACTGACAAAAGAAACATCAAGGTAATCGGCAACCAGTTTCTGAAGCTGCTTGTATTTTGCTCCCATGTTAGTGAGCCAATGACTGTCCCACAGCTCCTTTATTTCATTACAATACTCATCAAAAGGTGGCATTGATGATCTTGTTACGTTAATCGACATATCTCGGTTCCTTTCTATCTTCATTCATTATGTTCTATTGGGATTCATACTCTGTCAGAAAATCCTTCTCGAGTTGGAGGATCCTCTTATCACGATCCTTGATCTTCCTGCAAGGGATCCCAACATACATTCCCCACGGTTCCAATGACTTTGTCACAAGCGACATGCTTCCTACGGACGTACCTTCGCCGATCTCTGATCCGGGAAGGATCGTACATCCTGTTCCGATCAATACATGTTTATGGAGGATTACTTTTTGAGAGGTGACATTTCTGTATTTGTCGGGAACAACAGGATTCGGCATTGCATATCCGGAAAAATCATCACTCTCAGCATAGATCGCGGTACGGGAAGAGACACCTACGAAGTCATGGATCTCTATTCCTGCACTTCCGGCAAAATAACAACTACCGACAGCAAGGTGAATATGGTTACCCAGATCGATCTTTCCGCTGAGAACACAAAAATCGTCAATTCTTACATTGTTACCGATAGTAATGTTCTTAGCACCGTATATGGATGCTTTCCGACTGATCAAAACATTTGATCCAATGCTCTTAAAGCCAAGACCTGCAAGCTCTTCTTGTGTATAAAAACTATTCACAGCAACTCCATTATTACCTGCTGTTATCTGATCGATAATGCCGTTTTTGCCTATAGTGCTCGGGGTGATCACACCAACTTTTATTCTATCAATAAATAGGCTTGTTTTCAACGAAATAGGCTGTTTGCTGGAGCGTATCAAGCCAAATCGGAATACCGTCCAAAAAGACGGTTTATGAATCGGTTTGATTTGTGGAATTCATCTTATTCCTTTCCAGTATCCAAACTCCGGCCAGGGCTAAGATTCCGGCAATACTCATTACGACACCGATCTTGAATCCGGGACACTCGTATTTCAACTCGATCGTGTGGTATCCGGGTTCAACTTCTATGCCCATAAATGCGACATCAACATTGTTGATGATATCGACCTTCTTTCCGTCGACATATGCGCTCCATCCGCCATTGTTGACGATGCTGAAATAGAGAATACCTCCATCACTGTCGACAGATCCTTTGATAGAATCTGTTCCGAGGTCTTCCGTGATGAATCTGTTATTGACCAGTGTCGAAGCCTGCTCGTCAAAATGCTCCTGTGATACTGCATATAAGTCGAATGATCCGAGATCATATGTACCCGGCTTGTCAAATCTTATAGTCATCTTTCCGGGCGATGTCTCGTAATATCCCATATGACCAAGATAGTCGTCTCTGGGAATAGCCTGATTACTCAATCCGGTCTTGTTCACAAATGACACGTGGGTACCACCGCAGTTGACGTCTATCCTGAAGGTGCTATCGTCTTCATATCCTATATTCTTGAGATCAAACATCATCCTGTCATAAGCAGAAGAATCATCGTTGAGAGAAGAAGCACTCAGATCGGATAATGTGTTGGCGTGTCGAGCTACATCAGTGAAAGAAATGTACAATTCAGAGTTGTGTACTTTATCGAACTCTATGGTGATCGAAGCCTTGTTCTCTGTGACGATTAGTGTGTTGTCCCGTATCTCGAGACCGGAGTATTCGGTAATCTCGTACGGAACTTGAACTGTGTCGAGAACCAGATCATCTTCAGAGATGAACGGTACTTTTCCGCTATAGTTGTCCGGGACTACAGCCGCCTGCATCAAGATCTGTTCCCTGTCCAAAAGTGAATACGACTCAAATACTGATTGCGGGATCACATAAGAGAACACATAACCGAGACCGACGTCGTACCGGTTCTGCATCGTTGTAGTATCTTCATATATGGACAGTGGTTCAAAGCCGTATGCTGCATTGTCTATATTGCGCTGATCTCTTGCAACAAAATATTGAATACCAAGGAGAAAGTCCAAACGGCTTCTTCCGTCAAAACGGTTATTCATTGTTCTGTATATGTTGTTGACACCGATCGCATCATCGAAGTCGAAGATCTTATAGTTCATTAATGAAGAGAATGAGAAAACAGACGGTACATCAGCATACATGCTCTCATTTCCAAAAGAACTGAAGATCTCAGACGTATCGAGCTTGGGGTTATACGTAACCGATTCTTTGTAGTCCACACGATAAAAATCATCGTCTATTGTTGTGTCAAAATCCACCAGCAGAGACTTCTGATACTGAGTATACGCCAGATCAAGATCGTGATGTGAAGAGAGTTGGGATGTAACGTTGGGAGAATAATAAATGAAAATACAGAGTGCGAGATCAACTGCTACAAGTGCCACAGTTCCTGCTTTACGGATTCGACGTTTTACGATCTTATCAGGAGTAAACATCAGAATGCCGAAGGCTACTGCAAACGCAATGTTGATCGTTGAGATGTAAAAAGCACCTCTTTGAAGGATGTTGGACAGAACACCAGTGAAGGAAATATTGATCAGAACGATCCCATACAGGATAACGGCGCCTAACATATATTTTCTGATAGCCTTAGCGTCTGAAGACTGAATGTTCTCATATGCGACAATACCGGCCCACGTGTAGAAGAACATCATTCCGTAACACCATCTTCCGATCGGATAATGGAGTGCGTTAAATATGCTGTTGAATATCGGGAAGAACAGGAAGACAGCACAGATGAAGAACATCAGTATCGGAAGACGGAATCTCTTATCTTTTACACTGATGAACATTGCAGGTATCATTGCAAAAAAGAAGGCTCCGAGACATACAGCGGAGTAGTTTCCGAAGATCTCATAATTCGAAATATATCCCGGAAGATATGAGAGAGCATCCTTGAGTTTGGGAAGGAACTGAAGATCGTACGACTCACCCTTTCCGGTCTGCATGATACCGATAAGCGTAGGAACAAAAACAAAACCTGCAAGCAGTACCGAGATTGCAACTCGTGACATATACTTGCCAAGATATCTCATAAACTTGGAGATATTGTCTTTGCTCCATCCTTCGTTCATGATAAATCTGAGCACCAGATAGATTACGACAAGGATACAGCTCATATAAGAGAAGTAGATGTATGTTATCAGCGAAAAGAAAACAGCCGCGATCAGCAGTTTGGATTTCTTCTCCCTCTCAAATCTTTCGATCCCGAGTATGATCAGCGGGAATACGACCATCTGTGTAAGGAAAGACGCATGGGCAGTTGCTCTCAGGCTCCATGAACAGAATACATAACTGACGGCGCCGATAACCGATATTGCTCGAGATGCTTTCTGATAACGCAGGAAGTAGAGCATGATAAGTCCGGCGGTATACAGTCTGACGAACTCGGCAACAGCATATCCGACATCGATCTTGTCTACGGGGAAAGCAGCTGCAATATAGTTGAATGGATCCATGAAAACGATACTGGTCGTAATGATGTTATCGTTTCCTACACCCACGTTCCATGCCCAGAAGTTGAAATGACCATTTACCACAACTTCTCTTACGGTACGTCTGAGGTATACCATAAACGGATACCATTGACAGAACGAATCCACGTTCTTAAACATGGATTTGTCTGCGACTATTATCCAGAACAGAGAAACGAATCCGATCAGAAAGAACAACAACGTATAGATGAAATACACATTACCTGCCAGTTTTTTTATCCTGCCGGACGCAGTATCTAGTTTAAGGTTCTTCATTTGTTCCCCCTGAGTGTGAACGGATCTCACATTATTCTTAATAATTAACGGAATAATAATACACCACAAGGGCTTTCATTACAAAAAACGGCTCCTTCATTCGACAATCCGGTAAAAAGGAACTATGTTTTTGTGTATTATGCTCGAAAACCCCCTTTTATCCGACTAATTTGTCGTTAAAAAGTACAAAAGACAGTAAAAAATGATATAATTAATCATCACAAACTCTGTGTTATCAGGCAGAAATAGTGTTTCACTTCGGAACGGAGGTGCGATATGAAGTTATATAGGTATATCTGTGTTTTTCTCCTTTCAGTGGGTCTTACAGTCGGTGTGGTAGCCGGAAATAGAGACTATGCATATGCAGCCCCGGAAGATAGTGCTATCCTGGCAGGTCCCGACGATCCTACTGCAGCGACCGGAGAAGTCCAGGTGGGTCTGGAAGTCGGTTCCGGAACTGATCAGACTGGATACAATCCGGATGAAGAATTTGAAGTTGAGATCCGGTTCTCACAAGCAGTCAATTATGCTGTTGACGGAGGCAATCCCATAGATGAGCCAAGTGATGTATATGATACAACGCTTAAGTCCGGCGACAGCTTCTCGCTGAGTAATATTCCGGAGGGTGTTACTTTTACGGTAGCCCAGACGATATCTAATACTCAAGGGGAATCCGGTTATTCCGAATTAAGTGTAACCCCGAATGAAGGCACGATCACATCGACAACTGTGTGTACTGTCGAGATCGTTGATAAGTATGAGTTCTTCAGCGGGAGCATTCAGATAAACGGAGTCTTCTCGGATACTTCACCTTACCCGCTGCTGGCAGCTGACGATCCATTTGTCATTACTGTTCAGTTCTCTGAAGAAGTTAATTACGTAATTGACGGACAATCGTATTTAGGCGATTCGCTTGACGTAGATGTTACAGCCGGCAATAGTGCAACGATCTCGGGCATCCCGGTGGGGACGAGCTATACGATAGAGCAGATCTTCGGGACTGATCAGGAGGCTGCAGGTTATAGCAATGTATCCATAAGTGCTACATCCGGAACCATTAGCAAAAACAATACAGATACCATAACTGTAACCAATGAACGCACTCATTCAGGCCTTATCTACAATGTTAGGGCTTTTGGAGCGGTTCCTAATGATGATGAGGATGACGCGAGAGCATTCCAGAATGCGCTAAACAAAGCTCTATCCTTCAATGAGCCGATCACGGTGGTTATTCCTTCAGGAACATATCATCTGGCGCAGAATCTCAAGATCTTTTCCAATACCACGATCCAGGCAGCAGATGATGCTACGATAATCGCTGACTACGGCTATGATGGAGGCGTATCGATAATCTCCGGTTCTCACCAGGATGCCGACGGCAACATTTGCAGTGGCAATACATGTACTCATGGCGGATATACGGCTATAGAGAATATCACGATCCACGGCGGTGTTTGGGACAGGAATATTGCTACGGATTCTTCATCTGCTTTCATATTCAGACACGGAAATAACATAACTATCGAGAACCTGACTGTAAAGAATTGTACTGATCACTTTATCAACGTCAGCGGATGCAATAATGTCACCATTTCCTATGTAAACTTCCAGGATGCAAAGAAGTGCCCTGACGGTGAGCATTACTGGGAAGGCTGGACATCCCGTGACGACAGCAGATATTACATCAGTGAAGCTGTTCACACCGACTTTACTAATGAAGAGGGTGAGAAATCTGACTATGCTAAGCCGTGGGATAACACGCCGGCAAGGAATATAACCGTTGATCACTGTACCTTTACTAATGTACATGCAGGTGTGGGTAATCACCATAATGCAGTCGGGGACAGAGGCGGCAATTTTACGGTTACCAATAACACCTTCGATAATGTCGGATCATACTGTTTCTACGGCTGCGATTACGATACAGTAGTCTTCAGCAATAACACGGCTACTGATTGCAATACCATGATACTTGTTTATGGTTGCAGCAAGGTTACGGTCTCTGATAATACCATGACTTCAACTCATGGCGGATCCACGGATGATTATAAGAGAGACATTATTCACTTTAATAACGTAAGCACAGGAACCATAAAGAATAATACAATAAGCGGAGCTCAGAATTCCGGCATACAGGTTTGCGAAGGATCGAAGAATATCATCATAGATAATAACAAAGTAAACAGCTCTAATGCTTTCGGAATACTTGCCCGTGGAGCTTCCGCTATTACTTGTAAGAACAATAAAGTGAACGGAACGACTGTCAACGATGCGATCAAGTATGAATCCTGCAGCGGTACCAATAAGATTATGGGGAATACTATTACATCGGCAAAATACGATGGTATCAATGTCACAAATTCTGTTACGACTGAAGTGTCGGGAAATACTATTTCCGGTGTCGGTAACAGAGGCATAAGCGTGATGTCTTCGAATAATACGACCATCAAGAGCAACACTATTACTTCTGCTCCCCAGGCCGGTATTACGATCGAGGGAACATCAGCTGCCAAGATAAAGGTTACATGCTCGGATAACATCATCAAGAAGCCGGGGGCTGATGGCATTATGGTTAAATATGCCGATCAGTCTACAATCAGCAATAATAAGATCACTTCTCCCGGCAATGACGGTATCAATGTTGCAGACAGCAACAAGTGTTCAGTCACGGATAACGAGATATCTTCTGCTGTTAAGCGGGGTATCGTAGTATCCAGATCTAACGGAGCTACTGTCAAGAACAACACAATAACATCTCCTAAGCTCAGCGGTATCTGGATAGAAGGAAGCGAGAAAGCTCCTTCAGCCGTTACCTGTAATGGCAATAAGATCACTAACCCCGGGGAATATGGTGTTGGTCTTAAATATGCAGATGGCTCATCCGTTACCAATATTATTATTACTAAACCTGTAAAGGACGGTATCAATGCCTCCGCCAGCAAGAACTGTAAGATCAATAATAATGAGATCTCTAATGCAGGCAGAAACGGTATCGGATTGTCATGCAGCAAGGGAACAACAGTAAATGCCAATAAGATCAGCTCTCCTACGAATAACGGTATCTATTCGGAGGGTACGACATCTGATTACACGCTTGGTAAGATCACGGCTAAGAATAATACCATTACATCTTCGGGAGCAGATGGAATCAGTGTGAAGTACGGCGACTCTTCCGTAGTAAATGACAATACCATCACGAAGGCCGGCAGGCGCGGCATAATGATCAAAGAATCCGCGAATTGTACAGTGAACGGGAATACGATCAAGTCGACAACAGAGATCCCGATCTTCGTTGAAGGTTCTGCTTCCAAGAAAGCATCTGCGAATGTGTCTGATAACACGCTTCAGACAAGTGATAATACCAAGGTGGATCTCAGGACCGGAACGAATTCCACAGTTAGGATCAGCGGGAATACTTTTATGAACAATAAAACCTATTCTACGGCTGACGGCTCTGAAACCATAGACACAGGAAGTTCGACTGTCATTACACCTAAACCGACTGTCATTACACCTACACCGACTGTCAAGCCGGCAATTGCTCCGACAGTTATACCGACACCTACTACTGCGCCTAAGCCGACAACAGCTCCGCAGAATACAGAGACCGGTGTCGAGAGCTTCGTTGAGAGACTTTACACGGTAGCACTGGGCCGTGATTCTGATCCGTATGGTAAAGCTGATTGGGTAAACCGTGTTCGCGTTGAGGGCGCTACCGGCGCGGATCTCGCGAGGGGATTCCTTTTCTCTGATGAGTTCCTTAATAAGAATATGAGCAATTCGGACTTTTTGGATGTGCTCTATGAGACCTTCTTTAACCGCCCCGCCGATGAGCATAAGGCTGACTGGCTTGCACTCATGGATCAGGGCTGGAGCAAGACGCAGGTTATCGATGGCTTCATCAATTCCATCGAGTGGGCAAACCTTTGTCTGAATTTCGGCATCGCATCCGGCTCGACAGCGCAGCCTAATATCACGGTTGAACCTTCACAGGGTGTAATCGATTTTGCTACCAGACTTTATACGACATGTCTCGGGCGTGACGCTGACCGGGGCGGACTTAATGACTGGTCGAGTCAGCTGGCGAATATGAAGATCTCCGGTTCGGAGGCAGCTCACGGTTTCTTCTTCTCCGGCGAGTTCATCGGTGCGAATTACTCTGATTCAGAGTACGTGCAGAGACTTTACAGAACCTTTATGGGCCGTGAGTATGACCAGGGCGGCTATGATTACTGGATGAATGCACTTGCTTCCGGCAAGACAAGAGAAGATGTATTCCAGGGCTTCTCGGGATCTGCTGAGTGGGCAGGGATCTGTGCTGACTATGGTATTCTGAAGTAAGCTTATACATATTGAGAAGGCTGAGAGGGGGGGATTCCCCCCTTTCTTTTTCGAACGAAAAGAATATATGCATTACTGACCTATTTAATGTAGAATAATAAATGAACTGCAGTACACGAGGGGAAAAATGGCATCAAAAGTTTCTATTATAATTCCGGTCCACAATACCGAGCCCTATCTTGAACAGTGTCTTAAAAGTGTGGTCAATCAGACCTACCGGGATATAGAGATCATAGTCGTGGATGATAACTCTTCTGACGGATCTCGAGAGCTGATCAATGGCTTCGCTGAGAGTGACGACAGGATAGTAGTAAGGCTTCTGGATAGGGATAGCGGTACACTTGTTGCGCGTAACGAAGGAATCCGACTGTCTTCCGGTAAGTATATTTGTTTTGTCGATTCGGATGATTATCTGGAGCCGGATGCAATAGAGTCCGTCACATCGAAAATGGATGAAGTTCAGGTCGATATCCTGCATTTTTCCGTGAAGATATGGAATATCAGCGGTGTGTCTGAGAAGCGCATAAAACAAAACCGAGCGTTTATGGCGCCTTTCCCCGGCAGATTGGAAGGACATGACATCTTCACCAAATGTTTTGTTGATCAGCGATATGGATTTAATATCTGGAATAAGCTTTTCAATGCTGAACTATGTCGATCCGTCCTGCCTGAGATCGAGGATATCTATATGCCCAAAGCACAGGATATGTATATGTATTTTGTGCTGGCACATTATGCCGGCAGTTACTACGGCTGGGAGAGTAAGGAATACTATAATTACTGTTTCGGCCGGGGATTCACGGGCTCTGAGAAAGCTGATCTTGAACGGCTCAAGAGATTCTCGGCTCAGAAAACGACATATGATGCACTTGTACGTTTTATCTCGGGGCGAAAAGAAGCTATAACGGACTATGATCTGATCCTCGGACGTTATAAGAGACAGTGGGAAGGTGAATGTATCAAGATCCTGGATTCACTGCCGGAAGAGGACATAAACGAGGGCGTAAAGATCATATTGTCATATTGGTCTAAGGCAGAGCTTGCTGAAGGATTGGCAGGAGTATGCTGGACGAACCGCGCGAAAGCAGGCAAGCTTATACAAAAGATCGACCACACTCCGATGTCTGCAAAGAGGAACGAGGTTATTGCGCTTTACTATCACAGGCTTTCCCTTGGCGGTGCGCAGAAGGTTATGTATCTGATGGGTTGTATGCTCATCAATATGGGTTATAAGGTGGTACTGGTCACGGATGAGGAAGAGACACCGAATGATTACCGAGTTCCGGGCGCCGACCGTGTGCTGATAAGACCGAGTGCTGTTACGAATAAAACCAACTATGCGTTAAGGGGCGCCATGTGGCAGAGTGTGATCGACAACTATGATGTTGATGTTGTCATATATAATGCATGGGAATCCGAGATGCTGATGTGGGACACCTTCCTTTTCCGATTGAATGATGTTTCCATAATCTCATATAACCACAATACATTCTCGATTCCGCTTACCAGAATGGCCAAATCATTCTCAAATAAGACCTATGCATTGGCTGCGGTTGATGGAATGATCGTATTGTCTGAAGCTGACAGAGTCTTCTGGAGTGCGTTTAGTGATCATGTATATCATTTGCCTAATCCGATCGAGCCAAAGCTCAGGAATATATCATTGACAGATGAGCCCAGGAAAAACCATATCCTGTGGATAGCGAGATTGTCTGACGAGAAGAGGCCTCTTGATGCAGTCAAGATCATGGCACTGGTAAAAGAGGCTGTTCCGGATGCAGTCTTATTCATGGTCGGAGATTCGCCTGACCCCAAACAGATGGAGGCGCTAAAAAGCGAAATAGCCGGAAATGATCTTGGCGACAGTGTGGTTGTGGCCGGATTTCAGACTGATCCCGATCCGTACTACCGCACGGCAAAACTTGTCTTGAGTACTTCGCATTATGAAGGCTATCCGATGGTGCTCATCGAGGCGGAGGCCTATGGATTGCCTGTCGTAATGTACGACATTTATCATCTCGATCTGAATAAGGACGAATACGGTGTTACGGCAGTCCCTCATCGCGATCTTAAAAGAGCTGCCGGCGAGATCATCAAACTTCTGTCCGATGACAGCTTATATAAGAGGCGTTGCGAGCAGGTGCAAAAGGCGTTTGCCGAGCTGTCAGCCTATGATCTCGAGGCTGCGTGGGACGATATCCTTCACGGTAAAAGACAATGTGAACCTATTGATAAAAATACCAAAGACATGATCAGGCTGATCAGAGATCACTATGCTGACGGATATACTTCATACGACAAAAAGATGAAGAAAGCAGCAAAAGATAAAAAGGATTTGGAGAAGAACATAACTGAGCTCACTGAGATCATAGATAAACGGGAAAAAGAGCTCAACGACATAAAGACTTCCGCGACTTATCGATTTGCAAAATGCCTGAGCACACCTTTCAGAGCTCTGAAGAAGATCATTAAGAGGAAAAGATAATGGATGACATTAAAGTATCAGTAATCGTACCCGTATATAACAGCGCTCAATATCTGAGGCAGTGTCTTGACAGCATTGTCGGCCAGTCGCTTGAGGAGATCGAGATCATTCTCGTAGACGACGGTTCTGATGACGGAAGTGTAGATATCCTGAAGGAGTATGCCGAGAAGGATGCGCGCATACGTGTAATGCATCAGGAGCATAAGTTTGCGGGTGTAGCACGTAATAGCGGCAAAGCTGTTGCAAAGGGCAAATATCTGGTTTTCTGGGATTCTGATGACTATTTCAAGGCAGACGCATTAAAGCTCATGTATGAGAAGTGTGAAGTGGATGACGCGGATATATGCATATGTGGGGGAAGGCAATTTTTCGATGAAGAGGGATTTGAGACTCCTGCGCCCAGGTATATTAGGAAGGGCGATCTTCCGGATACCGTTCCTTATAATATCCGCACGGCGCCTGACCGGATCCTTACGGTAACGATCAATGTCCCCTGGAATAAGATGTTCAGAAGGAGCTTTATCGAGAAGACGAAGCTGGATTTTAAGCCATCGAGGAATTGTAATGACGTTTACTTTGTAGAGTGTGCTATGTGCTTTGCAGAGAGGATTACTTTGGTTAATAAGGGACTGGTGGTATATCGTAAGAGTAAGAGATCCGGGCTGGTCGCGAGCATTGATAAGGGCCTTCGCTCGGCTATAGACACCTGGATCGATACGGCTGATAATCTGCGCGCCAATGACAGATTTCCGGCAAGGAGCTTCGCGAACAGGGCATGGGAAGATATCCTTCATTTGATGAGTAATACCACAGATTGGCGAGTCTTTAAGGAAGAGTTTGAATATCTTCGTTCAGGAGCCCTTGATAGACTCGCGATCATAAGACCTGATGACGATGAGTACTATTTCATAAAGTGGCAGAATGAGGCGGCAAGAAGGATCTTTGACAATACGCCTGAGGAGTTTGACAGGTATCTTGCCAATTTCTTTTTCACTCGCGATGCCGCGACTACTGCCGGGAAAAGGGCGGCGGATGAGAAGAATAAGAAAAAGATCGATCAGCTGACCAAGAAGAATGAAGCCTCTGAGGCTGATATATGCAAGATGAAGGCTGATATAGCTGAGCTGAAGAATGAACTTAAGCATGTGAAAGATGAGACTTCCAAACTCGAAAAGAATCTCGGCAGGACGCAGAAGGAACTTAAGGATGTTAAGGGTAAGTATGATTCGGCGCAGGAAACAATAAGTCTGCTGAATATCGACTGTCAGGAAAAGGACAGGCTAATAGCACAGACAGATAAGACTCTCAAAAAGAAAGAGAAAGAGATAAGGGATATCAAAGGATCTGTATCCTTTAAGATCGGGCGCGGAATGACATGGTTTCCGAGGAAGGTCAAAAAGCTGGTCAAGGGTAAGGGATAAGAATATCCGATATAAAGTTTTTTCTCTTCGCGGATCCTGAGAGAGTGATATTGCTGATACTGAATATTTAACTGTGAAGTCGCAAAATATGTGATATAATCAATGTGAACAGTCGCAAAATATGTGATATGCATAGTTGAAAGTGAAGAGGGGAACTGTTATGGATGATTATGTAATCAGCAGAAAAATATCAGGGCAGTCTGTCAGGACGCTTCGTGAGAAGTTAAAAATGACACAAAAAGAATTTGCAGATCTGACATGTTCGTCTAAGAGGACAGTTGAGAATTGGGAGAGTAAGAAAGAACCTTTGTCCGGACCGATCGTAACTCTGATCGAGTTGTTCATGCGTAAGCCGGAGTTGGTAAACTATATGAGAATACCTCCCAGAACAACAACTATGCGTCTGTATTATATGTACAATGAGATGGTATGTACCGTTATTGATGTAAATGAGATAAATAGAAGTATTACGATCAGAAACTATATAGATAATCCTCTGTTTAGGGCCTTCGGTGTGAATACTCAACCCGACTACGATGATTATGAAGAGTTTCTGAAGTCGCGGTGTTTTCCGGAATCCAGAGATAAGATGAAGATCGAGTTGGAGCGGTTGGGAATCCCCTTTTATGACCCTATCCTTATTATCGAGAAGACGCAGGGGCGTGTCGAGGGTGATAATTTCAGCATTAAGATCGAGAGGTGATCAATTATATGATCGAATTCACTGACATTCATAAATATGATACAGGGAGAAGGTCGTCTAAAGGTAACCAGTTTAAGTTCAGATTAGACGATCGTTGGTATAAGGCAGACTATCTTGGTTATGAAGGTCTGGCTGAATATGTTGTATCTGAATTACTTGCTTTGTCTAGTCTTGATGACAGTGAATATACTCGATATGGGCTTGAGCAGATCAAATATAAAAATGTGGTATTCAACGGATGTGTAAGTAAAGATTTTGCAGGACAATGGAATCTAATAACGTTGGAGAGGTTGTTCAAGAATGTATATGGTCAGAGTTTAACCGGGATCATCTTCACGATAGCTGACCACAAAGAGCGACTGAAGACTATGGTTGATCTGGTCGAGCGCGCAACATCCATAAAAGGGTTTGGTATCTACATGAATAAGATGCTGACAATAGATGCCATCTTTCTTAATGAAGATCGCCATACTCACAATATTGCGATAATGACCAATGGAACAGAATATAGGCTGGCTCCGATTTTCGACAATGGCGCGGCACTCCTATCGGATACAAGAATGGACTATCCTCTTACGGATGATACTTACAGCTTGATCAATGACGTGAAGCCTAAGACATTTTGCGATAGTTTTACGGAGCAGCTGGAGATATCTGAGAGCTTATATGGCCACAATATTCGTTTTGAATATGGATATAACGAAGTAGAGGCCATAATTAACAAGGCGACGATCTACGATGAGCAGATCCGCAAGCGTGTGATAGATGTGATAATGGAGACTAGGCGCAGATACAGCTATCTTTTCGGATGAAAGGATAAATGCTCGCCCTCACATCCTCACGTGACTTACGTTTACCAATATCATCGGCCTTCTTCTTGTCTTCTCGTAAAGAAGGGTCCTGATGTTCTCTCGGAAGGCTCTGGTGACAACCTCATCCTCAATATTCTTATGCTTACGCACGCTGCTGCCGGTGAGAGCCAATGCTCTGGCTCCGCAGTCTCTGTGGATCTCTTCCTTCTCATCCTCGAAAACAAATCCGATAGATGTGACGGTAGGTACACAGGCCAGCTCGCCCGTCTTGTCATCGATAACAAATGAGATGGAGATACAACCGTCCTCTCCCAAGAGCCTGCGGTCAGTAAGAACGCGGTTGTCCAGATCGGCAACACCTGAACCGTCAATGAGAACGGGGCTGGCAGGCACATGATCCGTAACTTCCGCATGATCTTTTGTGACTGACAGAACATCACCATTGTTCATGATAAATATATTCTCGGGTGGGACGCCAAGGGATTCTGCCAGCTCGGCGTGACGATAGAGCATGCGGTATTCACCGTGGACCGGTACAAAGAACTTGGGCTTGACCAGCGTGTGGAGAAGCTGGATCTCTTTTCGATAAGCGTGTCCTGAAACATGCACTTCGGCCAGGGACTCATATATGACATGGGCGCCGCGCTTAAAAAGCTCGTTGATGACCTTGTAGATAGGCTTCTCGTTGCCCGGGATGGGATGGGCAGAGATAATTACCGTGTCGCCTTCCTGAATCTCAACGGACTTATGCGAAGCGAAAGCCATCCTCGACAGTGCGCTCATGGGCTCGGCCTGGCTGCCGGTAGTCAGGATTACGATCTCGTTGTCATCATATTTGTCGATGTCATTTATGTCGATCAGAGTATCAGGCTTCATATCAATATAGCCAAGAGAATTCGCGATGCTAAAAACTGCGACCATGCTGCGGCCTGAGAGGCATACATGTCGGTTGTATTTCTCCGCAGCCGTAAATATCTGCTGCATACGATGGACGTGGCTCGAAAAGGTCGCTACAATGATCCTTCCCTCTGCATTCTGGAAGATCCTCTGGAAGGACTCACCCACCTGCATCTCAGAAGGGGAGAAGCCTTCCTTCTCGATATTGGTGCTCTCACACATAAAGAGCAGAACGCCCTGCTTACCGTACTCGCCGAACCTGGCAAGGTCAATGACATGTCCGTTGATAGGGGTATAGTCGACTTTAAAGTCGCCGGAATGGATGATCGTTCCGACAGGGGTCTTGATGGCGATGGCGTAGCTGTCAGCGATGCTGTGGTTGACGCGGATGAACTCGATCGTAAAGCTGTTCCCCATGCAAACGGTGTCGCCGCTCTTAAAGGCCTGAAGATCAATGCCTTTAAGGCTTACGTTCTTGTCGCATAGCTTGTGGCGAACCAGCTCGATGGTGAGCTTGCCGCCGTAAACGGGACATTTGAATTCGCTCAGGAAATAGGGGAGGGATCCGATATGGTCCTCGTGACCATGCGTAAGTATGACTCCTCTTAGCTTGTGCTGATTGTTACGTATATAGGTATAATCCTGAATGACAGCATCTACTCCGGGCATGTTCTCCTCAGCGAAAGCCATTCCGACATCGATAACGATCAGGTCGTTATCGTACTCAAATGCCGTCATATTCTTGCCGATCTCCTGAAGGCCTCCTAAGGGGATGATCTTCAGAGCGTTTTCTGTTTGTTTTTTCTTAGCCATAAATCTTTCCTTGTCAATTAACTATGTATACGTCACAGCTAGTGCTGGAGTAACTCTCCCCATCATCGGCATAGATGTCGATGTGACTGCCGGTAACGCCGGACCCTCTGTCCTCGACTGTGTAGTAGCCGTCGCCTCCTAAAGGGTCATTGGCGATGTAGATCGTGGTGCCGGCAGGGAAGATGCTCCAGTCGGCAGCCACAGTGCGTCCTTCGGAACAGGTGGTGCCGGTTGCCGTGGAAGTGTTGTATCCGCCGTCGCCTGTTGGCTGTGGGCCGTAGAATGTTATGTGACAGCTGCCATAGTAGGTCATACCGTCGATACTCTCCGCATTCGATGAAGTCGGCGCGGCTGTAGCCTGGGTGGTCGACTGTGTTGTTGATGCCGTCGTCGCCTGTGTCGTTGCCTGAGTGGCGGCGACAGTTGTGGTCGTCGCGACAGTCTCCGGCGGCGTAGTGGTCGTCAGGGACTGTATGACGTAATTACCGTTATAGGTCTTGTACCAGCCGTTACTGGTCGATGCAATAACATCGATCTTGTCGCCGGCCGAAAGTGTCCTTACGATGTCGTATTCAGTGCCCGGCCCCTCTCGAAGATTGAGTTCTGAGGCGGCATAGACTTCTGCATAGAACTCGGCTTCGGTGATTCCGGCTGTTGTCTCGGCAGTGGTCTCGACCGGGGCCTCAGTGGCCGCGCTTGTATCTGCAGCTTCAGTCTCGGGAGCCTCGGAGGTCACGCTTGAAGCTTCAGAATCGGAGCTTGATGTCTCGTCGGATTCGTCCGTGCCGTCACTAACGGATGTGCTGCCGTCCGAATCGTCGCTTTCCCTGAAGGGAGGTTCGCCGTCCTGAGTTGCTTCAGTGCTGCTGTTTGCTTCTTCTGAAACAAGAGTCTCAGATTCATCTTCCGTTTTCTCTGTCGCGGCAAGCATTGATTCGAGCTCGCTGGCACGGGCCTGTCGATCAGCGCGGCTCTGAGCTTCCATTATATTGACTACACCGATCGTCGCAAGTGCGCAGAGAAGGATTATGGAGATGACACTTACCGCGATCTTGATCCTGTCCGCAGTGAGTTTATCTTTTGTCGATAAATCGATAAATTTCAAATAATCTATGACTCCTTTTTGCTGTCACGACGCCACATAAGGCGCCGACATCCTCGCGATGCGCAAAACTAACCAAATACATTATAACACAAAAACATACGTTCCTTGTTTTTCTCTATTATAAAAGGTGACATCGGATAATGGTATGCCATGGCCGGAATTTATTGGTGTGTATATTTTTCTCGAAAAAAATAAATCTGTCGAAAGAATGCACGGATCTTTTCGACAAAAAGTTTGGAATTAGAAAAAATATACATGTCCGCACACTTTGTAAAATATTTGTCACAGCGCTGATAAGCATGAAATATTGTCCGCCTCTATAATCATAACTACAACACTTTATCAGGCGGGGCGCATATGAGAGGCAGAAGGGACAGGGAACAGTCGTACAGACAGGAAGGGCGAGATGCCGCTTCCGGGCGACGCATTGTTTATCTGGTCTGCATTATGATACTTGTTCTCTGTATCGGATTGGATGTTTATTTTATTCTGGGGATACTTGAATATCTGAATTAAGCTTGCCGGTTTGCAAAAAGAACGCGACTCCTTTATACTTTCCGTGTATTTATTATAATTAAACGGGAGAACGATAATGAGAGTTTCCAAGATGTTTATGGCTACACAGCGCGAGATCCCCGCTGACGCTGAGATCCCTTCACACCAGTTGATGTTACGCGCAGGTCTTATGCGCAAATGTGCTTCGGGTATTTATTCATATATGCCGTTGGGCTGGAGAGCATATCGTAAGGTTGAGAATGTTATCCGTGAGGAGATGGATGCGGCAGGTGCTCAGGAACTGATAATGCCGGCGCTGCTTACGGCTGAGACATACCAGGCTTCCGGAAGATGGGAGAGATTTGGTCCCGAGATGTTCCGCCTTACAGACAGAGGCGGCAGACCTTTCTGCCTTGGTCCGACGCATGAGGAGCCTTTTACTGAGGCTGTAAGGGACACTGTAAGGTCATATAAACAGCTGCCTGTTACTCTCTATCAGATACAGCACAAGTACAGGGATGAGAAGCGACCGAGGTTCGGTGTTATGAGATCCCGTGAATTTGTTATGAAGGATGCATATTCTTTCGACATGGACGAGGAAGGTCTCGATAAGTCTTATAAGACGATGTACGACGCCTACAGAAGGATTTTCGACAGGCTCGGACTGAATTACACTATCGTTGATGCAGATTCCGGCGCTATGGGCGGATCCGGATCTCAGGAATTTATGGTAAAGAGCCCCGTCGGCGAGGACGGTATCGCTTATTGCGACGCCTGCGGTTATGCTGCCAACGAGGAGAAGGCTTCCTGTGGCATCCCCGCTGCGGTCGAGGCTGAGCTTCTTGATGTCGAAAAGATCCATACCCCCGACGTTAAGACTATCGATGAGCTGATGCAGTTCATGAATGCCGAGCCTTCCGAGTTCGTAAAGACCATCCTCTACAATATCGACGGTAAGATCGTGGCAGTTATGGTCAGGGGGGACCGCGAGATCAACGAGACCAAGCTCGGCAACCTCTATGATGCTATTGAGATCGGGCTGGCTGCTTTCGAGGATGTTGAGAGGATCACAGGCGCCAAGGTCGGTTTTGCAGGTCCTGTAGGTCTCAAGGAGAAGATCGATGTCATCTGTGACAACGAGGTAAGCTCCATGAAGAATTTTATCGTCGGAGCCAATGAGACAGATTACCATCTCAAGAATGTAAATATCGGACGCGATTTCGAGCCGACAAAGATCTGTGATATCCGTAATGCGGTCGAGGGCGATCCCTGCCCTAAGTGCGGCAAGCCTCTGGCTATGGCAAGAGGTATCGAGGTAGGTCATATCTTTAAGCTTGGTACCAAGTATTCCGATGCCCTTCACTGTGTCTATCTTGATCGTGACGGCAAGGAGAAGACAATGATCATGGGTTGCTATGGCATCGGTGTTTCCAGAACTCTCGCAGCGGTAATTGAGCAATATCACGATGACGACGGTATCATTTGGCCGGTAGAGTGCGCTCCTTATAAGGTTATCGTCATTCCTACGAAGGTAAACGATGAGGAGAATATGGCTCTTGCTGAGGATATCTATGACCGTTTGACAAAGGCGGGCTGTGAAGTCCTGATCGACGACCGTAACGAACGTCCCGGTGTTAAGTTCAAAGATGCTGACCTTATCGGCATCCCTCTTCGTATTACGGTCGGCAGAAGAGCGGGCGAAGGTATTGTTGAAGTGAAGAAGAGAGCAGGCGGTGAGGCATCCGAGATCTCTGCTGACGAAGCTGTTAAGATGGCGCTTGAACTACGCTGACAGCTGACAGCGGTTCGGGCATACTAGATCGGATAAGGGGACAAGGGTATGAAAAACATTAAACTTCTTGCATGGGGACTGACTGTCGCGATGACATGTTTGGCAACCCTATCGCCGGCCGCATCGGCTGACAAGAGTGATGCCGTAACCGGACGTGAGGATGTCCCGTTTGCCGCAGAAGATGTCTCGACAGCAGAATCTGATAAGGCAACGGCGTCCCTTGACACTCTTTCCGTCGATATCAGTGACGATTTCTCACCCTTGAGTTATATTGCCGACTATAATCAGATCGATATGATCACTTATAACGGCAAGCCCGTTACTCTGAGCCTTGCAGGAAATACTATCAGCCTTTCATGTATTGCCGCATCTTCGCTTACGATCAAGGTTATCAATTTGGATACGAATAACATTGTCGGCAGCAATACAGGTAACGGCACCGTGTCGATCGATCTTAAAGACAAGTTGGATTATATGGAGCTTTACTATGCTCATATCCAGTACACCACGGACGGTATCGAGCAGGAACAGAACGAGATCCTGCTCACGGCGGATGCCAACGGTCAGGTTGTATTCATAAAGTCTCCTATCTACGATTTTAATGTCGAAAGATGCAGCGAGTGCTGGACTGATGACCAGTCTCTCGCCGAATGCCTTGAGCCACAGAATGACATCGAATGTGACGATCCTGAAGTCATTGCCATAGCTCAGGAGATCACTGCAGGACAGACTGATGAATGGGGCAAGGCTTTTGCCATTTATAAGTATATAGTGAACGAATTTGCTTATGATTATGTTCAGATCGAGGATCAGGAATATGTCTATCAGGATGATGCATTATCACTTCTGAGGCGTAAGGTCGCTATTTGCGAGGGCATGGGAAATACCTTTGTCGCACTGTGTAGAGCCGTAGGTGTGCCTGCATGCGTTTCTTTCGGTATCGGTGAAGATGTCCAGAATGTTCTTAATAACAGAGCCCTGCAGAACTATAACGAGTGGCCTAACCACGCATGGGCAATGGTCTGTCTCGGCGGCGTCTGGTACAGTGTAGACCCGACTTGGGACTGCTGGAATGCCTATGAGGGGTTCGATCACGAGAATGGCGAGATATATTATGATAGTGCTACATATAATTATTATCTTGTGCCTCTTGAGGTCTTCTCATTCTCTCACAAGATCTGTGATGCTGATACAAGACATGGTATCGAGACATCCGGTAACGCCGGAGCATCTGCCCGTTATGAGATCTCCCGTGACGGCGTAATGACCGTTTACGGCAGCGGCAAGCTGGAGATACCTGAATATGTGAACGGCTACTGGAAAGTCGTTTTCGCTGATGATTGTACGATCACATCCATAGGTGAGGCCTGCTTCCAGGACAGGGATCTTTTGACGACTGTTATCCTGCCGGATACAGTAACCGAGCTTTGCGATGAGGCCTTCAATACCTGTGAGGATCTGGAATATATCTATCTGCCTGAGGGATTGACGTATATCGGTCAGGAGTGTTTCGATTTCTGTGATGAACTGGCATATGTTTATGTTCCCGATTCAGTAAGAGAGATTGGACGATGGGCCTTTGATGATTGCCCAAGACTGATAATCAGTATTCCTGCAGGCCAGTCCGGATTCGATGACGACAATTATGTAAAGTGCCTTGAGGTAATTGAGAGACGATAATGGCAGGCTAAAAAAGAGCCTTTTTCAATAAAAGCTTAAGCAAAATGCTTAAGGTTTCACTTAAAAGTAGCGGTTTTTCACAGAAGGTTTAAGCACGATGCTTAAGGTTTCACTTAAAAGAACTATAGATTACCCATGGAGTTAACCCGGCTTGGGTTAACACTGCAGGTAAAAGGTTATTTGCAAAGGGGCCTGAGCACTGCCGGCTCTTATTGATCGGCAGCGAGCTTAATGATCTTCAAACTGCCATCCTCGAAAACAACATCGCCCAATGATTCGAGCATAGTCGAATTAATTGTTCCGTAGTATACTGCCTCCAGGTCGCCTATAATGACATACTCAACATCATAGTAGTCGAGGATATGCTGATCGATCGCACGGATCGCGCCGTTGATGGATTCAATGCTATCAGGGTCGATGACATAGTCGATCTCGTACTGAACAAGAAGACTTCTGATATTGTCCAGCTGCTCGTTTACAGCCGAACTGTAGGCCTGTTCCAGGTATTGATCGTGAAGTTCATCCGGCATGGGAATATCGCCCTCATATTCGGGATCCTCAGAAAGTCTTGCAAACTCATTGTTAGCCAGTTCCCAGGCGATCTCGTCGGCGCGGTATTCCGCCTGCTCTGCATCGTAACCAAGTGTGTATACTGTTCTGACTGCCTCGGTGCGCGGATCAAGGATATCCCATACACTGTGGTCAGGGTCGTTGATAAGAATATCATTTTCTTTATCGACAATACCGTGGAAACGCCAGAGCCACTCATGGACAAACCATCCGCGGACAGTGGGAAGACCCGTATATGCAGAGATGATGTTATAGTCTGTATAACTGTCTCCGCATGCTTCCAGGATAACGTGACTGCCCTCTACTTCACTGTTAAACCAGTCGATGGCATGATCGTAAGAAAGCATATTGCCATAGTCCGGTTGCAGGCTGTTATTCGGACTGTAATAAGTGTCAAGATAAGCTGTTCCGTCAAGAGTTATAAATTCATTATTCTTGAAGTCGCTGCGCTGATCCAAGGCCAGATATGTATAGTGCGCAGGAACCAGCAGCATCAGGCAGAAAGCGATGGCACAGGCATATGCTCCATTGCTGTATTCGCCCTTTCTGCTGACAAACCAGAACAGGCGGATGACTATATAAGCTACACAGACAGACAATATGATAAAAGCGGCGTAGCAAAACTTGAACATGGTGTTGGCTCTTAGGTAGCCGCCGGTGTAGATATCTCTTACATAGAAGATCTCAGGTGCGATGATCAACAGGAAGCCGACCGCGATCATGCCACAGACAAAGAAGTCTACTATATTACGCTGAGCAAGGAAGTTGGCTATAGGATTGGCTGCTTCGGAACCGATAACCTCAGAGTCGCTGTTACGTTTATTGTTCTTGCGCTTTTTGGAGATGGTGCGATAAGCATAATTACGATGAGCCATCGTCAAGATGAAGAAGCATATACATATGATGGCGTGCGTGCCCCATAGTATGAACAGCTGGTAAGGATCCGTATGATTCTTTGCCTTGCCGAGGCTGTTGGAGATCATCTCGAAATTATAATTGAAGGGCAGTGCTACAAGCGTTGAGCCGGCGAAGATAAAGCTCATAGCCGTGCCGGTCCTTGTAAGCGCACAGGGCGCACCCTGAAGGAGCAGATAAGAGACTATAAGCACCAGGAGCTGCAGGAAGAAGTGCAGGAGGGGAGATGAGCCTGCATACAGATAGGCTCCCAGGATCAGTCCGACTGAGATAAAAAAGAATATGCATCCCAGAATGGAACTGAAATCTCGAGACTGCCTTGTATAAAGCACCAACAGTGTCATGGATGAGAATACGAAATAAATTAGGAAGTCCCAGTAGTTCGTCATCTGAGCGCATCCGAGAAGAATCGCTATTGCCACAAGCTCCGGTGTAATGATGTTGCTAAGTTCCGCTTTCATACGGGTCTTGTTGATCCAGGTATTAAAGCTTGAAGGGTGCTCAGCCATAGTCACATTACGTGTTACCAGAGCGATACAGATCGCCATTATCAGCAGGACGATCATCGTCGATACAACATGTGCATGAAGATCGCCTACAAGATATGAATAGAAAGGGAATTCTTCAATAGTATAATCGCCGCCGCCCTTTGCGAATGTTGCCGAGTCGGGGTTATAGCCGATGTAGCGCGTGCTGTCCGGATAGAAGAATTTGTATTCCGGATCAACGCTTAAATAGTTGCCGACTTTAAAGCCCATCTTATCGAAAAGCTTCAGCAGCGAGTGCCCCACGCTGTCCTCATCATAGAAGAATGAGTGAGAGTTACCGAAGATCATTACACAGAAGCCGGTCAGTATGCCGCTGATATGTGTCATTATGCCGTTGCAGCGAAGACCGAAGGAAGCAGCGCTGTCGATCAGCATGCATCCTACCGAGTAGGCCATCGTAAAGGGAATGGCGATAGCTGAGCACATGGCCAGATTATAGCCGATACCGGTCTTTACTCCGCTTAACTTGATAAGGAAAGCATAGAGGTACTGGCCGTAATAATAATAGTTGATGGAATAGCCTGACAGCCACATATCGTTGGCGGGCAGAGAGGGATTACGGAGCATCGACATGATGAAGCCGTAATCCATGAATTTTTCCTGACCATTGATACTGGGGCTGAAGCCTTTGAAATAGCAGAGAAGCACGAAGACAACAGCGAAGATCGTCTGTTCGGTTACGGCTCTGGGAATAACATTTTCTTTGCCGAGAACATTGATCAGATTTTTTCGAAAAGGCCTAACACCGTAGGAAATGCCACACAGGATCAGCAAAGCCAGGATCACGCACAGAAGATTAAAACGGAATATCTTGAGATAGGAGAGGGTCCAGACAATAAGACCCGCCAGTATAAGCCCCATGGGCTGGGCCATGAAGAAACCCGCGCTGCCGCTGTTCTTGAAGAGGTAAGCCGATATCGGAAAAGCGGTCAGGCCTATCAGCATAAGAGTTATGAACCATATGACCACTGGCAAGGTCTCGGACATCCCCATAAGGATACCGCCGAAGAGGAAGAGTGCCGCAAGCGGGATCAGGAAATAGAATAACTGATATGGCGCAGCGAAAATACTCTTATGGGCCGATACCGCGGCCGGCCGGCTTTTGATGTTTCCTGTTTTGTTGTTGGCATTCTTTTTCATACTTATCCTCTGTATGTTCTTTATGCTATCGGTGTTATCAGGGATGCGTCTTCTTTATAAGCTTCTCCCTTTTCTTCTGTCTTTCTGATTATCTGAGAAGTGACATTGTTTGCCAGCTGGACCACATGTTCCATCCTGTTAAGGGGCTTCTCGTCTGTGTTGTATTTATAAAGTCCGTCTGCACATACATAAAGATTCTCCAGAGGATTTATGAGTTCCTCACGAGGATATACATCAGCACACGCGTAGCGGATCTTGGTGAGTCGCCAGGCCTTGATATCCGTCTTCTTGATCATAGGATAGAGCTTGCGGAAAGCGTGGAAATATTTTTCCATGATATCGCGGTCAGAGGCTACCCAGAGGCTGTCAGTAATGGAGCAGTTACCTACGAGGTAGACTACATTTCCGCCGTAATCTCTTTGTCCGAAGCAGTTGGAATGGTTGATGATCCTGCTGAAGGGCAGATCGGCCGAAGGGGTGCTCTGGAAATAAACTTCCGAATGCTGGCGCTTCAAGACAGTCATAAGGCTTATGCAGGCCGAGTAGGTGATATTCATAAGCTGATCTCTCGTATTGATGGGGATCGGCAGATTATGACTGACATTAACGAAGGCCCTGCAAGATCCGGTATAGATCACATAGTCGCAGTCGATGTAGCTGTGGGCTGCGTTACTGAGAACACACGTCAGTCTGTAGCAGGCATGATCGTTTTCCTGCCCGTCGAGCTTCGTTATATCGGTTAAGGTGGTGGAATAGTGGATATGACCGCCATTATCGACGATGTCCTGGATCAGGCTGTTGATAAGACCAGCAAAACCCTCGCTTAAATAGCCCAGCTTCTTGCGGGATGCCTTGCCGTACCAGAGGGAGTCGAACCATTCGAGCTTGCCGTCAAGCCCCTGTTCCCTGATGAGAGACAGAAGAGCTTTATCGGTCTTACGGATGTGGTGAGGGAGGAGCTCCAGATATTCTTTTCCTATTCTGGTGAAGGCCAAAAGACCTCCGGAATAAGTAAGCTCTTCGACGATATGGACCGTGTAACCGGCTTTAGCCAGACGCACGCCGCATATGAGACCCGACAGTCCCGCACCTACGATACAGACTATGCCTTCCGTCTTCTCTTCCGTGCTCATCTCTCGATCTTCCTTGCTTCCATATAAAATCTCTTTTCGAAAGCCTCTCCCATGGAGAAGGTCTTACGGGGGAATACGCCGTCCTTGACGATCGTATCAAAGAAGGAGAACTTGCTTACGGCATCCAGCAGTATACCGCAACGGCCCTCGGTAGCGAGCTTACGTACTGATTCTTCGCCATGGATATAGTCGACGCTGATGGAAGGATCTGCCTCTATCAGCTTATCGATCAGGATCTGCACTGAACCGACTGCCAATGAATGGGGAGGATTGGGAATGGAGATAACCGTATCCTTGTCGCTTCCTGTTACCGTAAAATTCTGCATGCCGTCAATCGCTCTGTCCCCTGTGGTGCTGCCATCGAAAAACTCCAGCGCTTTGGCAATAAAGTTCTTACTGTCGATCCCGAAAACAACCCTGTGAATGGGCTCGAAGTCGATGCCTTTATCATGGATGTTAACAGCTTCTGCAAGCGCGAATCTGGCCGGATGGTCAAGCTTTTCTTCTTCGCTCAGGCTCTTCTTGATGTTGTCCCAGTGTGCTTTCGCCGATGCAAGCGAATGGTTGCCGTCTCCGACAGCGAAGATCATCCCGTCCGAAGACTCTGCCTTAAGTTCTCTTAATGAATCGACGATAGTATCCGCGATCCTGCTTCCGGCAGCGGCGTAATAGCCTGTTATGTGACCGGAGTCCTGCATTAGGTCGGTGTCGTAGCAAGGCTTGGTGCCGGATGCTTTTAAGCTCTCCCAAGCTCTTCCGATGACCTTATCATCAGGATCGTCCATAAGGAGCATGATGTGCGGAAGCTCCACAGCGGCATTGGCTCTGATCCTTACGCGTGGAGGGATCCTGGACAGGACCGTTCCTTCCGTGGCACGAATAGCCGCCTTGTTACCGGGTTCATAGTTATATTGTTCGAGGTCAACTGCCAGCATTATGCCGCGACGAGTAGGGTGCAGGGGCGTGCTTCTATCAAGAAGGATAAAGCCTTCAATGGCAGGAGCCCAGACTCCCTTGCTCAGATAATCGTCAATATTAGATGCGATAGACGCCAGTTTGTCCGCTTCCTTGTCTGTTCCGAGATAGACCTCAGGGAGCACTATCCTCAATGTGGAAGGCGCATCTCCGACGATCTCATCGGCTTTCTGCCAATATTCCGGTTCTGATGTATACTGATCGCAGGCGATCACTGCCCACTTATTTAAGTCTGTTCCTTCGGAAGGTAATAATATGTCTGCTGCTGCAACGGCAACGTCTGAATATATCTTCATTCCCCTCTACTCCTTAATATATCTGGTATTTAAAAGCGTGAACTATTTTAACACGGTTTTAGGCGTAATAACAGGGGACGCTTACGACGGATAGCAGGATCATTCTGAATGTAGCATAGATAGCCTATGGTACGACAATTGAAGCTTGGTTGGAGTCTTAATGGTCACCTTAATAGCTTGTACACGCCTCTTCTCATCCATCCCGGCATCCTGCAAACAAGCGCATGAGGAAGCGCCCCGGTGATGTAATCGCGTCTTGTTGACCAGCCGATCGAACGAAGCCATTTATGGAAGCTTAGAAGGTCCCTCGCATACTTTTTGCCGCCGCGTCGCGCGTAAGTGTCGTCAGCGGTCCTCATATAGACCAGTGCTTCGTCGAGATTAGCTCCCTTTGATCCTGCTTTCAGCATTCTTACCCAGAGATGATAATCTTCGAAAAGGTGATATTCCTCACTATAACCGCCTGCATTTATTACCGCGCTCTTGCGGAAGATCACGGCAGGGTGATTAAACGGCGTTCGCTTCTTTGAGAATATGCGGATCTGATCATCGGATATCGGCACATCGCGGCGCCCCGTTACACTTCCGATAGAGTATCCGGGTAAAGGAGAAGCACAAAGTTCTTCTTCGGTCGAAGCTGTCCTGAATTCCATTATGGAAGAACTGACTATATCGATGTCAGGGTGTTTTTCGATAAAAGCAATCTGCTTCTCGCATCGCGTCTTGACACTTATGTCATCTGAATCCATACGCGCGACAAGATCATGGCGGCAACGGGCAAGTCCTTCGTTAAGGGCGATGCCTAAGCCTTGGTTGACGGGGAGCTTAACTATATCGATGATGTCGCCGGAACGTGAGATCAGATCGTCGATAGCCGAATCCAGTTCGGGCGTCAAAGGACCGTCTTCGACCAGTACGATATTGTCAGTCGGAAGCGTCTGCTCAAGCATGCTGTTCACAGCCTCGGTCAGTTCACGGGCTGATGCCTTTGAATAAACGGAGATCAGTACAGAATACTTAAGGTCCGTCATAGATCACTCAACTCCGGGGAAGGGCTTTTCCTGTTCAGTCGATACAAAGGTGCTCTTATTATCCTCAAATGTCCTGTTATAAAGGTGCGGCGAGAAGATCGCCCTTATGGTCATGAATATGATCTTGGCATCCTGAAGGATCGAATAATTCTTGATGTAGAGAAGATCGTAGCGAAGCTTGTCCTGGGGAGTGGTATCGTAGTTCCCGGCAACCTGGGCAAGACCGGTGATCCCGGCCTTAACGGCAAAGCGCTGGGAGTATCCGGGGATGTCCTTCTCGAAATTCGCAACGAACTCGGGTCTCTCGGATCTCGGTCCTACTACACTCATCTCGCCTTTCAGTACATTGATGAACTGAGGCAGCTCGTCGAATTTGGAGCGACGAAGGAATTTGCCGAACTTGGTAACTCGCGGATCGTTCTTGCCTGAAATGACTGCGCCTGTCTCTGCTTCGGCATTCTGCTTCATCGTGCGCAGCTTGTAGATCTTGTAGGGCTTGTTGTGAATGGTTAGTCTTTCCTGCTTAAAAAAGACAGGGCCGCCATCGGAAGCCTTGATGATAATGGCGCAAACAAGAATGATGGGGGCGGACAGGATAAGAGCGATAATGGAGATGATGATGTCGACGGTCCTCTTAACGATCCTCTGCTCGAAAGTAAGCCCCATACGGTCGAGCATGCATACCATCAAGTCGTTAAAATTAATGATCCTTGAACGATAGAGGCTGATCTCATAGAACTGGGGAACAACATAGACGACCGAATCGTGCTTGGCTGCCGACAGGATTATGTCGCTTTTGACATCTTCGGGAACATCCGGGCAGAGAAAGATCTCGGCATTAGATCTTATTGCCGATCTGACTGCCGACTTATCGGAATAGCGGATCGCCTTGCTCATGTTGAGCTCAAGACCCTTAAGAGAAGGGTAGATCTTGTCGCTGACAGCCTTCATGGTCGCTTTGTTGGAACCGATGATCACCAGATCGCCGTTGGCATACATCCTATGGGCGATAAAGCTGCAGAGCATCTCCCAGATAAATACATATACGATAAGGACCGCAAAGCTCAGGAGTACAACGCTTCGCGGGAAGGCTCGCTGCTCGGTAAGGTCCTTTGCCGACAACGTTATCAGTGTCAGGATAAAACTGAAATAAAGTGTCTGTGATACTACATCGATATTCTTCTTGCGAAAAAATCTCGGCATCTGAAGAAAGTCGGCCAGAAAGATCGTGGCCACCGTAATAATAGGCATCAACGCTGTGTATGCCTCGTAGTTATTCATTATTGTGTGCTCGTAGTCGCGTCCCAATACGGCAATAAAGCTCGTAACATACGCGAAATGCACCACGACAGCCAGTCCCAGTAAGAAAGCGATCTTGAATAGATGAGGGACTGTTATTATCTTTCCGTTCATTCTTCTCACCTGTCATTCGGATAATCTATGTGATTATAAACTATTTCACCATCAGTAACAACTTCAGGGATAGCCCGCCGTTTGTCAAATCTTCTTTAATTCTTAATATTAATGCGTTATTATTAGATTATCTGCTATTTTAGGCTCTATATCATTAGGAGGATGTGCTATGAATTGTGCAAATTGTGGTAGCGAGATCACTCCGGGTGCAAAGTTCTGCCGTAACTGCGGAACCCCGGTGCCCTCAGAGATACCCGAAGTAAAGAAAGTAGAAGAGATCGTAAATGAAGTCAAGGAAGAGGCTCCAGTTGCGCCCGCCGCAGTGATCGCACCTGCCGTTCCTGTTGCAGCCGCAGCCCCGGCTCCAGTCGCACCTGCGGCAACCGTAGCACCTGCATCCGTTGCTCCTGCTTCGCCTTATGGAGCTCCTCCGGTTCAGAATCCGTATGCCGCTCCGGCTCCCAATCCCTATAAACCTGCTCCTTCAGTTGCCGCTCCGGCTCCGGCATACAGCAAGCCTTACGCCCAGCCGCTGCTCGCAGAGAAGAGGAAGGTCAATTATCCCTTGAGGATACTGACGGCCATATTTGCCATCGCTGCTCTGGCACTTGCTATCGTTCTCGGAACGGGACAGTTCGAGGACTACCAGATCGAAGATTATTTCCAGAAGAGGGAATTCTGGGCTGTGAATGTTCCTGTAATCCTGTTCGCTCTGTTCCTGATCGGCAAGAAGGTTACCGATGCGATCGGATCGCTAGGTCTGGGCGGAATCCTTGTCAGCGAGTTCATAGAATATTTCAAGGACGTCAATGATGAGATCGATGAGGTCGGATACAAGATGCAGTACATCTCCTCTGCGATACTGTTCGCGACATTCACCGTTACGATCGTGACCATATTGCTGTTTATAGCGTCCTGTGTTGACGGATCCGTTGGAAAAGGAATCTCGATCGGTGCCTTCACCGCATCCCTGTATCTTTGGATCATACTGGCAATAGCCGTAGCCGGATTCTTTATCGAAGGATTTGACGACTATAGCGATGACGATCTGAAGATGTTCGATATACTCAATCGCATACAGACGCTTGCATGTTATCTTGCTCCGGTATTCGCATCCCTTGCTCTTGTCGTTGAGAAGAAGGACAAGAAGATTGCTTAAGAAGGTTTTCGAGGATAAATACAGACGGCGCGGCCTTGCGGTTCGCGCCGTTCTTTATATGAAGAATATGACGAGAAGAACCGTTACTCACGAAAGCTTTTTTGTAAAATAAATATACGCATGCACGAGCCTTCCTTGTATTATCATTACTCTTGCTGCGCTCCCGGCGCCGCTAAAGCCATAACGAGTGAGGATAATATGAGCAGTAAAGATAAATTGAAGCCGATGCTGTTTTCGGTGATCAAGAATTATAACAGCAAGCAACTGGTAAGTGATATAGTGGCGGGAATCATAGTTGCGATCATCGCGCTGCCCCTGTCCATCGCATTGGCGCTGGCGTCAGGTGTCGGCCCGGAGCAGGGTATCTACACCGCGATCGTCGCAGGCTTCATTATCTCTTTCCTGGGAGGAAGCCGTGTACAGATCGCAGGCCCGACTGCGGCATTTGCCACGATAGTTGCGGGGATCGTAGCCAAGAACGGCATGAGCGGCCTTGCTCTCGCGACATTGATGGCGGGCGGTATCCTTATCGTTATGGGCCTTTTTCGCTTGGGCAGCCTTATCAAGTTCATCCCTTATACAATAACCACAGGCTTCACGGCAGGTATCGCCGTGACCATCGTTATCGGTCAGATCAAGGATTTCATGGGGCTCACATACCCCTTGGGTACGGTTACGATCGAGACAACCGATAAGCTTAAGGCCATCGTCAAGAACCTTGATACTGTCAACTGGCAGGCTATGCTGGTCGGCGCCGTGTGCATGGCGATCCTCATTATCTGGCCTTATATCAACGAAAAGATCCCGGGCTCGCTCCTGGCCGTAGTCGCCGGCATCCTGATGGTCAAGCTCCTTGATATGGACGTTAAGACTATTGGTGATCTTTATACCATCAAGAGTGGTCTTCCTTCTTTTGCAATGCCTGACTTCAGTATCGATGCCATGAGAACCGTGGCTCCCGATGCAGTTACTATCGCAGTGCTTGCCGCCATCGAGTCGCTTCTGTCCTGTGTAGTCGCAGACGGTATGATCGGCAGCCGCCATCGTTCCAACATGGAGCTTATCGCCCAGGGCGCAGGCAATATGGGATCGGCGCTCTTTGGAGGAATCCCCGCTACCGGCGCCATCGCGCGTACGGCTGCCAACATCAAGAACGGGGGGCGCACGCCTGTCGCGGGAATGGTTCATGCCCTTGCCCTGGTGGCAGTTGTACTCTTCCTGATGCCCTACGCTTCCTGGATCCCTATGCCGGCCATTGCCGCGATCCTCTTTATGGTTGCCTATAACATGTGCCAGTGGAGGCAGTTTGTGAGCCTTGTAAAGAGCTCGTCCAAGAGCGATATTGCCGTGCTGGTAGTAACATTTGTTTTGACAGTTGTTTTCGATCTGGTTGTCGCTATAGAAGTCGGTATGCTCATGGCTTGCCTCCTCTTCATGAAGCATATGAGCGAGGAGTCGGAGGTCCGCGGTTGGATCTACGATATTCCCGATGAGGATGATGACCCTGATGCGACTCAGCTCAAGGCCGTGCCCTTGGCTGTTCGTGTTTATGAGATCAGCGGACCTATGTTCTTCGGCGCTGCAGATCGTATCGCAACTATTACGCTCAAGGACTTCACAAAGGTTCTTATCATCCGTATGCGTGGCGTGCCTGAGCTGGATGCTACCGCCATGCACTCACTTGAAGCTCTCTATGCCAAGTGCGAGAAAGCGGGCGTCAGCATGGTATTCTCTCATGTCAACGAGCGCCCTATGCGCATGATGCGCAAGGCGGGATTTGTCGAGAGGCTGGGGGAGGCTAATTTCTGCGATCACATTGATGCTGCCCTGGAGAGAGCAAGAGAGATCGTCGGCGAGGGCGCCTGATCAATATTCTTTGTTTGAAAAATAGCTGACCTAACCTTCGATTGAAAGCAAGCTTTTTCGCGAGTCATAAGTGACATCACCCCCAAAGACAGGTCGTATCTATCTCCTTCGTATTGACAATTCTGTCTCACATGCTAAAATGAAACACGTTCTCAAATTGACGGCGTATACCATGCACGGTAGACGGATATTAGAGGTAGCGATGAATTATAAAACGAGACAATATGGTGATATCGTAAGCTTTCTTCAGTCTAAAAAGGGCTGTCATGTGACGGCCGGCGATGTGTGCTGCCATTTTGAGCAGAGCGGCAAGAAGATCGGTAAGGCAACGGTCTACAGACAGCTGGACAGGCTCGTAGAGGAAGGCGTTATCAATAAGTATCTGATCGATGAGAATTCGGGCGCATGTTTTGAATATGTTGATCGCGAAAATGATTGTCATGAAGAGTGCTATCACTGCAAGTGTGAGAAGTGCGGCAAGCTTATCCATCTGGAGTGTCATGAGATAGGACAGCTCAGTGATCATCTTTCCGGGCATCACGGCTTTAAGATCGATCCCAAGAGGACAGTTTTTTACGGAATCTGCAGCGAATGCGAGGAGACCGGAGAAAAGGTCGGAGGTATCTGATGGCGCAGCTGGAATGTAAGGACTTAACGATCGCTTTCGAGGATCGAACTTTATATGAGAACCTGAGTTTTGAAGTTAATTCCGGAGATTATGTCTTTGTGCTCGGAAGTAACGGTGCGGGCAAGACCACATTGGTCAAGACTCTCCTGGGACTTCGTAAACCAACCCGTGGTTCTATTATCATAGATGACAAGCTTAAGGAAAAGGGTATCGGTTATCTGCCTCAGCAGAAGAGCATGCAGAGAGATTTCCCTGCTTCCGTTATGGAAGTTGTGACTTCTGCCTGCGGCGGCAATCGGCATGAGAGACGTGAGCAGGCCTTGGCAGCGCTGGACAGACTTAAGGTCAGGGAATTGAGCGCGAAGAGTTTCAGTGAGTTATCGGGAGGTCAGCAGCAGAGAGTCCTGCTGGCAAGAGCTCTTTGTGCAGCAGGGGGGATGTTGCTCCTGGATGAGCCGGTATCCGGACTTGATCATACAACGACAGCTGAGTTCTATTCCATGATCCGCGAGCTTAATAAAGAGGACGGTATGACCATCCTCATGATATCTCATGATATTGATGCGGCGAGAAGATACGGAAGCCATGTGCTCTATATTTCTTCGGAGCCCAGATTTATGACGGCGAAAAGATTTTTCGCTCAATGGGAGGAAGAGAATGGCTGACATGATCGACAAGCTCCAATTCTATTTCCAGTTCCAGTTCGTGCGCAATGTTCTGATCGTTGGTGCCCTGATCGCCGTTTGCGCGGCGCTTCTCGGTGTTACTCTGGTTTTAAGGCATTTCTCGTACATAGGAGACGGCTTATCACATGTTGCTTTCGGAGTAATGTGTGTTGCCAGCGTTCTTGATCTGGCGGATGCGAATGCTTTGGTCATGCCGATCACGGTGCTCGCTGCGATCCTGCTCTTACGCACGGGGCAGAATACCAAGGTCAAGGGTGATGCGGCTATCGCCATGATCTCCGTAAGTTCTCTGGCTCTGGGTTATATGCTGATGAATATCTACGGGGCCAAGACGAATCTGACGGGCGATGTCTGTTCGACTCTGTTTGGTTCCACTTCGATCCTTACCATTAAGAGTAAAGATGTCTATATGTGTTTGGCGCTCTTCGTTATAGTCGTCAGTATTTTTGTGATCTTCTATCGAAAGATCTTCGCCGTTACTTTCGACGAGGACTTTGCCCGGGCCACCGGCGTTAAGGTCAACCTGTATAACAACCTGCTCGCTACCATAATCGCGGTCGTTATCGTCATGGCTATGAATCTTGTGGGGTCACTTCTTATCTCCGCCCTGATCATCTTCCCGGCGCTTTCCGCCATGAGGATCTTCAAGAGCTTCCTTAAAGTAACGATCTGTTCTGTGGTTGTTTCGCTGGTATGCGCCATCATCGGTATCCTTGTATCGATCCTGGCCGGAACCCCTGTCGGTCCCACTATCGTAACAGCTGATATGGCGGTATATTTCCTTTTCGCTCTGGCAGGAGGCATTAAGGGACGCGTTGCCTGATAATCCGATAGATTTGTGCGATAATGAGAACAGATCTTTACGGAGGTGGCCGCTATGTTTGAATATGATGATAAGTATGAAGCCCTTAATCGTATTATCAGGGAATGTAATAATATTGTTTTCTTCGGCGGGGCGGGAGTGTCGACCGCCAGCGGCATTCCGGATTTCAGGAGTAAGGATGGTCTTTATAATCAGCACGATGTACGTTTCGATGATTATTCACCGGAGTATCTCCTGAGCATAGATTGTCTTATGGATCACCCGGATATCTTTTACGAATTCTACAGACAGAAGCTTAATGTCGAAGGCATCAAACCCAACGGCGCTCACTATAAGCTTGCTGAGATGGAGAAGGCCGGCAAGCTTATGGGTATCATTACTCAGAATATAGACGGTCTTCACCAGAAGGCCGGAAGCAAGGCAGTAGCTGAGGTTCACGGGTCCACACTGAGGAATTTCTGTAACAAGTGCGGCAGAAAGTACCCTGCTGATTTCATCTTCAAATCCGAGACGGCGATCCCGCATTGTCCTGTCTGTGGCGGTATGGTCAGGCCGGAAGTTACGCTTTACGGTGAGGCTCTGCCCCGGGATGCGTGGATGCAATCTGTTGACTGGGTCAAAAGAGCAGACTGCCTGATAATCGGCGGAACTTCACTGGTCGTCAACCCTGCGGCTTCCCTTGCCTATATGTTCTCCGGCAAATATCTGATCGTAATGAACCGTGACGCGACCTCGCGTGACTCTGCGGCCAGTCTGGTATTCCATGAGAATATCGCAGATGTAATGGCCCGGATCGAACTGTAAATTGCCTCTGATGGCCGTCTTCTTTGATTTGACGCGACTTGACGGATGAAATACAATAAAACTCGGCGGCTTAAGGCTATATAGGTCAGCCGTCGGTGAGGAGAGAGTGCTATGTATAATATCGGAATCATAGGCTGCGGACATATTGCAGCCGTTATGGCTGAAAGTATTAAGACCTGCCCTGACCATCGTGTCGCAGCGGTTGCTTCAAGAACTGCCGCTAAGGCAAAGAAGTTTGCCAAGGAGCATTGTCCGGATGCCGTAGTTTGCGGCTCATACGACAAGCTTACAAGACTTGATGGTCTTGATCTTGTCTATATTGCCACTCCTAACACATACCATTACGAGAATGCCATTAAATGCATCAAGGCATATAAGAATGTCCTGATCGAAAAGCCTTTTGCAATGGGGCTTGAAGAGACCAAGAGCATTTTTACCGAAGCCAAGAACCGTAATCTTTTTGTGGCTGAGGCCATGTGGACATCCTTCATGCCCCTGCACAAGACCATGATCAAATGGATAGAAGACGGCAGGATCGGAGAGGTAAGATCCATCATGTCTAATCTGGGATATGATATCGAGGACCGTCCGAGACTTACGGATCCGGCCATGGGCGGCGGATCCTATCTCGATCTGGGCGTATATCCGACGAACCTGGCTGTCAGCATTCTGGGTTACAACATCACGCCTGTATCGGCCTATGCGCACAGATTCTCGACAGGCGTCGAAAGAGATGTTCATTATATCCTCGAGAGAGCAGAAGACGGCGCCACGGCGGCAGCTTATGTTACCATGAGCAATCTGACTGACAGGGACGGCTCGGTTATAGGCGATAAGGGTTATATCAAGATCCGTAACATAAATAATTATGAGGCGATCGAGCTTTACGATGCAAAGGGAGAACTGGTGGAGAAGGCTGAGAGAGAAGGACTTGACGGTTATGCTCTCGAGATAATCGAGTGCTGTCAGGCAATTTCCGACGGAATGATACAGGCGCCATCCATGCCATGGAGCAAGACCCATGCTATAGCCGAGATCGGCGACAGGATAAGAGGGATGATCTGAGATGGCTCACTACTACGATGCGGAACCCACAAGCCCTTCTGATAAGAGGCTCATAAGCTACAGGATCAACGGGATGAACTTCGAGTTTGTCACTGACAGCAATGTATTCAGCAGGAATGCCGTTGATCGCGGCACTGATTTGCTCCTTCAAGAGACCATAAAGGATCTTAAGGCGTCCGGTGTAAAAAAGGGCGAGAGCTTTCTGGACTTGGGATGCGGCGTGGGAGTCGTTGGTATCGTACTGAAATCGGTCTTTATGGCTTGCGATGTGGTCCAAGTGGATGTGAACTCACGCGCAGTGGAGCTGTCTCGTGAGAATGCATCGCGTAACTCGGTTACTATGGCCAAGTGTCTTCAAAGTGATGTGCTGAGTGCCATCGATGAAGAGCTGATGTTTGACGCAGTGGTTACAAATCCGCCGGTAAGAGCAGGAAAGAAAACAGTATTTGCTTTCTATGAGCAGGCATTTGAGCATCTTAAGGTCGGGGGGGCGATCTATGTCGTCCTGCAGCGTAAACAGGGTGCTCCGTCGTCTGCGGCTAAGCTCGAAGAGCTTTTCGGTAATTGTGATACTCTGGCTATCGACGGCGGTTACAGGGTCATGCGTGCCGTTAAATCCGATATGAAAGGGGAGGATGAGATCTGATGCTTCCCTTTCCTCTGCTCGATTCTTTCCTGATGTTCTTCTTCTATGCCTTTATCGGCTGGATAGTTGAAGTTGTCTATTATGGGATCACTGAAGGCCGTTTTATCAACCGAGGCTTTCTAAACGGTCTGATATGTCCCGTATATGGAATCGGTTTTTATTGTGTTATCTGTATGTTAAGACCCTTTGTGGGCAGTTTCCCCATGCTCTTCTTCGGTTCTGCGAGTATCTGTACGATAGCGGAGCTTATTGCCGGAGTCGTGCTCTATGCCATCTTTCACTTAAGATGGTGGGATTATAGCGACTACAGATGGAATCTCAAAGGCTTTATCTGCTTCAGATTCTTCCTCTATTGGGGACTGGCTTGCTCTCTTGGTATGTATCTTCTGCATCCCGCAGAGCATATGATCATCGGAAGAATGCCCGAATGGCTTAAGTTCTCTCTGGTCATCATTCTGATAGCCCTGTTGTTGGTCGATATCATTATCTCCACGGCGACTTATATTGGCCTTTCCAAGAGGATAAAGACCTTGCAGAAGATATCTGTCGGCCTGAAGTGGCCATCTGATAAGATCGGTTCCCAGATATACGATACGGTAGATACGATCGTTACCAAGGCCAACCCCGCTATGAATTCCTACAATGAATATATGGAGCTTTATAATGCTCACAGAACTGAGGAGAAGGCGCTGTTCAGAGCTCATCGCGAGGAAGAACGTAAGATGCTGGCAGAGTTTGCAGCTGCCGGCAGGAGGAGCATCATCGAGTCAGGAAAAGCTACCGGTGCCAAATTAGGCGGCGGCATATCAAAGGTTATTAAGACGGAGAAAAAAGTGCTGGAACGTATCAGCTTCAGCCGCAGAGACTCTAACGCCGAAGCTATCCGTATCATGAAAGAGGGAATCGGCATTAACCTGAATGAAAAGGAGAACGATATCAGCTATGAAGATGATGATAGCATCTGATATACACGGATCCATAGGAGCGTGTCGCAGGATCATCGAAAAGTTTGACGAGACAGGGGCAGATAAGCTCCTTCTTCTCGGAGACTTGCTCTACCACGGTCCCCGTAACGATCTGCCCGAAGACTACTCTCCCAAGGAAGTTATCGCGCTGCTCAACTCTCGTAAGACCGATATTCTGGCTGTTCGCGGTAACTGCGACACCGAGGTCGATCAGATGGTCTTGGAGTTCCCGATAATGGCGGAATATATTTACATAATGAGCGGCGATAAGGCGATATTCGCGACACATGGGCATCATATGAATCCGGAGGATCCGCCGCCCTTCCTTCCGGAAGGCGCGATAATGATAACGGGTCACACTCATATCGCCTGCGACGAAGACAGAGGCAGCTTCAGATATATGAATCCCGGCTCTCCTTCCATCCCCAAGGGAGGGACCAAGGCTTCCTATATCCTTATCGAAAACGGCAAAGCGGAGCTGTTTGATCTATAATAATAAGAACACCTTAGGCTTAGGGTGATTTTCGACAATTAATAACAAGGAGTGATCTAATATATGGCATCAGCATGTGATACATGTCCCTCAGCTCAGGGCTGCACATCTCAGAGCACATGTCCGTCCCTAAACGGCGGCAGAGCTAATCAGGCCCCGGGCCTTGAGGCGGCAAATCCCAATTCTTCGATAAAGAAAGTTATCGGCGTGGCCAGCGGCAAGGGCGGCGTCGGAAAGTCTTTCGTTACATGCGCTCTGGCAGTCGAGCTTGCTCGCAAAGGCCTTAAAGTCGGTATCCTGGACGCGGATGTTACAGGCCCTTCCATCCCGAGAGCCTTCGGTCTCGTGGAGATACTTACTGCAGACGATGACAACAATATCCATCCTGCGGTAACACGTGAGCTCGGCATTAAGGCCGTAAGTCTTAATCTTCTGGTGGATGACGAGGAGGCTCCGGTCATATGGAGAGGCCCTGTTATCTCCGGTCTGGTAAAGCAGTTCTGGACAGATGTTAACTGGGGAACACTTGATGTTCTTCTTATCGATATGCCCCCGGGCACCGGAGATGTTCCTTTGACTGTATTCCAGTCGATCCCGGTCGACGGCATCGTTATGGTATCGACACCTCAGGATCTGGTTTCCATGATCGTAAGCAAGGCCCGTAACATGGCAGCTATGATGCACGTCAATATCCTGGGTCTGGTTGAGAATATGAGCTATATTGTCTGCCCGCATTGTGGTGACAAGATATCGCTTTTCGGTGATGATAAGGTGCTGAAGAGGTCAGTTGAGGCGGCGGGACTGTCGATCCTTGATGAGATGCCTCTTGATTCTGCCAATACCGAGTTGATGGATACAGGCAGAGCGGAGGAGATCAAGGGCCTACTAGCTGTAAATGCAGCTGATCTCATAGCGAGAATGGCTACAACGCCGGACGTTCCCGAGGAAGCCTGATGCTGTCGCGTCGCTCGAGACTTTATGCCTTTGCGATAATAGCGCTGAACCTGGTAATGCTGTCGCTTCTTGTCGCCTGTGCTTCAAAGCAGGGTAAGGATGATCCCGACGAGAGCACAAGTATCGATCCGATCCTTGTCGATGACAATAAGCCTGTTGGCGGCTACTATGATTACCTGGGCGGGATAGATTATGATTCGTCTATCATAGCCATGGTCTACGAGCCCTTGGAGGGCGAAGACGAGCCCGGTATTCAGTATCGACGCGTGACGGATCTTGAAGGTCTTTTATCATCCGGACAGACCGATGTGATGATCTATTTCTATACACATATGTCGTCTGATGTACAGGGCGTTACGGCCGGTGTGGAAGATCTGGCACAAGGTCTGAACGGACAGCTCCTGGTCATATCCGTTGATGCGATGCAGGAACAGCCCCTGACCGAACAGTATCAGTTGCAGGCTTTGCCTGAGTTCGTGATCGTGAAGGACGGCGAAGTTGAAGGCCTTTTCGAGGGATATAAATATGATTATTGGACCATGGACGATGTGTCGGCATGGATCGAATCCTACGGATACACGATCGACTATGATCTGCTTTGACGGAGGTTATGTTATGGAATATGAGTACGTCACGACGATAGGGCAGGACAGTCACAGATTTGCCGAGGGGGAGAATCCTTCCGGTACGATCAAGCTCGGGGGCTATGATGTGCCTTACGGGCGGGCATATTCTGCCAACAGCGACGGCGATGTTGTTCTCCATGCCATAACCAATGCCATCTCAGGGTTGACCGGGATAAATATATTAGGCGGCCGTGCAGACGAGTTGTGCTTAGGGCAGGGGATCCGCGACAGTCGGGTTTATCTTGAAGAAGGCCTTAAGGATCTGGCTGCGATCCCCGGAGCACAGATTACTTATGTATCCATGTCGATCGAGTGTCTCGCTCCCAAGCTCAAGGAACACATCCCCGGGATCAAGGCGTCCGTCGGCGAGATATTGGGGCTGGCCCCTTCACGCATAGGTATCACTGCCACTACAGGCGAGCATCTGACCGGCATGGGCAGGGGCGAGGGTATCCAGGTCTTTGTGGCTGTTACTTTTAAGTTGCCTGCAAGCTGAGAAGATGATCTTCGCCGTATCGCTCTACTCATCCGAAGACATTTTGGAAAGCTTGCTCGAGGTCTTCGATAAGATCTCCGGGGTCTTCAAGTCCTATGGATAATCTTATGGTATTGAGTGTAAGACCGATCGCTTCGCGCTGTTCCGGGGTGAGCTCGATATGCGTCGTTTGAGCTGGATTTACGATAAGCGATCTGGCGTCACCGATGTTGGCCTGGTAGCCGAAGATCTTAACTGACTCGATGAACTTTCTCTTCTCTTTTTCCGTTCCGATGAATTCGAAGGACAGGATCCCGCCTGCACCCTTGGGCAGGTATCTTTCGGCCAATGCCTTGTATCTGCTGTCTTTGGCGTGAGGATAATGAACACGGGCGACATGTTCGTTATTATCGAGGTATTGAACTATCCTCTGAGCGGATGAGACCTGCTTGGCAACTCTCTCGGACAGAGTCTCGACTCCAAGCAGGATAAGATAAGCATCGAAAGGTGATAGGGCAGCACCAAGATAATTTAAGTGCACGGCTCTGATCTTTCCGGTTATCGGGGCCTCGGGGAATACATCGAGGATGCTCCTGGAATTGTCGTCCTTATCTCTTAAGAACCAGAGCTTCTTATCAAGGGACGGGAACTTATGAGCATCAAACGGGAAGCCGCCCTTCTCCAATACAAGTCCTGCTATGACATTGCCGTGGCCCGAGAGAGCTTTTGTAGCGGAATAAATAACAATATCCGCACCGTGCTCAAAAGGATTAAACAGATACGGAGTTGCCGCCGTATTGTCTACGATAAGCGGAATGCCGTGCCTGTGTGCGATCGCAGCGATCGCCTCGAAGTCCGGGATCGTTGCCAGAGGATTTGAGATAGTCTCGATATATATGGCCTTGGTATCTGCTTGAATATTACGTTCGAATTCCTTCGGATCATCGGGATCGTCGATCATGTCATACTTGACACCGAGTTCTTCCAGGATTGAGGGAAAGCCGTCAGCTGCGCCGCCATATAGTCTGGGGCTTGTGAGGATCCTGCCTTCCCCTGTCGCTATGCTGAGCAGGGTATAGGAGATCGCTGCCATTCCGGATGCTACTGCAACGGCATAGTCTACACCGTGAAGCGCTGCAACTCTGTTCTCCAGGACCTGGACTGTCGGATTGGAGATCCTCGTATATAATGGGTCTTCGCTCTCGAAAGCAAACAGTGCATCAGCTCTTTGAGTGCTTCCTAATTCGTAGGCAGCCGTCTGATAGATGGGGACGCTGACAGCGTTATTATGTTCAAGCGGGTTATAACCTGCGCGGATCTTTAAGGTATCAAAATTGTAAGCCATGATAATATCCTCCTTTGATTGTGAGGATTATAAAATAGCCGGAAAACTAAAGATAATAGACGTTGTTTATCAATTTAGATAAAAGAAATGCATAACGCACCGTCGTCTTATTAATATAGAATACTTATATGTTTATCAGAACGGCAATAACAGATGATCTTAAGATAATAACGGCTGTGGAGCAGGAGTGCTTCCCACCGTCTCAGGCGGCTTCCGAAGATCTGTTCCGCGACAGATTAAGGATATACCCCGACCATTTTCTTCTTCTTTTCGACGGGAATAGACTCGTATCATTCCTCGACGGATTCACGACTGATGAGGAAGACTTAAGTGACAGAATGTATGATGACGCATATATGCATGACGAGAACGGTGCATGGCAAATGATCTTCGGCGTAAATACCATTCCGTCTTATCGGCGAAGAGGATGTGCGGCGCTCCTTATAAAGCAGGCCATCGCGAAGGCGTCCCGGGAGGGGCGGAAAGGACTCGTCCTTACATGCAAGAAGGAACTGATCGAATACTATTCCCGGTTCGGCTTTGTAAACGAGGGCGTAACGGAACTGTCGGTAAAGGGCGGAGTATGCTGGTATCAGATGCGTCTTCTGCTCTGACCGGATCCTCAGTATGAACAATTGTTATAACTTCATATGAGATATAGTAATTAGCGGCGAATAAGACTGTGTGATTTAATCTTCTCATCAAACAGGAGGTACAAAGAAATGACGCAGTTAAATACAAAGACAAAACGATCTAAGCTGATTACAAAAGCATTGGCAGTATCAGCCCTTATCGCAGTTATCTCTCCGTTGACAGCTTGCTCAAAGAAGGCTGACGATAAGATCAGCATCCCGGGTCTCGACGGATCCCTGTGCGGAGCACCGATCTACATTGCATATGAGAACGGCTATTTTACGGACGAGGGGCTCGATGTTACGCTGATATCCGCAGACGCAGAGACCAGAAAGATCGGACTCAACAACGGATCTATCCCGATAGTTAACGGTGACTTCCAGTTCTTCCCTTCAATGGAGCAAGGTGTAAAAACGGTTGTTGTCGATAAGCTTCATGACGGATGCATCAAGATCGTAGTAAGACCCGATTCGGATATAGACTCACCCGAGGATCTCAGGGGACTTAAGATCGGTGTCGATGAGATCGGCGGAACCCCGCATCAGGTTGCAAGTGTGTGGCTTGAGAATGCAGGAATCTCTGCTCTTCAGCAGGATCACGAAGTAGAGTTCCTTCCGTTCTCAGACGGTAATTTGGAGTTGGAGGCCCTCTATAACGGAGATATTGATGCTGCGGCAATGTGGGACCCGCTTGCTTCTGTTGCAGAGAAGGCCGGAAATGTTAAGACTATCCTTGATATTACAACAGATGAACCTTTTGCCGGCAGAGCATGCTGCTTCTTATATGCATCTCAAACAGTTCTTGAAGATAACCCGGAACAGATCGAAGCATTGCTCCGTGCTTTCAGAAGGGCACAGGATTTTATCAACAAGCATCCTGAGGAGGCGGTTGATATCATCATCAACGGTAAGTATTCGCAGATCGAAGATCGCGAACTGGCTATAGAACTGATCACATCCTACAACTATCCCTCTTATGAACAACGTGAGAGCGGCGCATTTGATGTAGAGGATGATGTGCATTATTTTGCTCAGCAACTCTATGATATCGGTTATCTGCAGACAGATGCCGACACCTATACATCACAGTATTACACTGAGATCTCTCCGGAAGGTTAAAGATGATAAAGAAACGTTCAGTCGCATATGGCTTCTTGCTGTCGATCAGCGGATTCCTGATCGCGGCGCTGGTAAATAAGGTCGTTCCCATCACCGCAGATGTCGAAGTGGTCGATTACAAAGTCGGCGGTCTGACCTTGGATATCAACTCCGCATACAGGCTGGTACTTTATTCACTGTCCGCGTTGTTTATGTTACTGGGACTCATCAGTCTTCGAACTAACGACAGCTGGAAAAAATTTGTAAAAGGCGCTCCTCTGAGGTTCGCATCCGGTATCGGATTGTTGCTCTGGGACCTTCTCGGTACCAAGTGGCAAGTCCTGACTCAACCCTTCTTTCCGGGACCTGCGGGGATAATCAAAGCCTTTCTTGTCGAACCCGACTTCATCCTCGAGAACACTCTTTATTCCTTGAGGCTCTACGCCTCGGGATTCACACTCGGAGTCGTTTTCGGAGTCGGTACAGGTATAATAATCGGCTGGTTTCCTAAAGCATACTACTGGGTTACGCCCGTGCTCAATGTCACGGGCGTAATCCCGGCAGTAGCCTGGATGCCCTTTGCATTAACATTGATGGCGACACCTTTTGACGCAGCGGTATTCCTGATCGTAATGTGCGTATGGTTCCCTGTAACCAGCCTCACGGCTCAAGGAATAAAATCGACGCCCAAGGTTCAGTTCGAGGCCGCAAGGACCCTTGGTTCCAACACCTTTGATCTGGTGTTCAAAGTCGCCGTGCCGCACGCTATGCCTCAGATATTTACTGGTATATCGACGGCAAACGCCTTTGCCTTCACAACACTTGTAATGGCAGAGATGATGGGTCAGCCCGGAGGTCTCGGTTATTACATCAATCTCTCCAAAGTCTGGAGTGCATACTATAAGGTCTTCGCGGCGATAATCGTAATGGCGGTATTGTTCAGCTTCATTACGGCAATACTCGGGCGTATTGAGAAATATGCGCTGAGATGGCAGAAGGGACTCGTAAGATAATGGCAGAAGATAAAAACGAAGATTATATCCTTACCATCGACAACCTCCGCAGAGTCTATAAGGATGATGACGGAGCAGACGTCGAAGCTTTGGAAGACGTGAACCTCAAGGTAAGACGCGGTGAGTTCATATCGATAATCGGGGCCAGCGGCTGCGGCAAGACCACATTGCTTAGGACGATCGCAGGTCTTGATAAACCCGACTCAGGGTCCATCGTCATGGATGATCATGAGATAAAGAAGCCGGATCCCGAGCGCGGGTATGTCTTTCAGCAGGGTGGTCTCTTCAACTGGCTGACTGTTAAGCAAAATATCGCTTACGGTCTTAAGACCCGTAAAGTCTACAAGAGCAAAAAACAGGATGTGCCCAAGTATATCGAACTTGTCGGGCTTAAGGGCTTCGAGGATTCCTATCCCTATCAGATAAGCGGAGGAATGGCTCAGAGAGTTGCCATAGCGAGAACTCTCATAAATGATCCCAGGATACTGTTGCTCGATGAGCCTATGGGAGCTCTGGATTCCTTTACCAGAGCGGACATCCAGGACAAGCTCCGTGAGATCCATAAGCTTAACGGAATAACCATGATACTCGTAACACACGATATCGACGAAGCTATATACCTGTCAGACAGGATCGTTATCATGACACCTCGTCCAGGCAAGATCAGCAATATCTTCGAAGTGAAGATGGAGCATCCCAGGCAGAGAGGCGGAGTCGATTTCCTTGAGATGAGAAGAAAGCTTCTCAAGGAATTTGATCTGGCTACGGCTCAGCCGGAACCTGAATACAACATTTAAGGAGAAAAACAAGTGAATAAGACAAGAATTACAGGATCGATCATCGCATTACTCGGACTCTTTACGGTCCTTGTGCCAAAGGTATTTTTCGAAGTGTGCGGAGCAATGGGTGATAATTACATGAAGTGTCACTGGGTCGCTCAGACTGAGGTTGCACTCGGTATCGCAACTATCATTCTGGGTGTGCTCGCAGCCCTTTCCGGGCAGAAGGCAGCGGCCTCGGCTTACTCGGTTGCATCCCTCATCAACGGAGCCCTGATCATCCTTATCCCCACTAAGATAATCGGGGTATGCTCTTCATCCAAGATGGATTGCAATTCGGGAACAAAACCTGCCCTTATCATTGCAGGCGCCTTGATAATCGTTGTTTCCGCTGTCAACGTTGTTCTGTATCTGACAGACAAGAAGAGTGAGTAAAGTGGCAGATCTTAAGACCGGTACGGGATTCGGCTTAAAGAACATCAGGAAACGGCCTTACAGGTCGTTATGCCTGGTGCTCGCTGCTACGATATCTTCCTATGCGCTCTTCACCGGATTATCTCTCAAAGCTTCGCTTGATAACGGGATCGAGAGGATGCAGGAGAGGATGGGCGCTGACCTCATGGTCGTTCCGGAGGAGTCCGAGGCGGATGCCCGTAATGTTCTTCTTACGGGCGAGCCTGAATTCTTCTATATGGACAGAGAGATCGTAGAGACCGCGGGTAAGATCGAAGGTGTAGAGCTTGTGACAGAACAGTTCTACTTTACCTCACTGTCATCGGACTGCTGCTCGACCCGCGTTCAGCTTATCGCTTATGATCCGGATTCGGATTTTGTTATCACACCATGGATCGACGAGAAGATCACTGATGAGGTAAGTAAGGGAGGCATAGTTATCGGAAGTGAAGTCACTCCCTTATCCGATGGCAATGTCAAGTTCTACGGGACTGAGTACCCTGTGGCGGGTAAGCTCGGAGCTACGGCTACGGGTCTCGACCAGTCGGTCTTCATGACGCGTGAGACCATGCACTTCATTCTTGAGGATGCCTCTGCCAAAGGCTATCAGTTCCTGAATCCCGAAGATGACAGCGGTCTGGTGTCCACAGTCCTGATCCGCGTCAGCGGCGATGCTGACATTACTTTCATCGAAAAGGAGCTCTACCGTAATTCATCCGGCATCAGGATCATTGAGACTGACAAGCTTATCGACGACGTGAAGACCAAGCTCGGATCTGTCCAGAACGTTATTAAACTGACACTGTTAGTCTTACTGATCATTTCCTTTGTGACGATGATCCTCTTCTTCTCGGTGATCTTCCATGAGAGAAAAAAGGAATTCGCGGTCTTAAGGATACTCGGCGCATCGGGCAGCCGCATATGCCGCTTTTCTCTTGCCGAAGGAATAATCATAGGATCGGGCGGCGGACTGGTCGGACTGGTATTCGGAATCCTCACGGTCTTTCCCTTTAACAAGTACATCGAGTACTCTCTGGAACTCCCTTATCTTATGCCCGAGATACGTTTGATCGTACTCTTCGGTGCTCTCGGAGTCCTGGTAACGACTGCGTTCGGTTCACTGTCGTCTTTTCTGGCGACATTAAGTCTTACCCGTGCCGAGACCTATTACACTATGAGAGCAGGTGAATGATATGTCACTGTTGAAGACGGAAGCTCTTGTAAAAGAGTACAAGAGGAGAGGGAAGACTTTTCGAGCAGTAGACCTGACGGATCTTCAGATAGAGCCCGGAGAATTCGTCATGATAGAAGGTGAGTCCGGCAGCGGCAAGACAACTTTGCTTAACCTGCTTACGGGACTTACGGAGCCGACCTCGGGGAAAGTATATATCGACGGAATATCATTAAGCGATATGTCCGACCGGGAGATATCCGAAGTAAGAAACAGGAAGGTCAAATACATCCCACAGGGTGACAGCCTCCTTACGAATCTGACAATAAGGGAGAATATACTTTTCCCCTATGTCATAAGCGGTCATAAGCCTCCTTCAGAAGAGCGTCTTAAGGCCGTAGCTTCGAGTCTCGGAATAGAGGAACTGTTGGATGAATACCCTGCGGAATTGTCCGGAGGCGAGATGAGGAGAGCGACCATAGCGAGGGCATTCATCGACAGCCCTGAGCTGATCATCGCCGACGAGCCGACGGGGAGCCTTGATTCACTTAACACTTCCCGTGTGATGAGCATCTTCAGACAGATCGCCGATAACGGAACTGCAGTTATTGTCGTGACGCATCAGAAGGAGACATTGGGCTTTGCTTCCAGAGTACTTAAGATGGAGCTGGGAAAACTCAGTCCTGTATAATATAAATAGAATCAATATTTAGTTATAGATAATAAATACTGTCGTCATTGTCGTTTATTTACTACAATTAGTTATCAAATCAGAGGGTAATTAACTATATGACGATCCAACAGCTTTTCTACGCAATAACCATCTCCGAGATAGGGTCGATGAACCGCGCTGCTGAGAAGCTTTTTATAACACAGCCGACGCTTACAAAGGCGATCAAGGAGCTTGAATCAGAAATTGGGTTCTCCGTCTTTGTAAGATCAGGAAAGGGAATGATCCTGACGCCGGAAGGCAGGGAGTTCATTGTTTATGCAAAACAGGTCAGCCAGCAGTACGATATCTTGAAGGAGCGCTTCGGAAATGTCGGCGAGCGTAAGAGGCGTTTCGGAATATCTACCCAGCATTATTCATTTGCCATAAAAGCATTTACGGAATTCGTCAAGGATTTTGATCTCGAGAAATATGAATTTGTCTTCAGAGAAACGATGACAAGAGATGTCATTGACGACGTAGGCTCCATGAAGAGTGATATCGGCATACTCTTTATTAGTGAATATAACAGGAAAGTCATAGAGAAAAAGCTTCGCGACAATGACCTGAGCTTTAATCATCTTATCGACTGTAAAGCATGCGTCTATATCACCAAAACGCATCCCCTGGCAGAAGCAGAAGAACTTACGATGGAGGATCTGGCGCCATATCCCTGTCTGACCTTCGAACAGGGAGATGGTGATTCGATCTACTTTGCAGAAGAGATCCTTGCCGAGAAAGACTACCCGAGACGCATCAAAGTCTGTGACAGAGGTTCGGGCCTTAACCTTATGAATGAGCTTAACGGTTATACTCTCTGCTCAGGGATCATCTGTGATGATGTGAACGGCCAGCAGTATAAGATGGTCCGTTTCAAGGGTGATGAGGACAACACTGTCATGCACATCGGATATATAAGGAAGAACAACATAGAACTCGGGTCTCTTGCGGAAGGTTACATAGCAGAGGTTAAGAAGACTTTGAATCTCTTATGATCCTCTCATAATAATAGACCGCTGTGCGGGATCTTCGGCAGATCGGATCTCATAAGCGGTCTAATTAGTATCGGAGTTTTGGTAGCCCTGTAAATCCGTTTTTACTTATCCTTCGGCCTTCTTCTCCTGCTCTTTTACGATGGCTTCTGCCATGGCGATATCCTCGGGAGTGGTGATCTTGATGTTCGAATAAGAACCCTCGACCAACGTTACCTTGTAGTTGAGCTTCTCTGCAAGCTCCGTATCGTCGGTGCCGGTGATGCCGTTACGGATGGCGTTGGCATAGCTGTTGATGAGCTTCAGATATCTGAAACACTGAGGGGTCTGAACCTCCATCAGCTCATCGCGCTTAGGTGTTGACTCGACCTTGATCTCGGTTACCGGTTTGGGATTCGGATTAAAGAGGATCGCTGATTTATCAAAGCCGACCGGGCGCTTAAATTTGGAAGGGTGCTCGGAGATGTCGCTCTTGTTACCGTTGATATAACCGTTAAAACCTCTAGGCTTAAAAGCTCCGGGTCTGCCTGCGGCAGCTGTTTCCTTGGGAAGCGGCGCGAAAGGACTTTGAACTTCGTCTTTTTTGGCATTAGGCAAAGGAGCAAAATGGGACTCCTGCTGTGCTATAGCGGGCGCCGGCCTCTCGTCCTTGGGATCTTCCTTGACAGCTGCATCTGCTTGCAGGTTGTCAGTCTCTAAAGGCTCCGCCTTCTCGACAGGAGCGATCTTTTTGATAGTATTCTTCGCCGGTACTGCAGCTGCGCAGATGTCATTATACATAATGCCTTCAAGACAGTTGTCGAGGACCTCGTCGCTTACGAGACAACGCGCGCCGTCATGGATAAATACGATGTCATCGTCAGTAGGAGGGATGGGCATGTTGTCGAGCTCCTCCAGTCCCTTCCAAACGGATTCCGTCCTGCTGCTGCCGCCGATGATGACGCTGTGAACAAAAGAGTAATTATTATTCTTGACCAGCTTATGTATGTGGTAATTATTCGATGTGGATGTAACAACGACTACTTTGACTGAGATGTCAGACTTCTCAAGATCCTTGGCAAATCTTCCGAAAGCCTCCAGCGTTCTCTGGATGACGGGCTTGCCGGCTATTTCAATGAAGAGCTTATCTTCTCCCATTCTCTCACTCTTGCCTGCGGCAGGGATGATAACGAAGATCCTTCTGATGTTGTTTGATTTCCTCTTGCTGGCGAATGCTTTACTCTGCATGTGTCTACCTCCGTTTGCAGATTAATGTCTTTATGTCCTATCCCTGAACGAGTCTGTCAGGAAAACAGCACGTCGACTGCTTCCTGAAGATTATCTACATATATAAACTCGCACGAGTCGATTCTATCACATGTAGCGGCCGATTTGTTAAGATTATTTAAGTTTTTGTTTTCCCTGTCTGCTTTCTTATCATTTCCGTTCTCGACAGCCTGCCTGCAGCTGCTGGGCAGGACCACATGACGGATACCGAGTCGGGAGCAGTCTGCGATCCTCTGGCGGATCTGAGATACGGGACGTAATTCACCTGACAGACCTACTTCGCCGATAAGTATGGAATTAGCCTTTACCGGGATCCCGCGAACAGATGATATAACAGCGGCCGCGATAGCCAGGTCACAGGCGGGATCGGTTATGCGCAAGCCCCCGATCACGTTGATAAAACAGTCTTTGGCAGGAAGGTTGAGCTTGAACTGTTTCTCGCATACCGCCAAAAGCATGCTCACCCTGTTGCGATCCGGACCGTAAGTCATTCTTTGGGGCGTGCCATAGCAACTGTCTGAAGCTAAGGCCTGCACCTCGATAGTCAGGGCGCGGGCTCCCTCGATAGTAGATGTAAGCGCAGAACCCGGAGCCTCCAGCGGTCGGCCTGCCACCAGAAGGGCGGAAGTTGAATCGACCGGTTCAAGACCACTGCCCAGCATCTCAAAAAAGGCCAGCTCGCTGCTCCTTCCGAATCTGTTCTTAACCGATCTTAAGATCCTGTAGCTTCCGGTGTTATCACCCTCGAAATAAAGTACAGTGTCAACCATATGTTCCAGAGTCTTGGGGCCTGCGATAGAGCCCTCCTTGGTAACATGGCCAACCAGTATGATCGGTACGGAATTGCTCTTGGCGATCCTTATCAGTCCTGCGGTCACTTCACGCGCCTGAGATACGCTGCCGGGGGTACCTGTTACGGCTTCCGAATAAAGCGTCTGGATCGAATCGATGATACAAAGACAGGGCTTGATCTCTGCCAGCTTATCAGCTATCTCCTCGAAAGCTGTCTGGGCACAGATAATTATTCTGTCATCGCTGATCCCCATTCTCTCGGCGCGCATGGCGATCTGTGCCGGCGACTCCTCGCCCGATACATAGAGCACATCGCCTTCGCCCTTATATGTTGACGCCAGCCTTAAAAGCAGGGTGGATTTACCGATTCCGGGCTCGCCGCCCACTAGTGTCACAGAGCCTGCCGTAAGTCCGCCGCCCAGAAGTCTGTCCAGTTCCGCAGAGCCGGTGGAGATCCTTATGTAATCTTCCTTGCCGGCTTTTGTCAGCCTGACGGTGCCTTTTGAATCGGTCCACGAATAGTTGCCCGCCGAATAGGCCGGCGAGCTGTTTTTATCGGATGTCGGGGTGCCTGATCTGCTTGCTGTGGTATTCGTCGGCGCCTCTACCAGTGTGTTCCAGGCTTTGCAGCCGGGGCACTGTCCCATCCAGCCGCTGGTCTCATATCCGCATTCCTTGCAGAAAAAGGTCGTGTTCTTCTTAGCCATCTTAAAATGCCTCTCGATACTGCAAACTCACTAAAACATATTTTACCATTTCGCGAGCTTGCTTCGTAGAGTATTATGGTAATGGAAGATGATTTTCGAAAAGGAGATTTGCAGTGAATACAAGGTGGTCAGAGTACTACAAAAAGAATGAGCGTCAGACCGACCTTGACCTGACCCGTACACTCTATGAGAGTGTCGCGGCGGTGGCAGAGGAGTACCCGGATCGGATCGCCATAGAGCATGGAACGGCGCTTTTCAGCTATAGGATGCTTATTGACGAGATCGACAGGACGGCTTATTCTCTGGAGAAACTCGGAGTAGGCAGGGGCGATAAAGTGGCAGTTGCAACCAACGGGATACCCGCTACCGTATTTGCCATATATGCCCTGAATAAGCTTGGGGCGACGGCCTGCATGATGGATCACAGGATTACCAGAAACAGGTTTGTCAGCGAGGCGAATAAGTGCGGATTTAAGCTGGCGTTTATGACGGCGGAACTTTTCGGAAGGTTGTCGCCGGTAATAGCGGATACTTCGGTCGTTACAGTTATCATTTCCCGTGTAAGGGATTATTTCCCCTTAAGAGACAGGTTTAATCTGGATGTCAGAAAGATCGTAAGTTTTGACAAGGTCAGATATGACCATAGTCTTATGCCGGATGACTTCAGGCTCGTCATGTGGGATAAGATGATTAAGGAGAACCGGGAATTCACAAATAGAGAAGCGGCAGAAAGGCCGGCAGATGAGACATCATTTTTATTCTTTTCGGGTTACGCAGAGGATGAGCAGACTGCAGTGTGTGTAAGTGATCAGGCGATAAATTCTGCAGTCTCTCTTGAGATGTTCATGATCGCAAACCCTGACGGAACTGCCGGCGGAAGACGTGTGCTGTCATATGTGGAGAAAGCATTTGTTTATGGCTTCGCGATCGGGATCCATATGGCCCTTGCAGGCGGCAACACGCTTCTTTTATGCGCAGCGGATCCTTCGGAGTTCCCGACGGCGGAGGTCAATTTCTACAAGCCGGATGTTTTTGTGGCATACCCGAGCATAGTTTGTGGCTTTGTTGATAATGTCAGGATCCATGATACCGCCCTGACCGAGCTTAAGGTGATCATATCCGGAGGCGATCTCTTTGGCGGCGCAAGGCTTAATAATGTCGTCTATTTTCTGAGAGAAAGAGGCAGCGAGGCCGTCATCTACCAGACTTACGGAACAGCTGAGACAATGTCTGTCGCCATATTCAGGCCGATCATTACCGATAGTGACAGGCTTCTCGGAATACCCGTTCCCGGAGTTGCCGTCAAGATATGCGAGAGGGATACAATGGGTGAGATGCCTGTGGGCAAAAAGGGGGAGATCTGTGTTCTGACTCCCGCCAGGATCTCATCATATTATGAGAATGTCGATCTGGATCATAAGATGCTCCGTCATCAGCCGGACGGTCGCGTCTGGGTTCTGACAGGCGATATCGGTCACATAGATGAACGAGGAATGATCTATTTTGACGGCAATTCCAAACGGTCTATCGAAAGGCACGGTACCCTGATCTATCCGCAGGTCATCGAATCAGAGATCAAGAATGTATACGGCGTTACGGATGTATGTGTGGTCCCGGTTGCCAAAAAAGACGGCACCTGCGATCTTATTGCGGTGGTAGAGCCCATATCGGATTATCTTTTCAACAACGAGAGGCTGCGCAATCTCAAGAGCAGTATTGAACTTGAGTGTTCCCTGGTACTGTCGCCGCCTATGATCCCGGATGATGTGGAGTTCCGGGCCTATATTCCCAAAGGGGCATATGGAAGACCAAATTACGCCGAGATCGCCGAGAGTGTGGCGCAGAATCGTCTCAATACGGAAGAAAGCCGCGATTGACGCGTCATTATTTATATCAATTGTGATATTATTACTGATGGAATAAAAATGGAGGTAGTACCATGAACAGAAGACTAAAGCAGTTTATAGCACTTGCTTTGAGTGCAGGAATGCTTCTCGGTGCCGTGTCCTGTGCGTCCAAAAAGGATGACAGAGAGCGATCCGAAGGCACGCAGACCCTTCCTACGCCTTATCAGGCTACTGAGGCGACAGCAGAGACAAGCGAGGCCACAACGACCACGACGACCGATGCAAGCGATTCAACGGACACCACGGACACCACGGATACTACAGATACGCAGCCGACCGATGTCAACCAGAATCCGGGCGATCAGGTGCAGATAGACTCATCACTGACATATCCGGACCATATTGCTACATATGACGAGATCCATCCCGGATTTGAACCCGGCGATATTACAGGACAGGAAGCATCCGATCTCTTAGACGAGATCGAGACAAAGGTTATTAATCACAGTGTCTCCAACTACTATGATGCGGTGCTTCTTTTCGAGCATCCGGAGAATTACGGAATTACGATCGATGAAGTATCCTGGGGTTCTGCGATCCCTGACCGCGATGAGGAAACAGCCTTTACCAATGAGATACTTGAAGATCTTAAGACCATTGATTACGAGAGTCTTGATTTCCAGGACAGAACCTTCTATGACAAGCTCTTGTATGATATGGAAATGTCTGCATATGGTTTGCAGTACACGGCTTTTGATTATTACGAGTCGGCATTGAACCCTCTGACAAGCGCCCAGAACGACATAATGTTCCTGTTGACGGTCCTTGATTTTAAGACAGTCGAGGATGCCGAGAATTATATTACTCTGGTTCAGGATCTGGACAGATATTTCGATGAGATATGCGATTACGAGGAGGAGAGAGCTTCACTGGGATTCGCGATGCCTGCGGATACGTATGAAGCGATCGCGGTTACTTTCGATGATCTGGTTGCACAGACTGACAACTGCTTCCTATATGATACTTTCGAAGAAAGGCTGAATGGTATTGACGGTATTACCGATGACCAGAAGGCTGAGCTTATTGCTGCTCACGAGACGGCAATGAGAGATTATTTCTTCGCGCAGATGCAGGAATGTGCTGACAGGATGAGAGCTCTTAAGAGCTATAATGCAGAGCCTCACAGCCTGCATGACTATCCCGGCGGAGATGCTTATTACGCATTTGAGGTCGCTAGTCTGTCTAATTCAAACATCTCGCCTGAGCAGGCTCTTCAGGATGCAAGTGATGCCCTGACAGCTAATATGGCTGCAACTATGACTTTGGGTTCGCAGGTCGACATCAGCGAGTATTCTGATCCGCCCTATTCAATGGGTGATATGAGGCAGAATCTTGATTATCTTTATGAGAAGATCGCAGATGATTTCCCGGCGCTTCATGAGCACAGCTATTTTACCATGGATGTGCCTGAAGAATTTGAGGACAGTTTCTCGCCTGCGGCATTCCTGGGTTACCACCTTGATAATTACGATTCCAATATGATCATCACTAATAACTCCGGTGTAGATAATACTTTCGGTATTACATGTGCTCATGAGGGCTATCCCGGACACATGTTTGAATCCGTCTATCACAGAACGGTTGATGAGCATCCCTATATGTATCTGGCTGATTCCACCGGTTATGCCGAGGGATGGGCTACATATGTTGAGGGCTATGCTCACAAATATTTCGGTACTGATGATGTAACAAGGCAACTCCTTCAGATTGATGACGAGTTCAATCTTTATATCGGAGCCATTGCGGATCTGGGGATCAACTTCGAGGGTTGGACTCTTGATGAGCTGGCTGCCGAGCTCAGTACCCTTCTCGGCTACAACATTGCCCCCAGCGGATTTGAATATATCTACAATCTCCTTATCAGCGACCCATGCTACTATGTTAAGTACGGAATCGGCTATATGCAGACATGCGCCGTTATCGATAAGCTGCACCAGGATTTCCCTGATGCGACGGATCTGGAGATCCACACTGCGTATCTTGACGCTCAGGAAGGTACATTTGAGCAGATCTATGCGAACGCCCATCAGCTGCTTTCGGAAGGTTAAAAGTACATAAAAGCGCATATTTAGGGAGGCTTTCTGCCACTATCGGCGGAGAGCCTCTTTTTTGAATGTAGAAAGTTTCGAAAAGTCTGTAAAATACATTTGTCAAATTTATTGTTGTGCTATAATTAACAGTGAATATAAATATGGAGGATTGTTTGATGGCAACCTTAACACGACTGGCGAGCACATTGACAGCGAAATATTTTCCATCACAGACGTTAACTGATGCTTTCTATATAGATGGCCGACTTTTCGGTAAAAGGGAAACAAGGCAGGCTGATATTACTATAGATAAAGAGGAGAGAGGTTTCTTCTTCTCGGTCTTTGCACATCCGAGGATCCCGGAGTATGAGCCCGGCATGATGCCTCCTTATGAGCCTGAATTAAGACATACCATCAATGAAGTTAAATTCGGTCGTAAAGAGATCGACAGCATGATCGAGGGCTTCCTTACTACAGCCGTGGATGTTACGGGCAAGATGAAGCTTGCCGACAGTGACAGCCGCAGCCCCTATTTTGCAGGTATCATCGTAAGGGACGCAGAAGCTTTTGCAGTAACGATCGGCAACGGTCTGGCATTTCTCTACAGAGATGATACTCTCTTCCCGCTGACAGATGCCGGCATACCCATGGAGCCCATTGACGCTAATGGTGACAGAGTAGGGGATTTCCTTTATTATTGTTCATCCAAGACAGCAAATGCGCTGTGGTCCAACTTCTTTACATTATCTCCCGATGACTGCATCATCCTTTGTAACAAAGAGATATATGATGCATTAGGTCAGCGTGAGATCTTAAGGATCCTGAATGATGCCGAAGATCAGTGCGACGCTGCAGGCGTGATCATTACTCAGGCTTCCGCCAGAATGCCGGGGGTACCAATGCAGTTCTCTATCTCCTTCGTTGAGAGTGTTACAAGCGACGAGAAGCGAGGCCTTTTCGGTTTCCGTAAGAAGAACAAGGAAGAAGATACGTCGGATATGAGCGTTAAGTCTACTCTTGACGGTGGTGTGGTAGGTGCAGCTGCTTCTGCGGCGGCCGATGCCGGCTTTACCGGTGGCCTTGCCATGACTGATGCCGAAGATATAAACGGAACAGCATCCCTGCTCTTCGGTGACAATGCCAAGGGGCCCGCGGCACCTGTTGCGAACCAGCAGGCATCCGCTGATAAGGGCTTTGAGGTAGGTGATATCAATTCCGATAAGGCAGTTAATCTGGATTTTCCGGAGACAAAAGGTACTGTCGAGGAGATAAGCGCCGAGGACATGATGAAGAGTCTCTTTGGAGCAGGCGCAGCCGGTGCGGCAACTGCTGCCACAGCAGCCGCGGCAAGTGCAGCCGGGCAGGGGACAGCAGCAGCTACGGCAGTAGAGACTTCTGTATCTGCTCCTTCGGAGGGAAGTCCGTTTGTGTCTGCATTTAATCCTTTCGATATGGCAGAGCAGCCTTCACAGCAGCCTGAGATGAAGACTGTTTCAGAGACTGCTTTTGAGATCCCGGCGGAAGATGATTCTCAGATGACAAAACCCGTCGAGAGACTGGATTCCGAGTTCCTTCAGTCCCTGCAGAAGAATAATTCCATCAAGAAGGATGGCATTATAGAAGCTGCCATCAAGGAGATGGGCGGTGACCTTGACGGAAATAAGAACGAAGAGATCAAAGGTGAGCCGATGGAGCAGGCTTTTGTAATGCCTGAACCGGAGCCGGCCGCTACAGAGACTTCGGCTCCCGTTGTCGAGAACGAGGAAGAGAAGAAGGCTGAACCTGAGATCCCTTCCATGTCCGAAAGCGGCGAGCTGGTATTTACGGAAGCATCCGTATCTACGGAATTCGGCGGTATGGTAACGCCTTCGGCAGAAGAGGAGTTTAATCCCTATAGTGTCGGAAGCGGCGAAGAAATGCAAAATGCGGCTCCGCTTGTTTTCGGTGATGACGGCACAGCTCCCGCCCCCGATTTCACGGCTCCTGCCGATGACGGCATTGATGTTCCCGAGTACCGTTTCAACGCAGAGAAACCCGTATTGACGGACGATGACAAACTGCCGGTTGATTTCCCTGCAGATATCAAGCCTGAAGATACTAAGACCCCTTCTTCAGCTGCCGCTGCAGTAACTGCTGCTGCAAGCGCGGGGGTCGCATCAGCTTCAAAGGCTGTCGATGTTCAGGCAGATGACGGATTCAGCCTGCCTTTTGCCAATCAGGTTGAGACTATTCCTGAAGAGAAGCCGGTAACTCCGGTCGAGAGTGATATTCCGGATATGCCTCTTTATAATGCCAACAGCTATGATACACCGGTTGCCGCAGTAAGCTCCGAGCAGCCTGTGAATAGTAACCCCGAGGATGTTTATACATACGGTCAGTACCGGGAGAATGAGAATATGGCAGATGATTCTTCTTATCAGTCCTTTGGCTCGGAAGGTAACAATTACAGTGACTTCAGTAACAATGGCGCCGATGCCTACGGTTACCATAACGAAGATATCAACTATGGACAGGCAGGCACTGAGCCTGTTGGTCCGGGAGATGATATAAGCTACGGAGAAGCATATAACGACAATGATTATCAGGCCGGTGGATATGCGGCTCCTGACGGATATACTGATCCGGGATATTCACAAGCTGCGGCAGAAGGTTACACAGATTTTGCTTCCGGGAATTCTTATGGTGATTATGGTACAGATGCCTATGACAGCAATTCCGCCGCTTATGGCAACACTGATTCTGCGAGTGCCGGCGGCGATGATTGGATCAACGGTATTCTTGGGCTTGACGGTACAGACAGCGGATATGCTGCGACGACAGCGGGAGCTACGGCTGCTGCGGCAAGCGCAGGATATGCAGCTGCAGGCGGAGCTTCGGCAAGGCCCTCGTCATCTCGCCCCGGTGGTCCCGGAAGGTCCAATGCTCAGAGAAGACCCGGCGCAGCCGGAAACGGTAACGGCGGTAGAGGCGGCCACGGCAAGAAGAGGAAATTCCCTAAGCTTAACCGCAACGGATATATCTTCCTGGCGTTCGTTCTGATCATGCTCATCTGCTTTATCATACTTATCGCGGTAATAGCTAAGGCTTGCTCTAAGGATGAGGAACCCGCAGATACAGAGCCCACGACAACACCTGTTGAGGTTATCCAGACAGAAACTCCTATAGTAGCTGAGCCTACACCTTCACAGAATAGCCAGACAGGTCTTGAGCCAATAGGAATCTTCTATTTCAGCGATGATATCGGATATAAGTGCTGGTGGGATCTCTTTAATAAGGTATATGACATCCAGTTGCTCTCCGAGTCTGATGAGCATGTACAGACCATTATTGATTACAATAATTATTACTGCGCACAGCAGGGCATCAGTACGACCATCCCGGCAGGTTATAAGCCTGCTGCAGGAGATCAGATCATCCTGCCTCCCAGTGAAGTTATAGCAGGTACGGTTGCTATTCCGGATACAGCTTCAGCGACACAGAATGCAGGTAATGCTACTGTCAACGGAACTATCGGTGTTGTTGACGGTTCTGCTACGACAGAGGCTGCCCAGGCCGGAACAGCTACAACTGATCCTGCCCAAGCCGGTACTGCGGCAACTGATCCCGCGGCACAGGCTCAGCAGACGACTGCCAATACGGATGCGGCAGCTCAGGCAGCAGCTCCTGCGGATCAGCAAGCCGCTCCTGCAGCCTGATAAGAGGACGTCTGCATAAATAAATGATCGATCCGGAGGCGTCGCATAGCGGCGCCTCTTTTGGAGGAAAGGCGATTTCAAAATGAGATATCATTTTAAGAATAAGCAAGGATGGATGAATGATCCCAACGGTCTGGTCTTTTTTAAGGGGAAGTATCATGCCTTTTTTCAACATTATCCCTACGCTCCCAGATGGGGGCAGATGCACTGGGGGCACGCTGTCAGCAGGGATCTGATCAACTGGGAAGAATTAGATATCGCCTTATACCCGGATATGCCTTATGAGAACGACGGAGGTTGTTTCTCGGGATCGGCAATCGTCAAGGACGGCAGGCTCTATCTTTTCTATACATCAGTATCTCACGAGTTGGGGCAGACTCAGTCTGTGGCTTATTCCGACGATGGCATCAATTTTACAAAATATGAGGCTAATCCCGTGATCAGGAGTTCGCCATTGGGCGATAAAGGGGCCTTTCGGGATCCGAAAGTATTCAAGTATAAAGATGAGTACCGTATGGTAGTAGGAGCCGGATCATATACTATAGGGTCTGTCTTACTTTACCGATCTGTTGATCTGATCCACTGGGAATATTTAGGTGAATTGATCACTGACGGGAGATTTGGCGGATGCATTGAGTGCCCGGACTTGTTCCCGTTGGAAGATAAATATGTGCTGATGTTCTCATCTATGAAGTCTTTGCCTCACAGGGTTTGCTTTGCGACGGGTTCTTTTGACGGGACAAGCTTTATTCCCGATAATGAGGAAGAGCCTTATTTCGCTCTTGAGACAGGACCGGATTTCTATGCGCCCCAGACCTTTAGCGACAAAAGCGGAAGAAGGATCCTTATTGCCTGGATGTACAACTGGTCAAGACGAGTAGGAGCAGGCCAGACTCAGGTGGGTGCATTTACCATACCCAGAGAGCTTGAATTTGATCTCGACGGTAATCTGGTGATGCTGCCTTGTGCCGAGGCGATGCGTTATGCCATAAAGGAAAGCCGCTTTGTGTCCTATGAGAAGGGGCTTCTGAGGGTCAGATTTGAGGGAAAGACCATTCTGGAACGCCCCTATGCCGAAGAACCCGAGCTGATGGTGCTGGAGGATGTGGGAGTAGTCGAGCTCTTCATAAACGGCGGCCGGGAGAACATCACCTGCTATATCTGCTGAGGGCAATATATGGAACAGGATCTGAAGGATAGAGTGATATTTAATCGTTACGGGCTGATAATCTTTAACAAACTGCCCGGAGAAGATAGTGAGAAGCTGCCTGAACTGCTTGGTGATGACCTTCGGGTTTTATCAAGACTCGATAAACCTGTAGCCGGGCTCATCCCTTTGATCAAGCCCGGGATCGACGGTGAAGACTTTATTTTCGAAAAGATCTATACTGCAGTCGTAAGCGGCGATCCGGGGGACAAAGGCAGATTTGAAGATCTGATCTTCCACGACAGGCGCAATAACAAGACCTTTGTGGTCAAGGGTATGCGTAAGGGCGTAAAAGAAGCAGTTCTAAGCTTTGAGCGCCTTGCTTACGATAGAGAAAATGACTTGTCACTTGTGAGGATCAGGCTTGAGACCGGCAGGACTCATCAGATAAGGATTCAGTTTGCTTCCAGAAAGATGCCGCTTGCAGGAGACGGCAAGTACGGAAGCAGAGTAAAACTGCCATTTGTAAGTTTGATGGCCTCGGAGATAAAAGTAATGGACAGAGATTACAAAGAGATAGCGACTGTAAGTGCGCCTTTGCCGAAGTCTTTTCCCTGGGATCTCTATTGCTGAGGATCTTCTGACTTCATCCAGCTCTGATGATAGTAATTACGACGATACTCCTCGGGAGTCATGCCGGTGACCTTCCTGAACACCTGGATAAAGTGGCTTTGGGATGAGTATCCCAGATAGTTGGCGATATTGAGGCTGGATTCATCCAAGTGACGCAGCATATTGCAGGCAGTCTGTATCTTCTGTTCACGGATATAGTGTCCCAGTGTTTGACCTGTTTCCTGCTTAAAGAGCTTCGAAAGATAACTGGCATTAAGTGACAGAGCCTCGGCCACAGTCTCCACAGTCAGATTCTCCCTGATGTGGCTTCTGATATAGTCAATAGATTGCACTACATGCCTGGACACAGCTTTTTTCTTTGCTTCGTTCTTCATTCTCTCGCAGTAATCGCGGGAGATCTCATTACTTATGGCGTTGACCTCTTCTACAGTAGTTGCCTTGTCAATGCGTCTTATATAAATGTCGCTTAAAGCGTAACTTACTGAGACATCCATACCTGCCTCTATACAGAAACGGCTTATGAGTGCAACGAGAACTATAGTGTGATATTTCCTGTTTGTAAGCTCGTTGTCTGACAGGACGCCGATCTTGCCGCCCGTAGGAACATTGGCGAGCATTTCTTCCAGCAAGGCGGTATTACCGGATGAGACCGCATCGTAAAAAGCGATCTCGCCGTCATACGAGGTCCTGTAGAAGGAAGCTTCACGCTCTGCAAGCAGTTGAGCCTGTAATTCTCTGTCTGTATCCATGATCGTCTCCTGCAGGTGCTGATTAATCAACGACTGTAATAGAGCTGATAACCGGTTGATCTTCCGGCAAAACCGTTCCGTTATTGTCCGTCACCGGAGTTTCAAGGCAGATCCGGTCTACTGCATCCATTCCGGATGTTACATGCCCAAAAGCGGCATACTGGCCATCGAGGGAACTCGAAGCGTCTGACTGTACTATAAAGAACTGGGATGAGGCAGAATCCATGTTCACGGATTCACGGGCCATCGAGATCGTTCCTCTCGTGTGGGAGATGGGATTATCATAGCCGTTAGCTTCGAATTCTCCATAGATATTCTCTCCGCTGCCGCCGGTACCGTCGCCCGCCGGGTCTCCTCCTTGGATCATGAATCCGTTCATAATGCGGTGGAAGGTGAGTCCGTCATAGAAGCCGGATTGTGCCAGGTTTATAAAGTTGGTTACGGTTATGGGGGCCGCATCAGCATCAAGCTCTACTTGTATTGTGCCATATCCTGCTACAAGGATAGTAACATGATGAAGGCCGCTCAAAAGCTCGCTGTCGTCAAAAACGGCGAGTTCTTCGCTTTCCGATAAAGATGCCGAAGTCTCATCATCTTTATCGGAGGAACAGGCAGTGAAAACTCCGAGAAGGAGTGTTGCTGCCATAAGTAAAGTGCTTGCTTTTCGAAAAAAAGAATGTTTCATATGCGCCTCTCAAACTATTACTATATGTTATTTTACTACAAGCTCACCTTAAAGACATAAGGCAATACTATAGATCGTCAGATACAATTCTTGATAAGTGGTGATTATTTTACAAAAAAGCCTTGCCAAACTAGTAAAAATTTTTGCGTTTTTAAACAGGTTTACTCTTGCAAGTTGAGAGTCATAAAAGTATAGTTTTAATGTTAAAGAATTATAAGGGGGCAGTATGCCCTTTGACGATATAGAGTAGAATGACGGAAGCGAGGAATTGAGATGAAGAAGACATCAGGAACACCCGGTAACAACAGGCCGGCAGTTCGTAACGCGATCACACCGGTACAGCTGTCTAATCGTACGACCGGCAATAAAGGAAGAAAGAGCTCATCAGCGTCTTCCAAGAGTTCCAAGCGAAGCTCTGCCTCCTCGAAGAAGAAGTCAGCCAAGAAGAATTCCGGAGGCAAGATCGCTGCTGTCATCGGCGTTGTGGCAGTCGCTGCCGTTATCGGGATCGTGGGCTTTCAGGTATGGAATAAGTCAAAGGCGGATAAGAAGTATGAAGTATCAATGGCTGACGGCACCATCGCCGAGATGACAGTTGATGAAATGAAAGCTTCTTTTACTCCCGGCGTTTTTGCCGAGGGGACATATATCAATGGTGTAAATGTTGCAGGCATGTCGATAGATTCTGCCCGGGATGCCGTTAAGGCTGCCGAGCCGGAGGCACCTTTGGCAGTTGATATCAACTTAAGTCTGGACGGATCGGTCTATCCTGTGGATCTGTCTTCTCTTCCGCTGGAATCCAATATCGAGGACATTCTTAATCAGGCTATGAACTATGCCCGGCCTTCAGATGATGCAAGTGCTGAAGACCTCGTATCCTGCTACAATGCGAGACAGCAGATGAAGGTTGCACCGGTTGAATATTGCACGGCTTATACGATCAACTCAGACGGTATCGGCAGTATTATCCACGGCATTTTGGATCCTATGGCGAGTGAAGCGAGAGACGCTGTAATTACAGGATTCAGCACCTCATCTCTTAGGTTTGAGTACACACCTTCAGCTAAGGGCTATGTCATTGATGTGGATAAAGCCGTAGATGATGTTAAGGCACTTCTTGATACCGGTGTCTATTCCGGCACAGTTGCAGTCGATGCTCAGATTACGGAGCCTTCCTTTACGACAGAGATGCTTGATAATGATTTCGGGCTTATGGCAGAGACTCATTCGACTACTACTTCCAATAATTCACGTAATCATAATATCCGCATCACATGTGAGAAGATCGACGGTATGGTACTCCAGCCCGGTGAGTCTTTCTCCTTTAATGATGAAGTAGGGCAAAGAACTGCCGAGGCAGGCTATGAAATGGCAGGTACTATCGTAAATGGTCAGTATCAGGATGATTTCGGCGGCGGTATCTGTCAGGTAAGCAGCATGATATATCAGTCTGCCCTTAAGTCGGAACTTGAGATCGTTGAGAGACATTGGCATTCCTGGCCCTCGTCCTATGTTGATCCCGGAACGGATGCAACGGTTGACTGGGGCGGAACGGACTTTGTCTTCAAGAACGATTCCGGTTATCCCATTGCGATCCATGCCGCATATAATAATGACGAAAAGGTGGTATCCGTAAGCATTTACGGTCATAAGCTCCCTGATGGGATACACTATGATTTTATCGGTCAGACAGTGTCTACCAATCCCCGCGGCACAGATTATGTGCCTGATCCTGCAATGCCTGTAGGAACAACTGCTACAGAGAATGGCGGACACGACGGTGTTACAGCCGTATCATATCTTATCAAGTATGATGCAGCCGGAAATGAGATCTCCCGTGATCAGGTAGCGACTACTTCTTATTCTACGGTTAATACGACTATCAAAGTCGGAGTTCTTAATCCGGACGGCACACTGGCGACGCTTGACACCACAACAGGTCAGGTTACAGGCGCAGTAGAGTCTGTACCTTCTGATTCTTCGGATACATCTGATGTGTCTGCTTCTGATCCGTCTGCGACAGATCCCACGGATACAGCTGCAACATCTGAGACACAGCCTACAGATACACAGCCCTCGGAGACTCAGCCTTCGGAGACTCAGCCTTCGGAAACTCAGCCGTCGGAGACACAGCCGTCGGAGCCTGCTGATACAACACCTGCCCCTACTGACCCTGCAGAGGGCGAAGGTCAAGTTGAAGCAGCTTGATCAGACGCCGGATCATATTCTCATGAAGGATAAAGATAACAACATCAAGTGTGAGATGTTGCTTTCCGATACTCCGGTAGCGGATGTATTTATTGTGTGCCATATGAATGAGTTGAGCTCAAATGCTCTTAAGCTTTACCTTTGGCTTTGCATGACCTATGGTACAAAAGATGAATTCACATTGGCGTCTCTTAATGATTATTCGTATCTGAATGCTTCGGAGGCTTCTGAGGCTCTTGCCGAGATGCTGGAACATGAGCTTCTCTATAAGATCGGCAGTGAGAATTTCAGATTAGCTGATCTTAAGCAACAGGAAGCGCTGGAATATGCCAAGTCCTATGCCGCCAAGGGAGTAAACATCGACGGTCTGGAGCTGTCTGCTGATGCCAAGGCGAGGGATGTATTGACTGACAGTATATCCAAGACTTTCTATCTGGGCAGATGCCCATACTGGTGCTATCGTCTGGTGGACAAATGCCTTTATGAGTATAACTTCGAGGCACCTGTCGTCTATAAGCTTTTCGAAGAGGGAAGAGACGGCAAATTCCATGTCTATACAAATAGGATGAATGCTCTGGCTAAGGACTGGTATAATCATGGATATACCAGCACCAACAAGCTGGGAGAGTATTTTGAGCGTAAGCAGATGCTCAGCTCTGTGATAGAGAAGATGGGCAAGCTGTCAAGACGCAGGCTCAATGGTGTCGAGCTGGAGAGGATCGAACATTGGGTCAGCGCTATGGATGTGACTCCCGAGCTCGCGGAATATGCTTTCAGGTGCAATGAGTTCAGAGGCAATATTACGCTCAAGAATGTTGAAGATACACTCGTGATCTGGCATCAGGCAGGCATCAAGTCTGTGGATAAAGCCATGGTATATGAGAATGAGAGACGGACGGAGAGGAAGTCCAAGGCCAGGAAAGCCGGAGGAAGGGATAATGTCTGGAAGACCGGAGCCGAGGCCGGGCTACTGAAGAAGGAAGAAGCAGACAGTCAGAGTGAAAAAAAGGATGTACAGCTGCCCGAAGACGATGACAGATCGGAGGCTCATGACATGATCCTTGACCTTTTCGGAGATAATGATGAAGACAATTGATGATATCTTAAATGAAGCCAACGGCGAGACCAGGATAGTCAAAGAGGTTCGCAGAGATAATCGTATCGAGGCCTGCTATAAGCAGTTCCCGGAGCTTAAGGCGATCGATGTTAAGCTGGTGGAAATGCGCCGTGGGAGGTTCATGGCTTCCATCGAGCATAATGACAGTATGGAGGAGGCCTACACCGTAAAGGAAGCCGAGATGCTCATCAAGAGAGATGAGTATATCAGAAGTCACGGCATAGACCCTGCTTTCGATGAACTGAAGGATATATGTGATAAGTGCCACGATACAGGTTATAAGCTGAATGCCAAGGGCAGGAAGATAGTATGTGACTGCAGGCAGCGAGAGCTTGAGGAGTGCTATGTTATGGCCGGCATGGCCGATTACAGCACCTATACGCCTAAGAAGTATAATAAGACCTTCGGCAAGGATCCGGCGCGCAGGAATGCTGTCCTGAGCAAGATGATGAAGATATGTTCCGGGGAGAAGACAGGAGCACTGTTTCTTTACAGCGGTGAGGGCGGCAGCGGTAAGACATATCTGTCTGTCTGTGTTGTAAAAGCGGCGATCACCATGGGTAAGAGCGCTGTCTTCTGTAGAGGTGAAGAAGTAGCTGATCTTAGCGATGATGAGATTTCCTATTATAAGAATTGTGACCTTTTGCTGGTTGACGACTTCTCCGGCGAGATAACTCTCAAAAGAAGTGTCGGAGCGACCCTTAATGAGATCCTGGAGAGTCGCGGGGCTACGTCTAAGCCGACGGTCATTGTGTCAATGGAAGAGAAGAACAGCCTGATAAGCTCCAGTGATGTAAGGATAGCCAGCAAACTTCAGCATGCGGAGGTCTTATGAAAGTCCGCAACGGGATCGATATTACGGAAACAGCAAGAATGCGCAAGATAATCGACGAAGGCAACAGTGCTTTCGCCGATCGCGTTTTTACGCTTGAAGAGCGTGAATACTGTTCATCTTCCGAATCGGACCGGGTTAAGGCAGAGCGTTATGCTGCGCGTTATGCAGCGAAAGAAGCTGCCGCCAAGGCACTGGGGACCGGGATATGTACCAAGGGGATAGGCTTTCAGGACATCGAGGTTACTAAGGACGAGGCCGGCGCTCCGCTTCTTAGATTGAGCGGAAAAGCTCTCGACAGAGCCAAGGAGATCAAGGTGCTTTCCATGGCTTTGAGTATCACACATGAAAAGGATTACGCAGCTGCGGCTGTTACACTGTTGACTGATGAAGAAGAATTCTGACAATAAGCTGCCGCCTAAGCGGAGGAGGCTTTTCGAGCGTCGTGACAAAGACAAGTTCGAGTACGAATACCACGAGAAAAAGATCAGGCATCTCGAGGACGCAGCATCGTTCCTTAATGAGACTGACGACATAGCGGGTGAGTACGGCAGCGCCGAAGATCTGAGCGATAAATGGGGTCTTGGCCGTAAGGATTCGACTCTGCGTCAGGGTGGCAGTCACAGGATATTAAGCTTCGCACTGGCAGTTGCTGCGGTCATACTGATAATAGTAGCCGTATTCCGTGTTCTTCCTGCTGTCCTGCCCGGCTTTTTTAAGGGGTCAAATATAGAGCTCTTCGTCGAAAAGACTGTTCACCTGGACTACGACGATGAATCCTATCGGGTAGTGACAGAATCGGTCGTCAGTGTTATATCGGAGCCCGATCCGGCGTCCGAGCGCGTGACGCAAGTTCTGTATAACGAGCCGGTCATCATGATCGAAGATGACGACGGAAAGGGCTATATCAAGATCCGGACCGAAGATGGTCTGGAGGGCTATATTCCCTCAGATTCCGTCATTACAAATACAGACTCGGTAGAGCCGGACCTTCATGTTTACAAGCTGGTCGTTTCCGAGAGCAGCAAAAATATAATGACTCACGCGAGCCAGGGAACCCTGATAGCTCAGGTTATGATGAATACTACTTTATACGCCGATGTTAAGAGAGACGGCGTATATCAGGTCTACCTTCCGGGAGGCGGGACCGGCTGGATCGGTTCATCCGGAGTAATCGAGATCGGTACAAGAGAGAGCATAGAGGAGGTCTCCTGCCGTTATTTTGTAAGTTCGGCATTGAGTCTTGTAAATTCCATGTATCTGTCAGAAGGGATCACCATGAATGGTATATCCGTAAACGGTTTGGTCTATGTCTGTTCCTGCGTAAACGGTATTCCCATGCCCAGAACAGTGGCCGGGCAGGCAGAGATGGGGACACCGGTAACGCTTAACTACGATGTTGTTACGGGTGAGCTTTTGATAGATTCCATTATTCCCGGCGACATTTTATTCCTGAGAAGCCCCTATTCTGATGAGAATGATGAGAACATCTACGAGATGGCTGTATGCACCGATACGGGGACGCTTCTGATGGTATCTTCGGCCAGAACTACCATAAGACTCAGGTCCTTTAATTCAAGCGATGAACTGTGCGACAGAATACTTATGGTAAGGCGAGTTTTTTCGCAATAAATCTCTTGCGCGATACGAATTAATGTGATATTATCTCACTTGCGCGTTAAGTGAGTAAGAGAAATAGGAGGTGTATCCAATGGCTAAGTGTGAGATTTGTCAGAAGGACACATTTTTTGGCAGAAAGATCAGAATCACGCGTTCGCAGATTTCACGTCGTGCTTTGACAACTCAGCAGCCCAATGTCCATAAGGTTAAGGTTGTTGTTGAAGGCACCCCTAAGACAATGCATGTCTGCACACGTTGCCTTCGTTCCGGACTCGTAAAGAGAGCATAAGCGAAGAAGATTTGGTTCTAGTAAATAAGACCCGGTCATGTGGCCGGGTTTTTGCTTTGCCCCGATCTTTTTGGAAACCGTTATAGAGCATATCCGTAAACAGATCCGCTTCGTAACAAAAACGGCCCGCCACAATAAGTGACGGGCCGAACTGATCTTAAACAAGAAATTACTTGCTCGGAACTTCGATAACGGACTTGCCGCCCATGTAAATCCTGAGAGGCTCGGGGATCCTGATCGATCCGTCTTCATTCAGGTTATTCTCAAGGAGGGCAATGAGCATTCTCGGCGGAGCTACACAAGTGTTATTAAGCGTGTGTGCAAGGTATGTGCCGTTGGGACCCTTGATCCTGATCTTAAGTCTTCTGGCCTGAGCGTCACCCAGGTTGGAGCAGGATCCGACCTCGAAGTACTTCTTCTGTCTCGGAGACCATGCCTCGACATCGCAAGACTTAACCTTAAGGTCAGCCAGGTCACCGGAGCAGCACTCGAGCGTTCTTACCGGGATATCAAGGCTTCTGAAAAAGTCAACCGTATTCTTCCAGAGCTTATCGTACCAGATCATGGAGTCCTCGGGTTTGCAGACAACGATCATCTCCTGCTTCTCGAACTGGTGGATACGATATACGCCTCTCTCTTCAATGCCGTGAGCGCCTACTTCCTTGCGGAAGCAGGGAGAGTATGATGTTAGTGTCTGGGGAAGCTTGTCCTCGCTTGTGATGGTATCGATAAACTTACCGATCATGGAGTGTTCGGAAGTACCGATGAGGTAAAGGTCTTCGCCCTCGATCTTGTACATCATATTCTCCATCTCAGCGAAAGACATAACGCCTGTAACAACAGAAGATCTGATCATGTAGGGCGGGATGTAATATGTGAATCCGCGGTCGATCATAAAGTCTCTGGCATAAGACAGACATGCCGAGTGGAGTCTGGCAATATCGCCTTTGAGATAATAGAAACCGTTACCTGATGTTTCTCTTGCAGGATCGAGCTCGATACCGTCGAGCTTTTCCATAATATCTACATGATAGGGGATCTCGAAGTCCGGGACAAAAGGCTCGCCGAATCTCTCATTCTCAACATTCTCGGAATCATCCTTACCGATCGGGACTGACGGATCGATAATATTAGGGATGACTCTCATTATCTTGTCGATCTTCTCTGAAAGTTCTGTTTCTTTGCCGGAAAGAGTCTCAAGTTCATCTGCCATTGCGGCGACTTCAGCCTTGGCAGCTTCGGCCTCATCCTTCTTTCCCTGCCCCATGAGCATACCGATCTGCTTTGAGATCTTATTGCGCTGGGATCTCAGATACTCGGCGCGAGTCTTGGACTCACGGAATTCCTTGTCCAGCTCGATGACCTCATCTACGAGAGGGAGTTTCTCGTCCTGGAATTTTTTTTTGATGTTTTCTTTTACCGCTTCAGGATCGGAGCGAAGAAATTTAATGTCAAGCATATATACAAAACCTCCAAATTAATTACTTCTCGAAAAATCCTTGACTATTGTATCACCATTTACCCTCTATTACCGCCATAATTTCCGCTGGGGTAACTGCCGCCTGCGTTCCAGAGGATGAATTCCGTAAGACCGCTGTCCTGGATGGCGCGGATCTGTGAATTTATCGCATTATAGTCATAGGTCATATAGTTGCCCTCTCCGATATAGGAGGCGGTAAATGCCTGAACATAAGGCCTTACCGTGCTGTAGCCGGGCTGTGTATGATTAGGGCTTCCAATGATCAGTGCGTTATACATGATCTCATAGGGAGCCAGATCGGGCTTAGGATACTCTGTGCCGTTCATGACGGTTCCCAGTGCATAGTGCGAAGGGTAGATCATGGGACAGAGGGAATCGACCTGAGTCAGTCCGACTGTTGCCCAGTCCTGACCGAGAATGTCTCCGTCAAGGGAGCTTGTTACGGCAATGCCGAAGATGTCAGCTCCGAGGGGAACACCGAGACCGTCCTGAATCCTGATACGGGCTGTTTGGAGAAAGCGGTTGATAGCATCAGCTCTTGTGGGGACTTCGCCTTCGATGCCGTAGTAGGGACTGTTTCCGCTGGTTGAAGCCCCGGTAGGGAAGCGGACATAGTCAAACTGTATCTCGTCTACACCATAGCTGATAGCTTCTTCGGCCAGCTCGATGAAATATTCCCAGTTACGTGCGTCGTAGGGGCTTGCAAACGCTGATGAACCTTCGTTATAGAAGTAAAGCGGCGTGCCGGTGCTGTCACAGATAGCGCGGTCGGGATATTTCTCGACCAGCTGAGGGTCCTTGAAGCAAACTATTCGACCGATAACCCGTACATTATGAGAATGGCACTGCTCTACGACATATGAAAGATCGTACCGGGGATCTACATAACCGATCTCCAAAGCCGTGGGATTAGTAGAGTTGAAGAAGATCCCTTCTCCTTCCTTAAGATCGATTACCAGAGCGTTTATCTCGGAGTTATCGGCTATCGCCAGATTGTTCTCAAGATTAAAGGCCGCGCCGATATACATACCGTGAACTTCATGGTGTTCGTAGGCAACGGCATTCTCGCAAGGCACAAGGGCTCCCCAATAGTTATCAGCCAGCTGATTTGCCGGCATGATCTCTTCAACGACATAGGGCGGCGTGGTCTCGGTTGTCTCCGAGGAGTTGCTGAGATCCGTTATTTCCTCCGGTCCTGTGATCTCACTATTATTCTCACCGTTCTCGATCACGGTGTCGTCCTTGTCCTTATTGGCCTTTTTACCTACTACGATGCCCAAAAGCACCAAGCCGAGAGTAACTGAGATACACAAAAGCGCCATAAAGATCTTTTGCATAGTTGCAAGTCTCTTACGGGCTGCCGCTTTCTGATTGTAACGGCTACGATTATACTCTCGAACATCATATTTTTTATTATTGTTGATCATATATGCATTATATAGGATATAAAAGAAAACTAAAGTGACTTTTTGATGATTTTGTGCTTTCTTAGGCTGTGCCGGCGGCTTTTTAATGTATACTGATAGAGATTCGGATAGCGATAGCGATGCCGGAGCTGTTTGGCGACAGGCTTTTTCGATAAAGGGAGGAAATATGCACGTCAGGAGGATCATAGTATCTGTCATAGTCGTCATGGTCGTGATCACGACTGTTTTTGTGTGTTGTAAACGTAAGGTCGGAAATAACGGCGATCCTACATCGACTTATATTGTGGGAACCACCAGTGAGAGCGACGGAGGCATAGTGGTCTATAATCCGGATGATTTCGAGGATGTAACAGCTGACGAAGAGGGCTGATAAACGGTGACCTTTGGCTTTTGATGTGATAAAATCTGAATGTGATATATATGTAAGCGAGAGCTTTTCGATAAAGAGAGCAAGAGATGATAGTCAGGAATTGTGCCGGCGGTATCGCCTTTTATAAAGACAGAGTCTTCATGTTGAAGAATGATAAGCATGAGTGGGCTTTCCCCAAGGGTGTCGTTAGAGACGGCAAGACGCTCAAGGATGTTGCCGTTGAGCGTTTTAAGGTGGAGGCCGGACTTGATGTCCGTATACTCGCCCCCTGCGGAAGAACGAGCTACGAGTTTTATTCAGTCAGCAGACAGAAGCCGGTTCACAATAATATTTCATGGTTTGTTATGGAAGCCGGGAGCGATGATATTACAGTGGACAGCTCCGAGGGCTTTATCGAAGGCAGGTTCTTTACGATAGAAGAAGCACTGGCCGAGATCACATATAGTCAGGACAGATCCCTTCTCATGACCGCTTATCAGCGCTATAAAGAGATAAGCTGATAAGACGGATAAGCTATGATCACTCTTTCGGAATACGGGGAATCCAGGATCGAGGTTAAGAAATCCGTGTTTATAGGGCGAGCCGTGAGGATACGGTCCGTTTCCGAAGCCGAGGATTTTATCGATCAAGCCCGTAATCTCTATCCGGATGCCAGACATTGCTGCTATGCCTGGGTTTTGAGCAGCGGCACCAAGATGCAAAAATACAGCGACGACGGGGAACCTTCCGGAACTGCCGGCATGCCCATGCTCAGTATCATCGAAAAGAACGATCTGTCTGATGTGGCCGTCACGGTCACGAGGTATTTCGGCGGTGTTTTGTTGGGGAAGGGAGGGCTTGTCAGAGCCTATAGCGATGCGACTATCGCAGCTCTGGAGAAGGCGTCTCCCGTCAAGACCGCAATCGGCTCGTCTTTCCTTATCAGCTGCCCCTACGATCTGAGTGAAAAGTTGATCTATATGCTGCGAAATAAAGACTGGCAGATCGAGGATACGCGCTACGGCTCGGAGGTTGAGATCGTCTGCGTCTGCTCCAAAACGGAGGAGGACGCCTTAATAGAAGCCGTTAAAGATAAGACAGCAGGCAGGGTGATCCCGGAGAAAACGGGCGAGCGGGAGATAAATTGCGGCTCTCTCACTCTGTTTTGATCCGAATTTGACTAATTTTTACCGCTAATGTGTCGTAAATAAGGTATATTATCCTATGGAAAGGGTAATTAAAGACAAGAGGTGACTACTATGGAATCCGATAACAATCAGCCCGTAATCGAAAATCAGCAGGAGATCATGCCTGCGGCTATAATCGAAGAAAAGAGAATCGAACAAGAGCCTTCGGAGGCAGCTGTCTCCGATCCCGCACCCGAGAAGACCGGCTACAGCGAGAGAACTGTGCTTAAAGGCAAGAATAAGCCTGCAAAAGAGCCGAGATCCAAGGCCTTTATGATAATGGCGGCAGCGCTTGTGGCCTGTATCTGCTTCTCGGCTTTTCAGACGATATATATCTTCGGCTTGACTACAGGCAAGAAGGGCAACATGACTTATATGAACGGCAGAGACACATCGCCGAGAACCAATGTATCGGACGCATCTAATCTCGCATCTGAGCTGGCAGATCCGGCATTTACTCTCGAGCAGGCGGCATCAGTCTATGACCCTGACAAGAAGACCTTAAGCACGATCGAGATCGTTAATACGGTAAGTCCTGCTACGGTATCAGTATATGTTGTAAGCTCCCTCGGAGGAACAGAACAGGCAGTGGCGTCAGGTTCGGGCTTTATTATCTCGGAAGAAGGTTATGTTGTAACCAATGCCCATGTTGTTGAAGCCGTAAGAGAGAAGAAGGATTATAAGCTCAAGGTATTGGTTCCTGATTATGAGACTCCCATAGATGCCGAGCTTATCGGCGCTGACGATCAGACTGATGTGGCAGTACTCAAGCTCCTCGCCGATGAGGACTACCCCTATGTTACCCTGGGCGACTCTAATCTGCTCCAGACCGGTGAATTAGTCGTGGCGATCGGTAATCCTCTGGGAACACTTTCCGGAACTGTGACCACCGGTGTAGTGTCTGCTCTTGGTCGTACCATGAATAATAACGGCTATTCTCTTACACTGATCCAGACTGATGCATCCATCAATACCGGTAATAGCGGCGGACCGCTTATCAACTCTTTTGGTGAGGTTATCGGTATCACTAATGCCAAGATGAGTTCAGCCGAAGGATTGGGATTTGCCATCCCCATAAGTGATGTCAGAGATATTATCCAGTCTCTTATTAATTACGGTTATGTTGTGGGCAGATCTTACTTCGGAGTATCTGTACAGGCCGTGACCGACGGTTCCTTCTTTGGGGCTGTCGAGGGTGTGTATGTAGCGGCAATCGATGCGGACAGTCCTGCTGAAGACGCCGGACTTGAAGTCGGCGACAGGATTATTTCGATGGACGGCATTGAAATAACATCAACAAATGATATTATAGACATACGCAATTCCCATGAGATCGGAGATAAGATCCCCATGGTAGTCGAGCGAAATGATAAGGAGATCGAGCTGTCCATAGAAGTAGCTGACAGCAGCATAAACAAATGATATCTAACAGCAGAAGAAAGTTATTGGTAAGAGCGACGGCGATAGTCCTGACTTTTACTCTCGGAGCATCGGTGATCGCATACTTGCTGATGATTATTCTCAATACCTGATATGTATTAACTGCCTCTGATCCTTCAGAGGCAGTTTTGATATTTAATCGAAAAAAGGGTGCGGCAGCATACCGGGCTTGTCTGCTTAAAAGACGATAGTCATTTTCGATCAGCTATATGATCAAAATGAGTTTCCGAACTTTCCGCGAAGAAGCATTAATTCTGAGAAGGACAACAGTTTTTACGGTACATCCTGGATCTCATCGAGACCTGTGTTGTTAAAAGTATAGGTGTATTCCGTCAACATCTCATTCATAAAGGCCTGGTAGTTATTCATCCTGATAAAGCTGTTCACCCTGTCGTACCACTCCTGGTTCTCGGAAATAGAGATAAGGTAGACGATATAGTAACCGTTCTCGGTCTCGAGGAAGGTCTTGTCTCCCGCGACTCTGGAATCAGAGAAGATCCATTCGCCGAGGATGCCGTCATATTTACCGGGATAGGTGTCGCTGCTGTGAGTAACGCTTAAGGCGCCGCTTAGGATCTGGTCATTATAATGATTTTCGATCTCCTGCATATCTCTGTCTGAATTAACACTCTCATATATTTCCTGAGCCAGCATCTGTGCTTCCGTAATAGGGAGTCCGGGCGCGCCCTCAGCAGCCTGTATCGGAATATAGGCGAAACGTACATCTCTTAAAGGAATCGATTGCCTGTCGCGGGATACGAACACGAGAATGATAGGGAAGCCGTCGTCATCCGTATAAATATTAGAATCTCCGGGTGTACGAGCCTCATCGAAAAGCCAGTCGCGGAAATCATTGTGGGTGAAATCCGAATATCTGACATCGCTTACCAGCGTTGAATCCGGCGTGCTCAGTACATTCTTTGCTTCACCGGAGAAATACTGTGATGCGACCTGCTCAAAGTTGGCGGGATCGTGCCCCATCTCCTCAATGATCTGTTGAGCGTGAAGATTGGCCGTATCGATAAAGGCCTGATCCCTCTGCTCATATGTGATCCTTAAGAGCTTATAACTTACTACATCATAAGAACTGCGATCCGACTGATAAGCAGCCTCGGCCTGTTCTTCCGAAGCTGACAATTCCTCGAGCTTGGCACCGGAGGAATAATCCTCGGTAAAATACTTTTTTGCCAGCGTATTGATAACAGTCTGCTGGTCAACCTGATTTCCGAAAACACCCTTGATATAAGTATCGAGTGAGACACCGATCTCGTCGGCCTTATTTGAGAGCCAGTCCATGTAGGCGTTAGCCAGTACATAATGATCGTCACCGATGCTGTAGCCGTGAGCCCTTGCGTCATCGTAAAGGATCTGCGTGGTGCGGAGCTCCTGGGCTGTCAGGTTCAAAAAGTATTCTCTGTTCGTCGCATACTGCGGATCATCAGCGGGCGAATCGAGCATGGCGGGAGTATCCGCAGCGAAAATATCAACACCGTTATCGATCAGAAGATAATGATACATAAAGCTGAATTCGGCGCTGCTGACTTCGCTTCCATTGATGCTGAGAGGACTGTTGAGCTTATCCCTGTAGCCACCGTTATAGAAGATGGATGCAGCCACTGCCGCAACAACCACTATCAGGGCGCAGATAAGGAATATGAAGCCTTTGCTCTTGATCAGGCCCTTCTTTACCGGAACCTCTGTATCTTCCGGATAGTCTTTCTTGTTATCGGACATATCCAGAACGATGGGCTCGATGTCATTTGGCGTGAACTTAGTGGTATCACGGGTCGCTTTCGAAGCCTGCTTTACAACTTTCTCATCATGATCGTCGATGACCTTGTCACCGATCAGAAGGTCCGGGTCGATACTCTCGAGGTCGGAAAGCACGGTTCTTGTCATCTCGGCATCGGCAGTTCCGGAATCGTCATCTGTCTTGTCGCCGTCATTCCGGAGATCCTGATCCATATTGTCGCTGATGCTGGCGCCCTCTTCGTCGGCGGGGTCGGAATCATAGATATCCGCTGCCTGATCGTCTTCTCCGAAAGGAGCACTGCTCCTGACTTGGGCCTCCGAATTCATCTCCGGTGTTCTTACCTTTTTCTTGTCGTTATGCTTTTTCACTTAAAGATCCTCCTCCCTCGGAACAATGAGCGTGATGGCATCAGGGATGCACTCGACCAAAATGGGAAGGGCAGGGCCTTCCTCTCCGTCGATGTCGGCGATTATCCGATCATCATTCCTGGCGAATATCTCGAGTTTGTCCGTTTGAAAGTATATCACTCTGTCGTTATTTATATGTTCACCCACAAGAAGGTTTCCCAACAGGGGCATAATATCTCCTATATCGAGTTTCTTCAGGATGAGAACATCAAGCTTGCCGTCGTTAAGATCTGCGTTCTTCATAAGTTTACGGAAGCCTCCGACACTCTTGGTGTTGGAGATCAGGAAAAAAACGATATCCTCGTCATATTCTTCATCTGCGGTCTTAAAGGAGACAGGCATCGTCTTTGTGATAGAAGACAGATCCTTAGCTGCCGAGATCCAGTATGCCGCGGGGCCGAAAGCTGTCTTAAGATCCGATGGCACTTTATATGCAACATCCGTCAGTAGTCCTGCTGCCAGAACATTCAGGAAATAGTTGTCTCCGGCCTTGCCACAGTCGACCTTCTGCATGCAGGGCTTCATGAGCATCCTGGCAAAGTCGGAAGGACCTGTGGGGAGCTTGTTTATGGTGGCAAAATCGTTGACCGTTCCCGACGTATATATAGCCAATGGCAACTTGATGCCGCCTCTGAGCATTCCGGTTACAACCTCGTTGACGGTACCGTCTCCTCCGACGGCTATAATATAATCATACTGTGATGCATCAGTATTTGCAGCGAAAGCGCAGGCGTCGCCCTTACCGGACGTGTAGAAAATGTCGGCTCGCTCCATCATGCCGAGAGGAACCAGGTAGGCGAGCATATCCTCAATGTTAAGCCTGGCTGTCTCACGACCGGAGGAAGGATTGATTATTATCTTGAGTTTAAGTCCCATTTTGTCATCTCCGCATCATTACTCACTATACTTTATCATAAAAAGTCTTTATTATTATTACGCGAATGAAGCTTATATGAGGCATTTATGCTACAAATTATGCTATTATATGCTCTATGGAAAATGAACGGACAGATGTGATCGAACTTGATACGGCCGAAGACAGCGCACAGCTGCCTGAGGTCAAGCTGAGAAAACGAATTATCAGGAGCTTCCCCGAGGAGATCCCTCTTAGGATACTCGCATTCCTTTTCCCCTTCCTTACGATAGTCTCGGCTTTTGCCATTATGCAGATCTACCCGATCGGAGACAGGACTATCCTTACGGTTGACTGCTACCATCAGTATGCGCCTTTCCTTTGTGAGCTGAGGGAGAAATTAGTCTCCGGCAAGTCACTCTTTTATTCTTGGAATTGTGGTCTCGGCAATGAGTACTATGCGGCTTTTGCTAACTATTCCGCGAGTCCGCTGAACCTTTTGTGTGTATTATTTACCCCCAAGGCGATCCCGGTCTTTATCGCCTTTGTTACGGCTTTAAGAGCGGGTCTCGCATCCTATTTCATGTCGCTTTTCCTGTCAGAGGGAGATGGCAAGAGATATGATTACATCACCGTGATCTTCGGATGTACCTACGCCTTGTGCGGCTGGTTCCTGACTGATTTCTGGAATATCATGTGGTGCGATGCCATGGTTCTCCTTCCGCTTATCTGCATGGGACTTCGAAGACTTCTCAAAGAGGGGCGCTTCGGTCTTTATACAGCGTCTTTGGCTATCTGCATAGCCAGTAATTATTACACCGGTTATTTTATCTGTATTTTCCTGGTCTTTTTTGCTCCATGCCTTTACATCATGGTCTCCCAAGTATCCTTTAAGGGCTTTTTGAAAGGCGTCGGCAGGTTCAGTCTCGCAAGTATTACAGCCGGTATGATGTCGGCGATAACGGTTCTTCCGACCTATCTGATCCTGCAGAATTCTTCTGCCATCGGCGATACCATGCCCAAAGAGTACAAATTGACGGGTAATCTTTTCGATTTTCTTGGAAGACTTCTTGTAGCAGCCAATCCCAATATTCGAGACGGCATGGCAAATGTCTTCTGCGGAACTGTTACGGTCATGCTGGCAGTGCTTTTCTTTATGGCCCCCAAGGGCTCGATCATCAGTCTTAAGCATAAGATCTGCTGCGGCTTTCTTTTGCTTTTCCTTTATCTGAGTTTCTCTAACAGAACTCTTAATTTCATCTGGCACGGCTTCCATTTCCCGAACCAGATTCCCTACAGACAGTCTTTCCTGATGTCTTTCCTGCTTGTCTTTATGGCTTTCATGACCATAAGGATAATAAGACAGTACAGTTTGGGCCAGATCGGGGCGGTCATGTCCGGTGCCCTGATCTATATTATTCTTTTCGAAAAATTCGGCGGTGGCAATGAGGGCTATATCCAGATCGGCCTGTCCGTACTCTTCGTATCCATTCAGGGAACCGTCCTTCGGATCATAAAGGTCGGAAGAAAGAAGAATTCGTATTTTTATGAGTATCTGATCACCGTGACCATGTTCATCGAGATGTTTGTTTCTGCCTGTGTCATGATATCGACCGTTGCAGAACATGAAGGATTTACCAAATACGATTTCTATGGTAAGAATCGCGATGCGGTAAGGGACTATATCGAATCCGTCGAGGGAACGGCCGGGCATAATTCCTTTGAACGATCCGAGATCTATCCGAATAATATCTGCGATATTCAGTCCATATATGATGCTAAGGGCCTATCGATCTTTTCCAGCACCGCCCGCGAGAGCTTCATTAAGTACATGAGGAACTTCGGTTTCCATAATAACGGCATTAACGGCTTGAGAAACAGCGGACTTACGCGCACTACCGCGACACTTCTGGGTATCCGTAATCTCGTAGCCGTGGAGGATACAAAGACCGTGCCGGTTGTTTTCGATGAGGAATACAGGGACGGAAAGATAATCGTTTACGGTAATCCGGATGCGTTGGCTGTAGGCTATATGGTATCGCCTGAGATCCTTGATTATATCCCCGAGAGCACCTTGCCGGATGTTTTTGCAAAGACTAACAGCTGGGTTAGGAGTATGGGCGTGAATAATGATATATATCTTCCCATCTCCATCCGTGATAACGGCAGCGAGAATATGACTTATAACGGACTGACAGCCAACGGCATTGCCTACACGGCGATCAGCACCGATTCGTCAGCAAAAGCTACTATCGTGGTGGATGGCCGGCAGATCGGGGCCGAGATGTATATTTATGCCAACACTTCAAGGGGCGGCCATGTGTCACTTAAGTATGAGGACGAGAGCAGGAACAGAAGCTTCGAGATAAGGAGTTACTCTGCCATAAGTCTCGGCAGATATGACGGAAGTCCCGTAACCGTTGAGCTTACTTACAGTAAGCCTCAGGCGGGCAAGATGCAGATCTATGCCTACGAGATGGATCCTGACGGATATCTTGCAATGCTCGATGAGTTGTCTGATGAACAGCTCGAGGTTACTTACTATGACGAGACAAGCTTAAAGGGAACCGTAACGGCAGATCATGACGGCCTGTTGTTGCTGACTGTTCAGTATACGGAAGGCTTTACGGCCTATGTTGACGGAAAGAAGGTTGAGATCTCGCCGGTTCAGGACGCCCTCTGCGGGATCGAATTGACGGCCGGGACACATACGATCGAGCTGGTCTATAAGCCCCAGGGATTTAACTCGGCTGTTGTCATAACTGTTGTCGGGGTTGTTATCTTTTTGGGAACGCTTGCGGTAAGCGGTATGATCAGGAAGAGAAGGCAAGCCTGATGTTATCATCTTCGGATTATGTAAAAATGGCCTCGAAGCAGTGGAAGGCGGCCTCGCGCAATAACAACTTGCAGACGGCGCTGGCTTTCTTTTTGCCTATAATGATCTTTCTGGCGGCTGTACGATTTGATCCATCATCTTATGTTCCTATTCAGTCGGTATTTGTTAATGAGGCCGAGGCTGTCAGGAAACTCTCATCGATGATGAGCTCCGACAAAGTCCTAAACAGGATGTCGGCTGTGCGTGAGATCCTGTCGATGCATCTTGATCCTTTCTTTTTTATTGCGCTGATTGTCGGGAAACTGACTCAAGAGGTCTTTTCGATGATAGTCCTTATAAGGATCGGATTGTGTGGACTGACATCATTTATGTTCCTTCGTAAAAGAGTGAAGATCTCTGCTGCGGCATCGCTTCTGTTGTCTTTTTGCTACTGTTTCATGCCCACGGCATTGACATTCGGACTGATCCCTGCTCTTCACAATATGATGATACTGCTTCCGCTGGTCATGTATGTCGAAGATGTCTATCTCTGTCAGATGAATCTGAAGAACTTCGGACTACTTACAGCAGCCTCGGTATTGATGACCTTAAGCGGACCATATGGTCTTATCTGCGGAGTGCCGTTTATTCTCGGGACAGGTCTTCTTATGTCACTTTGTCGCAGGGGCAGGGTTAAGCAGATCCTCATTGAGATGGGGGGAGTCATTCCGACGCAGATCATGGCTGTCGGCATCAGTGCGATCGTGCAGTTCCCGCGTTTTCACAATGCCGTGATCGATCTTAAGCCTGATAGTTATAAAGTCAGATATACTTTTTTTGATTTCCTGACTACGACTCTTGACGGAAGATCTTCTTCTACCCTGGCAATTGGCGCCCCCATATTCTCCCTTAGTATATTTGTACTGATTACGACGCTCCTGTTTCTTATGAACCCGAGGATACCTTTCAGGGTAAAAGCAGCTTCGCTTCTTCTATATGTTGTCTGCCATCTGTCTGTAGCGGTTCCAGCAGTCAACAGTCTTGTCAGTTTTTTTCCGGATGCATCATTTGATGCCGGCAGGATAATATGCCTGGCTATGCTGGTAATCTTTATGTCAGCCGTATCTGTTCGCAACATGGCAGGAGTGAAGGAATATCAGGTCTGCCTCGCGGAAGTCGCGGTTATAGCCCTTGTTATGATCAGCAACAGTTCGGCGAATGAGACTTCTCCAAGCGAATTCACGATATTCTTCTCGGTGGGAGCAGCTTTGATCACGGGCGGACTTTTGCTTAAATATCTCAGAGGCAACAGGGTTGCCATCAAGGTGCTCTTCTGTCTGGCACTGCTCGGTATGGCAATAAACCTTTGGCATATAAGTTCAAAGAATATAAGCACTCCTGCTTCTGTCATTGGATTTGATGCCGGCAATATGAACTCAGCTGCAGCAGATACCGTTGATTTCAGGATCAGTGACGGGCTTTTGCCTTTGTATAAGGGGGAAGACAGCTATCTTCTGATAACGGCAGATCTCAGCTATCTGACTACGGATTCGGTTCCGGAAGCGATCAATAACGCGGCCAGGGCGGCGTTGCTGGGCGTAGTATATGATCATATCGACTATAATGTAATCTATAATCATGGTGCATCCCACTATGGAACGGACATGTTTACTTATGATCCCGTGGATGGCAGGTGCGAACTGATCCTGGGAGTTGACTTAGGTGATGCGGACAGATGTATTGTTAGCTCAGGGCTCAGATCCAGAGTATATCTGACTGAGAGCTATCCGGAAAATGATAAGCTGACCGTATTCGCTGATCCTTTCGTATATGAGGTAATACCGGAGACTTCGACCTTCAGTCTGAGACTTACATCTTCTCCTGACGGGCTTCAAAACGGGGTGTTCTCGGTTTGGACCCTGAACGAGGAGGGAATGCAGCAGCTGCAAGATGCAGTTAAACCCTTTAACGGTCGTAAAATCGAAGGGGGAGACTTTGACTGGCTTTTGAGTTTTGAGGGAGAAAAATCGGTTATTACCAGTCTGGCCTATGACCCGGGGATCAAAGCGACAGTAGGTGGGAGGTCGGCAGTGACCTATGACTACCACGGCCTGCTGGCAGTGCTTTTCGAGAGCGATGCATCAGGAATAATGCCCGAGATCCGTTTTAAGGCAGACAATTCTGACCTCGTTACCGGAGCTTTTATCTCTCTTCTGTCAGTTGTAAGCTTGGCCGGCTTGTTTTATATTAGTCATACACATAAGAACAAAGGTCCAAAGGAGAATCACGCGTGAAAAGGCGTCAGATTACGGATGGCAGCTGTTTCATCGTGTTCGATATGGAATGGAATCAGGCTATCCCCGGGAAACATTACGATATAGATGTGGCTTCGCTTAGCGGAGAGATAATCGAGATCGGTGCTGTAAAGTATATCTATAGAGACGGAAGGCTTCATTATGAAGATGTTTTCTCTTGCGATATCAGGCCGCATTATTATAAAAAGTTGCATTATCATGTAAAAAGAGTGACAGGCAAGACAAATGCTGATCTTCAAAACGGAGTATATCTGGAGTCCGGATATCGTGCATTCAGAGAATTCTGCGGTAAGGATGCGATCCTGGCGGGCTGGGGAACATCGGATCCCGATATGCTGAAGAAGAATCTCAAGATAAGAAGAATGAACGATCAGCTGGGAATTGACTTTGTGGATATTCAGCCCTTGTTTTCTGCTTTTACGGGGGATAAAGGTCATCAGAGGAGCGTGGAATTTGCCGTTGACTATTACGGGATCGCCAAGAGCGAGACCTTCCACAGCGCAACTGCTGATGCGAGATATACGGGGGAGATACTCTGCTGTATCCTGAATAATAATGATACTGAAGAAGTGCTCGATACCATAAGTAAAGCTATCGTGAATCCGGATGTTAAAAGAGACTATTCATTTGTATCGCCGGTGGGCCAAAACGGAGAGGCAGCAGTTGATTATGTGAATGAATTTATTGTCAAGTGCCCGAGGTGCGGTCTGCCGCTTAAGATGATCTATGAACCTTTCAGGATCCGTAAATCCATCTACGCACTGGGGGAGTGTGCGGAAGACGGTGAGTTCTATGCCAGAGCGAGGATCAAAAAAGGCAAGGAGGGCGGAATATATACAGCCGCTCTCATGAGGCTTGCCTCCCCTATGGATATTTGGATGATAAAAGAGAAGAAATGTGAATTTGATGAATTCGGTGTAAACGGAAAACCTGTAACCAGGCCCGAAGATGACAATAAGGACATGTCAGATGATGATAAAAATGTAAATGTGAACGGTAAAAATGAATAAATTGTAAACAAAGAATGTATTTTTGATGTAGAAAATTGAAAATTTTTATTGAAATCTTCGGAGACGTAACTTATAATAACAATAGTTTGATATGTAGACGTGCGTTTTGAAGCAACGAGAAGGAAGGATTTGTTCTATGCTGAAGATGGTACATAAGAGAAAATCCAATAAGAAGAATAGTAAAGAGGGTGTAATCCTCGTAACAGTTCTCTTTATTTTGGCGATGGCCATGATATTCATTACTTCTGCTATCCTGCTGACAAGCGGAACTAGAAGCAGATTATATACGAGAGCCGAGGAGAATCAGGCAAGACTTACGGCTACTTCTGTAGCTGAGTCGTTCTATGCGGCAATTGAGATGCATGAAGTTGATAAGAGCATGGTTCAGAGTATGGATGGCTTCGGTCCTATCCAGATCACTGCAGCCGGTATTCCGGGTATGGCCGGTACATCTGATGACTATACAACTGTCGAGGTTAATAAGAACGCAGCAAATGGTACCTATAATGTCGATATCAAGACTGTTATCGGAACTCAGGATGACAGAGTAAGACTGGTCCTTGAGCCGCTCGAAGAACAGCACTTTAATAATGGCGGATTCAATCATCAGGTCGAGGTTATCGGTGGCGGTCAGCTCTCCAATGTCAGAATCGGTTATGATGTCGGTACGGGAGAACGTTATGAAGCAGCTGATAATACAATCCTTTCTCGTGGTACGACTGCAGGTACGCCTATCGGTTCAACAGATATGTATTCCACCTTTATTACAACGGGCGGTTTCACTCCTGCGTCCGGTTCTCAGTTCCATGGCGATGTTATTGTATGGGGTCCTGATGCAGGTGTAGATGTATCCGGCATCAATGGTAATGCATTCGGCGTAGTGGGAGATAATGCTATCTATTTCATCAATAATGATAATCCTCTTCGTGGTTATAACGGTGGCAGTAGCTTTGCTCAGAACACAGGTGCTAACGTAGTTGTATCCGGTACATCTGCAAACTTTGACGGTGCATTTGGTAATGCATCTCAGGCTCTTGGTCACACGAATGGTCACATCTACACAGCTAACGGCGGTTCCGCTGTTGCAAGTGGTGTTGTAATTGATGCGATCTCAAGTGCAGCTGCCAGCATCCAGACTAACCTGGGCACATACGGTAGCGACACATACATTCCTGATCGTACTACTTCCGGTGAGATCTACTACTGGGAGCAGTGTGCGGCAGCTAATCACTTAAGCTCTGATCTTTCAGGCGGTACAGCTTATAGCGTCAATGGAACGGGTATCAGAGATCTTGCTCCCGGAACATATCAGCTCAGCGGTTCACTTGGCGGACTTAGGATCGTTTGTGACCTCAGCGCCGGTAACTATATCTTCTACTGCCCTAATGGTCTTTATATCGGTAACCACGGACTCTTCGAGTTTGTTAACTCTAACGGTGTCAATACTGCGATCTTTGTCATCGGCAAAGGTAAGACACTTGAGATCTCTTCAGACTCTATGGCAGGTATTATCGATTCCAAAGTATATGGAGTAGACGGTTCTGACACACCTAATGACAGAACAGCTGCATACACAAGCGGAACACCTGACCAGTCGTATGCTCCTTGTGTATATGTCTTCGGTGCAGGTATGGATTCATCTCACAGCCGTCAGATCTATATGTCCGGTAACCAGGGTTCTTACCTTACAGCATATTGTGCATTGTACCCTGAGAAAGCTGATTCCAATGATGAAGGCTCATTTGAGTTCTACAACTCAGTCGGTAAGTATTTCTACGGAAGAATCAATGCTCATACAGTATTCTCCGCTACCGGTGGACATGTAAATATGCCTTACTGTCCTTCACCCAACAGCGAGGAAGATCCTGATGCATTCATTCCGATCCAGCCTGACTATGATATAATTGCTCTTGAGTACTATTACGTTGAGTGATCTGATCAGACATAAACTTAAAAGGATCGTTCGTAAGAGCGGTCCTTTTCTTTTTCCTTGAATATTTATTATTGGAGAGTGATCAGTCTATGATTATCAACTCAGGATCTTGTAGGACCTCAGCGAAAAGATCATAGGCGGGAAGACAGATAATGTTCTTAAAGCTCTCGCTTAACCTGATGGAATATGTTTCAACTGAAGAGCTGCAACAGATCAGACCTGATTCGTCATGTGATACAAAGTTTAGAAATGGTCTGAATAAAGGACTGTCTTCTGAACAGAGTCTTACAGCTGAGTCTACAAGGTAGATAGTATCTATCTCGATATCGGAGTCCTCTAATGCTTCAAGATATGACAATAGAAGATCTCTGCCATGCTCATTATCGGATGAATAGTAGTCACGCTTAATCAGCAAATTCTTTCTTCGTGAATGCCCATCCGTTTCTGAAAGCGGATAAAGCTTATACTCCTCAGCAATCTCATTTTTTGCCTTGTTGTTCATCGAAATCACTCCTGTCTGCAGATAAAAATCTCATGGAACGCTGGATAGCATTCTTGCTGTTACCCCAGGGTTTGTCATTGTTACGATAGTCAAATTTAAGAGTAAACCATTCTACATCTGCGATGAGTTCTGAAAATTGAATGGCATTGTTGTCAGCCAGCAGATTAATAAAATCAGAAACGTCATTCTGGGAAAGATTCGAAGCAGCGCTTCTCAGGAGCATTGCAGTGTGTGGGAGACAGTGGGACTTACGTTCAGCGAAGCGAGCCCTGAAGTCACTGTCTTTGGAGAACATATACATTATGACCTCAAGATATCTTTCGAGCGAATAATTGATTTTCTCGCAGATGGGGCAGGAAGCTACGCGCTTATCGATCTTGTCCGCGATGGCGTTGAGCTTGCTCTTATATTCAGATGATCTTCCCTTGAGAAGCGTAGCTTTGCCGGGGGCTGCAGCTTTAATATCCTTTGTGACATCTTCACTAAGATCCTTGAGGTGAGTGTGAAGCATGAGGCCGAGACCAAGTCGAGCGGTCTCACGTTTATTCAGCTTTCCCATGTGCTCGGGACAAAAACCGGTCTTGTTTGTAATCTTACGAGTATCCGGTTCCATCAAAGACGGTCCGAGATAATAGTCGAGATAATCATTTTCGGCTTTCTTCTTAAGAAAGCATATCGGGCACTCGCAGTCTGCCATATAAGCATCGTTAACGGGTATCATATATATCTTTTCCATTATCCTGTCTCCCTTTCTTTCTTGGAATGTAATAAACGAGCGGCTCTGACATCAACTGCGACTGTAGTGATAGAAGTATATTCTTCTATGGCGCTTCCAACATTTTGCTGGATATCAAGAAGCACTTTCTGTGCATCATAGCCGTAAAGCAGAGCCAACTCAAGGCTGATAACAACTCCGTAGGTTCTTTTCTCGGATTTAAATGACACTACCTCTCCGTAGCCGGGGATATCTTTCAAAACGATCTTAATAAGATCCAATAATGCATCGTCTGCAATTGAGTAGGAACCAAGGGAGGAGAAGGTAGGACGTACCATTGTCCTTTCCGTATCGTTAGCAAAGGGCATTACACCTCGTTCTTTATCGAACCTCTGTCTTAAAAGGCTGAGAGGGTCAGTGAAGTAGCCCGAGAATTCATGCTTGATCTCCATGCTGGGGACGGGAATTGTGTGCATTCCTTCTGTCATTCGAGTGTTTCTGGCGAGTCTTCGCTCCTCCTCCGAGGAGACATCTTCTATTCGTATCAGCATTGATGGCTGATTAAGCCAGAGATTATTACATATCTTCCCAAGCATTGAGTCGCTGGTGCCAAGGATCATCAGAGCGGCCGGATGATTCTCGACCAGTGCTCTTCTCATAACAGCCGAACGCGTCGGATCAACATAAAGAGCCTGTCTTACCGACTCCATCTTTGTGGGAGCCTTTTTGGCTGATGTGCCTGCGACTATGCGGCTTCCGTTAATAAGAAGCCCATCATCTATCAGGTAGTGTATATCGTTGGCTCTGGCAACGGAGATTGCCCTGGTACTCTTACCTGTACCGGATGGCCCTACAAAAGCGACAACAGCAATTGTTGACAGAAATTCACGAGTAAGCGCCTCGCTACTCAGTATAAACTCCGGATCGGATTCCAGAGAAGCTGCGTTTTTAAGTATTCTGGTCTCAGGAAATGCCTGCACTCTCTTGAGTGTGGAACGAAGCTCAGGAATAAGCACACCCCTTCTGGTGGAAGGGGCAGTGGGCGTACTCTGCTCCGGTTTCAGCTCCTGCTGCTCCGAATGAGTCTGATCTTCTATAACCGTAGTCTCAGGTATCTTGTCGTTGTCGTCTTTTATTGACACACGATCACCTCCGGCATTTGCCGTAATCAGTTATCCCAGTTGTGATAAACTTCCTGGACGTCGTCGTTCTCTTCGAACATATCCATCATCTTCTCGAGCTGAGCGATGATCGTCTCATCTGTGACGGCGTTGCTTGTAGTTGCAACAGGACCGAGGCTGGAATCAAGGAAGCTGTAACCTTTTGCCTCGAGCGCATCTTTTACTTCATAATAGGATTCAGGAGTTGTCTCGATCTCGTAGACATCATCCTCTGCCTCACAGTTCTCGGCTCCGCAGTCAAGCGCATCCATCATAACTGTATCTTCATCTTCGAATTCTTCCTTAGATATAACGATGATGCCCTTTTCCTCGAAAAGAAATGATACACTGCCGTCAACGCCGAGTGATCCGCCGTTCTTGGTAAAGATATGTCTTACATCAGCAGCTGTACGGTTACGGTTGTTGGTAAGCGTTCTTACCATAATGGCGATTCCGCCGGGACCGTAGCCCTCATATGTGATATCCTCATAATCGTCGCCTTCTCCGGCACCTGCGGCCTTCTGAATGGCTCTCTTGATATTGTCATTAGGCATGTTAGCTGCCTTTGCCTTGGATATTACATCCTTAAGTCTTGAGTTACCGTCAGGATCAGGTCCCCCGGCCTTTACTGCTACCGCGATTTCCTTGGCGATCTTTGTGAAAATCGCTCCCTTTGCGGCATCGGACGCCTCTTTCTTACGTTTGATGTTACTCCATTTCGAATGACCTGACATATAAACCTCCAGTATTCTTGGTTCTTATTATCGATTTAACTTAAATAAAATACCTTATAATCATCAAAATAACAACGACAGCAGCGGCAATTATACCCGTATATCTGTCGGATGCCCTGCCTTTCATCGCTCTACGGAAAATTATATAAGCAACTGCGTATGAAAGGTAGGTGATCAGACCGACATCATAGTGTCCCATCCAAAGATAGGCAGCGAAAAGCATGATCCCCGCGAAATCCATATCCATTCCAAGATCAGCTTTGGTATATTCAGCCTTTGTAATGAATGCAGACAATTTGCAGAGAATTACGAAGATGGCAGAAATAAGGCAGGCGATGGCCGTGTACTTAAGGGAGAGAACCCAGTCTATCTTTTTGGTGTAGAGGGTCAGTAAGGTTGTTGAAAGTATGCCGGGGATCAGAGCGTAGAGAGCAAGTCCCGGGAAACCCTTGCCGGTATCGTGGTAGATCATCATAGTGGCGATTGTCGCCGCACCCGCTATTACGAACAGTACATAGTAAGCAAAGTCGTAAATAAAGTAGACATCAGTATTCAAGATCCACAGGGCTGTCTCTTTATGCAGGATTGCTGCCAACATAAAGACTAAACCGGTAAGGCTCTCGATCTTGGCGTAGCGGGACGGAACAGGTGCTTTACAGTAACGGCATTTGCCTCTTAAGAAGAGCCAGCTGAACAGGGGAACAAGGTCTTTTGCTGCCAGTTCATGGCCGCAGCTCATGCACATTGAGTGCCCTTTCGAGATCGTTCTTCCTTCCGGAACCCTATATATAACGACATTTAGAAAGCTGCCGATAACAATACCGAACAGCGTCGCGAAAAAAATAAAAATACCATAAATCGTGTAAAGATAAATCATAATCATTCCTCCATGCTTAATATACCATATAATAATATTAGTGATAAAGCGTTGATTATGTTACAGGCTTGACTCGTAAATTTCATAAATAATCTTGTTTTTTGATAGGCCATGTTGTATAGTTTTATAGATATATTTGGGGAATTGTGTGCATTTTTTATCGAAATATACATATTTTTCACTTATATCGCATCCCACGTGGTTTTTGGAGGAAATGATGAAGAGATTAGGCGATATTCTCATCGAAAGCGGCTTCCTTACGGCAGCCGAACTTGCCGAAGCTCTCAGCGTCCAGAAGGAAAGCGGAAAGCGTCTTGGCGAAGTAATTGCCGAGATGGGTCTTATGACGGAGTTTGATATTCTCCGTGCCGTTTCCAGCCAGTACAATTACCCCATTATCGATCTTGCCAATATCGACGTTGACCCTAAGGCAACGGCGCTTTTGGACGAGCGATTCTGTACTGAGAACACGGCCGTACCGATAGGCTTTGATGATGAGAAGCTTGTTGTTGCTATCGATGACCCGATGAACCTTCTGTTGCAGGATGAGCTCCAGTTCCGTACAGGTTATGAGATCTCACTCATGCTCGCTACGAGAACAGGCATCCTTGACACGATCAAGGACAATTACGGAAGAGAGTCTGCCGCACAGGCAGCTCAGGAACTGAATGACGACTTCAGCGACGATCAGCTTGAGGGGTTAAGCGAAGAGGTTGCGGATGCTGTAAACAGCGCGCCTGTTGTTAAGCTGGTAAACTCGATGATCGAAGTCGCTATCAGAGCGGGCTCTTCGGATATTCATATCGAGCCTATGGAAGACAGGATCAGAGTTCGTATCCGTATCGACGGCGTTATGCAGGAGATCATGAGCAACCCTATTAATGCCAAAGATGCAATTACGACCAGAATCAAGATCCTTGGCGGTATGAACATTGCCGAGAAGCGTATTCCTCAGGATGGTCGTATCCAGATCATGCTTAACGGCGAAGAGATAGACATGCGTGTATCTATCCTTCCTACGATTTACGGTGAGAAGACCGTTATCCGTATTCTTGCCAAGAACGACGGTAACCTTAATCGTCAGTATCTTGGTATCAGCGACCACAACAACGAACTTATCAATAAGATCATTCAGGTTCCACAGGGAATCTGTCTTATATCTGGTCCTACCGGTTCCGGTAAGACCACAACACTTTATACTCTCTTGGCTGAGAAGAACTCACCTGAGACCAATATCATTACGGTTGAGGATCCTGTCGAGATCAAGATCCCCGGACTTAACCAGGTACAGGTTAATGCCAAAGCCGGAATGACCTTCGCCAGTGCGCTCCGCTCTATTCTCCGTCAGGACCCGGATATCATCCTCGTCGGTGAGATCCGTGACGGTGAGACTGCCGAAATCGCCATGAGAGCTGCCATTACAGGACACTTGGTATTCAGTACTATCCACACTAATGACGCAGTATCCTCGATCAACCGTCTTATCGATATGGGCCTTGAGCCTTATATGGTTTCTTCGGCTCTGGTTGGTGTTGTATCGCAGCGTCTTGTTCGCCGTATCTGTACAAACTGCCGAGTTGCTTACGATCCTGAAGAATATGAGATCGAGAAGTTACATCTTGAGCCAGGACAGAAGCTTTATCGCGGAGAAGGTTGCACAGAGTGTAACGGTTCCGGCTATAAGGGTCGTATTGCCATCCATGAGATCGTAGTTATGACCAAGGGCATTAAGATGCTCCTTGAGAAGAGAGCCAGTGAGGAAGAGATGAGACAGTTGGCCGTCAAAGAAGGTACACAGATGCTCGCTGATTCAGCTGCCGCTCTCTGCCTTGAAGGTATCTCAACGATCGATGAGATGAACAGAGTTGCTTATTCAATAGACGGTTAAACAAGGAGGACATATAAGTGGAAGAATTTAGCCTGACCATGGAGGCGATACTGACCGAGGCTGTCAGAAGAGGAGCTTCTGATACGCACATTACAGTAGGTCTGCCTCCGATGATTCGCGTAAGCGGTGAGCTTATGCCCCTGAGCGGACAGATCCTGACACCTGCAGATACAGAATATCTGTGCAAGTCTATGATCGATAAGTCAAGGCAGCAGTACTTGAATGAGAGAGGTGAGATCGACTTCTCTTATGTTGTTGCTGACTACAGCCGTTTCAGATGTAACATTTTCAAGCAGCGTGGTTCTTATGCTCTTGCAGCCAGAACGATCACTAACGAGATCCCTACCTGCGAGAAGCTCGGATTACCTATGATCTTTAAGGAATTTGCCATGAAGCCGCGTGGACTTATCCTTGTTACCGGTCCTACGGGTTCCGGTAAGTCTACTACGCTTGCTGCCATGGTTGGACACATCAACAGTGTTAAGAAGTGTCATATCCTCACCCTTGAGGAGCCTATCGAGTATCTTCACGAGCATGGCGAAGCAATGATCAACCAGAGAGAGATCCACGAGGATACTCTTTCCTTTGCAAATGCGCTTCGTGCCGCTCTCCGTGAGGACCCTGATGTAATCCTCGTAGGTGAGATGCGTGACCTTGATACTATCAGTACAGCGATCACTGCAGCCGAGACAGGACACCTTGTTATGTCAACGCTTCACACATCCAGTGCTTCTGATACAGTTAACCGTATCATTGACGTATTCCCTCCTCATCAGCAGGATCAGATCAGAGTTCAGCTCGGCTCTATCCTGGTTGCCGTTATCTGTCAGACTCTCGTTCCCAAGATCGCGGGTGGCAGATGCGCTGCATTTGAGATCATGATCGCGAACGATGCTATCAGAAATAATATCCGTGAGGGTAAGACATACCAGATCGACAGTGCTCTTGCAACGAGCCTTCAGCAGGGAATGTGTCCTCTGGACTTCTATCTTGCAGAGCTTGTTAAGCGTAAGATCATCTCCAGAGAAGTTGCTCTTTCCAGATGCCGTTTCCCTGATGATCTTAAGAGATACATCAACAATGTCGGCGGTCCCGCCAACAGCCCTCTCTTCGGAGATCTGGATTTCCAGTAATAATTCTAAACAGGAGGAAATAGCGATATGCCTAATTTCAGATATCAGGTTATCGACAGTGCAGGCAAGAAGTCTGAGGGCGTTCTTGATGCCGGCAGCGTAGCTGAGGCAACACGTAAGCTCAAGGGCGACGGAAAGTTTGTAATGTCGGTTGAACTTGATAAAGGCCCCGGTCTCTTAAATGTTGAAATCGGTAGCAAAAAGCTGAATACTAAGGAGCTGGTTCTTATATCCAGACAGCTTTCTGCCCTGCTTTCCGCAGGTATTACCATCATCAGATCCTTGGATATGCTTTATCAGCAGGTTGATACCAAGCGTGCCAAGAAGGTTGTAGGTGATATTTATGAGGCTATTCAGTCGGGCCGCACTTTGTCGGATGCCTTTAAGGATCAGAAGGAAGCTCTCCCTGCCATCATGATAAGTATGGTTGCTGCAGGTGAGGAGTCCGGTAGACTTGATGAGGTCATGAACCGACTTGCAGAACACTTCCAGAAACAGTCGAAGTTAAAGAATAAGATCTCATCCGCAATGGTTTACCCGAAGATCCTCTTCTTCCTTACCATTGCCATTACAGTCGGTCTTCTTACATTCCTTGTTCCGGGTATCGCCCAAACGATCAGAGACTTGGGTGGTGACTTGCCGGCACTTACAAAGGCGGTTATGGCCGTTTCGGATTCCTTGGTTAATTTCTGGTATATTTATGCAATCGTAATTGCCGGATTGGTATTTGGATTCAAGGCTTGGAAGAAATCCGAATCCGGTCATTATACTTGGGATAATCTTATGATCAAAATGCCGATTATCGGTAAAGCAACAAAGATGAATGCTTCAGCCATGTTCTGCAGAACGATCTCCACTCTTCTTAAGTCCGGTATTTCCGTTCTTACTGCTGTTGAGATTACTGCAGCTTCTCTTGACAATGTTGTTCTAGAGAAGAAGTTGGCTGATGCACGAGTTGAGATCCGTAAAGGTACGCAGTTGTCCAAGTCGATTAAGAATATTACAGAGTTCCCTCCGATGATCTACGCTATGGTAGCTATCGGTGAGGAGTCAGGTACTCTTGATACGATTCTTGATAAGGCTGCTGACTTTTTCGAAGATGAGGCAGATGCTGCCACAACCAAGATGACCGCTGCACTTGAGCCTATTATGCTTATTTTGATGGCTATCCTTGTTGGTACAACAGTTGGTGCTATTGCAATGCCTATCTTCACGATGGCTCAGTTTATCGGATAAAGACACTTAATCGAAAGGAGACAATAAATGGATTTTTCATCATTCGGAAAAGGTTCAATGGATCTGGTTATTGATACATCCAGTTCTGATTTGAAGCTTGCTGTCGGCGGTTACAACCGCAAGACAGGAACCATAACGCTCGAGAAGGTAGGTATCGTACCTCTTGAGGCTGAGACGCTTGAGGATGGCGCCATATCCGATTCGTTCGGTATCGTAATGGCAATGAAGCATGCTCTGGCAAAACTTGATATAAGGCAGAAGAATATCATTATTACGACCGAGGGATCTTTCGTTCATACAAGAGACCTTGAGCTCCCTAAGGTAAAGGGCGAACAGCTTAAGGACATGGTTAAGTACGAGGTTATGGGTCAGGGTAATAACAGAGATATGGTTATTGACTACCTCGTATATGGTAAGACAACAGACGAAGAAACAAATGCCGAGAAGATCAAGGTCAGAGCTACGGCGGTCCCTACTGATACAGTTTCTGAGTATCGTGATTTTATTAAGAATTTGGATATGACACCTGTTGCAATGGATGTTAACCCCAATGCTGTCAGAAAGCTTTTCAGCTCCGGTATCATCAACGGTAACATCAATATTGCTCAGTCCACACTACTTATGATCGAGCTGTGCGGCAAGACAACGACAGTTACGGTTCTCGATAAGGGCTTCCCGCTTCTGTCCAGAAGACTTCAGTTCGGTCACTCTAACATCCGTCAGGTTGCTGAGTCTCTTAAGAAGATGCAGGGTGGAGACAACCAGTCTTCTCTTGCAAGACGTCTCAACATTACAAAGAGTGACAGCGAGAGCTCGGTACCTGTTGAGGATATCGATGTTTGGCACGAGACAGTTGCCGAGAATCCTTCCCTCCAGAGTGCTGTAAATGCATATTTCAAGAACCTTGTTGATGCAGTATCCCGTACCGCTCAGTTCTCTATAAGCAAGTTCCACATCGATAATATCGGTACATGCCTGCTTTACGGATCCGGTGCCGGCTACAAGAAGATTGACAAAGAGCTTTCTCGCCAGCTTGCAACACAGGTTGAGGTCCTGAATACTCTGAGTACTGTCCAGGGACCTAAGAATTTTGAGCTTCCTCAGTTTGTTAACTGCTGTGGTGCTCTGATCCGTGAAGAGTAAGGAGGGGTAAGAAGATGCCAATTTTCGGTTCTAAGAATGAATTCTCCAAAAGAGATATGAACTTCTTTTCCGAGTTTACGGAAAAGGCAGCTAAGATGGCCAGAATGTTCGCCTATGTTGCGATTGCTGTTGCGGCTGTAGTATTTGTTATGGTCGCTCTCATTGTTTTCGCTTTCATCCAGAATCAGGTTGTAAAGAGCGATATCAAGGATCTTAAGAAAGATCTGCGCGGTGAGCAGTATGCCGATCTAGAGACAGAATATGCTCAGCTTCAGAGTGAGATTGCCGATAATACTCAGTATCTGTATGCATTAGGCGAGATGAGAAACAAAGTTGATGAGACACAGGCTGCAAAGGTTGAGATTGCAAAGCTTATCAAGTCTAATGTTCCTAACGCGGCATATATTTCTAACTATAACGTCACCGGAACATCAGTCATGATACAGGGACAGACATTCAACTATTATTCTGCAGTAGAGTTTGTAAATCTTCTGCAACAGTCTAATCTTTTTACTAGTGTGCCGCAGCTTTCAGTTGAGCATTATAATCTTGAAGATGCGCTGAATAAGAACACCGGTTATGTTAATCTTATCGATACATACTATACATTCACAATTCAGGCTACACTCACATCCGATGTACATGTAACAGTTAAGAGGTATCTGGAAGGTGATACGATAACAGCTATTGGTCTTACTGAGATCGGTGTTGCTTCCGGCAATGGTTATTATCTGATCCCGGGCGAAGGATATTCATTTGAAACGATCAAGACAGCTACTCAGGGTACAGAGACATATGATTTGTCCTACATCCTTGTTGACGGTGTGCGTATGAGTGATGATGATTTTGCCATTGTACTTGAGACTGATAAGATTGAGGGCACAGTCAATACCGATACTATTATTGAGCTTTACTACAAAGCAAGCAACGGAGGTGAGTAATAATGGGGAATTTATCCAATAGAGAAAAATTTCTGATGATTGCTATTGTCCTTCTTATAGCGATATTTGCACTACAGATGTTTGTGCTTAATCCGTTGAAGGACAAGCAAGCAGATCTTACTGCAGAAAAGGAAGAACTTGAGGATCAGAAGGCATATTATGATCAGATGATCGCAGACAACGAACGTAACCAGCTCGAACTCGAGGCACTTAAGTCTTCAATTAAAGAGATCGAGACTTCTTTTATCGCTGAGCTGAATTCCGAAGCTCTCGAGCAGTATGTGTTGAAGATCTTCGAGGATAATAACTGCCCGTATCTTGTATCGGCAGGTGTATCAGATGTAAGCATGCCTTCAGTAGTCTTGCCTGATGGCACAGTTTCAGCTAACAGCCTGAGAGTAAAGAGGGTAACTGTAAGCTATTCCACCACAGATGGTTTCCTTGTACCTCAGTTCAATCTTACAGATCCTAATTCTGTAGAGCAGTTCCAGCAGTGGATCACAAGAGTAAATGAGAATATCGAGAGCTCTCTTAGCAGTCAGGGAGCCAATGGCGCTGCTAACCAGGCTGAGAATATGTATACTCCTGTATATGGTGAACCTGATAACGCTCAGTTGGTCGGTTATGACGGATTTATCGCAGCTCTTTCTCAGATCGAGGGTGTAGATCCTGATGCAATTAAGATCAACTCCATCACGGTTAATGATGAGACAGGTTATCTTACATTGACAGCAGAGATTGATTTCTATTCTGCAAGCTTGATCAACCGTATTTCAGAGCCGGATCTCGACAAGCCTTACATTACCTATAATGGTAATACACCTACACACAATGTTGGTCTTATCGGCTTGCCTCTCTATCCTGTTACAAATGAGAATAGCGATTGGTATGGAATCCTGCCTATTTCTGATGATGTGCGTGCTTCTGAGAGGCCGTTCGCAACATATTACTCCACGGCAGTTCTCAGGTATTATCTTGAGACATACGATCTCGGCACTATTCTTGGTCTTTCCGGAGCTGGTGTTAATCTTAATGATGAGAATACGCCGGTTACAGGAGAGACACCTACTGAGACGCCTGATGAGCAGCCTGAGGACTAATCCTCAGCTCTTTACGGCAATCGGTCGAACCTAAAGATTGACACATTTTGGATAATTTAGAACAAATTGTGAAAAAATGTGAAGAAATTTTGAAAAAGGTATTGCACAAATCAGAAAAGGTGTTATACTAAAGCTACAAACTTAATAAATTCTATAGGAGGAATTTTACTATGAAGAAGATTCAGAAGTCCAAGAAGGGTTTTACACTTATTGAGATGGTTCTCGTTATTGCCATCATCGTTATCCTTGCTGCAGTTCTCGTTATGAACATTGGTCAGTACCTCAACAAGGCTAAGAGTGCTACATCTTCTGTTGAAGAGCACAATAGTGCTATCTCCAGCGTAATGGGTGAGATCGAGGCTAACACATAATAGGTGATTAGTTAGAACCTAACTGGAGTGGGGAGATTTCTCCCCACTCTTTTTTTATAGAAATATGCGGGAAGATACAATCATCTTATTAAAGATAAAAGCCGGGGCAAGCTGGCAATAATGCTCGACATACTCCAGTAAATCAATATTTAATTAAGGGCTTATCCCGGCTTTTATAATTTTTGTACAAATTTTAAACAAAATGTGAATTTGACATTGAAATTTTTAAGATTCCTTGTATAATTAGATTAGTAATTAATGGGTACGTGTAAGTATATAAACTTACTTGGAGGTATTCGATGCACAGGATCAGTAAGAATAAGAAGGGATTTACCCTGCTTGAGATGGTTCTTGTTGTGGCTATAATTATAATGCTTGCCGCAGTTGTAACCTTTAATGCAGTAGCAATCTACCGCAGCTCTAAGGCCGGTGAAGATGAGATCAATGAATCTCAGAATTCCATGACGCAGGGAATTCAGGCCAGTGAAGCTATGCTGGCTAACCATAATTTCTAAGAGGAGGGAAGTATGAAGAGAATTCTTAAACAGACTTCCAAGAAGGGTTTTACATTACTTGAGGTAATGCTTGGTGTTGCTATATTAGCAATTGCTTCTACGATGATCATGAATGGCTTTATAGCCACAATGGGATATTCAACAAATACATCCATCTATTCAAGAGTAGGTCAGACAAACTATGAGAAGACTATCAATAAGATAGCCACTTATTCCAATCTTTCGGTATCTGACAGATATTCTGATGCTTCAGCAAATGCGATCAGAAGCAGTGGTGGAACCACAACTGAAATGGACTATGCCGCGAGCCCTGCTAATCTGCCCGATATGACTGTATATCAGTGGAGAGAGACTACAGGTGCCAGCAGTTATGGCGCATATAATGTAGCTGCAGGCTATGGATATGGTGAGAGTCAGACATATGCTGATAACAGAACATCTTTCTTCTATGCCCCAAGTTCGGAATTGTTTTATTGTCCCACATGCCATCACTATGGATATATCGGTCTTTATAGACATGCCGGTGTGATTTCTTATTACTGCAGATATCAGTTTGATGACGGAACGTACTGCAATACAAAGATTCGTGATTATAACTGATGAAAGGAAAGCGGTGAATTTATTATGAGATGTATATCTAAGCGTAATAATAAGAAAGCATTTACTCTGGTCGAGCTTATGCTTGCGATCGCCATTATCGTTCTGATAAGCAGCTTGTTCCTGTCATTAATGATCGCTATCAAGGATTCTTACTACAGAGTATATAATGCCAATGATTCAACGGATTATGCGCAGCTTTATGCACAGGCGATAGAGAATGTTATTCTAAGAGACACACAGTCTAATATCGCCGGTGGATCGTCGATCACATATTCGATCTCCACATCCGATTCAGCCTTTTTGGTTAACGGAGTTCCCGCATTTACTTTGGAGCAGATGACAAATGCAGATGGTGTGCTCAAGTGGAATATTTATTTAGATGGAGATGGTACATATTTTGATGAAGCATCTGGAATGTTCCACTATAAGTTCGTTTTTGTAGACGGTTACGATTATGAATTCGGAAATCCCGGTACTGTACAGCTGGAATATGAGGGTGCCTTCTGGATTCCTCATTTCAATACAGGTACTTTCGAGATCAATACAGTTAATTCTGTAACTGCCCACTATAACGATGGTACTGCTTGTAACATCAACAATGTCAGCGTTGTATATACAAGAAGCTGATCGGATCTGAACGATATTATAGGACCGCTTCGCGAGAAGCGGTCTTTTTTGTGCCCCTTTTACTGTATAACTGATATATTTCTTTATATGTGTTAAAATGTGTCACAGATTTAGCGAAAGGTAGCAGATTTTTTTCTTGGTATGAAGCAGGTTTATAAGGATTCTCGAAAAGCATACGCCATAAATATCGTTAAGCGTCTTGTTCTTATCTCGCTTTTAACAGCAGTCCTTATTGCCGTAACAGTCCTGCCGCAGAGAACGATCACAGGAGCTTCCGCTGATTTTTATTGCTCCTCGCTTTTCCCTATCATCGCATTTGTCCTTAATTCACTTAGCAATTTTTGGATCATCTCTCTGACTGAGAATGCTTTGGTAGTATTATCTATCACGGCTTTGATCCTTTTGGTATTAATTACTGTAAGACTTGTAAAACAGCTTGCCACAGGAAAGGATCAGAGGGGATATATCAGGCGAATGCTGAAGATCATATCATGGGCTTTGATCGTTGCAATAATCCTTATGGCGGATTATCAGCTCATGCATGGTCTGAATTACAACAGAACATCAGTAGAAGAAAAGCTTGATATGGAACAACGCACCGAATATGATGACTATCTTGCAACACTCAATTGGGCTTTTGCAGGTATGGTCAGTGCCAGAGCTCAGCTGGGTGAGGACTATATGGGTGTAGCCCATATGAGTACAAGCTTTGATGAGTGTGTATATGACGCCAATGCAATGGTTAATGCGGTCTCTGACACCTATGGTCTTGCCATGAGCGAGAACTACATCAGGGCCAAGGCGGTTGCGCTGAGTAATCTTTGGAGCTATACCGATATTACAGGTGTATATTCTGTTCTTATCGGTGAATCAAATATAAACACAGATTATCTTGATATTCTGGAATTTCCTCTTGTCCTTTGCCACGAGATAAGCCATGCCAAAGGCTATGCCCGCGAATATGACTGTAATATGATCGCTGTGCTTGCCTGTATCTCTTCGACAAGAGCTGATTTCAGATATGCGGGTTTTTACTATATTTTTGTCCATCTCTATCCGGATGTGATCGCCTATGCTCAGGCGATAGATGCTGAGCTCTATGATTATGCCGGTGACAGCCGTTTTGATGCCGTATGGCGTGATATGCAGGCTCAGAATGATTATGAGAATTCTCTTGAAGACGGTTTTATTCCTGATCTGATCGAGAAATTTTCCGAGGATACAAATGATGCCTTTTTGGAGGCAAACGGACAGGCCGGCGGAACAAGCACATATTATATTCACACCAATTTCTATGTTGATTTCTATAATGCATATGTGAGGACTTCTGAAGATGCTTGAGGTCATCCTTAGAGGTCACGATAATTATTACGGCGTAGCTGACATTTTACGTCTTTTCTATGACGGAATAAGAGAAGAGAGAGAGGTCTGTCGTGTAATTGCCCCTAATGGTCCTGATATAAGTATCATCAGTTCTGTCGAGGAGGGGGGCGTAAGAGCTTTCTGTGGAGATGTTTCCATCCGCCTTGATAATAGTAATATACCGGTCAAGCGGGACATTAAGAGGTCTCTTTATAAACTTCTGGAAAAACTGACATCACAGTCTTTTCCATGGGGATGTCTTACAGGTATCCGCCCGACTCTAGTAGCCGCAGAGTGTTCCACTCCTGACGAGATGACGGAAATATACTTTGTAAGGCCGGATAAGTCAGACTTGGCTTTCAGGACCTACAGAGAGGAACAGGCACTCCTTGCGACAGTTCCCCAAGATTCATTAAATATCTACATAGGGGTGCCATTTTGTCCTTCACGCTGTGAATATTGTTCATTTGTGGCGGCAGATATCAGTCATCATATGGGGCTTCTTGATGACTACGAGAGTGCTCTCATAAAAGAACTTGAGCTTATTGCTCCGAGGATCGATCGCAAGCTGGCATCAGTCTATATGGGAGGCGGTACCCCAACGGTCTTTAGCAATCAGGCTATGGACAGGCTCATAAAGACTATACGCGATCTCCTTCCCATGGACGAAGATACTGAGTTTACAGTCGAAGCGGGACGGCCTGACACTTTAAGCGAGAATAAACTGAGATCAATGATGGAAGCCGGAGTCGGAAGGCTTTGTATCAATCCACAGACTATGCGCGATGAGACTCTCTTACGGCTTAACCGCCGACATTCGGTCTCAGATGTCGTCAGAGCCTATCAGAAAGCCCGCGAGCTGGGATTTACGATGATCAACATGGATCTGATCGCGGGGCTCAAATACGAGCCCTCAGAGGCTGTTCTGGATTCGTTAGAGCAGATATTTGAGCTGTCACCTGCCAATATCACCATACATACGCTCTATAAGAAGAGAAGAACTGCTATGGGCAGGCAGGATGTATTAGATCGTGACGGCAGTCGAGGTGACATTGATGCAGCCCTTCGTGAAGCATACAGTATGCTGGGAAGTAAGGGATACGATCCTTACTATATGTATCGTCAGAAAGATACCGGGCACGGACTTGAGAATGTCGGCTTTGCTCTTCCGGGGACGGGCTGCCGCTATAATGTCGCCATGATGAGTGACAGAAGGGATGTTCTGTCTTTTGGCGCAGGTGGCATGAGTAAGAGGATTTTCGATAATAATCGTCTCGAAAGATGCTCCACAGTCAAGGATGTTATCGCTTATATCCGGGATCCGGCTGCCGTTGCCGCCAAAAAACTGAGATTTTATGAACTTGATGGTATACAATAGAACGAGATCAGGTAAGGAAGAAATATAACTATGAAGTGTCCAAGATGCGGTGTCGAGAACGGAAGCAGAACGATCTGTAACGAGTGCGGTTATTTTATGTACCGCGCCGTTGATCAGAATCGTAAGCAGATGACAAAGTCCGAGCGGGCCAGAGAAGATGCCAAGATAATCTGGAAGAATGTTTCCAGAGTTCTTCGTGTTGCATGGATGGTGCTTGTAATAATCGTTATGAGTTTTCTGATGATCGCCGTGCTGACCTATTTCTTTAACGGTGTCTGAGCCTTATTGAAGTTCTTCTTCTCCGTGACCTGCAAGCAGGGAATTTGTCTCGGGAACTGACAGCTTTTTGTCCAGAGAATAGGCTATGATCACGTCGCGTTTATTCTTCTCGAAAAGGACCCCTTCCTTCGCCAACATAAGTGCATATTGGGTTTCATTAAGATCCATATGGGCAGCCAGTGCCAGCAGGAAGATCTTATCTCTGCCGGGAATACGATTGCCTTTGATTATCTTATAGAAGTAGGAACGCTCGATAAAACATTTTCGCTGAATATCGCTGACGCTCAGCTTGTGTGAGAGCAGTATGTCCGAAAAATATTCGCAGAAAGAATCATAGCCGATATTGCAGTTGCTTTTGATATAAAGTTCAAGAGAATGAGGGGATTTAATCGTCTTAACAGAAGCTATTATAGACAGATCGGCCTGTTCCATCTCATTCTCCTCGAATAAAAATTACCTTATAAAATCAACAAAGTAATTCTAATTATCAGGAGAAATCCTTTGGTGGACCGACAGTCCACAAATGCCGTATAACTACATCGTCAGACGGATATCAGATATCGTTCTCGGATGAAGGCTCTGCAGAATAATTGTGACTGCGAACGGGCTTATCCGGAAGATCCGGCAGGTCGATTATCTTGAAGCCGTATGCGTTGACGATATGGGTTCCGGAGGGGTGCTCATATTCTGTTTTAATTCGTCCGTAGTTGGCATGGACATGACCATGGAGCATATAAGAAGGCTTATATCTGCTCATGACCTTATTGAAGACATCATAACCTCTGTGAGGCAGGTCAGTCAGGTCGCCGTAGCCTTTTGCAGGAGCATGGGTTACCAGCACATCGATGCCGCCGGCGATAAATGCTTTGGGAGCAAGTCTTACAACACGGGAGGTCATCTCTTTTTCCGTGTACATATTCTTTGCCCGATCCTTATATCTCATGCAACCGCCAAGACCCATAAAGCGATAGCCTTTGAACTTATAGATCCGATCTTCTATGCAGACTGCTCCGAGAGGCGGCTTATCTATAAGCGCATCGTCGTGATTACCCCTGACATAGATCATGGGGACATTTACCATTGTCATAAGATAGTCCATATAATCTGCTCGCAGGTCGCCGCAGGCAACAATAAGCTCAACGCCCTCGGTGCGTTCTTTTTTGAAGTGATTGTAGAGGAGTCTGTCCTCCACATCGGCGACCGCTAAGATCTTCATGACTTTGATGAGTCTCCTTTTCCTATGATCGGCATTCCGTTTGCCTTGACCGTCTTCTGTGCAGTCTCGGTAAGCTCATCAAATGTCGGAATAGTTCCGATGACGTTATCGTTAAGCCAATTCATATTGATTATCTCTTCGTTGGTAAGTCTCGGACTCATAGCGGGCTTTATGATCCCGTCTGCGCTCCTTAACTCTCCGTCGAAAGGATTGGCAATATCAGCAGTTATCGACTTACGGGCAGCCGATACCATCTTCTGAGTGCTATATGGAATATTATCACACTGATAGACATCAATGACACCTGAAGTCATTCCCCACCAGTAATTAATAGCTTTATCCTTGCTGTCATCGGCTTCGGTATCCCATGCATCGTTAAGGACCTTACGGACGATCAGCTCATAATATTTATCCCATTTCCACTCCGGGAAAGCGATATTTGTTACGCTTCCGTCGTCACCTAACTGATAGAGACCGTACTCGTTGTCGGCTTTCAAGGGTTTGATGAGATCCGGACCTGAAACGATCCTAAGGTTGTTCTCGCGGATATATTCTCTCCAATAGCCTTCCTTAAGACAGGACCAGGTAAGATAGATCTTCGCCTTGGGATCGACCATAGAAGCGCCGATGGCGAAAGCATTGATGTTGGCGATGTTACCGCATATGGGGTAGGTGGAGACATATCCGATCCTGTGATCCTCGGACATGCTGGCAGCGATGATACCCAACAGAAATTTGGCCTCATACATACGTCCGTAATAGGTTCTAACGGCTCCGTGGGACAAGTGAACAGAGCAGTTCAGGAACTTTATGTCCGGATATTTGACAGCCGCCCTTAAGGCAAACTCCATCTGTACCGGTGAAGTGGTTATGATCATATCGGCGCCATCTGCGGCAGCAGCCTCAACCGCATCGGAGAATTCTTCTTCTGTATCCTTGCAGTCGCATGCGAGTGTCTTAACTACTCCGGGAAACATTTCCTCCAGTTCAAGGCGGCCTTTCTCGTGACCGTTGATCCAACGGGATTTGGTAGCATCACCGTCATAGAGGAAGAGGATCTTAAGAGGATTCTGCTCGCTAAAGGCAGGTGATTTCTTGATGATAGTGTCAATGATCGGTATAGCTTTCTTCTGGAGCTGAGGTTCCTCGGAGAAAGCTATCTGGTTGCCGTTAGCTCTGATCCTTATCTCCTGCCAGATCTGGCTGATATTCTTCTTCATCTCATCAGCTGTGGCATTTATGAGACTTTCATATTTGTACATATCGATATATACGAGGAAAGCATCGCCTACGGTGATAGTCGTATAGGCCTTACCGCCTGCTGCAAAATATGCCTTGGTAAAGTTGAAGAAGGCTGACTTAAGATCCATAAGTGTTTCTTCATCCCAGGCTTCATCATAGGTCTTGCCCATTGCCTCGGCGAGTCTGTCATAGCAGCCTTCCTCCGTGAAGGTGATATCATAGTTGCCGGTGCATTTATAGAACTTAAGGAACTCATAGTATATGTTGACTTCCTTATCGTCCTTGTCTTCCGGTATTGGAGGCAGGACACGGGTAACATTTGCCAGTATCGACGGTTGCTCTAAGAACTTCATTACCGATACACGCTTGTTGCCCTCGGATACATAGAACTTGCCCATGAATTCGGTAACGACAATAGCGTCCTGGATACCCTTGGAGGTCTGATAATCCATAAGGTTCATCCACTTCATGCCGAATTCGGTATCGGCAGGGAGAAGAGGCATAAAATTACGGGCGAAAGATTCCTGTCGCCCCTTAGTCACTGTTCCTACTACCAGGTAGAGGGGGATCTCTCTGGTACCGATCTTCTCCTCTTTAAGAGTGGTCCTGCTGGGTAGCATATAATCCAAAGCCGGCAGATAAGGATAGTGACCTTCACTTAAGGCTTTCTGGTATGCCTTGTTGCCAAGCTTTCTTGCCTTTGCATAATCTTCGGCTGTTGTTGCCATAATAAATCCCTTTTCCTTTTATCATTATTATGATTATTACCTTTGCTTATAAGCCTATTCTATCATCTGCCGTGTTTTATTATGCATTGGTAAAATAAACAAAGATAAATTTATCAGTCAGTTTACGCTAATCACTCTTGACAAACCAATCCCTTACGAGTATAAATTGTGTTAATTGAATATTTGAAGCAATGGTGCTTATTGATGCAGGTATTTACCTGCTGTCGATAGGCACTTTTTTTGTTTCAAAAAGACGGGGGTGTACGTCATGATCAACAACTACAGAACACAGGATGCTTTTAAGAAGCAGGGACTTTATGATCCGGCCTTTGAGCACGAGAATTGCGGTATCGGAGCAGTAGTTAATATCAGCGGCAAACAGGATCGCTATGTCGTTGACAGTTCCCTTAAGATCGTTGAGACACTGGAACACCGAGCCGGCAAGGATGCGGAGGGCAAGACCGGTGACGGTGTCGGCATCTTGCTTCAGATCTCTCATGAGTATTTTCATAAGCAGATGAAGGAGCAGGGGATCGACTTGGGGAAAGAAGGCAGCTACGGTGTCGGAATGTTTTTCTTTCCTCAGGGCGAACAGGAGCATCATTCGGCCAGAATTGCTTTTGAGCAGGCTCTGATAGGTGAGGGCCTGGAGCTGATAGCATGGAGAAAGGTACCGGTCGAGCCTGATGTATTGGGCGCACGGGCCAAAGAAAGCATGCCCAACATTGAACAGGCATTTATCGCCAAGCCGGAAGATACAAAGAAGGGTATTGATTTTGATCGCAGACTCTACCTGGCAAGAAAAGTTTTCGAGAAGTATAACAAGGACACTTATGTATGTTCATGTTCAAGCAGGACGATCGTCTACAAGGGCATGTTCCTGGTCGATCAACTGAGGACTTTCTATAAGGATCTGAATTCGGAGGATTACGTATCTGCTATCGGTATCGTGCATTCGAGATTCTCCACTAATACTAACCCCAGCTGGCAGAGATCGCACCCTAACAGGATGATGGTACATAACGGCGAGATCAACACCATCACGGGTAATATGAACAAGATGCTCTCGCGCGAAAATATCCTGAGAGCAGACTCTCTCGAGGACCGATATGATGATATCTATCCTATGCTGGATGTTGACGGTTCCGATTCTGCCAGACTCGATAATACTTTGGAGTTTATGGTTATGGCAGGAATGCCCCTGCCTCTGGCGGTTATGATAACGATACCGGAACCTTGGCAGCACATTACTACTATGTCTCGCGAGAAGAAAGCATTCTATCAGTATTATGCGACAATGATGGAACCTTGGGACGGACCTGCATCGATCATCTTCTCAGACGGAGATATCGTCGGTGCCGTACTGGACCGTAACGGCCTTCGACCCTCGCGTTATTATGTTACATCTGACGGCTACATGATCCTTTCGTCAGAGGTTGGAGTCTTAAGTGACCTACCCGCAGATAAGATCATTAAGAAGGACAGACTTCGCCCCGGCAAGATGCTGCTGGTCGATACCCGGGAAGGCCGCATAATCGATGATGATGAGATCAAGAATGAATATGCCGGCAGGCAGCCTTACGGAGAGTGGCTTGATCACATGATGATCAAGCTATCCGAGATCAAGATAAAGAATAAGAGACCTGTCAGGTATCAGGGTGAAGAACTCCTCAGTCTTCAGAGAGCTTTCGGTTACAGCTACGGTAATCTTAATAATGAGCTGATCCCAATGTGCCTTAACGGCGCTGAGCCTACGGCTGCCATGGGTGTGGATGTTCCCGTGCCGCCGCTGTCGGAACAGTATCCGCCGCTTTATGATTATTTCAAACAGAAATTCGCTCAGGTAACCAATCCTCCGATAGATTCGATAAGAGAATCGGTTATTACGGATACAACGGTCTATCTTGGCATAGCCGGTAATTTCCTTGAAGATAACGAGAAGAACTGCCGCGTCCTTAAGGTCAATAATCCCATTTTGTCGAACCTCGATCTGATGAAGATCAGAGACAGTCATTATGAAGGCTTAAAGACAGCGGACATCTCCATGCTTTACAGGAGAGAAGACGGGCTTAAATATGCGCTTGATAATCTTTGTATACAGGCTGATAAAGCTCACGAAGATGGCGCGACGATCCTTATATTGACAGACAGGGGAGTTGACCGGGAGCATCTGGCTATACCTTCGCTTCTGGCTGTGGCGGCGCTTGAGACCTATCTTGTCAGGACCAGAATGAATACCGCCATATCTATTATCCTTGAGACGGGTGAACCATGTGCAGTTCATCACTTCGCCACGCTTCTGGGCTTCGGCGCAAGTGCGGTAAACCCTTATCTTGCTTTCGATACGATACATGATCTTATCGATCGCGGCATAGTAGATAAGGATTATACACAGGCGGGCATTGCTTATACTTCTGCCATCGTAAACGGCATTGTAAAGATCGCTTCCAAGATGGGTATATCGACACTTCAATCCTATCAAGGCTCCAAGATCTTTGAGGCTCTGGGTATCGGTCGTGAGTTGATGGAAGAGTACTTCCCGGATACAGTAAGCAGAGTCGGAGGGATCGATCTGGCCGATATCGAAAAGCGCTCTCAGGTAATGCACGATATGGCTTACGATCCCCAGGGGCTTGATACTGATAAGGGCCTTCGCGTCGTCGGTTGGCATAAATCGAGAAGCGGCATGGAAGAGCATCTTTATAACCCCGAGACGATCCATCTTCTTCAGCTGGCGACAAGACGTGGGGATTACGGTCTCTTTAAGCAGTTCACATCGCTTATCGACAACGAGAAGAAGCACGTTACACTCAGGAGCACGCTCGAGCTTGTGCTCCCCGAGGACGGCGGCATTCCCATAGAGGAAGTCGAGTCTGAAGAATCCATAATGCACAGATTTAAGACCGGAGCTATGTCCTACGGTTCCATATCCAAGGAAGCACATGAATGCATGGCCATCGCCATGAATCGCATAGGCGGTAAATCAAACAGCGGTGAGGGAGGAGAAGATCTCGACAGGATAGAGACATCCGGCTCGGAGGTCGATACATGTTCTGCGATAAAGCAGGTTGCATCCGGAAGATTCGGCGTAACATCCAAATATCTGATCTCCGCCAAGGAGATCCAGATCAAGATGGCTCAGGGCGCTAAGCCGGGCGAGGGCGGACATCTTCCTGCAGGCAAGGTTTATCCCTGGATCGCCAAGACCCGTCATTCCACTCCCGGAGTGGCTCTTATATCGCCGCCTCCTCATCATGATATCTATTCCATCGAGGATCTGGCCCAACTTATATACGATCTTAAGAATGCCAATAAGGATGCGAGGATCTCTGTTAAGCTGGTATCCGAGGCAGGTGTAGGCACTATCGCGGCAGGTGTTGCCAAAGCAGGCGCCGGCGTCATCCTTATCTCAGGTTATGACGGCGGAACAGGCGCTGCTCCTGCAAGCTCGATCCACAATGCGGGATTGCCATGGGAGCTGGGGCTTGCCGAGACACATCAGACTCTGATACAGAATAACTTAAGATCCAAGGTCGTTATCGAAGCAGACGGTAAGCTGCTTACCGGGCGGGATGTCTGCATTGCGGCAATGCTGGGAGCAGAAGAATTCGGTTTTGCCACTGCGCCTCTGGTAACCATGGGCTGCGTGATGATGAGGGTATGTAATCTTGATACCTGTCCTGTCGGTGTTGCAACTCAGAACCCGGAGCTTCGTAAGAGATTTACAGGCAAACCCGAATACGTCATTAATTTCATGACCTTTATCGCTCGCGAGATGAGGGAATACATGGCGGCATTGGGCGTCCGGACCGTTGATGAGCTGGTAGGAAGATCAGATCTGTTAAGAAGCAGGAAATATGACAGCGACAATATCAAGTCAAGGATAGATATGTCGCAGATCATCAGTAATCCTTATGCAGGAGATACAAAGATCAAGCAACATTTCGAGAAGGCTGATGTATATGACTTTAAGCTTGATGAGACGATGGATGAATCGGTCATCATCCCCGAGATGAAGAATGCTCTCGAGGACGGAAGTCCCAAGACTATCGATATTAACGTAACTAATCTGAACAGGGCTTTGGGAACACTTTTCGGCGCCGAGATCACCAGGAGATATTACAACACGCTGGACGAGGATACTTATGTCATTAACTGCAAGGGCGCCGGCGGTCAAAGCTTCGGAGCATTTATCCCGAGGGGCGAGACCATAACTTTGGAGGGCGATGCCAACGATTATTTCGGCAAGGGCTTGTCCGGCGGTAAGCTGGCGGTCTTCCCGCCCAGGGAGAGCATTTTCGAGGCGGATAAGAACATCATCGTAGGTAATGTTGCTCTCTTCGGCGCGACATCGGGAAAGGCATTCATAAACGGTGTTGCAGGTGAGAGGTTCTGTGTCAGGAATTCGGGCGCGGAGGTTGTTGTCGAGGGAACGGGAGATCACGGATGTGAATATATGACCGGCGGTGTCTCAGTTGTGTTAGGTCCTGTCGGAAAGAATTTCGCTGCCGGAATGAGCGGCGGTGTCGCCTATGTTCTTGATGAACATAATGATCTTTATACCAAGCTCAACAAATCTCTTGTCGGCTTCTCGAGAATAACCCGGGAAGAGGATAAGGCTCATCTTAGGGCTTTGATCGAAGAGCATGTAAGGTGGACCGGTTCGCCTCTCGGAAGAAAGATACTTGATGATTTTGATACAGAGCTTTGTAAGTTCAAAAAAGTAATACCTCATGACTATGAGAGGATGCTTCATTCGATTTTGGTGCATAAAGCCGAAGGTATGAGTGAAGACGAAGCAAAGATTGCCGCATTCCACGAGAATACGGCCGGGAAGGCGTAAGGTGATCATATGGGAAAAGCAAGCGGATTTATGGATTATGAGCGCGTTGATAACCCCGGGGAAGACGCACTGGAGAGAATAAAGACCTACAGGGAGTTTCACACTCAGATCGACGAAGATGAGAGAAGAAGGCAGGGAGCAAGATGCATGAACTGCGGTGTTCCTTTCTGTCAGAACGGCAAGCCCATATGCGGTATGGTGGCCGGCTGCCCGCTCAACAATCTTTGTCCTGACTGGAACGATCTGATCTACAAGGGGTTCTGGGATGAAGCGGCTGACAGATTGATGCTTACCAATCCCTTCCCGGAATTTACCTCCAGAGTCTGTCCTGCCCTTTGTGAGAAGGCCTGTACCTGCGGCTTAAACGGAGATGCGGTAACGGTTAAGGAGAATGAATATGCCATTATCGAAAAGGCTTTCGCCACGGGTAAGTTAAAGCCTCAGCCGCCCAAGACAAGAAGTGGAAGAAGAGTCGCAGTCGTCGGTTCCGGTCCCTCGGGATTGTCTACTGCCTACTGGCTCAATAAGCGCGGTCACAGCGTAACCGTCTACGAACGTGAAGACAGGATCGGCGGCCTTCTTATGTACGGCATTCCCAACATGAAGCTGGAGAAGAGATTTATACAAAGACGCATCGATCTGATGAAGGCTGAAGGCGTTGAATTCATCACATCGGTAAATATCGGTGTCGATATCACTGCGTCAGAATTGGAAGAGAAATATGATGCGGTAGTCCTGTGCTGCGGATCCTCTCAGCCACGCGACATTATGGCTGAAGGGCGTGATGCAGAAGGTATCTATTTTGCCGTTGATTTTTTGAAGTCGACGACCAAGTCTCTTCTTAACTCCAATATGACAGACGGCAACTATATCAGTGCCAAGTATAAGCACGTCGTGGTAATCGGAGGCGGTGACACGGGGAATGACTGTGTCGGCACATCCATAAGACATGGTTGCCGGTCCGTTACCCAGCTTGAGATGATGCCGAAGCTGCCGGATGAGAGGGGCGAGAATAATCCCTGGCCCGAATGGCCCCGAGTCTGTAAGACCGACTATGGCCAGCAGGAGGCGATAGCCGTTTTCGGACATGATCCGAGAATATACACAACGACTGTAAAGAGATTTATCAAGGATGAAGAAGGACATCTTAAGGCCGTGGAGATCGTTAAGCTTCGTTCGGTTAGGGATGAAGCGACCGGGCGAATGAAGATGGAAAACATCGAAGGCTCCGAAGAGATCCTTCCTGCTGATCTTGTCTTGATAGCTGCAGGCTTTACGGGAGCTCAGAAATATATAACGGATGCTTTCGGTGTGGAACTTACAGGCCGTAATACCGTAAGTACCAAAGATGACGGCCATGCGACTTCTATACCCGGAGTTTTTACGGCGGGAGATATGAGAAGAGGGCAGTCTCTGGTGGTATGGGGCCTTAGAGAAGGAAGAGATGCTGCCCGGGAAGTGGATGAATATCTGATGGGCTATAGCAATCTCAGAAAATAAACAAATATCGCAATAAAAAGTCAATGGGGTGAATGACTATGAAAAGATATCTTGTACTGGAAAACGGAAAAGTGTTCGAAGGTGAAGCCTTTGGCGCCGATGGTGAGGTGATCGCCGAGATCGTCTTTACCACGGCAATGACGGCATATCTGGAGACGCTGACCGACAAGAGTTATAAAGGACAGGCAGTAGTCCAGACCTTTCCTCTGATCGGCAATTACGGCATCATACCGGAAGACCGCGAAGGCGAGCAAAGCAGCGTATCCGCATACATCGTCCGTGAAGTGTGCGAAGCTCCTTCAAACTTCAGATGCGCCATGACAATAGATCAATATCTGAAACAACAGGGGATTCCGGGACTTAAGGGAATAGACAGCAGAAGTCTTACCAAGATCCTAAGAGAGCACGGTACCATGAACGGTATGATATGTGATGATCCGACTCATGCTGACCTTGATAAGATCTCGACCTACCGGATCAAGAGACCTGTGGATGAAGTAACTGTCAGAGATGTCCGTATAGAGGAGCCGTCTGACGCTGATCGCAGATATAGTGTGGCCCTGATCGACTATGGAGTCAAAGAGAACATAATAAGATCGCTGACCAAAAGAGGCTGCAAAGTTACGGTGCTCCCGTCTTCTGTTACTGCTGCAAAGATCCGGGACTTATCTCCTGACGGCCTTTTCTTAAGTAACGGTCCGGGAGATCCCGAAGATAATGAAGAAGCCATAGCGACCTTAAGAGAATTATCTTTCGACAATATCCCTACTATGGGGATCTGCCTGGGACACCAGCTCTTAGCGCTTGCTCATGGGTTTAAGACATCTAAGCTTAAGTATGGTCACAGAGGAGCCAATCACCCGGTCAGGGACTTAACGAGCGGCAGGGTTTATATATCGTCACAGAACCACGGTTATGCGGTCGAGAGCGGCAGTATCGATAAAGACATAGCGGACGAGTTCTTTGTTAACTGTAATGATTTCACTAATGAGGGACTTATTTATAAGAATGAGAATGCTTTCTCGGTGCAGTTCCATCCGGAGGCCTGCGGAGGTCCTAAGGATACCGATTATCTTTTCGATAGATTTATCGAGATGATGGAAAGAAGGGGTGAGTGATATGCCGTTTGACAGAACTATCAGGAAAGTATTGGTAATAGGATCCGGGCCGATCGTTATAGGACAGGCGGCGGAGTTTGATTATGCGGGCACTCAGGCCTGCCGGGCTCTCAAAGAAGATAATATCGAGATCGTCTTGATCAATAGTAATCCGGCGACGATTATGACTGACCGTTCCATGGCAGATAAGATATATCTTGAACCGCTTACACTCACAACCGTTAAGCGTGTTATAGAAACGGAGCATCCGGATGCGATCCTCTCGGGACTCGGCGGACAGACGGCTCTGACGCTTTGTATGCAGCTGGCTAAGGACGGCTTCCTTCAGGAACATAATGTGAAGCTTTTGGGATCATCGCCCGAGTGTATCGATAAGGCGGAAGATCGACAGATGTTCAAGGACACGATGGAATCCATAGGGCAGCCCTGCGTACCTTCCATGGTCGTAAATGATGTGGAGTCTGCGCTCGCTTTTGCCCGTGAGATCAGCTACCCGGTAATCGTCCGCCCGGCCTTTACTCTCGGCGGCAGCGGCGGCGGCATCGCAGATAACGAGGAGGAGCTTGCCCGCATCGCTGCCACCGGACTTAACTTGTCTCCGATAACGCAGGTTCTTATCGAAAAAAGTATTGCGGGCTGGAAGGAGATCGAGTTCGAAGTAATAAGAGACCGGGCCGGCAATGTTATCACCGTGTGCTCCATGGAGAATATGGATCCGGTAGGAGTTCACACAGGTGATTCAATAGTAATAGCTCCCGCAGTGACTTTGGCCGACAAGGAATATCAGATGCTGAGATCCGCCTCCTTAAAGATCATCGAGGCTCTTGGCGTCGAAGGCGGCTGCAACTGCCAGTTCGCCTTAAACCCCGACTCCTTTGATTATGCAGTCATTGAAGTAAATCCGAGGGTGTCGCGTTCTTCCGCTCTTGCCTCGAAAGCGACCGGCTACCCGATAGCGAAGGTCGCGACCAAGATCGCTCTTGGCTACAAGCTGGATGAGATCAGAAATGCCGTCACCGGCAGTACCTATGCGGCCTTTGAACCGGCGCTGGATTATGTGGCGGTCAAGTTTCCGAAGTGGCCTTTTGATAAGTTCTTCTATGCCAAGAGAGATCTGGGCACCCAGATGAAAGCGACAGGTGAAGTAATGGCTATAGCGGATTCTTTCGAGGCAGCTTTGATGAAGGCCGTAAGAGGTGCAGAGATCTCTCTTGATACATTGGATCTGCCATCTCTCAGATCCAAGACTGACGAGGAGATAGAGAAGGGCTACGGCAAGGCGACTGATCTTAGGCTTTTCTACATAGCGGAAGCAATGCGCCGCGGCGTCAGCTGTGAGACTGTTCATAGTGCGTCCGGGATCGATATGTGGTTCTTGAATAAAGTTCACAGACTGGTGTCTTTCGAGCTTGAGATCTCAGGAAAGAATATAGATCGTGATCGATATGTAGAGGCCAAGAAGCTGGGTTTTACCGATAAGGCGATCAAGAGGATCAGCGGACATGATCTTGATGCCTCTTTTAAGATCGAGCCCGGGTACAAGATGGTAGATACCTGCGCCGGAGAATTCGCTGCTCAGACACCTTATTTCTATGGGACTTATAATCTTCCCGAAGCAGGAGGGGAGAACGAAGCGGATTTTGAGACTGAAGCTGACAAGGGAAAACAGACAGTTATAGTCATAGGCTCAGGCCCTATCAGGATAGGGCAGGGGATCGAGTTCGATTATGCGGCGGTTCACTGCGTGCATATATTAAGAGAACTGGGTTACCGTGTTGTTATCATCAATAATAATCCGGAGACTGTATCGACGGATTTTGATACGGGTGATCGTCTCTACTTTGAACCTTTGACTGATGAAGATGTCATGAACATTATCCGTCAGGAAAAGCCTCTCGGTGTAGTTGTTGCTTTCGGCGGACAGACTGCAATCAAGCTTACATCGACGCTTGATCGTAACGGTGTAAATATTATCGGAACATCTGCCGATTCCATCGATATGGCGGAGGATAGAGAACGGTTTGATGAACTGCTCGAGAAACTGGATATCGCCCGCCCTAAGGGCTTCTCGGTATTGACGATGAAGGATGCTCATAAGGCGGCAGAGACTCTGGGTTATCCGGTCCTGCTGCGTCCTTCCTATGTTCTCGGCGGACAGAATATGACCATAGCCTTTAACGAGGAAGATGTCGAAGAATACATGAGTAAGATCCTGGAAGGAGGTATCGAGAATCCGGTTCTTATCGACAAATATATCCAGGGAAGAGAGATCGAAGTAGATGCCATCTATGACGGTAAGGATGTTCTTATACCCGGCATCATGGAACACATCGAGAGGGCAGGCATCCACTCCGGAGATTCCATAGCAGTCTATCCCGCAAAGCATATTTTCGATGATATGGGTAAACGCCTGACAGATACTACGCGTGATCTTTGTGAGGGCTTAAATTCTATCGGTATCGTAAATATTCAGTATATTGTCAAGGACAACCGGATCTATGTTATCGAGGTCAATCCCCGCGCGTCCAGGACAGTACCATATATGAGTAAAGTCACGGGCGTGCCAATGGTCGATCTGGCGATCAGAGTAAGCCTCGGGGAGAAGTTGGCAGATATGGATTACGGAACCGGCTTTTATCGGCAGTCACCCTATACCGCAGTCAAAGTTCCTGTATTCTCTTTCGAGAAACTCACGGATGTCGACACTCAACTCGGTCCGGAGATGAAGTCCACCGGCGAAGTTCTGGGCATCGGTCGTGACCTCTCGGAAGCTCTTTATAAAGGGCTTGTAGCAGCAGGTTACAAGATGTATAAGAGCGGCGGCATATTCATTACCGTCAGGGACAGCGACAAGGCGGAGATCGTGGAGATAGCCAAGAAATTCGATACTTTAGGCTTCGCGCTCTACGCGACACATGGCACTGCAGAGGCGCTTCGGGCCGCGGGGATGATGGTAACGGATGTGGCCAAGATCCACGAATCTGACAGCAACAATACCATGTCTTTGCTGGAAAGCGGCAAGGTCAACTACATCATCTCAACCTCTGCCAAGGGCAGGCTCCCGGCCCGCGATTCCGTTAAGCTCAGAAGGCGTGCAGTCATGCTGGGAATTCCCTGCCTGACCGCGGTGGATACGGCTGATGCCTTGGCTGACTCCCTCATGAGCCGTTACAGCGAGATCAATACCGAGCTGGTAGATATCAATAATATGCGCGAGAAACGTCGTGTTATCCGTTTTACTAAGATGCAGGGAATAGGAAATGACTACATCTATATCGACTGTCTGGATAATATGGTATCTTCACCTGAGTCGCTGTCCGTCTATATGTCTGACAGGCATTTCGGAGTCGGAGGCGACGGCATCGTGCTTATCGCGCCCTCTAAAGTGGCGGATGCCCGAATGATCATGTATAACCTCGACGGCTCTGAGGGAATGATGTGCGGCAACGCCATCCGATGCGTAGGTAAATATATGTATGATGTGGTCGGTCACAAGAGAAGGCACATGACCATCGAGACCAAGAGCGGCATCAAGAAGTTGGAACTGATGACTTCCGGTGATATTGTCCAGCGTGTAAAGGTGGATATGGGCAAGGCGATATTGGAGCCCTCTTTGATCCCCACGACCATTCCTGCAGACGATTCGGGTATTGCATTGGATCAGCCGCTTACTATTGACGGACAGAACTATAAGGTGACCTGCGTTTCCATGGGCAACCCTCACGCAGTAGTCTTCACGGATCTGGTGGATGCGCTGGATCTTGAGCATATCGGGCCGCTTTTCGAAAATGATCCTGCCTTCCCCGAGCGCGTTAATACCGAGTTCATCAAAGTGATAGATCCTCATACGCTGAAGATGAGAGTGTGGGAGAGAGGCTCGGGAGAGACCATGGCATGCGGTACCGGCGCCTGCGCTGCTGTGGTGGCGGCCTGCCTTAACGGTCACTGCCCCAAGGATGAGGATATCCGCGTGATCCTTAAAGGCGGCGACCTGATGATCCGTTATACCGACGAGGCGGTCTACATGACCGGTAACTGCGAGAAAGTGTTCACGGGCGAGATGGAGATCTGACAAAGCTATACCTCTTATATCGTGAAGGACTGCCGTTTTTACACCCCAACGGCAGAAGACCTTCGGTAAGGCATCGGGCAGCATTGAATCAGCGGCTGCCCGATGTTTTTTATGTTCTTCGCGAAAAGCTTGGGATAAAGCGTGAATTCTTTAAGCAAAAGCTTAAGCATGTTGCTTAAGAGTCTGCTTAAAAAAGAGAATATATTTTTCTCTGTTTGAGTTCATATTTACTCTTCTTCTCAGATATCTATCTCCAGCATGATAGGCGTGTGATCCTGTCTGTCGCCGGAATCGATCATGCAGGACTTAAGGATCTTTTCCTTGATCCTGTCGCTGACTATAAAATAGTCGATCCTCCAGCCCGCATTATTGATCTTGCTGGTCTTTATCCTCTGACTCCACCAGGAATATACGGAAGGTATGTCGCCGTTAATGAATCTGAAGCTGTCGACAAAGCCTTTACTGAGCAGATTTGTAAAGCCCTCGCGCTCCTCGTCGGTAAAGCCGGCGGAATTGTGATTCGTGGCAGGATTTGCCAGATCGATCTCCTTATGGGCTACATTGAAATCACCGCAGGCGATGACAGGCTTTTTCTTATCAAGAGACGCAAGGTAATCGGCATAGCATCTATCCCAGATCTGCCTTTGAGGAAGCCTTTTAAGCTCATCTCCGGCATTGGGCGTATAGACATTTACCAGATAGAATCTATCGAATTCCAGTACAAGAAGTCGCCCCTCGTCATCCATCGTATCGGGAGAATCTATGCGGGGCTTGTTTACCTCAGCCGGAAGCCCTTCGCGATAGAGGACCATGGTGCCGGCGTAACCTTTACGTGCCGGGGGATTGGAACTGGTCCAAGCGATCTGATATCCGGGGAGGTAATCTGTCAGAAGCTTAAAGTGCTTTTCCGATGGCCCCTCGGGCGGCAGTTTGGTTTCCTGTATCGATATGATGTCGGCATCCTCGCCGGCGATCTTACGCAGAACCTCCTGTGACAGAAGCGCTCTGGGTGAAGTTGAAGTCAGTGCCGCGTTAAGCGAATCTATATTCCATGAGATCAGTTTTGTCATATGAAGGCCCCTTTTCGCTGAAGATTATTCCTGACTATTATACAGCAAAGAGAGGCCGGATCATCACAGAAGCTTCCTAAGCCTTTGGACCGCTTTACACGTATTCTCATAAGTTCCGAAAGCTGTCAGTCGGAAGAAACCTTCGCCTGCCTGTCCGAAGCCCTCGCCGGGTGTTCCCACTATCTGAGCTTTATGAAGCAGCTTATCGAAAAAATCCCAGCTCCCGAGTCCGTCCGGGCACTCGAGCCAGATATAGGGCGAATTGATGCCGCCTGTGTAACGGATGGCAAGATCATCAAGAGCTGATGCGATAGTAGAAGCATTGCGGCGATAATAGTCGATGTTCTTTTGTAATTCGATGATGCCCTTATCGGACAGCGCGGCTTCGGCTGCTCTTTGCACGGGATAAGATACACCGTTAAATTTGGTAGCCTGTCTTCTTGACCAAAGAGCAGATAGCTGATGACCGTCTTCGCTTATAAGAGTATCCGGTATGATCGTCCAACCGCAGCGAACTCCCGTGAAGCCTGCGAATTTGGAGAAAGAACAGATCTCTATTGCACACTCCTCGGCGCCCGGGACAGAATAGATCGAGTGGGACAGATCTTCACTTATAAATGCCTCATATGCATTGTCGTAGATTATAAGAGAGCCGGTGTCAATTGCATAAGAGACCCAGGTCTCAAGCTGCTCCTGATCATAAGCTGCTCCGGTTGGATTATTGGGAGAACAAAGGTAGATCACGGCGGCTTCTATACCTGACGGTAATTCATCAGGCATGGGAAGGAAGCCGTTATCCATATTGCCCGGCAGAAGATTTATGTGATTGCCGTTCATGAGATTCGAATCCACATATACAGGGTAGACCGGATCGGGAATGATGATCTCATTATTACCCAGTATATCGACGATATTGCCGAGATCGCTCTTGGCGCCGTCTGACACGAATACAGACGAAGAAGAGATATTGACTCCCAGATCTTTATAATGCGAGACGATGGCATCCTTTAAGAAATCATATCCGTATTCCGGCGGATAGCCTCTGAAGGTCTCGGCAGATCCCATCTCAAGGACGGCCTGCTGCATTGCTTCAGTAATGACAGAAGGCAGCGGGAGAGTCACGTCTCCGATGCCGAGACGGATGATGTCCGCATCCGGGTGCCCCTTGGAATAATCTCTTACACGGGCTGCGATATTCGAGAAGAGATAAGTCTGATTTATCCTGTCGAAATTATTATTGATCTTGATCCTCATAATGATACTCCGTTCTTTTTGTTGATAGCAGCCGAGACAAGTCCTGCGAAAAGCGGATGAGGCTTGTTGGGACGACTCTTGAATTCGGGATGAAACTGCACACCCACATAGAAGGCTTTATCGGAATACTCGACGGTCTCCACAAGCCTTCCATCAGGCGAGAATCCGCTTAAAGTAAGGCCTGCTGCCTGAAGTGATTCTCTGTAGTCGTTATTAAATTCGTATCTGTGACGGTGTCTCTCATTGATACTGTCAATGCCGTAACATTTTTCCATTACGCTACCGGCTTTTATGCTGCAGGGATAGCTCCCGAGTCTCAGTGTTCCGCCCATATCGATATCGCTGCTTTGCCCCGGCATAAAATCGATCACCTTGTAGGGGGAATTCTCGTCGAATTCGTTGGAGTTGGCGTCTGTCATATGTGCAAGGTCGCGGGCTGCCTCGATAACGATTATCTGCATGCCCAGGCAGATGCCGAGGCAGGGGATATCATTCTCGCGCGCATATCGAGCAGTGGTGATCATTCCCTCGATGCCTCTTTGACCGAAGCCGCCGGGGATAACTATACCGTCCAAAGAGCCGAGTATGGATGAAGCGTTGGTATAGTCAATCGTCTCAGAATCGATCCATTCGATCTTCACTTCGCTTCCGCATGCAAAGCCTGCATGATGAAGCGCTTCGGCAACCGACAGATAAGCATCGTGAAGTTGTACATATTTGCCGACGATCCCGATGCTGCAAAGGCCCTTCAGATTGCGGATGGATTCGATCAGGCTCTTCCATTCGCCTAAGTCGGGAGCGGGAAGATCCAGCTTCAGTTCACGGCAGACGATATCGGACATGCAGGACTTTTCGAGCATAAGAGGAGCCTCATATAGGATGGGGAGAGTAAGATTCTCGATGACGCAATCTTCCTTCACATTGCAGAAATGAGCGATCTTCGTCAAAACGTTGCTGTCTTCGATGGGTTCATCGGTCCTTAGCACGATTATGTCAGGGGAGATGCCCATGCCCTGAAGCTCCTTGACGGAATGCTGAGTGGGTTTGGATTTGTGTTCACCTGACGCCTTAAGATAGGGGACAAGGGTGACGTGGATATATAGCGAATTGTCGCGACCGACTTCGTTGCCCACCTGTCTTATCGCTTCGATAAAGGGCTGGCTCTCGATATCACCTGTAGTGCCCCCGACTTCTGTTATTACAACATCGGCATTACTCTTAAGACCGACATTATAAATGAAGCGTTTTATCTCGTCCGTAATATGCGGAATGATCTGAACTGTCTTTCCGAGATACTCGCCGCGCCTCTCCTTTGCAATGACATTGGAATAGACTTTGCCTGTTGTCAGATTTGAATATTTGTTAAGATCCTCGTCAATGAATCTCTCGTAGTGACCAAGATCCAGGTCAGTCTCGGCTCCGTCCTCGGTCACGTAAACCTCGCCGTGCTGATAAGGACTCATGGTTCCGGGGTCGACATTGATGTAGGGATCGAGCTTTTGGGCGGCGACTTTAAGTCCTCTCATCTTAAGTAATCTTCCCAGAGATGCCGCAGTAATTCCCTTACCGAGTCCCGAGACGACTCCGCCTGTTACAAAGATATATTTGGTCATGTCTTTTTCCTCCGACTATGGATTGGTATATTCGCTGATTATCCGATCGGCTACGGCGCGTTTTGTGCTTCGCGTATCCATTGCCATTTTCTCGATCCTTTTATGTGCCTCGTTCTCTGTAAGTCCAAGATTCTCTATCAACAGGAGTTTAGCTCTGTTAACCGTTTTTATATCGATCATCTTCTGCTCGAAAGAGTCCGTCTTCTCCTGCATCTTCATAAGGCGCTTTCTTGTGGCGCACATGAGCTTAAGCGACTGTCTGACCGCCGCTCTCGATGTCGGCTTGGACAAGGTCAGCACACCGTAGTCTTCGGCCTTGCTGTTGATCTCATCATAAAGCTCTTCTTTGACGCAGAGCATTACTACGCTGTTGCTGTCGGCACCGGTGTCTATGGCAAAGTTGACGCCCATCTCATCAGGCAACGGCGTATTGACAATGATGATGTCTCTGTCTGTCTCAAGTAGCGCTCTTCTGGCAGAACCGACGTCTCTTACCACCGTGACCGGTGAATATTCTTCGGGAGGAAGAAGGGAGGTTAAGATGGTCGTGAACTTATCGTTAGCTGATACTATCAATACGCTGTAAGTAAATTCTTTGAGCATTTTATTCCCTCCCTTCCTTAAGATTTATCTGACGTTTATCGGTCTTCGCTGTAACACTTTAAGATGTAATCATCGAAAAGCTTTTTTATGAATTCGCTTTCTTCTGCCGCCTTGATGGCCTCCTTCAGGTCTGCCGGAAGTCTCTTTCTGATAATGGAAGCATCGGCTGTAGAATTGACGGGCGGTTCCAGCTCGAGATCGGAATTGATGCCATCCATGGCAGCCTCGATTATCAGGGCATAGTCCAAATATGGATTGGATAGACCGTCGGGTGATCTAAGCTGTGCATAGTGATGTATTCCTCTAACAGGCGGGATGCCGATAAGCTGACCTCTGTTCTCTCTTGACCAGGTGATATATCTGGGAGCGCTTCCTTCGCCTAATCTCTTGTAAGAATCGGCAGAAGGATTGAAGAAGAGGGTTGATTCATAAACATGCTTTAGCACGCCTGCGATGGCGGCAGGCTGCACCTGCTTTCCGTCGGCGGAATCAGCTCTGAAATTGATATGAAATCCGCTTCCCGGAGCATCGTCAAGTGGCTTGGGATCGAAGTTGGCTGAGAAGCCGTGCCTGGCCGCTATAGTCCTGACGACATTGCGGAAGGTCATCGTATGATCCGCAGCTGTCAGGGCGTCTGAACTTCTGAAGTCGATCTCATTTTGTCCCGGGCCTGCCTCATGGTGAGAATTGACGGGGATAACACCCATTCTCTCAAGTGTCAGGCATATCTCTCTTCTTACATTCTCACCCTTATCCAGGGGGGCGATATCCATGTAGCCTGCTCTGTCGCAGGGGATCTTTGTGGAGTTTCCTTCCTCGTCTGTCTTAAACAGATAGAATTCCATTCTGGAACCGAACTTAAAGCTTATGCCTTTTTCTTCGGCTCTTCTGATTGCTTCCTTAAGAATATATCTGGAATATCTTTTTACCGGTTCGCCGCTGTGAGTCTTGATATCACAGAACATTCTGATGACCTTGCCGTTTTCAGGTCTCCAGGGTAGGAGAGCCGTCGTGCCGGGATCGGGATGCAGATAAAGATCCGGTGTGCTTTCCTCATCGAAGCCCTTTATAAATGATGCATTGAAGGGGAGACCTTCTTTAAGGACTCTCTCTATATCATTTGCCATTACCGAAATGTTCTTAGTTACTCCGTAGATGTCGCAGAAAGTCAAGCGAACGAACTTAATGTCTTCTTCCTCGATATACTGCATGAATTCGCTCGGTGTACAGTTCATGTTATCCCTCCGTCATTATCTGCTAAAAGAAAAGGCGCCCATCCATGGCGGGATTATCCGTCATAGATGAACGCCATTGTTCATGTGTAAAAGCTATCACTTAACGAAAATGTTGTCAATCATCTGCCGGACGCATTTGAGCGGATTTTCTGATTGTTTTTTGACTCAAGCGAAATTTTTCGATCAGGATGTTGACAAGTCGGAAATCGAGCGATATTATCTGTGCCATAAGCAAAGACAAACGGCAAAGACGCCATAGACTATCAGGTCTGTGGCGTCTTTTTATTTGTCCGAAGCATACGAGAAAAGGAGTGATGCAAAATGAGTAATCCCGCAGAGATCTTCGGCGAGCTTGTCTTCAGCGAGAGCGTCATGAAGGAGAGACTTCCCAAGGAGACTTTTAAGGAAGTCAAGAATGCCATCGACAACGGTAAGCGACTCTCACCTGAGGCAGCAGGAGTTGTTGCCAATGAGATGAAGCAGTGGGCCATTGAGAAGGGTGCCACACATTATACACACTGGTTCCAGCCTATGACCGGTGTCACGGCAGAGAAGCACGACAGTTTTATATCGCCCAAGGATGACGGCAATGTGATCTTAAGCTTCTCCGGAAAGGAATTGACACAGGGAGAGCCGGATGCATCTTCTTTCCCTTCAGGCGGCTTAAGGGCAACATTTGAAGCGAGAGGCTACACGGCCTGGGATCCCACATCCTTCGCTTTCCTGAAGGACGGGGTGCTCTGTATCCCGACAGCCTTCTGCTCCTATGGAGGCGAGGCGCTCGACAAGAAGACTCCGCTCCTAAGGTCTATGGAAGCTATCAATAAACAGGCGATGAGGGTCTTGAAGCTTTTCGGAAATGATGATGTCAAAAGTGTAAAGACGACAGTCGGTCCCGAGCAGGAATACTTCCTCATAGATGCTGAAGGTTATAATGCCAGAAGAGACTTGATCTATACGGGCAGGACCTTGTTCGGAGCACCGCCGCCGAAGGGCCAGCAGATGGAGGATCACTATTTCGGAGCGATCAAGCCGAGAGTACAGGCCTTCATGAAGGATCTGAACGATGAGCTCTGGAAGTTGGGTATTCTTGCCACAACAGAGCATAACGAGGTAGCACCTTCGCAGCACGAGCTGGCACCTATCTTTACTACGACCAACATTGCAACCGATCACAATCAGCTTACTATGGAGATCATGAAGAAGGTAGCCCAGAAGCATGGTCTTGTATGCCTCCTGCACGAGAAGCCTTTCGCAGGTATCAACGGCTCCGGTAAGCATAACAACTGGTCCATCAGCACGGATACCGGCATCAATCTTCTTGAACCCGGCGATACCCCTTACGAGAACGCTCAGTTCTTGCTCTTCCTGATGGCGGTCATAAAGGCGGTTGATGAATATCAGGACATGCTTCGTATCTCTGTAGCTTCCGCGGGAAATGATCACAGACTGGGAGCCAATGAAGCGCCTCCGGCTGTCATCTCGATCTTCTTAGGTTCCGAGCTTACGGAGATCCTTGATGCTATAGAGAGTGATATACCCTATGGCGGAAGAGAGAAGGAGATCATGAAGATCGGCGTTCATGTCCTGCCGAAGTTTCCCAAGGATACAACAGATCGTAACAGGACATCGCCCTTTGCTTTTACCGGTAATAAGTTCGAATTCCGTATGCTGGGGTCGGCATCATCGGTCGCATTGCCCAATACAGTCCTTAACACGGCGGTAGCTGAGAGCCTTAAGCAGTATTCGGATATTCTCGAAAAGGCCGACGACTTTACTGCAGCTCTGCATGATCTGATTAGAAGCGAGATCACCGCTCACAAGAGGATCATCTTCAACGGCAACGGATATGACGACGCCTGGATCGAGGAAGCAGAGAAGAGAGGCTTGTCCAATCTTAAGACAACACCTGATGCGGTCGCACACTATCTGGACGAGAAGAATGTCAAGCTCTTTACTGACCACAAGGTTTATTCTGAGGTTGAGATGCAGTCCCGTCACGAGGTCTTCCTTGATAAGTATTGTAAGCTCCTTCATATCGAGGCGCAGACGATGCTGGAGATGGCTATCCAGGATATCATTCCCGCAGTTTCTTCCTACTCGGCAGAGCTTGCCGGCAGTATCAATGTAAAGCAGGATGCAGGTGTGGATGTAACTTTCGAGAAGGCTCAGCTTGAGCTCATATCTGCTGATCTCAAGAGTGCCTACGAGAAGTATTCTGCTCTTAATAAGTCGCTTGATCAGGTCGAGTCCGAGAGCTGTTTCGTAAAGAAGGCTGACGGCTACAAGGATGTGATCAAGAAGGAGATGGATGAGCTTCGCGAAGTCTGCGATAAGCTCGAAGGGGAGACGGCTTCCGACTATTGGCCTTTCCCGACATACGGCGAGTTGCTTTTCGCCGTAAGATAAGCGCTTTAATCAAGCATATAAAACCACAGGCCTACGGCAGTCCGGTGCGAGAGTATCGGGCTGCCGTTCTTTGTGAGAAAGAAAGAGGAAAAGAAAATGGAAAGTGAAATCACAACAATGATCACCGAGACCGTGAATTCTCAGGTCTTCGGTATCTGGTTCCTGATAGGAGCCGCGCTTGTTTTCTTCATGCAGGCAGGCTTTGCCATGTTGGAGGCGGGCTTTTGCAGGATCAAGAATACAGGTAACATACTGATGAAGAATCTGATGGATTTCTGTATCGGTACAGTCTGCTTTATGCTTCTGGGCTTTGGCCTTATGATGAGTGAAGATATGCTCTTCGGCTTTGTGGGTATTCCCAATCTTGATATCTTTACGGATTTCTCGGGATTTATGGAATCCAATGCATCGAGCTTTGTCTTTAATCTTGTATTCTGTGCGACTGCCGCGACTATTGTGTCCGGCGCCATGGCAGAGAGAACGAAGTTCAGTTCCTACTGTATCTATTCGGCGGTATTGTCGCTGATCGTATATCCCATTGAGGCAGGCTGGACATGGAATTCCAACGGTTGGCTGGCCAAACTCGGATTTATTGATTTCGCAGGTTCCGCATGTATTCATACCGTTGGCGGTGTAGCAGCTCTTATCGGCGCGATAATGGTAGGTCCCCGTATCGGTAAGTATGTTCGTAACAGTGAAGGAAAGGTCGTCAAGGTAAATGCCATCCAGGGTCACAATATCCCCATCGGCGCTCTGGGCTGCTTTATCCTCTGGTTCGGCTGGTACGGATTTAACGGAGCTGCAGCAACATCTCTTCCCCAGTTGGCAGCTATCTTCCTCACAACTACTATTGCCCCTGCTCTTGCAACAGTAACTTGCATGCTCTTTACCTGGATCAAGAATGGCAAGCCTGATGTGTCCATGTGTATCAATGCCTCTCTGGCAGGTCTTGTCTGCGTGACAGCCGGTTGTCATGCCATCGATGCAGTAGGAGCTTCCATAGAAGGTATTATCTCAGGTCTTCTCGTAGTCCTCGTTGTTGAATTCCTGGATCTTAAGCTCCATATCGACGATCCTGTCGGAGCCTGCGGCGTTCACCTTGCCAACGGTATATCAGGTACTCTCCTTGCAGGCCTTCTTGCAACAAATAAGAGCTCTCTCGGCGTAGACGGACCTATTTACGCTCTGATCCATGGTACGAGCTTTAAGGAGGGCATGAAGGTCTTCGGCACACAGTGTCTGGGTATCTCGGCTATCGTCGCTTGGACTGCAGTTCTGATGATCATTACATTTAAGATCATCATTGCAACTAATGGTCTTCGTGTATCCAGAGAGGAAGAGATCGAAGGTCTTGATGCTACTGAGCATGGTCTGCCGACAGCCTATGCCGGCTTCCATCTTGCTCCTCAGGCTATCGTGGAGGAGACAGAGCCTGTTACGGTTACGGGCGATGTACCGCTTGCAGAGGCTGTTGAAGTTAAGGCGGTTCCTTCCTGGGAGCAGCCGGTAACAGCGGACGGGCACGCCTATTCCAAGATCGATATCGTATGCCGCGAGTCGCGATTGGATAATCTCAAGAATGCTCTTATGGGAATAGGCATCACAGGTATGACCGTAACTCACGTAATGGGCTGCGGTATCCAGAAGGGAAGACAGGAATTCTATCGTGGCGTTCCCGTGGAAGCCTCTTTGTTGCCTAAGGTTCAGATAAGTGTAGTTGTCAGCGCGGTACCGGTTCAGACTGTAATCGACACTGCCAAGAAGGTTCTTTATACCGGACATATCGGTGACGGTAAGATCTTCGTATATAACGTCTTGAATGTAGTTAAGATCAGGACCGGTGAGGAGGGCTTCATGGCTCTTCAGGACATTGAATAATAAGTCATCAGTCATACGCCTTTCATAGCGAAAGCGGTCGTCTCGGGTGAGGCGGCCGCTTTCTTTGTCTTTTGCTGTCTGGAAAGCGGATTGTCTACAAACCATGTCACTGTTTTTCGAAAATGTAGACAAAAAGTGCTGTTTTGAGGGACTGTCTACAAAACATGTCTCCGTTTTACAAAAATGTAGACAAATAAGGCATTTTTGGGAGACAAGCCCCAAGAAGTCAGTTCACGACAAATCCTCTGTGACTTCGATCTCACCGTCGAGGCTGGGACAGACCCCGGGGCCTCAGATCACCACGAATCCCTTGCTTGACAGATAGTCCTCCATCTCATCGAAATCATGGGCGTGGAAGACCGCAATGGGATTACCGAGTTCTCGATTGTAGGACAGATAGAGATAGTCGATATTGATGTTGCTGGCGGCGATATCTGCCAGCAGGCGATCGAGACTGCCGGGTTCGTCGCCGATATTAACAGCTATGACAGGATCCAAGCGGCACATATAACCCTTGTTTCTGAGAAGCTCCTCGGTGCGACCGGGTTCGTCCGAGATTAGGCGGACTATTCCGAATTCCGCGCTGTCATTTGTGACAAGCGCGCTGACATTAATACCTGCGCCTGCGATCAGGGATGTGATCTGTCCCATGGAGCCCTTCTTGTTCTCTGCAAAAATAGAAACTTGTGTAAGCATATTTATCTCCGATCTTTATATTTAGTAACACATGTTAGTGGATTATACCATATTTTCAGTTAGCCATTGACAACTGATCGAAAATAAGTAAAATGGACTTGCGACCGAAACGATAAAATGGTCGCAAAGGGATAAAACCACTAACTATGGGAGGATAGGATGTCACCTTCGAGAGTCTTCAATGAAGCCGAGAAACAAGAGCTGGAAAGACGCATGCTGGAAATGGCCGTACCGCTTCTTGAGAAATACGGTATGACTCATATGTCCGTGGATAAGATCACATCCGCAGTCGGTATCGGCAAGAGCACCTTCTATAATTTCTTCTCTTCCAAAGAGGAGTATGTTAACAGGGCTCTGGATATGAACCGCATGTTGATCCTAAGACAGCTTGATGAGAAATATCCGGCGGACAGGAAGATGAAGCCGAGGGAGCTTTTCGAGTTCCTGAATAACATACTCGGCAGTGACTCTATCTATCGTAAGTTCGCGCCGGAAGATGAGAGAAAACTTTACGAAGCGGATAAAGCGATAGGAAAAGATCTGGATCTTGAGCGAGAGAAGATGATATCGAGATTTATCTTCAGTCATGTCGAAGGCGTGAAGAGCGAAGAAGAGCTTGATTATGCCCTGATAACAAATCTCGTGAAACTGACGCAGATAGCATATGAGAACGAGTATCTCTTTCATGATTCGGCAATGGAGAGGATGCAGACGACTCTTAAGAAGAAACTCTGTGAGATCTGCATCAAAGATGAATATCAGGATGAGGTCATGAATTATCTTGATGAATATGAGAAAGAAATAACAGATAAAAAGAAAGGGGAATAAAGGATGGCGACAATAGTTGAATTTAAGGATGTCGTAAAGGAATACGGAGAAGGGGACGGCAAACAGATAGCTGTAAACCATGTGGATTTTACTATAGACGAAGGTGAATTCGTCGTAATTCTCGGACAGTCCGGTGCCGGTAAATCTACGGTTCTTAATATGCTCGGAGGAATGGACAGTCCCACATCCGGCAAGGTGATAGTTGACGGTCAGGAAGTATCGTCCATGAATGACAGCTGCCTGTCGGACTACAGGGCGGTCAAGGTCGGATTCATCTTTCAGTTTTATAACCTGATACCCAGCCTCACGGCTCTGGAGAATGTGGCTCTCACCAAGAGTATCGTTAAGGACGCGGCTGATCCCGAGGAGATGCTTGAGCTTGTAGGGCTTAAGGAACACGCACGTAAATTCCCGTCCCAGATGTCAGGCGGAGAACAGCAGCGAGTATCGATCGCCAGAGCTCTTGCCAAGAAGCCCAGGATAATCTTAGGTGATGAACCCACGGGCGCTCTTGATTCCGAGACAGGTAAGATCGTTCTGCAGCTTCTGGCTGACATGTCCCGTAAGAATGGTAATACCGTCATTCTTGTTACGCATAATGCGGATATCGCCAAGTGCGCAGACAAGGTCATCAGGATGAAGAATGGCAAGATACGCGAGATCAGGATCAACGAGAAACCGCTTTCCGTAGAGGAGGTGGAGTGGTAATGCTGGCTCGTAAGATGCTTCGTGAGATAAAGGCCAATAAGGGCCAGTTTATCTCTATTTGGCTTTTATCTTTTCTTGCGGTGTTTGTTTTCGCTGCTTTTTATTCTGAGGTAGTCGGTTGTCGGAATGCGGTTAAGGAATTCGGTAAAGATACAAATCTCGCTGACGCCTGGATCTACAGTGAAGGTTTCAGCGAGGCTGATCTTGAGGCTGTAAGGGCTCTTGTCTTTGTGGAAGATGCTCAGCTTCGGACGGAACTTAAGGGAACTGCGCCTGACCAGGATGGCGTTCAGACCAATGTCTACATTATGGACGAGAGTCTTGTTATCGTGCCCCGGACTGTGGAGGGCGAGGACTTTGATCCGCAGGACGAAGACGGTATCTGGCTTAATGCTTCTTTCGCTGATGCATGGGATATAAGTCTTGGAGATAGTTTCAGATTCGAATATAACGGGATGACCTTCGAGAAGCCTGTCAAGGGGTTGATCATGACTCCCGAATATGCATATACGAGAGCCGATAATGATTCGGATATCAATCTTAAGAATCTTGCATATGTCTATGTGGGGAAGGCGGGAGTCGAGCATAGTGAACTGCTTCCCAACACCACGCTCCTGATCACATTGACGGATGAGGGACATGACTATGCGATAAGTAACAGGAGTAAGAGCGAAAAGAATGATAATCCGGCTCTCTTCTACGAGCCGCAGATCGCAGAAGCCCTTGGCGGGAACTACTCGGTCATGATCGATAAGAGCTCCATTGAGGGTATACAGAAATTCGATTCCGAGTTAGATCAGCACGAGACATTCTCATACGGCTTCTCCGTAGTATTTGTTGTTATCGCCATGTTGGTGATCGCTACGAGCATGAGTCGTCTCGTGGAGAGACAGAGAACTCAGATCGGTACAATGAATGCCATCGGAATGAAGAAACATAAGATCGTTATGCACTATATGTCATACAGTTTTATCGTCTCTTTGACAGGCGCGGCAGTCGGTCTGATCGCCGGCCCCATTCTGGCGGATTGGCTGATAGACATAGTCATCGACGACTGGTACATCGTCCCCGACCTCCATGCCAGCCTGTCCCCCATGTGTTATATCCTCGCTGCGGCTATTGTAGTATTGTGTACCGGTACTTCGTATTTCAGCTGCCGTAAGCTCATGAAAGTTCACCCTGCCGAGGTGCTCCGTCCCGCTTCTCCGAAGAAGGCCCGTCGCAATCCTCTGGAGAGATTTGCTTTCTGGAACAAGCTCAGCTTCAGTACTGCATATAATCTTCGTGATGTATTCAGATATCCCATGCGCGCATTGATGGGCATTGTCGGAACCTGTGTCGGCATGGTGCTTATCCTCTATTCTTTCGGTTGCTATGTTCTGGTGAATCAGCTTGTGGAATGGAACTTTGATAGGATCCAGACTTATGATTATGAGATGGTGCTCTCCGGTGATCAGGACTTGACCTACTATGACAGCCTTGCGGACGAAGTGGACGGCGAATTGATTATGCAGGATTTTATCGAGATCGCGACCGAGGTCGGAGGTGACGATAAGAGCAAACAGAATATCACCGTGATCGAAGGAAACGGACTGTTTAATATCACCGGCAAGGATACGGAAATAACCCAGATGAAACCGGGCTATGTTGCTATTACCAATCGACTGGCAAAGAGTATGGGTGTAGGCGTCGGCGATAAGATCTACTGGCATATCTATTCCAAAAACACCTGGTACGAGTCGGAGATCGGTCTTATAAACAGGACTCCCGATACCGCTGGAATTACGATACTGAGAGAAGATCTGGAGGCGGCAGGCTGCGAATTCGTCCCCGGCAGCATCGTCACCAAGACCGATGTAACTGATTATGAGAACACGCCCGGAGTCAGCGCAGTCTATAACATGGCTAAACTCAAAGACAGTTTTGAAGAAGGCTTTGAAGTAATAAATGCTCTGGTAGGTGTCATGGCAAGCTTCTCGATCATTACCATCGTTGTAGTGCTCTACAACTCAGGCAATCTGTCATTCCATGAGCGACTCAAAGAATTCGCGACTCTCAAGGTCATGGGTCTTCATACAAGAAGCATCCGTAAGATCCTGAATCAGGAGAATATCTGGTTTGCTGTGATCGGCATCGTCCTCGGCATCCCATGGGCTCAGCCGCTGCTTATAGAGATGATGAACTCCAACGGTGAGAATTTCGATTATTATATGACGATACCTGTCTACCTATATGTCTGCGCGGCGGCATTCGTGCTGCTGGTATCCCTGGCCGTAAGCTTCCTCTTCTCCCGCAGGATCAGAGATCTTGACATGGTCGGAACCCTTAAAGGCATCGAGTGATCGAATGATCTCAGTTCAAAAATGTCCTTGATTGGCATATAATATAAGGAGGAATCGCGGCAGATCAAGAAGCACATAGCGGGGGGCGTTATTGCTTGAAAGATGATAGAAGACAAAGAATAGCATTGCTCGTAGGACAACCGGAGGAATACACTCAGAGCTGTTTTATCTCCGGCTTCCTCGAGACTGCTTTTGCTCACGACAGTGACGTATTTGTTTACGCAATGTATATCAAATACCAGAACAACCCTGCGCGTGAGAAGGGCGAGGCGTCCATCTTCTCTTTGATCCCCTACGATAAATTCGATGCGGTCGTTGTAATGGCCGACACGATCCAGACTCCGGGTGTTGCTTCTGCCATTGATGAGAAGCTGCACGAGGTCTTTGCAGGTAAGGTCCTTTTCGTTGATAAAGAAAGTAAATATTTCCCTTCGGTCAATGCGGATAATCACTATCCCATGAAGAAGGTGGTCTCTCATCTCATCGAGAAACACGGCTTAAAGGACATTGCTTTCCTGGCCGGTAAATCCTGGCACCCCCATTCGCTTAAGCGGCTTAATGCCTATAAAGAGACCATGATCGAGCATGGCCTTAAAGTGGACGATGACAGAGTCTATTACGGCGATTTCTGGTATAGCAGCGGAGAGAGCCTTGCCATGAATCTTATCTCGTCGGGAAAGAAGCTTCCCGAGGCGGTCGTCTGTGCCAACGACTGTATGGCTGTCGGTCTTGCAAAGGCTTTTATAAAAGGCGGGGTAAGAGTGCCTGAGGATATTAAGATCGCCGGCTATGATTCCAATGAGGACGGCAGACATTCGCCTATCCCCATAACCTCTGTTCCTATACCTTCAAGGGAGTTCGGAAGCTACACTGCCGATACTATCAACGATCTGCTTAAGGGAATAGAGCCGAAGGAGTTTATATCGGATCCGGAACTCTTTATCGGGGGCTCCTGCGGCTGCGGATGTGACAGTGCCAAGCCTGTTTATTTCAGACGGGATCTGTGGGATACGGATCTGTCATCGGAAGCTATATTCTCGGTCTTTAACCATATGGATGATGATCTTCTGGAGCAGGGGACCATGACGGGACTTATAAGCTCCATCTTCTCTTACACATATCTGATCAAGGACTATGACAGCTTTGATATCTGTCTTAATCGCGATTGGGAAAACTTCTGTATCAAAGAAAGCAACCGCGGCAGATTCTCGGAGGATATGATCGATGTGATAAGCTGCGGGTCGGAAGAAGAGAACCGGGCCCAGATAAGTTTTAACCGCATGTTAAGATCCGATGATCTGCTTCCCGAGGCATACGAGCAGAAGGATAGGCCGAGAGTGTTTTTCTTTATGCCTCTTAATTATGAAGATCTGGTCTTTGGCTTTGCGGCCGTAAGCTATCACGATCATATGAAGGGTATAACAGGTGAATACCGCTCCTGGTTAAGAAGCATTTCCAGAGGTCTTGAATACTTCAGGAGAACGGATTCCTTAAGGCGCGGCAATGAAGTCCTCGAGACAAGTTCCTTAAGAGATAATCTGACCGGTCTTTATAATTATCAGGGCTTTTATAAACAGGCTGAGACCTTCCTGGGCTTGGTCAAGAATAACGGCGGCTTTGTCAGCGTCATGGCCGTCGATATATGTGACCTTTCCAAGATCAATAATAAATTCAGCAGAAGGGAAGGTGACAATGCCATAGTTGCCGTCGCGAGTATCCTCGAGACTACGTTTAATACCCGTAACTGTCTGTGCTTCTGTATCGGTAACGGTGAGATTGTAGTGGCAAGGATCTCTTCTGTGGAAGGCGACAGCGAGATGATCGCCGGAAGAGAGGAATTCTTAAAGCGCCTTAACGAATATAATGCCGGCTCGGGAGAACCCTACAAGCTGTCGATCTATTATGGCATCGAGAGCGGTAGTCCTACGGATGTTGATTCCCTTGAGATGTTGGTGAATCTTGCAGTCAGCAAGAAGAACAGCCTTAAGAGCGATGCCAGAAGACTGACGCAGGATCAGACTTTGACCTCCGAAGAACAGCATGAGGCCAATACCGTAAGGCACATACTCGATGACAATAAATTCAGTTATCATTTCCAGCCTATCGTAAGCGCTTATGACGGAAGCATTTTCGCTTATGAGGCTTTGATGAGGCCTGATGTTAAACCGTCCATGAGTCCGGAAGCCGTGTTAAGGTACGCGGGATTTTTCGATAGGCTCTACGACGTGGAGAAAGCGACTTTCAGCAATGTCATGAAGATTGCCTGTGAGAAGAATATAACTCTGGACGGCAAACGTAAGATCTTCATTAACAGTATACCGGGATATAACCTCAAAATGGATGCCGTAAGCAAGCTTCAGGGCTATCTTGATGAGCTGAAGGGCGCTGTCGTAGTTGAGATGACGGAGAAGTCAGAGTTGGGCGATGATGAGCTCAAGAAGATAAAGGACGGTATATCCGAGCTTGGGCTTCAGATCGCTGTCGACGATTACGGAACGGGGTATTCCAATGTCACAAATCTTTTGAGATACATGCCTGACTATGTAAAGATCGACAGGTTATTGTTGTCCGGAATACATGTAAGTCCTCAGAAACAGCATTTTGTCAGGGATATAGTTCAATTCTCCCATGATAACGGGATACTTGCTCTAGCAGAGGGAGTCGAGACGGCGGATGAGCTTAATGCCGTCATCGCTTTAGGCGTCGATCTGCTTCAGGGCTATTACATTGCAAGACCGTCTGAAGAAATAATGGGAGAGCTTCCAAAAGAAAGAAGAGACGAGATAATCGACTGTTATATGAGGGCTTCCTCGATGACCATGACCAAGACCTATAATGCCGGCCGTGAGTCCAGGATCAATCTTATATCGCTTAAAGATAATAACTATACCGCAATCGTTGTCGAAGGCGGCAAGAAGACCTATAACGATTTCATCGTGGCAGGTGTTCCGGGTATAGATACGGATGTAAGGATCGTGATAAAAGAGGGATATAAGGGAAGGATCACCCTCGATAATGTTACCTTGGGCAATGTCTCGTCGGGTGATATGGCCATAGATATTGCGTCAGGATGTAATGTGACGCTGGTGCTTCGCGGCAATAATTATCTTAACGGTTCCATAAGGGTTGAGGAAGATGCCGTGCTGAGTATAGAAGGCGACGGCTTGCTGGCTGTTAATGTTTCCGGGGACGATTATTACGGTATAGGTAATTCTGCCAAAGAAAAGCACGGAGATATCACTCTTGAGACTAACGGCACCCTGTCTATCATGGGCAGCGGCAAGACCGGTATCGGTATCGGTTCCGGCAAGGGCGGCTCCCTCGCTATCAGACGCGGCAAATACATCCTTAATCTTATGGGAGATGAAGGCGTCGGCATCGGAGCTCTTAAGGGCACTTCTGACGTTAGGATAACAGAATGTTCCGTGGAGATGAGACTTGCCTACACCAGATCCGTGGGACTGGGTTCGATGGACGGAGATGCAGTCTTCAATATGAATAACGTAGGTCTTAATATCGATATGACGGGACGTAATTGCGTGGCTCTCGGAAGCTGCGGCGACGGTAAGGTGGATATCTTCATAAACAGCGTCGGTATCGACAGCAAGATCAAATCAGCCCGCGCCTGTGTTCTCGGCTCTATGGCCGAGGCGAGCAGTAGCGGCGATGTCAATATCCGCATACGCTATGCCAACATCAAGGCGGATGTTAACGGCGAGAATGGAATCTTCGCCGGAGATCTTAATGACCACGCATCTGTTCTTGATCTGGAATTCGTCTCGGTCAAGTCCACGGTGCGTAATGCTCTGAATTACGATGTCGGAGCCCGTCTTGTAAACACATCGGAGCTCAATATGGAAGCATCCATGAACCTTAACGGCGTCGAGCGTATGAGACTCGGAGTCTGACCGGTGTGATCAGATCGATCTTAAAGGAGAATGTTTTATGAGCTTTTTTTCGCGAAAAACAGCTGCCCTGACTTTATCGGTCCTATTGCTACTATGTTCTTCATGCGCAGTTAACGGCAAGGGCGACGGCGAGCCGGAGATGTTCATGGTCAACGGGGAGATGACCTACCCTGATACGCCCGTTGCAACTTATGAAGTATTTGTTTATAGCTTCTGTGACAGCGACGGCGATGGCATCGGTGATCTTAAGGGTGTCATATCAAAGCTCGATTATATTAAGGAATTAGGCTTTACGAGGATATGGCTCATGCCGGTCATGCCCTCTCCCACATATCATAAGTATGATGTTACGGACTACTGCGATATTGATCCCGAGTACGGAACTATGGAAGATATGGATAAGCTTATATCCGAATGCGATCAACGCGGCATGGAGTTGATACTGGATCTGACCTTGAATCATACTTCGTCCGAACATCCCTGGTTTACGCAGGCTGTCAGCTACTTGGAAGGTCTGGAGGACGGGCAGGAAGCAGATGCGTCTGTTTGCCCCTATGTCGACTACTATAATTTTGAAACGGAGCCTGGTTCGTCCTACTATAAAGCAGGTACTTCCGATTTCTATTATGAAGCTCAGTTCTGGAGCGGTATGCCGGACTTGAATCTCAGTAATCCCGATGTTAGAGATGAATTGCTTTCTGTCGCGGATTACTGGTTGGATAAAGGGATAGACGGCTTCAGACTCGATGCGACTACTTATTATATGACCGGCTCGCCTGAGGGCAATATCGAGTTTATGAGCTGGTTCTCGGATGCGATCAAAGCCGAGCACCCTGATGCTTATCTGGTCGGTGAAGCCTGGACTGACTACGGTGAATATGTGAACTACTATCAATCGGGAATAGACAGCTTCTTTAACTTTATGTTTGCAGGCAAGGACGGTGTCATAGCAAATTCCGTTAACGGTACTTCTTCAAGAGGGGCTGCGTCCTATGGCTATGGACAGCAGCTTTTCTATGACAAGCTAATGGAAAGTTATGGTGACATGATCGTTGATGCGCCTTTCCTGTCTAATCACGATATGGCTAGGGCGTCAGGCTATTTTACGAGTTCGGACGCCTCTCAGTATAAGATAGCTCAGGCAATGAGTCTTCTGATGAGCGGCAATGTTTTCCTTTATTATGGCGACGAGATAGGAATGAGCGGCTCCGGGCGCGACGAGAACTTCAGACTGCCTATGTACTGGACAGCAGACGATTCTTCGGAGTCAGCTGAGATCATGTGCAAGGGACCGGCTGATGCCGACAGGCAGGATATGAGATATCCGGCGCTTGATGAGCAGATCGAGGATGATCTGTCTATATACTCTTTTATCAGACAGACTATGATCATCCGTAATTCTCATCCTGCCATATGTTACGGCCTGCCTGAGTATATGGAAGAGCTTTCCGGGAATGATGTTTGTGTGATCGCCAAGAGTTATGGAGACGAGAATCTGCTTTTGGTCTTTAATGTCAGCGAGAGTGAGCAGGTATTAGACCTGTCGTCTTATGCGGATCTTAGCGTAGAGGGAATGCTGCAGACTTCAGAAGATGCGCCTTCTCTTGACGGCAATGAGGCGGTCATGGCGCCGAGAAGTGTCTTGATCCTGAGTTATTGACCGTAATGATATTCTGAGATCTCGCAGTTGTCGATACCGTATCGAGCAAACTCCTTATTGGTCATGTCATGGAAATAGGAGTTGATCATACGGGCGATCCCGTTATGTGCAACCAGCAGATAGATCTTGTCATCTGTTGCCAGTTCGTCCAGAAGATCGTAGATCCTGTGGGCGACCTTCAGCATCGATTCTCCGCCGTCAAATGAGTAGATGAAGTTCTCCTTCTGAAGTGCGAATTCCTTGCCGTCCCTGGGGGTAGATTCATACTTGCCGAAGTTCTGCTCACGAAGTCTTTCTTCAGCTCGAAAATCTATTCCCGTCTCTTCCGCGATGAGAGAAGCCGTATCATAGGCGCGCGACAGGGGAGACGTCAGTATCATATCAATATGCATCTTGCCTTCGCGGATCCGTGAAGCGATAAGCTTGCCGGTCTGCCTGGCCTGATCTCGTCCCAGATCCGTCAGTTCGATATCCGTGGCGCCGCAGATCTTGTTGGCTACATTCCATTTTGTCTGTCCATGGCGAATAAAATATATCGTTTTCATACCAAATCAGTCTACCCCGATGCAAAATTGATCGATTAAGTATATCATAATGCGGAAAGTTCGCCGTAAGGCATTTTACGAGGTAGAGACCATGGCTAAAGACAGCTACAGATTACTGATAATCAATCCCGGCTCGACATCCACAAAGGTGAGCCTTTTTGAGAACGAAGAGTCCGTTTTCGAGAAGAGCCTTTTCCACGATGCTGATGAGCTCCTCAAGTTCCCGCATGTTAACAAGCAGCTCCCCTTCAGATACGGAGTCATTATGGACATGCTCGCTCAGGAGAATGTGAAGCCTGAATCGATCGATGCTTTCGTCGGAAGAGGCGGAAGCGCATGCACCCAGCCCGGCGGCATTACGAGGATCGATCAGAAGCTGTATGACGATACGGAGGCGGCAGTCGGAGGCTCGGAGCACCCGGCCAAGCTCGGTGTCATGCTCGCCTGGAAGTTCGCCTGTGAATATAACAAGCCGGCTTTTACTCTTAATCCCACGAATGTTGACGAGTACTGTGATTATGCAAGACTTACCGGTATCAAGGGCATATACCGCGTATCTCACTCCCATGTATTGAACCAGAAGGCGGTAGCCGAGTTCCATGCTAAGAGCATCGGACGTAAGTATGAAGAGTGCAATTTTATCGTGGCTCATATCGACGGCGGCATCACAGTCAGTGCTCATGAGCACGGTCGTATGGTGGACGGCAATATGGGTGCAGACGGTGAGGGTGCATTTACTCCCACACGTATCGGGTCAGTTCCTGTACTGGCTCTGTTGGATTATATCGAGGCGCATTCCATTGAAGATGTGAGATTAAGATGCTCCCGGGCAGGCGGCTTCGTGGATCTCTTCGGAACGGCCAACGCCGACACTATCCATGAGCTCGTTGACAAGGGGGATCCCAAGGCGTCGCTGGTATGGAATACCATGATCTATCAGATCTGCAAGATGATCGGTGAGATGAGCGCAGTGCTCTGCGGCAATGTTGATGCCATCCTTCTGACCGGCGGACTGATGAGATTTGATGATGTGCTTGAGGGTATTACCAAGAGGTGCGGCTTTATCGCTCCCATAAGTGTATACCCCGGCGAGATGGAGCAGGAAGCCTTGGCTCTGCCTGCTCTGGCCGTGCTTCGCGGCGAGAAGACACCGCTGACATATAGCGGCAAGAATGTTTGGAACGGTTTTGAAGGAATGGATCTGTAAAAGGAGGACCGCATTATGAGCATGATCGAAAAGGTTAAGAACAAGGCAAGATCTGACATTAAGAAAATAGTTTTACCGGAAGGCGATGAGAGGAGAACCGTAGAGGCTGCTTCGATCCTTAAAAGGGAAGGTCTCGCTGAGCCGATCCTGATCGGCGCTCCGGAAGATATTAAAAAGGTCGCGTCCGAGCTCGCTACTGATATCAGCGGGATCGAGATCGTTGATCCTGCGAATAGTCAAAAATCGTCTGCTTACGCTTCTGCGCTTTATGAGATCCGTAAGAATAAAGGCGTTAGCGAAGATGACGCTAAGAAACTGGTGGCTGACCCTATGTATTTCGGTATTATGATGGTCAAGTGCGGGGACGCTGACGGTCTGGTGTCCGGCGCAGTTCATACAACCGGTGATATGCTCCGCCCGGCGCTTCAGATAATCAAGACCAAGCCTGAGATGAAGATAGTATCATCCAGCTTTTTGATGGACTGCCCCAACAAGGACTTGGGTGAAGACGGACTTCTGGTATATGCGGATTGTGTTGTCATGCCAAATCCTACGGCAGAAGAGCTGGCCTACATCGCCATTGCCACAGCCGATACGGCAAAGAGATTATGCGGTTTTGAAGAACCGAGAGTTGCTATGCTGTCGTTCTCTACCAAGGGAAGCGCCAAACACGAACTTGTTTCAAAAGTTCAGGAGGCAGTCGAGATCGCTCATAAGCTGGCCCCCGATCTGTTGCTTGACGGTGAGATGCAGTACGATGCAGCTCTGGTTCCCGAAGTCGGCGCCAGCAAAGCTCCCGGCAGCCCTGTGGCCGGCCGTGCCAATATCCTGGTATTTCCGGATCTTCAGGCGGGAAATATCGGCTATAAGATCACTCAACGAATCGGCGGAGCAGAATGTTTTGCCGTGCTTCAGGGACTTAATATGCCTTGTAATGATCTGTCCCGCGGATGTTCTGTGGAGGATATCGTAAATACTGTTGCCATGACTGCCGTACAAGCCCAGGAGTAAGTTGTCTTTGTTATGAGTAATCCCGGGATTACCCGGGGATCAACAGAAGTTATGAAATGTACTCCTTTTGGTTCGTCAATGATATAATCTTCTTAATTGATACAAAAGCCACCCGGCAAGAGAAGGAGCATCCGCATTATGTCTATAGTCAAGTTTGCCACACCAAGTCCGATAGCTTATATGGATTCGGATTACAATGTATCTGTTAATATCAGAGCGAATGGTAATATAAACACGGTTACGGATATTGATGAGGCTAAGCATGCAGCTGTAACCAATACTGCTTCGGCCGCTATGATTACAGCATTCTCGAATCTGGAATCAAAGCAAATACCTGCTACCGGACTTCCGAGCCACATGAGAGAAATCGAGAAAGCCATTAGTGACGGCCTTAGATCAATGGGGGTTGAAGCTGAAGTGCGCTTGAATTCCATTACACTTGATGATGGATCACGACAGCTGCTCGATAAACTTAGGAGAGAACAGATTATGCGAACCATGTCGCCTTCTGTGAACCCTGCCCCTGCTCCTGTTCCGTCCCCTTCGCAGGCCCCCTACCGCCCCAAGTTCTGTCCTAACTGCGGAGCAAGCACCGGGGCATCCGGCAAATTCTGCAGCAACTGCGGCAGCAAACTTTTCTGATATGGATGAATGATCATATCCGGGAAAAACATCTCACGTTTTATCGGAGGTAGGTAAAGGTGAAAGCGTGCATAGAACAACTGTTTCATATGTCTCGTGATTCTTTTAATGTCTGGAGCGATTCAGGAGAAGCTTTATATATAGCAAAAAGAGAAGGAGTCGTCGGAAGCCGATTCCGCCTTTTTGATGCTTCGGGAAGGGAGATAGCTTTTATCAAACAGAAGATCCCCTCCATGCGTCCCGCTTTTATCCTCACTATTCATGATCAGGATATCAAGGTTATCGAGAAGCACAAACTAAATGGTCACGGTTACAGTTCGATAGAAGAACTCGGGATCGAGACTGAGGGTAATATGGACGGTCATGTCTATACGATCAACAGAAACGGCAGCCGATGGGCCGAAGTACGGCCGGCTGATTATGGCGGAACCGTTTATGAGATCGAGTATTCCGAAGGCAGTAACACAGATGAGCTTATGGCGGTGTTCTTGGCGCTCGAACTGGCGGTCAGCGTAAGGTGATTAATTTGAAGGGAGAATAATACTATGAAGAACTTGGTGCGTAAAGCGGGAGCTTTAACTCTAACTGCTACTATGCTGCTGGCATCAGTCGGTTGCGGCGATAAGAAATCCGATAGTGGCAGCGTAGAGATGTCATTGCCGGCAGGTGCGCCGACTGCTTATGATCTTTATGAACAGGTGTATGATGTTGTAACGACAGGTGGTTCAATGTCTGATCTGGAGGATGTTTTCGATCCGGCGCTGTCAGCGTTGTTTTCCAGTCTGATTGCCTATTCCTACAATGGCGAAGAATGTATAGCACTTCTTCAGGATAAAACCCTGGATGAGGCCTATGAGACGGTGGCAACGCTCTATGGATATATTATCGACGAGCTTCCTAGTGACAGCGATGATTTTGACGATGACGATATCGACTACGATGATCTTTATGATCAATTGTCGGATGCTGATCAGAAGTTGACGGATGCTGACGATCCGGCCTTTTGCAAATGGTGCAGGCAGCTTACCATGATGGCTTACTATCATAAGTATGACGAGGACGGCATGCTCGAGGATATGGCTCTGGAGGACAGCGATTATAATCGCGATATGATGATCATGTCTGGTGATGAGTTCAACCGCTATGTTACCCCCTTTGATGATTATGATGATGCTTATCCTGAGCTGGAGGAGTTGTTCCCCGGCGTTTACACCATTGAGATTGGCGGATATGAGGATGACGGGTATTACGTGTCGGTTGCTTATCTGTATTTTGAATATAACGGCGCATACTATTTGCTGATGTTCAGCAGAACAATGTAATGATCATTCTCGAAAAGGAGTTTTTAAGCCAATGAAAGAAGTAATCGATTTCTTAAACGAAGCGCAGACATTCTACATCGCTACAATTGACGGCGACCAGCCCCGCGTAAGGCCTTTCGGCGTGGTAAACGAGTTTGACGGCAAGCTCTACATCATCACCGGCAACAAGAAGAAAGTCTTCTCTCAGTTGATGGCAAATCCCAAGGTGGAGATCTCCGCGACCGTCGGCGGCAGATGGATCAGGCTCGAATGTGAAATGGTCCGTGACGACAGGCGCGAAGCCAAGACATCCATGCTGGAAGCGGCGCCGAACCTGCGCTCCATGTATAGTGAGGACGACGGCGTGATGGAAGTTTTTTATATGAAGAATGCGACGGCGACATTCTATTCCTTCACGGAAGCGCCGCACACGGTGACTTTCTGAGTAAAGCTTTTGTACGACCGGCCAGGCGGGGACGCATTGATGCGTCCCTGTTTTTATGTGCGATGGGGCGGCGGAGGCGGGAGGTGCATCGCTGTCTGCCGGCCGCCGCTTGGGAGTCGCTTCAGAGTGGGGTTCGACGGATTTTTATTTTTTATAAAAAAGTCGAATAAAGCGAGTATATTTTTCGACAAAAATCAGCTGAGCAAAGAAAATATACACGATCAACTCGTATTTGTGTACAAAACATCCGGATTATTATAAAGTGTCGAAAAATCCATCCCCAATCTTCGACGGATCTTGAAAAAAATGAAAAATGTCGACGACGCCTACCGGGCTAGACAAGGAGAATGGAGAAGGCCAATTTTATTCAAGAATTCCAAAGGGTTTTTATTGTTAGCAGGCAGCATAATCTGTGTAAATTTACTGTAAAAAGCGCTGATATACTACGCATATCAGATTCCGAGAGCCTATGATTGCCTCTCGGAAT
>CAMNGC010000002.1 GCA_946537885.1 uncultured Clostridia bacterium
CCATTTTCTTTTGCAAAGTTAAGGGGCTATCTCAATTTAGTTTTGAGACAGCCCCATTTTTTTATGACCATTCTCGTAAAACACGGCCTCAAGAACAATTCTGTGCTAGATCCGGGCCAGAGCCCCTATAAGATGGTACCCAAAAGATCTAGTAAGCCAAATGCCGTGATCGCTTCCCTAAGGATTCCGTGAAGCCCCCGAAAAATAGTAATTATATTAGTCATAGCTTTTGCTTATAAGCCTTTCTTATGCTATATTGACCTTTGGGTGATTAATTATGGAAACAAAAAGAAGTACTTTTAAAGGATCAATTGGCTTTGTCCTCGCTGCTGCAGGTTCAGCAGTCGGACTTGGAAATATCTGGAGATTCCCCTACCTTGCTGCAAACGGCGGCGGCGGGCTCTTCCTTGTAATCTATATCGTTTTAGCTTTGACATTCGGCTTTACACTATTGATATCAGAAGTCTCATTAGGTCGTAAGACCAAACAGGGACCGCTTACAGCATATGGCAAGCTCAGCAAGAAATGGGGGTGGCTTGGAGCTTTTGCAGCCATCGTCCCCTTCATGATCCTCCCCTATTATTGTGTTATCGGCGGCTGGGTAATGAAATACATGTTTGTCTTTATCTTCAAGAGCAATGGCACAGCAGCAACAGATGACTATTTCAGCAACTTTATCGGAAGTGTTCCTCAACCTATAATCTTTACTGCAGTTTTCCTGATGATCACGGCAATTGTAATTTCAAAGGGCGTTAATAAAGGTATCGAAAATATCTCCAAGATTCTGATGCCTATCCTACTCATCCTTGTTATTTTTATTTCGATCTTTGCTCTTACTATCTCCAACGATGACAGAAGTGGGCTCGACGGCCTTAAGATCTATATTATCCCGAGTGTCAAAGGCATGAGCGCCGGAGATATTATTGAAGTGGTAATTAATGCCATGGGACAGCTGTTCTTCAGTATAAGCGTTGCTATGGGCATCATGGTAGCTTACGGATCATACTTCCGCGACGAAGACAATCTCGTAAAATCCGTAAACCAAATTGAATTCTTTGATACTTTGATCGCCTTTCTTGCAGGAGTTATGATCATTCCTGCTGTATATGTATTCATGGGACGCGAAGGTATGGAAAACAGCGGGGCCGGACTTATGTTTGAAGCCATCCCCAAAGTCTTTGATTCTATGGGAAGCATAGGACGTTTTGTCGGAATCGCATTCTTCATAATGGTTTTCTTTGCAGCTCTCACCAGCTCCATGTCGATTCTTGAAGCAGTAGTTTCCAGCCTTATGGATAAGTTCCATATGTCAAGACTTTGGGCAACAGTTACAGAGACGACTATCGCTCTTGTACTCGGTATCCTGGTCTGCTGTGGAAGTAACGGAATCATAGATTTCAGCATAAAGCTCCCGGACGGAAGCAAAGCCGATATACTCGGAGCTTTTGATTATCTCAGCAATCAGATCCTAATGCCTATCCTGGCCATCGGAACTTGTATCCTTATCGGTTGGATTGCTAAACCTAAGTCTGTAATAGACGAAGCAACTAGAAACGGCGAGAAATTCGGTCGCAAGAATCTTTATGTTGTGATGATCAAATATATCGCTCCCGTTATGCTTCTTGCTCTTTTTGTAAAATCCTCCGGTATCTACGATCTGATATCCAAAACACTAAAAAACTGACATAATCTTTATATTTACTGACAAAAAAAGGTATTATTGCCTTTCCGGTGTGACAAACGGGTTCAAAGTGACTATAATCATAACAGTATTTTATGAAGGAAGGTTATTGATATGGAGAAGAAAAATCTCGATTGGTCAAATCTCGGCTTCAGCTATGTCAAAACTGACAAGCGTTTTGTTGCCAACTACAAGAACGGCGCATGGGACAAAGGCGCTCTCATCGACGATGATATGATCGTTATGAGCGAAGATGCCGGTGTTCTCCAGTATGCCCAGACAGTTTTCGAAGGTCTCAAAGCCTATACAACAAAGGACGGGAAGATTGTTACCTTCCGCCCCGACCTGAACGCAGACAGACTTATCGATTCGGCTAAGCGTCTTGAGATCCCACCGATTTCCAAGGAAATGTTTATCGAAAGTATCAGACAGGTTGTTTCCGGCAACGCTGCATGGGTACCTCCGTATGGTTCAGGCGCTTCACTCTATCTGAGACCCTATATTTTTGGTATCAGCCCCGTTATTGGCGTTAAGCCGGCTGATGATTATCAGTACAGAGTATTTGCAACACCTGTTGGTCCTTACTTCAAGGGCGGCGCTAAACCAATTGTTGTTAAGATCTCTGATTTTGACAGAGCTGCTCCTCATGGAACAGGTCACATCAAGGCCGGACTTAACTATGCAATGAGCCTTCATGCTATAGTTACGGCTCATGAGGAAGGATTCTCCGAGAACATATATCTTGATCCTCAGACAAGAACTAAGATCGAAGAGACAGGCGGTGCTAATATCCTTTTCGTTGACTTTGATGGTAACCTTGTTGTTCCGAAGTCCAACTCCATCCTGCCCTCTATCACCAGAAGAAGCCTTGTATATGTTGCAGAGCATTACTGCGGTATGAAGGTTATCGAGCGTGAAGTAGAACTCAAGGAAGTTATGAATGGTGACTTTAAGGAATGCGGTCTCTGCGGTACTGCTGCAGTTATCTCTCCTATCGGCAAGATCAACGATCATGGTAAGGAGTTTGAGTTCAGCAACGGCATGACTGAGATGGGTCCTGCTATGACAAAACTCAGAAATACTCTTACAGGTATCCAGATGGGTGAGATCGAAGCGCCTGAAGGCTGGATAATGGAGATCGACTGCTGATAACAACTTATCTGAAAGATAAAGAGTGCCTCAAATCATTTGAGGCACTTTTTTGTTCAGGGAATCCTTACAAAATGCAAATAAAAAGAACCGCCGACAAAAGTCGACGATCCTTATTATTCACTGACTAATCATTAAGATCAGAGCTCAGGCCATCCGATAGAAGAAAGAACATCATTAGCCTCATCTACATTCTCAGCTGTGATAGCCAAGTAGCAGTTACCGGCATAATAATAAGCAATAGCCTCATCCTCTTCTGTCATAATGAGATAAGCATAATCATCCTTGTCAACCTTATCCATGTCGACATCATACTCCTCAGCCGTAGAGATGATATAACTTGTGTTGCTGTCATACTCGTCTCTGGCATCCTCATCATTCTCAAATACCTTAAAGCTGTAGGAATTACCGTCAGCACCGGTTCCGTCAAGTTCGTTCTCTTCCTTGTAGCAGAATGTGCCTTCTTCCCACCAATAATCATCCCATGAAAGTTCCTCGAGACCTGCGTCCTTAAGAGCATTTGCAACCTCATCGATCTCAACGGGCTTGATCTTTGTGGAAGAACTCTTACCACCGCAAGCTGCAAGAGACATGAGCATAGCTGCAGACATAACAACAGCTGCTGTCTTCTTCAAATTAATCATTTCACTTTCCTCCAATAAATTAAATGTCTTTTGATTTTACAAAAAACCATCCATATTTGCAATAGTTCACATTTTGATATATTCTTCTCTGGCTTGAGGTAATTATGAACGATAAAAAAGAATTTGAATCAAAACTAATAAAACTTGTTTTGCCCATTACTCTGCAGAATTTTATGTTGGCACTGCTACCCGTGTCCGACTGCCTCATGCTGGCAACTTTAGATCAAGACTCCATGTCTGCCGTATCCCTTGCCGGCCAACTGTTCTTTATCATGACCTTATTTCTGAATGCAGTTATCTCAGGAGCCGGAATGTTCGCAGCACAGTTCTGGGGAAATAATGATAAGCCCGCTATCGAAAGACTGATGGGTCTTGTATTCATTTTTATCCTTCCTATCTCTCTGCTCTTCTTCGTATTAGCATTCTTTTTCCCGGAATATGTTATGAAAGTATATACAGATGAACCTGCGATCATTGACTACGGAATCAGTTACCTTGTCGTGGCAGCTCCCGCCTTTGCACTCGAATGTTATACGCAACTCTACCATATATTCATGAAAAATGTGGGAATGGTAAAGACAAGTGCATATATCTCAACCTTTACAGTCATACTGAATATAGTTTTTAATGCTATCTTCATCTTCGGCTTGATCGGTAAACCAATGGGAGAACGCGGAGCTGCACTTGGAACTACTTTATCTTGCCTTTTCGCTACTCTGATCTCGATCTGGCTATTTGTAAGACATAAAATAGTCAAACTTAGGCTTAAAAATATATATAATCCTGATAAGGATATCCTCAAAAGCTTTCTTAAGTATGCACTCCCGATTCTGGGCAATTCCCTTGGATGGGGCCTCGGTTTTACTACGATTACAGTGATAATGGGGCACCTGGGTTCTGATGCAGTAGCTGCAAATTCAATTGTAGCTGTAGCCAAGGATCTGATCTCATGTTTTTGCTTTGCTCTAGCCAGCGGTTCAGTTATCCTCATCGGAAACGAGCTGGGCGCAGGCAATCTTCAGAGAGCAAAGAATTACGGCAAATATCTGTGTCACCTGGCAATAATAAGCGGGATCATCTCCGGCCTGATGCTGTCGGGCTTCTCTCCTCTTATAGTAAGCCTTGTTAACCTTAGCGACAGAGCCGGAGAATACCTTAGGATGATGCTCATCATGTGTATCTACTATATGATCGGAAGAACTCTGAATTCGACGATCATAAGCGGCATATTCACTGCCGGAGGCGACACCAAATTCGGTCTTATATGCGACACTATAACCATGTGGGTCTTTATCATCCCCGCCGGTGCTATAGCCGCATTTGTACTCGAGCTGCCTGTTCTATGGGTTTTCTTTATCCTGAACCTGGACGAGATTATAAAACTCCCTGCTGTCTATCTCCACTATGTTAAGTACAATTGGGTACGCAAGATCGTCAAGTGACCTCCAGATCAACTGTCAAGAAGCCTAATTTCGCATAAATGTTCTTTTCGCCCATTCTGTCCCTTTATTGTCACCGGCTTTGTAGTAGACTTATTCCATAAAAAGAAGGAGGTATCCTATATGAAGGGATATATTACAGAGAACGGTTTTATGGGTTTGGTAGAAGATCAGTATATGCTTTTTGCATCCGAGGCAGATTATCTTGATTATGTATCATAATAATAATCATGATCTCATCTCATATTGTTATAATGGTTTATGAATTAATAAAGCGAGGTAATCAATATGAAGGCTGAGTATCGCAATGATCTGTCGATGGATCCGTCAGGATTTGTATTATTATCCGACTTTGTCCCGAGCATAATACAAGAGATTCGTTATTATTCAACTTATAACTTCATCGGTGACAGGATCGACGGCTACGAAGAACCTTGCGCTTTATTGACAATTGAAGCTGCCAGGGCCTTGAAGTCGGCCGCTAATGAGCTGTTTGTAAAAGGCTACAGACTTAAAGTCTTTGATGCTTACAGGCCGGCTTGCTCTGTTAGACATTTTGTATTATGGGGAATCGAAGATCAGGATACAAGAATGAAGCCCTACTTCTACCCTGATCTTGATAAACAGGTGCTTTTCGAGGAAGGATATATTGCCAAGCAGTCTTCGCACAGTCGCGGCAGCGCCATTGACCTTACGTTTCTCGATATGAAGACAGGTAAGGAACTTGATATGGGCAGTCCCTTTGACCTGTTCAGCGAAGTATCTCATCCTGATTATAAAGCTATCACTGAAGAACAATATGAGAATCGCATGCTCTTACAGAAAGCAATGGTCAGAAACGGATTCGAGCCAATATTCTGTGAGTGGTGGCATTTCATGCTTAAGAATGAACCTTATCCTGACACTTACTTTGAATTCCCTGTATCTTCAAGGTATTTAAGAAAATAAGATCCACTATAAAATGGGGCATCTCCAAGGAGACGCCCCATCGATTATAATTAATCCAGCTGATCATCAACCGAATGTAACTGCAGTTACATGAGGCTGAGCACCCTCATACCAATAGAGGAAACCCTCAAGGTCGATCTGATCGCCAACCTTCAGGTTCGTAACAGCCTGATAAACATCAGTGGACTCATTTCTCAGATAATATTCAACGACAAATGTATATGTCTGTCCATTAACAGAAGCATTAAAGTAAAGATCTGCATCGCTCTTATCCGCACCGGAACCGTCCCAGTCATAAAGGAAGGCAGCCTCATTACCGTCTGCATCATAAGAAGGCTCAACAACAAGACCGGAGAAAGAAACGAACTGATTCTGATAATCAGCAAGTGCATCTGTACCAAGTTTATCAGTTACATCAGTAGCAGATGCGATCCATTCACCTTCCTCGATCTCGAAGGTAGCATCAATGATCTCAACTTCGCCACTCCACTCACTCTTAAAGCCGGTAACCTTGATCTTTGTACCGGGAGTAAGCTTAGCAGCATCTTCCTCAGAGCAAGCCATATTGTAAGCAAAATAACCGCCATCCTGATCCTGGAGATATACAGTGATCTGATCATTCCACCAAGACTGAGTATCCTGTACATAAGCCTCGATAACAACCTCGGAATCAAGAGGAGCAGCAACATACTCATCGTATGTCATAACACCTTCACTCTTCTCGTCGACTTCTACAACCTCCGCATCAGCAGATGTTGTCTCGTCACTATCGTCATCCTTGTTGCAAGCAGCGCATCCGAGAACCATAGCGCCTACAAGCATTGTAGCCAAAAACTTCTTCATAAATAACTCTCCTCGTTTATTTATTATGTTTACGCCCGATTGCGTAAATCAACATTATTATACTCACTTTTCGCGAAAAGTGAACTGATCACATTAATTTGTCTTCTTATGCTTAATGCGATCGTAACAGAAATAAGCTATTATAAGGATCCAAATTACAGATAATGAGGTCAACAGGACCTTGGCTTCTCCGGGCATCGGCCCGAGATCAGACTTCTTTCCGGCATTTCCGCCAAGCTGGTTCAGGTTATACTGAGCTGAGACAGTATCATATAGATCTTCATAGTAAGAAGCTCCCCCCGACTGTCCTCTTCTGATAGATTTTACCGTATTCTCTATGAGAGCCCCGGCACTGTCTCGAAGTGAAGCAGAACCATTAAACACAGGGGTTACAAAAGTATTATCTATATTGTCCAGCAGAAGCTGTGTCGCCTCAAGTTTCACATCATAGAACGTCGTGTTATTCTCACCGGCTCTCGACAGATAGTCTATATAATCCGGATCCTGTTGTGCAAGCGTCGTTACGGGAATATAGCCTTCCGTCTCAGCATATGGAATCTGTACATCATTTGACAGGAGATACTGAACAAATAACCACGAAGCCATTACTTCATCTGAGTCCGACTTATTGAAAATACAAATAGACGGACCTTGGGAGATCATCCGAACATTATCGGGATCATACTGAGGAACAGTCATAACTGCAGTTTCAAATTCTACCAGATCACTCTCGCTGATATCAGATAAGGGAGCGTTATAACCCATCCAAGTAGAGCCTGCAGTAGAATCAATAGCAAATACACATTGTCCGGCATTCAAAAAATTGGCAGGATATCCGGATATCTTAAAAGTAGAGAAGGCTCCATTAGGAACATGGACAGCAACTGTCTCAAGAATCTCGGTCGTATGATCATTAAACAGCAGGATATCTCCTTCTTCACTGGAATAATCTGCGCCAAGCTGACTTAAGCTCTGGATCATCATATTGTCGGTTGACTTATATATAAACGGGATCATCGTATTTCCACCGTTTAAGATATAGGTGCCGTCCGGATTCTTGGCTGTGGCCGCATCGGATACTTCCCAAATAAAATCCCATGTAAGAACCTCCGGCAAGGTATAACCTAATGCTTCAACATATGTCTTATTAATGTAGCAAGCTTCCGTAGATCTCATAAAAGGCATAGCATACTGCTGTCCGTCGATCACACACTCATCCATAAACTTGGAGACCATCTGATCTTGCGTAGGTGACTGAAATCTGAGTTCACTGCCTCCTAAGCCGTATTCAGGATCTGCGATCAGCTCGTCTAAAGGGACTACAATATTCTGACCTGTCATATAAGTAGCAATGTGGTCAGGATAAGTAATGCATACATTCGGTGTTGTATCAGTCGCAATATTTGTGATTACATCATTATAGATCTTGCCATAATCAGTATAGAGCCTGATATTTACTGTGATATTAGGATAAAGCTCTTCGAAAGAATCAATGGCATTCTGATATATAGTCGTCTGCGTCTTATTAGTGTCATTTTTGGCCCAGAATGTTATTGTACAGCTGCTGTCAGGATCGAAACCATCGGGAACTTCAAAGGCCTCCCCGCCCGTCTTCCCGTGACAAGCAGATGTCATAAGAGAGATTGCGACAATGAGTGTGGTCAAAAGAATCGCGGAAATCTTACGCATGTTCATCCCTTAGTACCTCCTCTCGACACACCGGCCATGATCTTCTTATGGAAAGCTATAAAGATCACGATCAAGGGAACGGAGATAACAACTACAGCTGCCATCATCGCAGGAATGTTTTCTCTTCCGAAACCATTTTCGCGAATCTCCTGTATACCGTTGGATACAAGATAATACTTCGGATCATCAGTGATCAATCGCGGCCAAACATAGGAATTCCAACACTCGATAACTTTAAGAATAAGGATCGTAATTATTGTAGGCTGACAAATAGGTATCATTACTTTCAGCAGATAACCCAAATCCGATGTACCGTCAACCTTTGCAGCCTTGTAGAGCTCATCCGGAATCTGTTCGAAGTTCTCTTTAAGCAGATATATATAAAATACAGAAGTGATCGATGGAAGGATCAAACCTGCAAAGCTATTACGCATATCCCAATTAGTAATAGTTACAAAATTCGTTATAATGACAAGTTCGTTAGGGATCATCATCAATGACAGGAACAAGGTAAATACAAGATTCTTTCCTTTGAATTCAAGCCTCGAAAAGGCAAAAGCCGCCAGAACGATAACGATCATCATAAGTGCCGTTGTGACAAGAGTGAAGATGATCGTATTTATAAAATATCTGGAGAGATCAACTTCCTTAAAAGCACTGACATAGTTATGGAGTGTAGGTGATGATGTAAACATTTTGGGAACATACTCAGAGTTGTACTTCCCGTAATCCTTAACGGATGTCAGGATCATCCAATAGAAAGGAAACAATACAACAAGTGCCCAAAATGTAAGGAATAGATACAGTAAGCTCTTACGAATGATATTTCCTGTCTTATAACTGTTCATCTTTGTTGAAGGTGTCTTCATCTTGTCTCACCTCCATTAAACACTTGAGCTCTTCTTGCTTATAAGCAAGTTGATGCAAGTAATAGTAAATACGATAACAAATAGTATTAATGCCGCGGCAGAAGCAAACGACGGATATCCGCCACCGTCTCCGTACAGCTTATCGTAAACATATCCCACGATAGTGTTCATTCCGGCGGAATTAAGATCCGCACCGAAGATCGCGACTTCGTCAGAATAAGCCTTAAAGGCTCCGATAAAGCCTGTGATGATCAAATAAAAGATCATTGGAGATATCATAGGAAGAGTTATCAATGTAAACATTCTGAATCGGGATGTGCCATCTATCTTAGCGGCCTTATAATAGGTGTCATCGACCGAAGCAAGAGCGCTCGTAAGGATCAGTATCTTAAAAGGCATTACGATCCAGAGTGTATAAAAACACATTACGAACATCTTTGCCCAATAAGGACCTTCAATAAAATCGACCGTATTCCCCCCAAAGGCCTTTATGAGCACATTGATCAAGCCATCAGAATAAGGAGTCTTCTTAAACATGATCATAAAAACAAGACCCACTGCCAATGTATTGGTAACATAAGGCAGGAAGAAGATCGTCTGATAGAGTTCTTTGATCTTAGGTACCGAACTTAAAGCCAGGGAGATCAGAAGTGCGATAGCAGTAGACAATGGAACTGTGATCACAACGATAATAAAGGTATTCTTCACCGCCTGAAGGAAATAAGGATCGTGAAGAACATAAGAATAGTTATACAGACCTATACCATAAGATTCGCCGGAAGCAGAATTATAGCCTTCCTCAAGAGAATAAATAAGTACATCTATCAAAGGATATACCATAAAGATCCCGAGAAATACGATCGCCGGCAACAGGTAAAGCCATGCTTTCAAGCCTGAAGTCTTCATTTGCTCTCTCCTTCTACCTCGTATGCAATGCGTTTCTCATCATCTTTACCGAAAATAAAGACCTTATAGGGTTTAAGGTCAAAGCAGACCTTGTCTCCATTTATAAGATCCCGCTCCTCTGAGCTTATTATGGAGCGGATCACAGCAGCGTCAACAGAAGCTTTATTGGAGGATACAATACTGGTATCTCTGCCCATTACTTCAACATTCTTAAGCTCACAGTGAAGTTTTCCGTCATTCTTAAGGATAAAGCCCTCAGGACGAACACCTACATAAACATCGCCATCTGCTGCCTCGGTCTTTATCTTCATCACAGCATCTTCTCCGATATAAAGATAGCCGTTACTGATCTTACCGTTGAAAACATTTATAGGCGGAGTCCCAAGGAACTTAGCTACAAAGAGATTTGCCGGGTCATCATATACTTCTTGTGGAGCACCGATCTGATGGACTAATCCGTTCTTCATTACGATAATAAAATCGGAGATACTCATTGCCTCTTCCTGATCATGAGTAACGAATACGGTTGTAATCTTTGTCTCCTTCTGGATCCTTCTTATCTCCTCTCTCGTCTGAATACGAAGTCTCGCATCAAGATTGGACAAAGGCTCATCCAGCAGTAATACCCGTGGCCTTTTAACAAGCGCCCTTGCTATGGCGACTCTTTGCTGTTGGCCTCCGCTCATCTCCTTGGGCTTACGATCCATAAGTTCCTTGATCTGAACGATCTCGGCGGCTTCATCCACCTTCTTAAGCATCTCTTCCTTACTTAGTCTGTCTTCTCCCTTAAAGTTTTGCAGAGGAAACATAATGTTCTTACGCACATTCAAATGTGGATATAAGGCATAACTCTGGAAGACCATACCCACACCGCGCTTCTCCGGCGGCAGATCCGTAACATCATCATCATCGAAAAAAATCTTACCGGAAGTTGGCGATAGCAATCCGCAGATAAGATTAAGCGCAGTGCTCTTGCCGCACCCGGAAGGTCCCAAAAGGCTTACGAGTTTTCCGTCCGGGATCTCAAAACACAGATCATCCGCAGCAGTAACTATGTCCTTGGATTTCTTATTTCTACTGGGAAATTGCTTTGTCACATGTTCAAGTTTGATTCTCATAGCTTCCTCTCCTTAAATGAACTGCATGTTCTCCGGACCATTATCAATATTATTTTATGTTACCTTAATGGACATGTCGATACTCTAATATGTTCAGCAAGTCGCGGGAATCCCATAAACTTGCAAAAACTTTTAAGCTCATCTATGTTCTGTACCGATCTCGGACCGATCACTATTTCTTCAAAAAGACTGTCGATCTTAATGCCGGCCATTTCACAGAGCCTGTCGTATCTGATCTTAAGGATCATCCTGATGGAATTGTCCTTACTCTCAAAACCCAGTCGATAAGCTTCAGCTGATTTACAGAACTCGGTCCCGGCCATAGTATAGATCCTTCGCTCACATTCGGTCCAGAAGCTTTGATTCTTATATGCGGGGGCATTAGCCAATATATTTGTTACGAGTCCCTCTACACCGTCTACTCCGCTTATACCCTTTATTTCACCGCTTTCAAAATACTCCGCCAGAACCTTGTAGTATTCATGGTGCCTTATATCAAAATCATAATAGACACTGTTGAAGACCACATTACAGGATCTGAAGATCTCATATACAGCAGCTGTATTCATCTTTATATAAACTCCGCTCGCTCTGTCAGCATATCTTTCCCACTGGGAAGCATCTTCTTCTCTTGCCGAGAAGCACATTGCAAAAGGAAACTCATTTATAACCTGACGTGATAAAAGAGAGCAGAACTCGTCACATCTTTCTTTACTCTTTATAGAGAAATCCGTTCGGATACAGTCTTCGATCCTTCCGACAAACTCCAGAAGTTCATTGCGGTCATTCATTGATGCAGTATTCCCCCACCAGAACTCCTTGTTCTTCAGGATACCGAAAAGAGCCTTAACAGATGTGTAATGGTAGATGTGTTCACCAAACTCATTTACTACTTTTGATATTTCATCATTAATATCTGACATATAAAAACCATCCGTTTATTTATACATCTATTAAATCACAAACTTACGATTTTTGACTGATAAATCTTTTCGAAAAGTAAAGGAGCTGCCTCCTTAAGAGACAGCTCCCATGATAAAGCCGATATGAATCAAGATCAGATGCAGCCCTGAGCGATCATTGCATCAGCAACCTTCAAGAGACCGGCAATGTTAGCGCCGGCAACATAGTTATCTTCCATGCCAACCTTAGTAGCTGTAGAATCAACATTCTCAAAGATATTAGCCATAATGCCCTTAAGCTTAGCATCTACTTCCTCGAAAGACCATGAAAGTCTTGCGCTGTTCTGTGCCATCTCGAGACCGGAAGTAGCAACACCGCCTGCATTAGCAGCCTTACCGGGACAGAAGTAAACCTTGTTCTCCTGGAAGTAGGATGTAGCATCGGGAGTTGTAGGCATGTTAGCGCCCTCAGCAACGATCTTTACGCCGTTAGCAACAAGTGCCTTGGCAGAATCGAGGTTAAGCTCATTCTGTGTAGCGCAAGGAAGAGCGATATCACAAGGGATCGTCCAGATACCCTTAGAACCATTAACATCCTCTGTATACTTAGCTGTAGGAACAGCATCAACATACTCCTTGATCCTGCCTCTTCTTACTTCCTTGATCTCCTTAACTACGTCAAGGTTGATACCATTCTCATCATAGATATAACCATTGGAGTCAGACAGAGCAACAACCTTACCGCCGAGCTGTGTAGCCTTCTGTGTAGCGTAGATAGCAACATTACCGGAACCGGAAACAACTACTGTCTTGCCCTCAAAGGAATCATTGTGCTTCTTGAGGAGGCAATCAACAAAATAGCAAAGGCCATAACCTGTAGCCTCTGTTCTTGTGAGGGAACCGCCCCAAGCGAGACCCTTACCTGTAAGAACGCCGGTAAACTCATTAGCGAGCTTCTTGTACTGACCGAACATGAAACCGATCTCACGAGCACCGGTACCAATATCACCGGCAGGAACATCAGTATCAGGACCGATATGTCTGAAAAGCTCTCTCATAAAGCTCTGGCAGAAAGCCTGTACTTCATTGTCGGACTTGCCCTTAGGATCGAAGTCGGATCCACCCTTAGCACCGCCCATGGGAAGTGTTGTAAGAGAATTCTTAAAGATCTGCTCAAAGCCCAGGAACTTCAGGATACTGAGGTTAACGGAGGGGTGCAGTCTGATACCGCCCTTGTAAGGTCCGATAGCACTGTTGAACTGGATTCTGTAACCACGGTTGATCTGGATCTCGCCCTTGTCGTCAACCCACGGTACACGGAACATAATCTGACGCTCAGGCTCTACAACTCTCTCGAGAACCTTCTTCTCAACGATGTCAGGACGAATAGCGAGCACGGGCTCGATAGATGACAGGAACTCATAAACAGCCTGATGGAACTCGGGCTGGTCAGGGTCCTTAGCGATTACATTCTGCATCAAACCGTTCAGGTACTCATTCTTGATTGTGTAATTCATAGATGCCGCCTTTCTTTTTCGGTCCATTTTGCAAGTTTTGAAACCGAAATATTCATTTAATAGTACTCAAAAGTCAATCCTGACTTTATTTCAATGATGAAATGATATATCAACGATCAAATTTATGCAATATGATTGATCGAAAAAATCAAAATCATTAATAATCGCTATTGGAAACGGTATTAGTCAGATCAGTTTGAGTCGGCTCACTCTCGATAATATCGTCAGACTCGGCATCATCTTCCGTCTTTCCGACAAAAGGATCGTTCTCAGTCATCTCATCAACCGAGGAGATACCGAACATCTGGCTGTACTCATCAGTCTTAACATAAGGCAGGATTGCATTGATGGAAATAAACAGAAGAAGAACAAAGATAAGCAACAGAAGCCCTCTTCTTATAATGATCATCATCCTCTCTGCATTATATCTCTCGTCAATATGCTGCTTTGTCGTATAACCGACAAGAACATATACCTTATTTATATCTTTACGAACAGGTCTTCTCTTATACTCATTGATGCGACGTTTTATACCGTTACGAACGCGAGTAGGAAAATTACGGACAGTACGTACAGTCGTCCGTCCGATGGAGCTGAAGATTCCGGCCAGGACAATAAGCTGGCTGTTGCCATTCCTTATATCATTATGATTATCAGCGGTGCTACTCTTCATCATCTACCTCATATCCTTTATCTATTAACAGATTATATCAAATCATGAGATTATTGAAATATTATTTTCGCGCATAACAGTTGCAGCCTTCTGGGAAACCTTGACCGGACATATCTTATTTCGATCATAATAAAACAGTTCCGGTCTCTCGAAAAGCTCATAGGCCTTTTGCATTTTGTTTAGATCCAGCTCACTGACTTTGCTTCCATTCACACAACCGGTAATCACCAGAGGCCCTGACAGCACATCATATGTAACACCATCGAACTTTATCCCTCTGTTTAGCATAAGATTGCCGCTTCTGGAATTCTCGCCATAATGAATCACTGCCCCTCCCAGATCAGGACAAAACATTCTTCTGGGCCGATCCCCGATCAGGCTCCTTATACTCCCCACATCCGGAGAACATACTGTAAGCGCAGGTTCTTTGAGCGGCTCAATAAAAAGAACACGGATCATCCCTTCATTCTTATAACGCATGATCTCCGGAACTGTATCAATGATCTCAGAAAATGTTCCGGCATCGAAATTTCTGTAGATCACATCCCAGTAATATATACTGCTGTCTGATATTACCCCCGGCATTCCGTTTGACATCATCTTTAATACGAATTTCATTACTTGTCCCCTTTCTTTTCCATTTGTCTTCTTAAGGCGCAATTCAGATTCACAATAGCGTTATTATGGAGCCTGAAATAGGTTGATCTGCTCAAATGCAGCTTTAGCATGATGTTCTTCACTGTCTCTTCCTTATAATATTTAAGATAAAGAATGGACGAATAAGGCTTAGGTAAGCTCAGTATGGTAAATAACAAGCCGACTGCTTCAGAATATCGATCGATCAGAGTTCCGGCCCGTTTATTTATTGATTCGAGGAACTCTTCATAGCCGTCGGAGAACTCCATAAGCACCTCATTCATATCACATTCGCCTTTGATCTCGCCGTCATAAGCTACGACTTTTGTCGGAACATACTGCTTGGTGTACATATCCAAAGCCGCATCCTCCTTTCCCTTGGCATATTCAAGCGCAGCTCTGATAACCATTCCGTTATCTTCGCCTGCAATAGTTATGTCCTCACTTAATGTGCTTAAGCGAAGCTTTATCTCATTCAGATCATTTTTTTCTTCAACTTTCATTTTTCCCCCGATTATACGAACAAGTGTTTGACTTTATAGATAAAAACAGATACAATACTTAAAAGAAAATATGTTCGGAGGCTATTATGACACAATCTAACACACCCGGTTCCAAATCTGCGATGTCAATCGATCGTGTATATAACTACGTGAAGTCTTACATTCATGAGAATGCATTGTCACCTTCCGTTCGAGATATCTGCGTCGGTGCAGGGCTTAAGTCGACTTCATCCGTTCACACTTATCTTAAGAAGCTTGATCAGATGGGCAAGATCGAGTACAGACCCGGCATGAGAAGGGCTATAATCCTTAAGAATCAGGATGATACCGAAGATCAGACTGAGTCGTCTGCTGCAGTATCTCCTATTAATGCTGCCGATGTTGTTAAACTTAATGTTATCGGTAAGATTACTGCCGGTGTCCCTATTTATGCTCATGAGGATGTTACAGAATCCTTCTATATCAATAAGTCCATAATCGGCAATAGTGAATGCTTCCTTCTTAAGGTTAAAGGTACCAGTATGATCAATGCCCACATTCTTGATGGAGACTATCTTATTATCAGAAAGCAGAATAGCTGTAATGAAGGCGACATCATCGCAGCGCTTATCGATGATGAAGCAACAGTCAAGAGATATGGTAAGCTTAACGGAGTTCCTTATCTCTTCCCTGAGAATGATTTCTACTCTCCCATTCCCTTCAACACTGAAGGTTGTCAGATACTGGGCAAAGTAGTCGGACTTCACAGATATTCAATCTGATATTGGCATCACCTCCTTTGCCCTAACTATAGGAGGCATTGGAGAGATTTGCATTATCTGAGCAACAAATATAAGCCCTGATCCAACAAGATCAGGGCTTTTGTAATATTTATCATAACCTGTAGTTATGCTTTATTCAAAGGCATAACTATGAATTATGGACAAGGCATCCTCAGAACCGGGTTTTATCTTAACGATATCATTTATATACCTGAACCATGTCAGCTGACGCTTAGCATAATGCCTTGAATTGAGTTTTACATCATAGATCGCCTTTTCCAGACTGATCTGCCCGTCAAGGTAAGGCGCGAACTCCTTATAACCTATAGCCTGGAAGCAAGTCGAGGATCTGGGGATATCAAGTGAATATAGATATTCTACTTCCCTGAGCAAACCTTCATCCATCATCTGATCGACTCTCTTATTGATCCTGTCATAAAGCACATCACGACAAGCTTCATAATCATATTCAAATAGAATAAAAGGATATCTCGGTCCTTCAGTCCTGGATTCTTTATTCCATTCACTGAAGGTCTTCCCTGTCGCTACACATACCGAATATGCCCTTATAACTCTGCGTATATTATTGGGATGTATTCCGGAAGCCGCTTCAGGATCCATTCTCTGAAGCTCTGAATAGATTCGGTCAATCCCATCTGTCTCAGCCTCTTTATAAAGCTTATTTACAAGATCATCAGGTATTGGTTCATCTGTATACTTTATTCCGAATTTCAAGGATGAGATATACTGACCGGTACCGCCGCATAAGACAGGAAGCTTGCCGCGACTTAAGACATTTTCGATGGCATCAAAACAAGCTGTAAGATAATCATTGACCGAATAATCAGTCCCCGGCTCAATTATATCTATCATATGATGCGGAATCTCTTTCTGCTCCTCACGTGTGGCTTTTGCAGTACCGATATCAAGGTGACGGTAGATCTGCATTGAATCACAAGATATAAGCTCCCCCTTATACTTACGGCAAAGGTCAAGAGCCAGTGAACTTTTACCGCTGGCTGTGGGTCCGCAGATAATCGGTATAGCCTTAAGACCATCAAGCATCATACGGTCCTCTTGAAATTCTGCTCAAAATCCGTCTGTGTAACCTTAATAAAGGTTGGTCTGCCATGAGCACAGTGATAGGGATCATTTAAGTTTCTCATCTGGGAGATTAATGACACAGCTTCATCTACAGTAATCTTATCATGAGCTTTGATGGCTGCCTTACAAGCAGTTGTTTGGATAAGTGAATACCATATCTCATTTTTCGAAGGCACTTCCTTTTTCAGCTCATTTATTATATTTACGAACATCTCGGCCGGTTTGGCTGTCTTTCCGCTCAATGGAACTGCTCTTATAGCAATCTGTCTGGAACCCATAAGTTCAATATCAAAACCATTCTCACGGAACTTATCATAATTATCGGATACATATGAATAATCACCTGCAGACAGATCAACGATCTGCGGAACAAGAAGCTGCTGCTGATCATCAGATACTTTCTCATTCAGCTTTCTGGCCATAAATCGCTCATATAGTACACGTTCATGTGCTGCATGTTGATCAACAAAGAATACACTATTCTCTGTCTGAACGATAATATATGTATCGAAAAGGAAGCCTACAACACTTCCGCTGTTAAGTTCTTCGATATCAGAGTCAGGCTTATCCTCGACGGCAGCGATCTTTATCTCTTCATTAACAGATGCATCAACGCTTTCACTTTCATCCGATTTTGAGGTCTCCTCCTTCTGACCTGTGATCATAGCAATATCCGGCTTAAATTCGGATAGGATCTTGAGCATATTGGCAGTAGCTTCTGCTTCTCTTGCAGTAGGGCTGACAGCCTCAGCATTTGATGTCTTGAAGCGAAGCTGACCCGGCATGATCGCCGTTTCCGAAGTCGTATTAACGCCTGAGCTCATTGCTTTTATGCGAGTCATCTCTTCTTTGACAGCCTTAGCAGAAGTCTCCTCAAATGGCAGCTCAACGGATTTGATCCCCTTAAACTTATGATCGGCATCGCTCTCGGAAAAAACAGAATTCCTGATCCCATGGTATACGAGTCTGAAAACATCGGTGTCGCTGCTGAACCGTACTTCAGACTTCTGAGGGTGAACATTAACGTCAACTTTGCCGGGAGCCGAATAGATACACAGAAAACATACAGGATATTTATTCTTCATCACAGCATTTTTATAAGCTTCATCAATGGCGGCCGTAACCGATTGATTACGAACTGCCCGATCATTTACATAGATATACTGCATTCCGCGATTGCCTCTGACACAATCAGGCTTTCCCGTATAACCGGAGAGGCGGTAATCACCGAACACATAAGAAACGGGAAGCATCATGGAAGCGATCTGTTTCCCGTGAACGCTGTATATAGCATCGAGCATATCACCGCTTCCCGGAGTCATCAGAAGCTGTTTTCCGTCCTTTATGAGCCTGAAAGAAATATGCGGGTTGACAATCGCCATTTTTTCGACAAGATTACAAATATACATGCTCTCGGTTGAATCTTTTTTTAGGAATTTATAGCGGGCAGGAATAGACGCGAAAAGTCTCCTGACCTCAACAACCGTGCCTATATCCGCAGAAGTCTCCCCCGAATCAGTCAAAATACCATTCCGGTACTCTACATAAACACCACTGTCCCTGTCAGCCATTCTGGTGACAAGACGGACATCGGAACAAGCAGCGATCGACGGCAAGGCCTCACCCCTGAAGCCCATTGTTGACAGATCATAGAGGTCATCGATCTTGGTGATCTTAGATGTTGCATGGATAGTAAAAGCCATCCGGGCATCTTCCTCATCCATACCGATACCATTATCAGATACCCGTATCAGACTGATACCGCCCTGTTCGATCTCTATCTTGATCACATTGGCACCGGCATCGATTGAATTATCGATCAATTCCTTTACGACCGATACCGGTCGTTCGATCACTTCTCCGGCCTTGATCTCATTAGCTACAAGGGGATCGAGCAGATTAATCCTTCCCATACTCATCCTCCGTTTTGATCTCTTCTGTCAGGCCGTAAAGAATATTAATTGCCTCCAGCGGCGTAACCTTTGTTATATCTAATTCTCGTATAATTCGACGGATCTTGTCTTCTTTACGGTAAACAACATTGTCAGGATTAAAGATCGATTCCTGACCGGGCATTGCGGTTGCCGACAGGCAGGGTTTGCCGTCTTCATAATCAACATTACCCATAACCTTAAAGTTTCCGATCCTTTCGAGCTCCTTCAGGATAGACCTGCTTCTGGCAAGAACATCTCCTGGGATCCCGGCAAGTCTTGCAACCTCAATACCATAGCTGTCAGATGTTCCGCCTTCGACTATCCTATGAAGGAAGACTACTCCGTCATCTGTCTCTTTCACATCAACATGATTATTGAAAACGCCTTTGCTCATCTTAGCCAGCTGATTAAGTTCGTGATAATGTGTAGCGAAAATCGTCCTGGCATACAGAATATTGGGATCGATAATATACTCAATAACAGCCCATGCTATAGAAAGGCCGTCATATGTACTGGTTCCGCGCCCCACTTCGTCCAGCAGCAGCAGGCTCTTACGAGTTGCATTTTTAAGGATGGAAGAGACTTCTTTCATCTCTACCATAAAAGTAGATTGCCCCATAGAGATATCATCAGATGCTCCGATCCTGGTAAAGATCTGATCAACCAGACCGATATGAGCTTTCTTGGCAGGTACAAAAGACCCGATCTGAGCCATAAGAACGATTATCGCGACTTGACGCATATAAGTTGACTTACCTGCCATATTAGGGCCGGTGAGCACCATTAGTCGTTTCTCATCATTAAGAACTGTATCATTGGGTACGAATCTCTCGGAGCTGTCAAGCATCTTCTCCACTACGGGATGTCTGCCCTCCTGAATATCGATGATGTCCGAGTTATCGACGATCGGTCTGACATAAGATTCTTCAGAAGCCAGTTGAGCAAGAGATGTAACTACATCAAGAAGCGCCACTGCTCTGGCTACATTAAAGAGCCTGTCCGATGCATTATTCACCTGATTTCTAACATCAACAAACAACTCATATTCAAGTGACAGTCTTTTACTCTGAGCTCCCAATATCTTGTCTTCCAACTCCTTAAGCTCAGGAGTGATATATCTCTCATTGTTAGCCAGAGTCTGTTTTCGATGATACTCTTCAGGCAATTCCAGAGTATTACTTCTTGGTATATCAATATAATATCCGAATACTCTGTTATATCCGATCTTCAGGTTCTTGATCCCGAGTCGGTTCCTCTCCTCACTCTCAAGCTGCATAATATACTGCTTGGCATTTGTAGCAATATCCTTCAGCTCATCACAGTCGGAAGAATAACCTGCCTTGATTATGTCGCCATCCTTAATCGTAACAGGAGGATCTTCTGCGATGGCTTTCTCAAGAAGATCATAAATATCAGTCATTGGGTCAAGCAGCTCTTTGATCTTCCTGAAAGAACCCTGCTCGAACTGTTCGCATATCTTTACGATAAATGGCAGCTTCCCAAGCGAATTCTTAAGAGAAAGCATCTCGCGGGCATTGATACTTCCGAGAGAAACCTTTGCAGCAAGCCTCTCGATGTCATACAAGCCCGTCAGCGCTTCCATGATCTCCTGTCGGGCAATAAACTTATTAAGTGCCTCCTCAACAGCATCAAGGCGGCTATTAATAGAAGCTGTCACGATAAGAGGTTCTTCAACCCATTTCCTTAAGAGTCTTCCGCCCATGGCTGTCTTAGTCCTGTCGATTGCCCAGAGCAAGGACCCTCTTCGGCTCTTACTTCTGATTGTAGCAGTAAGCTCCAGATTCGTTCTGGTAGTAAGATCGAGCTCCATAGTATCCGAGACCTTAAAGCATTCAACCTTGCTAAGGTGCGCAACAGATTCTGTCTGCGTCTCATCGGCATATTTAACAAGAGCAGAGATAGCCCCAAAGACCAATTCCGGATCACTGAATTTATCAGAATCGTTGACATTAAGCTTACGTTCTTTAACATAGGAAGAAGAGAAATCTCTTTCGTTTCGCTGAGTAAAAGCAGCATTAAAGCCCCTGTCTATAACCGTATAGATTCGGGAATCACGGAAAGCCTCATTAAACAGGATCTCAGAAGGCTGATATTTACCAATAAGATTTATAAGATGCTCATCATTGTCCGCCGATGTTAATTGGGTCGCTTCAAACTCACCGGTTGTAATGTCTGCCGCCGCAACACCATATTGGGCACCGACACACATAATACTCATGAGATAGTTATTCTTCCGATCATCAAGGCCTTCAGTATCCGTTATAGTACCCGGGGTCATCACTTTTATGATGCCTCGCTTTACAAGCCCCTTGGCAAGTGCAGGATCCTCCAATTGTTCACAGATCGCCACTTTATGCCCCATACCTATCAGTCTGTTAGCATATGTCTGGAAGGCATGAAAAGGCACGCCGCACATCGGCGCTCTGAGATTATTACCGCAATCTCTTGCAGTTAGCGTTAGTTCGAGAGCTTTAGATACATATAAGGCATCATCGAAAAACATCTCGTAAAAATCACCGAGTCTGTAAAAGAGGATCGTCTCTCCCAGCTTATCTTTCATCTCGGCATACTGCTGCATCATAGGAGATAGCTTATCACGATCCATATCCCTAAGACGAAGCGCTTTATTCTCAGTCATTTACAATACTCTCCATAATTCCGTCTACTGAATAAGGTCTGGCATGGGTAAATCTTACTTTACATAGCATACCCTCGTAATTATCGGCACACGAAAAACTACCATCTGCATTTTTAAGCTTGAGCTCATCCGGAATCTTAAAATTGACAAGATGATTGGATCTTGTCCTGCCTGTAAGAATATCGGACGCAGTAGAGCTTTCTCCTTCTATAAGAACTTCCTCGGTCTTTCCCACTTTAGCAAGATTCGACTTATAAGCCAAGTCATTCTGGAGCTCAAGAAGCCTTGCAAATCGGTCTGTAACCACATCATGTGCTATCTGATCCTTAAAATCAGCAGCAACGGTACCGGGTCTCATCGAATACTGGAAAGTAAAAGCGGAATCAAACCTGGCTCTTTTGACAGCATCTAAAGTCTGTTGAAAGTCCTCTTCGGTCTCCCCAGGGAAGCCGACTATTATATCCGTGGATAAGGAGCCTTCCGGTACCTTATTCCTGAAGACATCAACTATTCTCATGAAATCAGCGATCTTATAAGGGCGATTCATCCTGTCTAAGACTTTATCCGAGCCTGATTGCATTGCTAAATGCAAGTGATTCTCGATATTAGAGTAAGACGCCATCATCTCGATCACCTCATCTGAAAGGTCCTTGGGGTGAGACGACATAAACCTGACTCTCGAGAAGGCTTTGATCTCGGCAGCTGCCCTTAAAACATCCGGAAACTTTTTACCGTCTTCTCCGGCGTAGGAATTAACATTTTGCCCGAGAAGCATTACTTCCTTATAGCCTTGATCAGCCAGCCCCTGAAGTTCATCTACTATCTGGCCGAAGTCTCTTGATCTCTCTCTTCCCCTTGCATATGGAACAATACAGTAAGTGCAGAAATTATTACAACCATACATGATCGGAACGAGAGCTCTGAATTTACGTCCGCGACTTATAGGGACCAATGAATCCTCGGCAATATAATCATCATCTGAAATATTTACCAATTGTTTCTTACTCCTTACGGTATTACGCAAGAGCAAGGGAAAAGAATGAAGCTGCTGAGGATCGAAAACAAGATCCACATAGGGAAAGCTTTTACGAATACGATCTACATTCTCAGGAACTTTCATCATACAGCCGCATACGATGATCAGAATGTCTCTGTTATCCTTCTTTGGCCCTTTAGCCTCACCCAAGTTGCCGAACAGTCTGTCTTCTGCATTTTCTCTAATAGAACATGTATTAAAGAGAATAACATCAGCGGACAATTCAGATGTGGGAGTAAGCCCCATGGAATCAAGCATCCCGCACAGTTTCTCGCTGTCAGATTCATTAAGCTGACAGCCATATGTATGTACATTATAAGTAAGGGGTCTGTTCTTTTTTAAAGACAGTGCCTTAAAATAGTCTCTCATCTCCGAGGATGCAGCATCAACAGCCCTCATATCCTCTGATGTAACCTTGATTATTGCCATTTATATACCTCTTGTCATCAATGTATACCATTATACTAAAGATTAGTTTTTTCATAAAGTAATCAAAATATCATATTGAGAACTAATGATATATTTAATTATTGATATAATTACGATATGAAAAACAGAAGAAAACATTTTTTGAGCAAGCTATTTGCCGCTCTTTTGACCGCAAGCGCATTCCTGGGCACCTTTACTCAGGCGAGGGTTCTTGCTGTAAACGAGCAATTTGACGACCCCAACGACAACTTTATTTCACAAAACGAAGCCCTGACGGATCTGATGAACGAACCGGGAGAGAACGCTCCATCAGTCAGCGCAACCTCTTATATACTTTATGATTCGCTGTCAGGAGCCACTGTAATGGGCAGAAATCCCGATGAACCGCTTGAACCGGCATCTACGACAAAGATAATGACGATACTGCTGGCACTTGAGAATCTGTCTCCGGACGAAGTGGTAACAATTACTCCGGATATGTATCAGGAGCTGCCGGCTGACTATGTAACGCTCGGACTATCCGAAGGAGAAGAAGCTACCGTAAGAGACCTGATGTATGCGGCAATGCTCACTTCGGCTAACGATGCAACACTGGCACTTGCTATCTATATGGGCGGCACTCAATTGTCTTTTTGCAGCATGATGAATCAGCGCGCATTAGAACTTGGCTGCACCCACACCAACTTCGTCAACGCCTATGGTCTGGCTAATCCCAGCCATTTGACCACTGCGGCCGATCTGGCTCTTATACTGGAAGAAGCTGTTACCCATCCGGAGTTTTGCGAGATGGCTACAACTATCTCCTATACTATGCCTGCTACTAATCTTTATGATGCTCCCAGAGTAATCAACAATGCTAACCGTTTTATTTCCACTCAGGAATATGCCTATGATTATTACATAGGCGGTAAGACCGGCTATACGGACACTGCCGGTTATACACTCGTGGCAGCTGCTCAGAAGAATGACAGGACTCTGATAGGTGTAATACTCGGAGGAACAGATCCAAACATCAGATTCAGGGACATGATAAACCTTTTCGAATATGGATTTACACACTTTACTACTATCCCGGTTGATTATACTGAGTTTACATCGATCGTTAATTCTACTCTGGAACAGGTAAACGGAGCTCTTATAAATACAGATCTTCAGGTAACCGAGTACGATTATCTTAAGACTCTGTCGCCTTATCTGACCACAACCAGCGACCGCGTAGCTGCGGGCTGTACCAATATGGTCGAATTATCCGGCCAGAGCATTGACAGTTCAAATACTGATCAAACATTGGAACTGCCGCTTTGCAAGGTCTTTAATGACGGCAAGACATATATCGTGGGATCTTTGACCTTAAGGATCACAACAAGAGACCGCGTTATAGAGATGACACCCGAGAAGCACTCCAAATGGGATAAGATCAAATTGATCTGCCGTACGGTATTTGTAATAACCCTGCTGATCCTGATCCTTATTATCGCCTTCCTCCTCTTCAGAAGGAGTCACAGACGAAGGCTCAGAGATGAAGCTCATAAAAGATCACGTATGCTGTGAGGTCCTTATGTATATCAGAAGAGCATCTATTCAAGATTTAGATTCCATCAAAAGCCTTTTGTCTCAAGTCCTAATGGTCCACCACGAAGCAAGACCTGACTTATTCAAAGCAAATTGCCGGAAATACACCGATGATGAACTGAAAAGTCTGATCGCCGACGATAACAAACCGATATTTGTAGCAGTAGATGAGAAAGATGAAGTTATTGCTTATGCTTTCTGTGTCATCATAAAACACACTAACGATAATATACTGACAGACATCAGCAGTATTTATATAGACGACCTGTGTGTAGACGCCAAGAGCCGAGGCCGACATGTGGGGCAAGAGCTTTTCGAGCATGTAAAAAGATTTGCCAAGGAAATCGGATGCTACAATGTGACCTTAAATGTCTGGGAAGGCAATGATGATGCTAAGGCCTTCTATGAGGCGATGGGACTTCGTCCGCAAAAATACGGCATGGAATTTATTCTTTGATCCTATTATCCCCGGTCTTCCTGTCTTTCTTGAAGATTACAAGCTTGCTGAAAACATAATTGGCGATAATAACAACAACATTAGCGCATACTTTTATTATCAAGTCATTAAACTCAAGCTCATCCACAAAGACATGCATAATAAGCGTCTCTAAAGCCAGTGTAGCTAATCTGCAGGCAAAGAAATAGACAACTTCCCTAAGTATGGCATCAAGAGCTTTTGCTTCACTCTCGAAAACCCACTTACGGTTCGTCAAATAAGCAAATGTACATGAAACGATCCAGGCCAAAGCATTGGGGAGCTTACTGCCAAAGGAATCAAGCATCCCCATGGGATGGGCAAATATCCAATATGAAAGGATATTTACAAGTGTTGTCAGGACACCAAATATTGCATACATCAGAAAGCTTTTATACCTGATACAAAGCTCCTTAATCTTATCGATCATCTAAGTTCACGCTCCGCCATATTGAGAGCTTCTGCAACAACAGCATCCATATCATAGTATTTGTACTGACCGAGTCTTCCGCCGAAGATAACCTTATCTTCACAATCTGCGAGTTTTTTATACTTCTCATACAACTCGCTGTTAGTTGAGTCGTTAACAGGATAATAAGGATCATCACCAATCTTCCAAGCGGAAGAATACTCCTTCGAAATAACAGTCTTAGGCCCTGTACCAAATTCAAAAAACTTATGCTCAATGATCCTGGTCCATGGCGTCTCAATATCCGTATAGTTTACGACTGCATTTCCTTGGAAATTAGGAATATCGAGTATCTCTGTCTCGAACCTGACAGATCTGTATTCGAGCGGCCCGAACTTATAATCATAATATCCGTCGATCGGACCGGTATATACTATCTTATCCGCAATATCATATAGCTCTTCCCTGTTCTCGAGATAATCGACTCCGAGCCTGATATCGATCCCGTCGAGCATCTTCTCCACCATAGCTGTATAACCGCCCATAGGAATTCCCTGATAAAGCGCATTAAAGTAATTGTTATCGTAAGTAAGTCTTACAGGCAGTCTCTTGATTATGAAACTTGGCAATTCACTGCACGGTCTGCCCCATTGTTTCTCTGTATAGCCTTTCACCAGCTTCTCATAGATATCCTTACCGACAAGACTAATGGCCTGTTCCTCAAGATTATGAGGCTCGGTAATACCTGCCGACTTCTTTTGCTCCTCGATCTTTGAAGCCGCCTCGTCAGGTGTTATAACTCCCCACATTTTATTGAAAGTATACATATTAAAAGGCAGAGAGTAGATCTCTCCCTTATAATTGGCTACAGGAGAATTGGTATATCTATTGAATTCAGAGAATGAATTAAGGTAATCCCACACTTTTCGATTATTGGTATGAAAAATATGTGCCCCATATTTATGGACATTGATCCCCTCGACATTCTCAGTATAAATATTACCGGCAATATGATCTCTCTTATCTATGACCAGAACCCTCTTGCCGGCATCAGTCGCCACACGTGCAAATACAGCACCATAAAGACCTGCGCCGACGATCAGATAATCGTAATGCATAATTAACAGCTCCCATGTATTTTCACTAATTGTATAGTTATTGATCGAAAATGGCAAATAAAGACCGTCCCTGAGAAACCAAGGACGGTCTGATGATCATTATTCGAGGATCTTAGATATCAGAACTCGATCCTTCTGCCCTTGCGGTTGCTGTCATCGTCATTGTTGTCGAAGTTGCGACGCTCACGATTTCCGCTAAAACCGCCTCTTCTTTCTCTCTGAGGACGATTCTCACGACGCCTGGGCTCTTCTTCAACATAGCCCTCGGGCTTAGGAAGAGTATCACGGATGGAAAGATTAATCCTGCCCTGGCTATCGATCTCGATGACTTTAACCTTTACCTTATCGCCTTCGTGAACAACATCCTCAACCTTATCGACACGATTCCAAGCCAGCTTGGAGATATGTACAAGGCCTTCCTTGCCGGGAATAAACTCTACAAACGCGCCGAAATCCATAAGGCGGGTTACTGTACCCTCAAACTCAGCGCCTACTTCCGGATCGGAAATGATGCCGTTTATGATCTTCTTCGCTTTATCAGCTGCCTCAAGGTCAGGTGTAGAGATAAAGAGTTTACCATCATCGTTGATATCGATATCGGCACCTGTATCGGCAATAATCTTATTAATAACCTTTCCGCCGGAACCGATAACTTCACGGATCTTATCAACAGGAACCTGCATGGAGATGATCCTGGGAGCCGTGGGCTTAAGCTCGGCTCTGGGAGCAGAGATCCTCGGAAGGATAATATCATTGATGATCTGAAGACGACCTTTGCGTGTCATCTCGAAAGCAGCCTTGATGATGTCAAGAGAAAGTCCCTCAACCTTGATATCAACCTGAATAGATGTGATACCTTCTGTTGTACCTGCTACCTTAAAGTCCATATCGCCGAAGAAGTCCTCAATGCCCTGGATATCCATGAATACAAGGAAGTCCTCATCATTCTCTTCGTTAACAATAAGACCACTGGAAATGCCTGCAACAGGTCTCTTAATCGGCACGCCGGCATCCATAAGAGACAATGTAGAAGCGCATACGGATCCCTGAGATGTAGAACCGTTACTCATCGTGATCTCGGAAACTGTTCTAATGGCATAAGGGAACTCTTCCTCAGAAGGCAATACAGGGATGAGAGATCTCTCAGCGAGAGCGCCATGACCTATCTCACGACGTCCCGGGCTTCTGGAAGACTTAGCCTCACCTACGGAATAACCGGGGAAGTTATAGTGGTGAATATATCTCTTCTTGTTCTCTGTATCAAGGCCCTCAAGATTCTGAGCTTCAGAAAGAGGAGCAAGCGTACAGATATTAACTACCTGTGTCTGACCTCTCTGGAAGAATGATGAACCGTGCACTCTCGGGATAACGTCAACATCGCAAGAAAGAGGCCTGATCTGATCCAGAGCACGACCGTCTACACGAACATGCTCACGGAAAAGATAATCCCTTACGACCTTCTTCTCGAGCTTATAGATAGCATCAGCAGTCCAAGATGAGAGACCTTCCTCCTTCTCCTCGAGCATTGCAGCAACTTCCTCCTGAAGAGCGGCGACATTAGCATCTCTTACGCTCTTATCATCAGAAAGAACAGCCTTACGCATCTTATCCCAGCCGAATTCCTTAACAGCAGCGAAAACGTCCTCGGGGACATCTGCAGATTCATATGTGAACTTAGGCTTACCGATCTCGGCTACGATCGAGTTGATGAAAGCTACGATTTCCTTGATCACTTCATGTCCGTCAGCGATAGCCTGCAACATGATGTCATCAGGAACCTCATTAGCACCGGCTTCAACCATGCAGATCTTGCTTGCCGTACCGGCCAAAGTTACATACATCTGTGACTCTTTACGCTGAGCCTCTGTAGGATTGATAACGGTCTTGTTATCGATCAGACCAAGTACGACACCACCGACAGGTCCCTTCCACGGGATATCGGAGATTGCAATGGCAATGGATGTACCGATCATGGCCGTGATCTCAGGAGAACAATCCTGATCAACAGACATAACAAGGTTAGAAACAACTACATCGTTACGAAGATCCTTAGGGAACAAAGGACGGATAGGTCTGTCGATAACACGTGATGTAAGGATAGCCTTCTCAGAAGGTCTTCCCTCTCTCTTGATGTAACCACCGGGGATCTTGCCTACGGCATACATCTTCTCTTCATAGTCAACGGAAAGCGGGAAGAAATCAATTCCTTCCTTAGGCTGTGCTGATGCTGTGGCAGTAGACAGGATTGTTGTGTCACCGTACTTTACAAGAGCAGAACCGTTGGCAAACTGCGCGAGCTTACCGGTCTCGACAACCAAAGGACGGCCGGCGATCTCGGTCTTGAAAATCTTTTCCATAATTTTCTCCTTTATAAAATTCTTCAAGGAGGTAGTTCGTAGATTCACCGTCCGACTTCCATATTCGGGCGATCAATCTACACACTACTCTCCTTATATAATTAGGCACAAAGCCTCATTTATTATAATACAAGCGGTTAAGATAACAAATACTTTTTCGAAAAGAATATTAAGTCTCTTCAGGATTATCAAGCTCCTCCATCCATAAGCTGAAATCAGCATCAGTAGGCATCCTCCAATCGCCTCTCGGAGACAGCGTAACCGTACCGACTTTGGGTCCGTCAGGCAGGCATGAACGCTTAAACTGCTGAGTAAAGAAACGTCTGATGAAGATCCTCTCCCATTTAAGGATCGTATCAGGGTCATATACACCGTCAAAAGCAAGGACAGCCATACGATAGATCTTGGCAGGACCGAATCCGAATCGAACAAGATAATACAGGAAGAAATCATGCAATTCATATGGACCGACTACCTCTTCTGTCTTCTGAGCGATCGTACCGTCAGCTGACGGCGGAAGAAGTTCAGGAGAGACAGGCGTAGCAATGATATCATTAAGCACATCCGACAGATGTCTGTTACTGTCGAATGTCCTTGACGCTTCATATGAAACAAGGTAACGTACAAGCGTCTTAGGAATAGAGGAGTTAACGCCATACATGGACATATGGTCACCATTATATGTAGCCCAGCCCAGAGCTAATTCGCTAAGATCACCGGTTCCTACAACGATACCGCCTTCCTTATTGGCAATATCCATAATAACCTGTGTTCTTTCTCTTGCTTGAGAATTCTCATATGTAACATCATGCACGCTGTCGTCTTGGCCGATATCACCGAAATGAACATTAACCGCTTCCCTGATATTAATCTCACGCAGACCGGCACCGTATGCTCTCGCCAGTTCTATCGAATTATTACGGGTCCTGCTGGTAGTACCGAAACAAGGCATAGTAACACATATTATCCCCCTTCGATCTAATCCAAGTTGATCGAAAGCGTGGACTGTCACGATAAGCGCAAGTGTGGAATCAAGTCCGCCGGACAGACCGATTACCGCAGTCTTACAATTGATATGTTTAAGTCTTGTAGCAAGACCTGCAGCCTGCATCGTAAGTATCATTTCACATCTTCCGGCCAAGTCTTCTTTGGAAGAAGGAACAAAGGGCCTCATAGCAAACTTACGTCTGAGCTTAAGTTCATCCGGAACCCTGAGATCAAAGACGACTTTGTTCACTTCCGTATCTCCTGTCCGGAAGGTGTTCATCCTGCTTCTCTCATGAGCGATCCTCTGAAGATCGATATCACCATAAATGATCCCATCGCCGCTGAAAGGCTTGTTCTCGCTTAAAACAGCTCCATTCTCGGCTATGATATCGTGACCGCCGAAGACCATATCCTGTGTAGATTCACCGAATCCGCAGTCGCAGTAGATATATGCACTTAAAGTTCTTGCGCTGTGCATATTTACAAGATCTCTTCTGAATCGCTGTTTGCCTATCACCTCGTCTGATGCGGAGAGATTACAGATAATAGCAGCGCCGGCCTGAGCATACTTAACCGAAGGCGGTGCCGGAACCCACAGATCTTCACAGAGCTCCACAGCAAAAGAGAAGTCCTGCTCACTGCTATTCTCGAAAATGATCTCACCAAAAGGAGTACCGTCCGATGTTCTGGAAAAGCCCTTAAAAGGCACAAAATGCCTTAATTCATAGAATTCCGAATAATTAGGCATATTCTGCTTAGGAACCAGACCAAGGATATTACCGTGTAGTATTACAGCCGCCACATTATAGAGTTCGGCTTCAAATCTGAAAGGGAGACCTACTACAATTACCATATCAAGTTCTTCTGTAGCAAAGGCTATCTTCAAAAGACCTTCTTTGGCTTTATCGATCAAAGATTTCTGAAGGAAAAGATCACCGCATGTATAACCGGTTATGGAGAGCTCGGGAAAAGTCAAGAGTGAGCACTGATTCTTGGCTGCTTCAAAAGCCGTATCGATGATTTTGTCGCAATTATAATCAACAGCTCCTACTCTCATTTCCGGTGTTGCTGCGCCTACTCTTATAAACCCGTCTCTCATGAATCGATCCCCCGATCAAAGATATACTCCTGATATTATAGACCATTTTTGCATAAAAAAGAGGCTTCATATTGAAGCCCCTCCGGAATTCATCGTAAAGATTACTTTCTGATTCCGAGTCTTGCAATGATGCTTCTATATCTCTCGATATCGATCTGTGCAAGATAGTCAAGAAGTCCACGTCTCTTACCAACCATCATGAGAAGTCCTCTTCTGCTGTGGTGGTCGCCCTTGTTTGTCTTCAAGTGCTCTGTGAGGTGATTGATCCTTGCTGTAAGAATAGCGATCTGTACCTCGGGAGATCCTGTGTCGCCCTCGTGTGTAGCGTACTCCTTGATGATCTCGGCCTTGTTGATAGCGCTCATTCACTTGTCCTCCTTCTTTAGTATCCACCTTTGACGAGGTTACGGCCGGACATGCCGGTAACTGCGTCAAGGCAAGCTTTTGAATAATATCACAAGCAGTAATTCTTGTAAAGCATAGTCTTTTCGAAAAAAGGCGGAGCCAAAAGCCCCGCCTTCTTATTAACTTCTAATGCCGCAGCTTTCACAGATAAGTCCGAACTCGACTGAGTCAGCAAATCCGAGAAGTATATCTCCTCTTGAGACTCCGGAGGAAAGCTTCGCGAGCCAGTAAGCTCTTCCTTCAGGATCTGCGCTTCTTCCAAGGAAGGTTCTGTACATTACATTAACATATTCTTCATCAGAAACATTCTTGGATACGAACTCATTACTGAAAACAAATCCCATAACGCATCTTCTTCCTGTAAGATTGCCATTCATAAGACCTCTTACCCAGTAATTGAGTCCGTCTATATCGGCAGGTCTGTCAAGACAAGTATCATAAAGTCTTCTGACAAAGGCAGTGATCTCATCAAGACCATTGGAATTACCGCTTGCGATTCCGGCTTTACTGCAGATCTCGAACCACTCGTCAGAATCGATGAATGCGCTCAGGATCTCGGCTCTTGTCTTTCCTGCATCCAATGCCTTGAGCCAATATGCCATACCCTCAGCATCGGCTTGTCTGCCCATGAGAGCATTATAGAGAAGACCAACATATTCTTCGTTGGTAAGTTCAAGACTCTTAAACTCATCCGAATTTACAAAACCGCCTACAAGTTCACGACCGTTAAGCTCTCCTGCAAGAAGCTTTTCGCACCAATAATTTAATCCGTAATCATCGGCTTCGCGTCCGAGGACAGTTTCATATAGGCGGCCGACAAGTGCTTCTACCGCGCTTACTTCAACATTCTCTTCTTCATCTGAGTTGATGATCACAGGTGTTGGTGTAGCTGTGGCTGTTACTTTGATGACAGCTGCCGTAGGTGTTGCTGTCGCTACTTTTACAGGTGTAGGAGTTGCCGTCGATTCCGGTTTAGCGCTAGGAGTAGCAGATATCTCCTGAGAGGGCGTCGGATTCTCGGTAGGAACAGGCGTATCTGTCGGTTCGGGTGTATAAGCAGCTGTCTGACAAAGATACAGACTGTCAAATGTACCCCATCCGCCGTCAGCTATATTTACCTTTACGGCAATCTTCACGCTTGTTGCACTCTCAAGTGTGAATTCAACTGAAGGTGTTACCCAGTTTTTCCAATCATTAAGAGCCTCTGCGTCTCCTTCGTAAATGATATTACCGTCTGCATCAAGGACCAGCATGCTGACAGAGTCGCCTATGGCACCCTGAGCATAGCAGCTCCATAGGTAGTCGCCGGCTTCCAGATCGATTGTCTCATTATAGTAAAGATAGCCTTCTCCTGCAGTTGCACTATACCAATGAGCGCAATGTGTACCGTCATGCATATTGAGGGGCTGCGGGTCGCTATAAAGAAGTGATGACATACCTGTTCCTTCAACTGTGAAAACGTTGACCTCTATTCCTGCCACATCATCACTCAGGATGTTAGGATACTTAACAGTAAGTGTAAATGTCGTCGTAGCTGTTGTCTCGCCGGAATCGACTTCTACACTGAGAGCGACCGTACCTTCAACCTTATAAACACCGACCTTACTAACATCAATTGCAGCTATTTGATCTGCATTCCAAGTAACGGATTCATCAACTGTAGATTTTGTATATTTAACTTCTACGGTGTCAGGCAAAGTATATGTACCGTCAACATCGATAGTCTCACTATACTCGGCAACCGACTCAAGATTATTGATATCGCTAACTGCACCGCTTCTTACATAGGACCAGACCATAAGGGATGCAAGAGGGTGACCGGAAGCATCAAACATTGCTTCGTTATCAACTGCTGACCCGCCAAACCACTCTGCTGCGTCAGAATCATAGTTTCCGGAATAAGATGATGCCCAGCCTGAACCATATGTTTCCCACAAGATCTTGTTGCTTGCGATCTGATCTGAAAGCTCCTGTCCGCTAAGTCCTGTAATATCACCTACTGTTATCCATGCAGGTTCCCAGTAGAATACTCCGATACCGCCGGCAGCAGAGACCGTAGCAATAAGATTACGCACTGATGTAGCCTGTCCCTGAACTGAGAATGGTTCTGTACAATTAGCAAAAGCGTCTACACTATCATGAGTCGTATTGCCATGTCCGTCAGAATCAGCCAGTGTATATGCATAGGATGTCTCGGCAACCATAACATCCACTCCGTAAGTTGTTCTGACTTTGTTGATCTCACTTGAAAGGTTAGTCAAAGAACCATGCCAGTAAGGATAGTAGCTTGTGGCTATGATATCGTAATCCACAGCGTAATCACTAAGGTTTTTGGCCCACTTGGTTAAGTTGCCGCTCTCCGGGTTCGTAATATGAATTACAGTCTTTACATCTTTTTCGATAAGTGTGCTGTATGCATTTACAGCATTTATTCCGCTCTCGAAAAGGCTGCACATATCAGATACCGACTTGACTCCGGCAAATGCCCCTGTGGTCTCGTTACCTATCTGAACCATGGCTACAGTATCGCCGTCAGGATCGATAGTATTAAGAGATGCATAAACATAATCATAAATCGCAGTCTGCCTCTCGCTTAAGGACATGTCTTGCCATGCTACAGGTGATGTCTGTTTACCGGGATCAGCCCAGAAGTCAGAACAATGGAAATCAACCAACATGCTTATTCCTGCAGCTGAGCAGGCATCTGCTATGATCTTAGCCTTCGAGACATCATTATTACCACCGCCGTAACCGTTGCCTAAAGCATCATAAGGATTATTCCATACACGCACTCTTATACAATTCACGCCGCAAGATGCCAGGAAGCTTACGAAATCATTTACATTATCGATCTCATTACCGGCGTAATCATAGTATTTAACTCCGCTGTCAAATTCGGAGATAACAGAGGAAATGTCAACACCCAGATAGAAATCATCCGCAAGTCCGGAAACCGGATCGACATTGATATCGGCTTCAACAGGTGAAACAACAGGTGCTTCTGTAGGTTCAACCGTCTCAGTTACTTCAAACTCCATGAATGAATTACCGATAATGCTGTTCCATTCATTATCCTGAAGATTAAAGCCGATAGAATAGATTCCTGCCGAATCTACAACAAAGGAAGCAGTTAAAGATCTTCCTGAATTACCGTCATTATTAAACTCATAGCCGGTATTTGCTGATTCATTATTCCAGTTATCCGCCCACCAGTAAATATAAAGACCGGCTGCTTCAAGATCCGTAATGTCTTCCGTGCCATTATTGACAACAGCTGTAAGTGTTACTGTATCACCGATAGCAGGTTCGGCTTTATCTGCTGTAACGGTCATGCTATATCCATTTCCTTCGACCGTTACGGACTTAGCATCAACAGGTGCTTCTGTAGGTTCAACCGTCTCTGTTACTTCAAACTCCATGAATGAATTACCGATAATGCTGTTCCATTCATTATCCTGAAGATTAAAGCCGATAGAATAGATTCCTGCCGAATCTACAACAAAGGAAGCAGTTAAAGATCTTCCTGAATTACCGTCATTATTAAACTCATAGCCGGTATTTGCTGATTCATTATTCCAGTTATCCGCCCACCAGTAAATATAAAGACCGGCTGCTTCAAGATCCGTAATGTCTTCCGTGCCGTTATTAACAACAGCTGTAAGTGTTACTGTATCACCGATAGCAGGATCAGCTTTATCTGCTGTAACGGTCATTACATAACCATTTCCTTCGACCGTAACGGACTTAGCATCAACAGGCGCTTCTGTAGGCTCAACCGCCTCAGTTACTTCAAACTCCATGAATGAATTACCGATAATGCTGTTCCATTCACTATCCTGAAGATTAAAGCCGATAGAATAGGTCCCTGCCGAATCCACAACAAAGGAAGCTGTTAAAGATCTTCCTGAATTACCGTCATTATTAAACTCATAGCCGGTATTTGCTGATTCATTATTCCAGCTATCAGCCCACCAGTAAATATAAAGACCTGCTGCTTCAAGATCTGTAATGTCTTCCGTGCCGTTATTAACAACAGCTGTAAGTGTTACTGTATCGCCGATAGCAGGTTCGGCTTTATCTGCTGTAACGGTCATGCTATATCCGTTTCCGGATAGTTCTACTACTTTGCTGTCACCGTCGGCACTTACCCCACGCTTACCAGACGGAAAGACAAACATCCCGGCTATTAATGCTGTCGCAGTTATTGCCGAGATCAATTTTCCTAATCGCTTTTTTCTGATCATAAACATACCTCATATGATAATTTTTATGCATACGCCCTCGCGCAAGCGGTTGTTCATTCAAAAATTATCATTCTTTATATTGTAAAAACAATCGATTAATTTACGAACAACCGTTTGCGCAACTGTTTAAATTGCACAAATAAATAAGGCCGATCAATATCAGGATCTAAAAATCATTCGATCAAAGAATTAACAAAATCTATGGGGTCAAAATCAACCAGGTCTTCTACGCTCTCGCCGAGTCCAGCAAGTATGATCGGAAGCTTGGAATTATAAGCGACTGCGATAGCTACTCCGCCCTTTGCACTTCCGTCAAGCTTAGTAATGCCGATATAATCAAGTTCAGCAACCTCAGCAAAGCTTTGAGCCTGCAGAACTGCATTCTGACCGGTTGTTGCATCGATTATCAGAAGTGAGTGAATATTAGCATCAGGAGCTTCACGATTAATGACACGATTGATCTTGGCAAGCTCATCCATAAGGTTCTTTTTATTATGAAGTCTTCCTGCAGTATCGACTATAAGCAGATCAGCCTTACGGGCTTTAGCTGCCTGAACAGCATCATATACTACAGCAGCGGGATCTGCACCCTCAGGATGAGCTATAACTGCAGTAGATGTTCTCTCTCCCCAGCTCTTAAGCTGTTCAACTGCTGCAGCTCTGAAGGTATCAGCAGCAGCCATTATAACCTTCTTTCCGGCTTTCTTATATCTGGCTGCAAGCTTGCCTGCAGTCGTAGTCTTACCGGTACCGTTAACTCCAACCATAAGAAGAATGTTGAGCTTACCTTCTTCAAGTTCAAACGAAGTCTTATCACCGAGGATCTCAAGCATCCTTTTACGAACGACATCCATTACAGCTTCTCTGCTGTCGTTACCGGTCTTTCTGATACTGGCCTTAACGGTATCGATAATATCTGATGACGCCGGCAATCCACAGTCTGCGCGCACCAAAGTTTCCTCAAACTCGTCAAGCATATCATCATCGAAATGTCCTGTTCCGGCAGCAATCTTCGTAAAGCTCTCGCTGAAGAAATTTCTGGTCTTTGTTAGTCCCTTCTTAAATATCCCTAAAACTCCCATATACTCTCCTTATCAGTTAAGCATTGTCTCCAAGCCTCATAGACAAGATCTTGGAAATACCTCTCTCCTGCATCGTAACACCATACATCCTGTCACAGGCCTCCATAGTACCTTTTCGATGCGTAACAATAATGAACTGCGTCTTTGCAGTATATCTTCTTACAAAATCAGTAAATCTTGTGACATTGACATCATCAAGCGCCGCCTCAACCTCATCGAGTACAACAAATGGCGAAGGTCGCAGTTGTTGTATAGCGAAAAGGAGCGCAATAGCTGTCAGACATCGCTCACCACCTGACAAAAGCGTCAGATTCTGAAGCTTCTTTCCCGGAGGCTGCGCCTTAATCTCTATAGCGCAGTTAAGAACATCCTCTTCGTCTCCCAAAAGAATCTCTGCCGTACCACCGTTAAAAAGATCTGTAAAAACTGTCTTAAAGTTCTCATTGATGATATCGAAATGCTCGATAAACTGTTGCTTCATTTCTGTAATAAGGTCGCTTATTACTTTCTCGAGATTAGCTTTGGCAGCAGCAATATCATTACGCTGAGAAGTCATGAACTCGAATCTCTCAGAGATTTCCTTATATTCATCAACAGAATTAAGGTTAACAGGGCCTAACGATTTTATCTCAGACTTCAACTTCGAGATGTCCCTGGAAGCAGCCGCCTGATCTGTTATCTCGGGATATACGCCCTTCACATTATCATAAGTGGTCTCATAGTCTTCCCAGAGACGGTTCTTGCTGAAGTCAATATCATTGATGTAGCGCTCATATCTTGAAACAAGATTATTGAGTTTATTACGAAGGGTATTGATCTCATCATTAATATCAGTGATCTTTGTAACAAAACCGGAAAGCTCTTTGTCAATCTCACTCTTGTTCTGATTAAGCTCGCTAATCTCGTCCTGCAGAGTGCGACCCTTGACATTCATCTCGGCAATCTTTCTTGTAGATTCTTCGATCTGTTTGCTGCACTCATCCGATTGATCGATAAACTCCTTGCGCTCGGAAGCAACGCTTACGGCAGATGATCTACGCTTTTCCATCTCTGACTTAATGAGCTCTGCCATTTGAAGCTGACCGTTACGCTCGGCAATGATCCTCTCAGCCGATGTTTTTGCCTCTGTTATATCTTCTCTCAGCTTTTCAAGCTTTTCGCCAAAATCCTTGGATTCATTATCATTCTTAACGATAGATTCCCTGAAATCGGCAAGAGCCGTCTCTGTTTCATCGGCTATAAGCTTAAGTTCTTCAAGATCGTCAACGACGCGTAATCTGTCTGAAGAGATTGCGGTTATCTGCTTTTCCGAAGCCTCAAGAGCTGCCTTACTCTCCTCGATCTTATTAGCAAGATTACGGTATTCTCCTTCTGCCTTAACTCTTTCAAGTGAAAAGTACTTCAACTGTTCTTCAAGTTGCGCTTTTTCTCGGGAAATATCGCCGATCTCCTCATCAAGTTGCTGTCGCTCAGCCTCTGTTACGGAAAGAGCCTTCTCAAGGTCGGAAATAGTCCTCTCAAGCTCCTCGATCTCTCTTGCTCTTCCGAGAATACCGCCTGCATTCTGCCTTACGGAACCACCTGTAAGAGATCCGCCGGGGTTTATACAGTCACCCTCTAACGAAATAACCTTAACAGAGTGATTAAGTGTAGATGCAATGGACCTGGCACTTTCCATATCTTCACAGATAATGATCTTGCCCAAGAGATTTGAGACAATATCAGCTATCTTGCGATCATAATCAACAAGGTCTGAAGCTATACCTATATAACCTTTCTTTCCGCGCGCCTTTGATTCCGATGAACTATCAAGTTCACGGGGTCTGATATTCTCGATGGGCAGGAAGGTAACGCGTCCCAACCTGTTCTCCTTCAGTTCTCTGATCAGATCAGCTGCATCAGACTCCGTCTCGGTTACAACATTGTGGATACTGCTTCCAAGAGCGATCTCGATCGCAGTCTCATATTCTTTCTTGGTGCTTAGCAGGTCACCGACAACACCGATTATGCCTTTCTTAAGCTTGGGGATACTATCAACATGATTCATCAATCGTCTGACAGACTCCTGATAACCTTCCTTACGCTTCTCGAGTTCGGCCAGAGTCTTATGGCGAGCTTTCTGGGAGAGATAGTTACGGTTATCAGTCTCATAGTTGCTGAGAAGTTTGCTTTCTTTCTTCTTAAGTTGGAGGAGCTTTTCATCACGCGCAGCAATATCAGATGTAACATCACCCTCCTGTTGCATCATGCTTCTCCATAGCTCGTCAGCTTCAGAAAGCTTAGAAGACATCTCCTCTATCAATTTCTTGCTGATCTCATTATTAGAGGATAATTCCCTGATTTTCTCATCGAAAGAAGCTATCTGATTCTCAGAAGAATTAATGCGATCTCTTGTATCTATTAATTCGTTAGTCTTGGAATCAATATTTTTACGTATATCATCCTGACTTCTCTCGCTTTTACGGAATTCATCAAGAAGCTCATCACGTTCAGAGGCCAGCTTATCTGCCTTACGTGTAAATTCATCAGCCTGAGACAGGAGCTCGTCACTTTTTCCCAGGCGTTCATTGTAATCTTTCAGAAGCTTTTCCGCTTCGGCATTATATTCTGCCTCATCATTTACAGACTTCTCGATCTTTTCGCGAAGCTGATTAAGTCTCTCCTCACTGATCCTCTTATCTGAAGTCAAATCGTGTATTTCTTCAGTAATATCGGATAACTCCTGCCTCTTATCTTCTATCTTCTCTTCGAGTTCATCCGCTCTGGATGTAAGTTCGGAATTACTGTTTCTTAAGGCAATATAACGATCTTCCTGAGTCTTGATCTCCTCTTCAAGTTTTTCTTTTACAGAGGCTGAATCTCCCATGGCTTCGTTAGCGACATCAATTTTCCTAACCATAAGAGCAATATCCTTCGCCTTAAGCTCCTCATATGCCTTATGATACTTCACGGCTTTCTCGGACTGCTCCTTTAAGGGACCGATCCTTTCAGATATCTCACTTAATATGTCATCTATACGGATAAGATTTTGCTCTGTGGAATTTAGCTTACGTTCAGCTTCATCCTTACGGACTTTATATTTGACGATCCCGGAAGCTTCCTCGATTATTCTTCTTCGATCTTCTGATTTTGTCGAGAGAACTTCGTCAACACGGCCTTGACCTACGATAGAATAACCATCCTTGCCCATTCCGGTATCAAGAAACATGCCGACAATGTCTTTAAGACGGCAATTAACATGATTTATCTGATATTCACTCTCACCGGAACGATAAAGTCTTCTGGTGATCTGTATCTCAGAATAGTCTGAATCAACGAATCTGTCACTGTTGTCGAGCGTAAGTGATACTTCCGCATAATTCATCGCCTTACGTGACTGGGTACCATTAAAGATAACATCCTCCATCTTACCGCCACGCAGAGATTTTACGCTCTGTTCACCAAGAACCCAACGAATAGCATCGGTAACATTAGATTTACCGCTTCCATTAGGTCCTACAACTGCGGTCATCCCCTGATCAAATTCGATCAGAGTATATTCAGGGAAGGACTTAAAGCCCTGTACTTCAAGCTTTTTAAGATACATTAATCCGTTTACTTTCTCAAAATTCTATTAATTATACCACAAAGACAGACTGATTATGTCCTATTCATCTGCAAAGATACGTTGATATTCTTTAATGGCAAGCTCAGCGCAACTCTGCTCGGCATTCTTCTTGCTGTTGCCTTCAGCTTGGGCCAGAAAATGCTCATCAGCGTATACTGCGACCGTAAACCTTCTCATATGCGATGGTCCACTCTCATCTACTACTTCAAAACGGATCTTATGTTGATGTCCCTTAATCTGAGCAATCTCAAGAAGTCTGCTTTTATAGTCAGAAAAAAGCTTACCTGCAACGGCCATCTCAATAATATCCTCCAGATTCTTTAAGGCAACACCTCTTGCAACCTCAAAACCTCCGTCAAAATAAACAGCAGCAATAAGAGCTTCAAAAGCATCTGCCAAAGTGGAATCTTTATCACGTCCGCCACATGAGTCCTCACCTTTACCCATAAGAAGATTCTCTCCAATACGAAGTCTTCTGGCAACAATGGCAAAAGAACGCTCACAAACACAAATGCTCCTCATCTTCGAGAGATAACCTTCATCAGCATGAGGTTTTAAATCATATAGTTTATGGCCTACTACAACATCCAGTACAGCATCACCTATATATTCCAAACGCTGGTTGGAATTATAGTGATATCCGTTATTTTCGAATACATAGGTGGTATGAGTGAATGCAGTCTTCAGTAGGCGTTTGTCACGAAATGTATACCCGAACCTCTGTTCAAACTCTTCATAATGATCCATAGCTTCACCTTTATAAAAAGAAAAGCTGAATGAGCAATAACTCATTCAGCTGTAAATCGCCTGAAAACTATCAATTACTCAGCGAGTCCCTTGATGTAATCAACAGCATCACCAACAGTGCCAACCTTCTCAGCAACCTCATCAGGGATAGAGATGTCAAACTCCTGCTCCATAGCCATTACAAGCTCAACCATGTCAAGTGAATCAGCATTGAGATCATCGATAAAAGAAGACTCAAGTGTGATAGAGCTCTCCTCTACTCCAAGCTGATCAACGATCATGGACTTAATGCTGTTAAAAATCTCTTCGTTTGTCATTTTATTTACCTCCATAAAGATTGTCTTTGCAATCTACAAATCCTTTTTAATGTAACTTACTTGAATTGTCAATAGAAAAAAGAAAAAAGTTTTATAATCAAAGTATTTTTAATCTGATTCCTTCAGGTAGTTTAGATTCTTAAGCAGATAATCCATTCCGGATATAACGGTCATAATGACACATATATAAATCAATATGTCCCCGATGATCAGAATGGCATTGCTGTCACCTGCTACCATTAATGCATATCCGTCATAACCGTAGCTTGAAATCTTGTGAAGCAGGGGTTCAAACATAAGATATGTGATCGCGATCATCTGTGTTGTAGTCTTGATCTTACCGATCATCTTTGCAGCCATGACAACGCCTTCTTTGGAGGCAATGAGTCTGATCCCGGTTACCATAAACTCACGCAGTACGATAATGGCAAGAAGCCAGGGAGATACTCTGCCTAAGCTGACTAAAGCGATCAAAACGGAAATAACAAGCATCTTATCGGCAAGAGAATCCAGGAACTTTCCAAGATTAGTGATAAGGTTATACTTACGAGCTATCTTACCGTCAAACAGATCAGTAAGAGACGCAATAATAAATAAAACAGCTGCTATGGTCATACCCTTACTGTCTATAAAGTCATTCCATTTAGACGGTTCATGACCATAGATGGATATCGGTAGCATAAATAGCATTACAAATGGGATCATTATAATCCTAAGCAAAGATAGTTTATTCGGCAGATTCATACTGTCACTCCTGTTAATTCATAATCGGAACTGTCCACGATCTTAACTTTATAAGTCTGACCAATAGTAAGCTCCGTCTTGTTTGAAGCCACATATATAAGAGGATCAATCTCCGGAGCCTCTCCGTAACTTCGTCCAACGTAGAATATACCATCTTCAGATACAGAATCAATAGTTACATCTACAATAGAATTCAACCTTGATGCGTTGGATTCGGCAGATATGGCGCGTTGTAACTCATAGATCTCATCATATCTTCTTTGCTTAGTCTGATCATCGATCTGGTCTTCCATAGCATATGCCGGAGTACCTTCTTCCGGTGAGAATATAAAACAGCCAAGTCTGTCAAAGTGCCATTTCTTAAGGTTTTGCTTAAGGTGAAGGAATTCTTCTTCAGTCTCTCCGGGAAAACCTACCATGACAGTTGTGCGGACGATCAGATCGGGGATCCTGGATCTAAGCTTCTCCAGTCTCTCGGTGATAAGCTCGGCTGTATCCTTACGATACATCGCCTTAAGAATCCTGTTATCTCCATGTTGAATCGGAATATCAAGATAGTGCGCTATCTTCTTGCTTTGAGCTATTGTATCTATAAGCTCATCACTGATGCCGTCCATATAGCCATACATTACACGGATCCTGTCCACACCGTCTATTTCTTCAAGATGTCTTAAGAGCTCGGAAAGTTTCCTTTGTTTATAAAGATCCAAGCCATAATTGGTAGTATCCTGAGCAGCAAGGATCAGTTCATGAAAGCCCCTTGATGCAAGATCTCTTGCTTCTGCTAAAATCTCTTCCATCGGTCTTGAAACAAACTTGCCGCGGATCAAAGGAATGGCACAAAAAGAACACCTGTGCATACATCCCTCACCTATCTTAAGCCAAGCATAAACATCAGTCGATACCGCTCGCGAAGACATAAGATGTTCCATTCCGCCTATATTTGATATGTATTTATTCTTAAATTCTTTCTTTGAATGGTCTTCAAACAAAGAATCCAAAGCCTCACAAATGTCTTTATAATGAGCAGTTCCCATTACTATATCAACTTCAGGCATTGATTCGAGAATGTCGTCAGAATACCTCTGAGGGAGGCATCCGGTAACAATGATCTTTCTTGTCCGCTCCTTATCATCGCAATCTGCCGCTGAGAGAATAGCATTAATTGCTTCGGTCTTGGCTGATTCTATAAAACCGCATGTATTGATGATAGCAACGTCTGATTTTGATACATCGTTAACCAATGTATATCCGTGATCCTTGACCATCTGCAGCATACATTCTGCATCTACAAGATTCTTCGAGCAACCGAGTGCCACCATAGCAACCTTTATTTCTGACCTGTTATCCACTTATGAGACCTCCGCTATTAGCATGCAGGCTATTATATCAGAATTAATGATCTTCAAGCCACATCTTAAATGCTGCAGAGGCCGATTCAGCGCCATAACCTCTCCTTGAGGCAACAGACATAAACTCTTTGATCAATGAGTAAGGATCATCACAATCAGGTAATTCGGGATAATAAGCATCGAAAAGCTTTTTACAAGTGGCCCTGTCATCGTCCAGTTCTTCTAACAGGATACTGATCTTATCGGAAGCTACTCCGGCAGAGGCTAACCTCTGAGCCATCAGATTTCTACTCTCTTGTTTTCTGCCTACTCGTTCACGAATGATCTTACGGCCTGCCCGGATATCATCGATATATTCCCGTTCGATCAACTCATCTACTGCACTCCTGCACACAGAAGAGTCATAACCCTTCTGCTGCAGGTATGCATAGATCTTGCCTGAAGAACTGTAGCCTATACCGATATGTCTGATAGCAATTGTTACAGCTTCAGAAATTCTATTAGCATCTGCCATATTTACATATCGATACCGAGGATATCATCATCAGAATCATCAATAAGCTCTGTATCATCATTGATATTCTCAGAAGTGTCATCTGTAGGATCAGCAGGCTTATAGGAATCTCTGATAAGAGCCTCGATCTCATCTCTGATATCAGGATTCTCTATAAGATAAATTCTTGCATTATCCTTGCCCTGACCGATCTTCTGACCCTTATAGGCAAACCACGAGCCACTCTTCTCGATAATATTATTCTCTACAGCAAGGTCAATGATACAACTCTCCTTGGATATTCCCTTGCCATAAAGGATATCAAACTCTGCCTCCTTAAAAGGCGGAGCAACCTTGTTCTTAACTACCTTAACGCGAGTGTGACTGCCGATCACTTCTGTGCCATTCCTGAGCGTCTCAGTCTTCCTGACATCGAGTCTTACGGAAGAATAGAACTTAAGAGCGCGGCCACCGGTAGTTGTCTCAGGATTACCGAACATGATACCGATCTTCTCGCGGAGCTGATTAATAAAAATACATATCGTCCCCGACTTGGAGATAATACCGGTAAGTTTACGCAGAGCCTGACTCATGAGTCTTGCCTGCTGACCTACATGTGAATCCCCCATCTCTCCTTCGATCTCTGCCTTGGGAACAAGTGCTGCAACAGAGTCAATAACAATTACATCAATGCAACCGCTTCTGACAAGTGTCTCAGTGATCTCAAGAGCCTGTTCACCTGTATCTGGCTGTGAAAGCAGCAGATTATCAACATCAACGCCGATAGCTGCAGCATATACGGCATCAAGCGCATGCTCGGCATCGATAAAAGCGCATGTGCCGCCCTGCTTCTGTGCCTCTGCAACACAATGAAGAGCTACAGTTGTCTTACCCGATGATTCCGGACCATAAATCTCAATGATCCTTCCCCTGGGAAGACCACCGACTCCGAGAGCGATATCAAGCGTCAAAGCGCCTGTAGGGATCGTCTCGATCTCTGCAATACTCTTATCACCCATACGCATTACAGCGCCCTGACCGAACTGCTTCTCGATCTGAGCCATAGCAGCCTCAAGTGCCTTCTTTCTCTCTTCCTGATTCGCAGCAGGAACAGACTGAACATTAGACTTAGCGGAATTCTTACTCTTTGCCATATTTACCTCCGTTGAATGAACATTTGTTCTTGAACTTTATGTATTGATTGTATTTGTTATTGAAACTAATGTCAATAAAATTAGCGAACAAATTATCTGAAAATTAAACACACAGTCCCATTCTGTACTTTTATTTGTACTCATCATATGTGAAGCTTTGTCTTAAACCGCTTGATCCAGTAGGTTGCTTCTCTCTGACGAAGCAATGCCGCCATTATAAAATAGATTGCGCCGGAAATAGCGAGTTTGCCGGCCAGAATTGCCAGCTGAAGCATCTTCCCCCCGTTTCCGGGCACGATCTTATCTGACAAGATTAGGATCAAAGCCATTACACCAACACTTATAGCACTCTTTATCACGAACTTCATCATGCCGCGAGGCGCGATCTCTTTCTGTTTGGAATATAAAACATATAGAGTCACAAGCTGGAATACACTTGTTGTAGAGTAAGCGATGGTAAGCGATAAAGGTCCCAGCCCAAGCTTAATAAGAAGAATGCAGAACAAAGGATTTGTAACAAGACCGATACAACCTGCAAGCAGCGGTATCTTGGTACGACCGATAGCATAAAAGGCCTGATTCATGATAAATACAACTGTATGAGTCACTATTGCAGCTGAATAGCCGATAAGGAAAACACCGGCACGCTTGGCATCTTCATCCGTATATTCAGCTGACCACTGGAAGACGGCCTTTATTACATCGATATTCATGATAACCATAAAGACAGCAGAAGGTATCGTCAGGAACAAAGCATTTCTGAGTCTTGAAGACAATAGTCCGGATGCTTCCTTATATTTACCTGAGCTATAAAGAGCGGCCAATGAAGGAAGCATAACATTGCCAATGGCTACAGCGAAGATTCCATAAGGGAGCTGCCAGACCGTAGATGCATTCCTCAATGCATAGATATGTCCGTCATCTTCAAAAGAACCGGCAAAGTAATTAAGGATAACCATATTAACCTGTACTATGGACGCAGAGATCAGGATAGGAAGAGCCCTTCTTACCAGAGTCCTAAACTCGGGATCCCGGGGCTTCCATATCAGCCTAAACTGTTTGAGCTTATCAAAGCCCACCATATATTGAAACAAGAAATAAATAACAGCCGCCCCCATGATCCCTGCTGTCGTATATACGAGATCATGTCTGCTGTTACCCGCAAATACAATGATCGCAGCAAGAACAAAGACATTATAGATGGTAGGACCGAAAGCTGTAGAGGCAAAACGCTTATATGCATTAAGGATACCTATACACAATGCCGCCAGCATCATAAAGAAGATCTGAGGGAATAGCAGTTTTGAAGCATCTGCCGCCAGTTCGACTGTTCGTTCGTTAGCTTCACCGCTGAACAGATTATAGATCGAATAGATCTGCCTGGAGAAAACGCTGCCAAGCACACATACTATCAGCATGATAAAGGAAAATACAGTAATAAAGATATTTACAGCCCGAAAGCCCTTCTTCTCTTCACCTTTGGAGATTGCGGACGACAAAGAGGGCGTTATGGCCGATTGAATAGATCCGCCGATAAGCAGGTTATATACAAGATCCGGTATAGTAAAAGCAAGTGTAAAACTGTCCCTGAATACAGGATCACTGAACTTGATACCTACAAAGATATCACGCATAAAGCCTGAACACTTGGAGAATAGCAATCCTATCATCACAAGCACTGTCGCGACCGTCATGCTTCCGCCGTTTTTACGGCTTACTGTCTTCTGCTGTTCACCCATGATTATCAATTAACTCAAGTATCAGCTCCAATGCCGCTTTAGTCGTCTGAAGCCTTACTTCTCTCCTGTTTCCTTCAAATTGCCTGTCAAAGGCTCCTTTTTTCTTATCGAAAAAATATCCGATGCAAACATATCCGTCTTTGGGATCCTTCTTATCCCCGCCGGCATACCCCGTAACTGAGACACATATATCCGCAGCAGTCAAAAGATGCACACCCTCCGCCATGGCCTGGGCGCACTGAACAGATACTTCCGTATATTTTTCGATAATATCGCCCGGAACCTTCAGAACATTCATCTTCATCTCATTCGTATAAGATACTATGGCACCTTCAAAAACGTCCGAAGCGCCCGGAATATCAACAATCGATGATGCGATCATCCCCCCTGTCAGACTTTCCGCAAAAGCACAACGGATCCCGAGTGCTCTTAGTCTGTCAGACACGTTCAATGCGAGACTTCTTATATTTTCGCCGGCGATCATATTCTTACTCCTGTCCACTTGACTGCATCTCCAGCCAATCGGTACGGGTGATCAGCACTTTACGAGGCTTACTGCCTTCAAAGGGACCGATTATCTTCTTTTTCTCAAGGACATCAATGAGTCTTGCAGCCCTCGGATAACCGATGCCCAGACGCCTCTGTAAGATCGATACACTGGCATTACCGGCATCGATAACAACCTCAACTGCCTGATTAAGCAGATCATCTTCGTCAGATGCTCCGCCTCCCGCCGAAGCCGCGCCTGATCCTGAGCCTTCAGCTCCTGTATTTACGGCATTTACAAAGTCTTCATCATACTCGGTCTGATAATTCTTCTTAAAGTACTCGACAACCTCCTGAACCGTATCATCCTGAACAAAAGCACCCTGTCCTCTTACAGGCTTGGGGGCGCTGACCGGCGCATAAAGCATATCACCCTTACCAAGGAGTTTCTCGGCGCCTACAGAATCTAAGATCGTGCGGCTGTCTACGCCTGAAGATACAGCGAAGGCGATCCTTGACGGTACATTCGCCTTGATAACACCTGTAATAACATCAACTGACGGTCTCTGAGTTGCTATTATCATATGGATTCCGGCAGCACGTGCCATAGCGGCAAGTCTCGCAATATAATCCTCGACTTCTTTTGCCGCAACTGTCATAAGATCTGCCAACTCATCGATTACAACAAGGATCAGCGGCAGAGCTCTTTCGCCTTTTTTTACCAATACTTCATTACAGCCCTTAAGATCTCTTACATGATTCTCAGCGAAAAGCTTATAGCGTCTCTCCATCTCTGCCACAGCTTCTCTTAGAGCATTAGCAGCTTTTTTGGCTTCAGTAACCACAGGGCCGAGAAGGTGAGGTATGCCTTGATAAATACTCAGCTCAACTACTTTGGGGTCGATGAGGATCATCTTCACCTCATCAGGTGATGCTTTACACAGGATGCTTATCAGGATCGTATTGATACATACGGATTTACCCGAACCGGTAGAACCGGCAATAAGAAGATGGGGCATCTTGGCAATATCACACATGATCAGATTACCCGGAATATCCTTACCGAGAGCAACTTCAAGTGGCGGACCGCTTCTGAAAGCCTTGGTATCCAACAGACTTCTGATTCCTACGGGATAGGTCTTCTTGTTAGGGATCTCAATGCCGATAGCACTCTTACCCGGGATCGGAGCCTCAATACGAACGGAGACTGCTGCCATGGCAAGGGCAATATCGTCCTGCAGGTTAAGGATCCTGCTGACTTTAACACCTCTGTCTATCGTAAGTTCAAATCTCGTAATGGCAGGACCATGTGTTATATTAATGACCTTTGTATTAATCCCGAAGCTTTGGATAGCATCCTCGAGCTCAACCGCCTTTTTCTTAAGCTCTATGTTCTCATTCGGATTCTTGACAGGATCTTCCCCTATCTGAGGCAGCCTGCTTATCGGATAAGGCTTAAAGGCTCCTCTTCTCATCCTTACGACTTTATGCTTTTTTTCTTCGCTTGTAGAAGCAATCTCGATATGCTCGGCCGGATTATTGGAAGCAGGTTTATTCTCGGCGCCTTCGAAAATCCTGCCCTCTAAAGCGCTGAATCCCTGCTCCTTAAGAGCATCTCCGCCGGCATTAATGGTGATATCTTCGCGAATGTCGTCAGCTCGTTTATTATTCTCTTCGATCATTTCATCAGATAGAACCGGCTCTGCTCGTCTAACACGAGGTCTGATCGCCGCCTCTTCGTTTACCTCAGGCTCGTGATAGCTATAGGGATCAGTAGAAGGATCTCCATAGCCGTCATCCTCGATCTCGTAAGGAAGATCATCTTCCTCGAGAACAGCCGGCTCAGGATCATTCGTCGGCATTCTATTATTGAATCCTACACCGGCTTCAACAAAGGGAATATGTTCGCTACCGTCACCTAAGTCATAGAAATCCTCTTTACTGTCTTTCTGAAGGAAGGACAGCTCAGGTTTATTACGATGCTGACGCAGAGGGGCATTCTTGGGCGTAGGCGTATAGGAGAAATCCGTATCAGCTGTGACTTCTGAACCTTCTGTACTTACTGTACGGTTCTCATAGCTTAAAACTCCGGGATGAGATGAAGTATCTGCCCCGAATTCTTCTGCAGATACATCGATAAAACCGCTCTTACGATCTACCGGAATCCTTGTATTAAACGGATCATATCCAAGAAGCGTTCCTGCTGCCTTAATCGTGTCATTCCTTGTAGTTCCCGCTGACTTAACCTGAGGTCGCAGAGCAGAAGGATTCTGAGGTCTTATATCAGGAGAAGGTCTCCTTTGAGGCTGCGAGTGCGGATATTGATCGGCATATTCAGGCCTTCTTCTGACATTGGGATTGGCTCTTCTGTTAGCCGCAGCATTAGAGATCATGCTGGCAGTCTTGCGTGCAGTCTGTTTAAGTGAGACATGGAAAATAAGAATTACCTGACTTAAAAGGAAAACTATGATAGCGAGAATGCTTAATACCCTGCCGGCAATGGTATAGAGTGAAGTCGCTATGCCGCCGCCTAATAGTCCTCCGGTCAAAAGCAGGCCGGAATCAGTGGGATTCTTGACCAAAGACTTATCGTAGCCGGATTCCCATAGCCTGCTGATAGCTTTAGTAGCTTTAGCCTTGCCGTCGGAATCAGTGCAGACCAGCTTAAAATAATCAAAATCCATGGTGCTTACCGCGAAGATCGCTGCAACCAGTACCATAAGCATAATGACTGAACGGACACGGACCGGAGCTACACCCTTACGCTTTTCGAGAAAGAAATCTATTGAAGCATAGAAAAGAAAAAGCGGGATCATAAAGGCTGCCCTGCCGATAAGGCCAAAACCGAGGGCACGCATCAATTCACCTGCCTTCCCGGTAAGTTCGGGCAGATAGTACATAAGTGTCAACGCGACTGCACAGAAGAAAAGAACGATTCCCGTTACTTCCCGTCTTGTATCATAATTGCTCAAGCCCAAGTCTCCTTATCGTTTTGTATATACATAACTGTGTCTTCGAGTCACGGATCTTGCCGCTGTCAGCCATAGCGACAAGTTCCTTCAAAGATATTATCTCACAATTTAAGATCTCACCTTCATCAGGCTTACTTCCCACCTGGTGAAGTCCTCTGGCCGCATAAAGCCATATTATCTCAGAATCGTAACCGGGAGAGACAATCTCACTTCCAAGATCGATGATCTCGTCAGCCAGAAGACCTGCCTCTTCATGAAGTTCTCTTACGGCACATTCTCTGGGGTCTTCACCCGGTTCAATCTTCCCTGCGGGGACCTCAAGGAGGATCTCCTCAAAAGGACTTCTGAACTGCCTGACCATATAACAGTTAAGATCATCATCAACAGCGAGAACACACGCTCCGCCATTATGAAGCACTATCTCGCGTCCGGCGACAGAACCATCACTCAGCTTTACTTTTTTTACAACAGTCTTAAATACTTTTCCATCGAAAACAGTATAACTGCTTATCGTAGTCTCCAGCAAATCATCATATTTACCGTCGCTCATACAGCCTCCCTCAATTCTTGGCAAACTTGGCAGACTCTGCTACAGCAAGCTTATCACACCTGTTGTTAAGCTCATTGTCGGCATGACCTTTAACCTTAATAAACTCAACCTGATGGATCTTGGTAAGCTCCACCAGACGCTGCCAAAGGTCTTTATTGGCTACCTCAGCCTTGGCGGAATTTCTCCAGCCATTACGGATCCAGCCACTGATCCAGTCCTGACCGAAAGCATTGACGATATAAGCGCTATCACTATAGACCTTAACATCGCAAGGTCGCTTAAGTGCTTCCAGGGCTTTGATCACGGCTGTAAGCTCCATACGGTTATTTGTCGTAAGAGCCTCACCGCCGGATATCTCCTTGCTCACACCGGACGCGGATAAAACGGCAGCCCAGCCACCGGGGCCGGGATTACCCGAACATGCTCCGTCAGTATAGATTATTACCTCTGTCAGCTTATTATCACTCATTATTATTTGCCGGCAGCCATTTTGGCAGTCTTCTCGGCAGCAGCCGTAACGGATTTTATGACAGCATTACGGAACCCGTTCTCTTCAAGGGCAATAACACCTTCTATAGTGGTTCCTCCGGGAGAACAAACCTGATCCTTGAGGACACCGGGGTGAAGGCCTGTATCAAGGCAAAGCTTACCGGACCCCATGACTGTGCCGGCCGCGATCTTTAAGGCATCAGCTCTTTTGATACCGAGAGATACAGCCGCATCTGCCATAGCCTCGATAAAGAGCATCACATAAGCAGGCCCTGTCCCGGAAACACAACCTATGGCGTCAAGAGTCTTCTCATCACAGAGGATAACTTCTCCGCAGGTCTTAAGAAGGGTCTCAACAAAAGCCGTCTCATCTTCATTTAGTCCCACAGGACAGACTGCACTTACGCCTGCCCCGACCTGCGCAGGTGTATTAGGCATGATCCTGACGAATTTACGACCGGCTCCGAGAATATTTCCGATCCTGGAAGTAGTTACTGCAGCTGCGATCGACAGAACAATAGCCTTATCAGACAAACTGTCTTTGATATCTGCCAACGCATTATCAAAATGAACGGGTTTTACCGCCATAAGAACATAATCCGCATCTTTTACCGCCTCTTGAGCAGATGATACGCAATTAACGTTATAATGTTCTGCGCAGGCCTTAGCCGCTTCGCTGATCACATCATAAACATAGATGTCGGAAGCATTTACGACACCGCCGCCGGTAAAGCCGTTGATAAGGGCTTTTCCCATATTTCCACTACCGATAACTGCTAATTTCATATAGGTATCCTCTTTATAATTAATTGTAAAACTGAAATAAATGCTAACATTCTTCTTGACAGTTTGCAAACCTTCAAGTAGACTTAATCACGTTGTCACAGGGGAGTGGCTCAACGGTAGAGCAGCGGTCTCCAAAACCGCCGGTTGCGTGTTCGAATCATGTCTCCCCTGCCATACAAAAGGAGTTGTGCCGATCAGCACAACTCCTTTTTCGATCTATTGATTCAAATATTAATTATTCTCTTCCGAAGCCGCTGAAGAAGCCTGAGCATAATGATCGGCATAATCGTCAGCCAGAGAATCCGGAACGATCTGCAGGCAATATATAGCAGTGTTGGCATCAAGGCTTATAGAGAACGATACATCCCCGATCTCAAAATACTTGCCGAGAGAAGCGCCGGACTCGGAGATAAGATTCATCAGATCATCTGAAGTCATTTCCGGTTCAAATACCTGAAGGAAGCTCATGAAGTAGAATACAACGAAGCTCGCTGCATTCTCATTCGCGGAATCAAGAGCTATATATGCCCTGATCTCGGTGAGCTTGCCGTCAGCAGAATCGGCCATGGCAACAACATAAGAATCCATACCGGTATACTGTCTGAGCTTGCTACCGTCAGCAGTTGACATAAAAGCGGAATCATTAACTGCTCCTTCTGTAAGAAGGCTGTCAAGTTCAGTCATCGGAGCATCAGCTACCTCAAAGCCAAAGTCTCCGAGAGCGCACTGCGTATAGATATCAGTCGCAAGATATTTCGTCTGAAGCTCAGGATATGTAAGTCCCAGGTCTTTGCAAGTAGACTTTTTAAGAGACGGCAGGATGAAATAAAGGGCAGCACCGATCACTACAAGAACAAGCGCTATGATCGTGATGGGAATAACAGGGTCTGCCTTACACTTATCGAAAAAGCTTCCATTGGGATCAGCCTTTGGCTTGGCCGCCTTCTTCTCTGCTTTCTTCTTAGACTGTATAGCACGCATTCTGCTGCTCTTAGAAGAATTAAGCAGTTCCATGGCGCGCTCGTATTCCTTATTATCAGCCTCTTCATTAAAACTATCTGCAAAACTGTCGTTTGTCGTATTATCTTTATCCATTGGACACCTCCATTGCCAATTAAATATCTTTCAATATCAGTTCTTTGTCAAGTATCGAAAAGTGCATTATTGCTTTATCTGCCGGTCTGACTTATTCTTTAAGCATCTGTTTTTTGAGGTGAATATATGTCACACATATTGATTTCGGGAGGCTCCAGAGGGATCGGAGCAGGAATTGTAGATAAATTCTCATCAATGGGCTGGAAAGTCAGCTATCTCTATCTTCACGCGCCCGGGATCGAATCAGACAAGATCAAGGCATACAGATGTGATGTTAAGGATCCCGATAGTGTTAAAGCAACCGTCGCCGAAGTCTGCGAAGCTTTTGGCGATATTGATGCTCTGGTATCAAACAGCGGGATATCCATGACCGGGCTTGCCACCGATATGAGCTTTGAGGACTACAGACTTATGACCGATACTAATTTCGGCGGGTTTTATAATCTGGCAAACTGTGTGATCCCCTCTATGGTTCACAATAAAAAAGGCTCCATCGTTGCGATCTCTTCCATGTGGGGGCAGACAGGTGCTTCCTGCGAAGCCCTCTATTCCGCAGCAAAGGGCGCGGTCGATTCTTATGTTAAGTCCCTTGCCAAAGAACTGGGGCCTTCGGGGATCAGAGTTAATGCGATCGCTCCGGGTGTCATAGATACTGATATGCTGAGCTGCTACTCACAAGAAGATCTGAATGCACTTGCCGAAGAAACTCCCCTGCAGCGTCTCGGAACTCCCGAAGATATTGCATCTGCAGTTTATTTCCTCACATCAAAAGAAGCCTCCTTCATCACCGGGCAGATACTCGGTGTAAACGGAGGCTTCCTTATCTGATCAGATATATCAGAGCTCAGCCTTAACTTCCTCGAAAGTCTTGACGATCTCTTCGTCAGGTGCCTTGGTAAGAAGGCTTACAGCCACGATAAAGATGCAGCTGATGATAAATGCGGGAAGCAATTCGTAGATATCAAGAGCAGAACCGGCGAACTCTTCTCTGATTATAAACTTCCAAACAAACACCATGATCCCGCCTGAGAGCATTCCTGATATAGCTCCCCACTTGTTTGTTCTCTTCCAGAACAAGGAGAAGAGCATAATGGGGCCGAATGCAGCGCCAAAGCCGGCCCATGCAAATGAAACGATCCTGAAAACGGAACTGTCAGGATCCATAGCCAGGAAAACGGCTACAACGGATACGGCAACAACCGACAGTCTGGCAATGATAAGAGACTTTTTCTCGGATATCTTAAGCTTAAAGACCTCCTGCAGCATGTTCTGTGAGAATGCCGAAGCAGAAGCCAAGAGCTGAGAATCGGCAGTAGACATGGTCGAAGCCAGGATACCTGCCAGGATAAGGCCAGCCACAACTGCGGGAATATACCCAAAGTGGCTGAGATGCTTGGCAACATCAATAATAGCAGTCTCTGCCTGAGAGTTATCTTTATACTCAGGGATAAATCCGCTCTTCATGAGAGAATAACCGCAAATACCGATGAGACCTGCTACAGCCATAGAAATGATAACCCATATCTCTGCAACTCTTCTGGAGAGCTTAAGCTTATTCTTATCCTCAATAGCCATAAAACGCAGAAGGATATGAGGCATGCCGAAATATCCGAGACCCCATGCCAGTGTAGATACTACAGGAAGGAAACCATAGCTTCCGGTCTCCCCTGTTCCGATGTTATAACCTTTATTAAGATCCATGTAGCCGTTAAGGTTCTTAACATTTTCGAAAACCTTGTCAAAACCGCCGACCACACCTTCAGCAAAACCCAAAACGATCAAAAGCGCCAATGTCATTATGATGCTCTGAATAAAGTCTGTAGTGGATGCAGCAAGGAAGCCGCCTAAAGTACAATAGATAACTATTACGGCAGCGCTTATGAGCATTGCAGTCTTGTATTCAGTACCGAATAAAGTAGAGAAAAGCTTACCGCAGGCAGAAAAACCCGATGCCGTATAAGGAACAAAGAATACGATGATGATCAGTGCCGCCACCAATGTGATCAGATGCTTCTTATCTCCGAATCTTCTTGCGAAATAGTCCGGAATCGTGATAGCGTCAATGTGCTGAGTATAAACACGAAGTCTCTTGGCAACAAAGAGCCAATTCAAGTATGTTCCAACCGATAAGCCGATAATCGTCCAGCCTGCTTCCGCAACACCGGTAGCAAGAGCAAGTCCCGGAATACCTAAGAGAAGATAAGAACTCATATCCGATGCTTCGGCACTCATGGCGGTAACCAAAGGTCCAAGATGACGACCGCCAAGATAGAAATCATCAGTCTTACGGTTCTTTCTGCTGAAGAATGCACCAATTGCGACCATCATTACAAGATAGACAGCTATGGTGATGACTATGCAAATATTAGCAGTACTCATATACGCCCCTCCAAAACGAAAACTGATTAAGTGTATCAAATATTTTAAGAACTATCAATTAACACACTTTTGCCTTTTTATATGTTCGATTTTATGATATTATGTTAAATAATTTTATAACTGTTAATTCCAATGAAATTTATTTTTTTCGAGGTGACAGAAATGCCGGCTACTAACAAGTATTCTCAAATTACACCCACGATCGACCGTCTCGCAGAATTATGCGTCTCCAGCAGGATCGATCCGGAATTATATACCAAGTACGATGTCAAAAGAGGTCTGAGAGATCTTAACGGCAAAGGTGTCCTTACAGGGCTGACCGAGATCTCAGAGATCATTTCCAGTAAAGAAATAGATGGTAAGAAGGTGCAATGTGATGGCGAGCTTTATTATCGTGGAATTAATGTAAAGAGTATCGTTGACGGTTTTACTTCTGCCAATAGATTTGACGGCTTCGAGGAGACTTCATATCTCCTTCTTTTCAACAAGCTGCCGACAACGGAGGAACTTGACGAGTTTAAGAAGCTGCTTAGTTACTACAAGACTCTTCTGCCGAAGAATTTTGTTCGTGACGTTATGCTCCAGAAACCATCTGACGATCTGATGAATAATCTGACACGAGGCATCCTTAACCTTTATGCCTACGATGCCAATGCCAATGATACATCTATTCCTAATGTACTCAGGCAGTCGCTCGAACTTATCTCTCTCTTCCCTATGCTCGCAGTATATGGGTTTGCTGCAAAGCAGTATTATAACGATAAAGGAAGCTTGTTTATTCACAGACCTCGTCCTGAACTTTCGACAGCCGAGAATATCCTCTATATGTTAAGACCGGATAATAAATATACCGAACTTGAGGCACGAATTCTCGATGTAGCTCTTGTACTCCATGCCGAACACGGAGGCGGTAATAACTCTACATTTACAACTCATGTTGTTACAAGCTCCGGAACAGATACATATGCAGCTGTAGCTGCAGGACTCTGTTCATTAAAAGGCCCCAAGCACGGCGGAGCGAACATTAAAGTTATGCAGATGTTTGACGATATCAAGAAGCATGTTTCCGACTGGGAAGACGATGAGGAACTGACAGCCTACATCGAGAAGATCCTGCACAAGGAAACTTTCGATAAGGCGGGTGTCGTCTATGGCTTAGGTCACGCAGTTTATTCCATATCAGATCCCCGTGCGAGAATCTTTAAGGGTTATGTTGAGCAATTATCCGTTGAGAAGCATAAGCAGAAAGAATTCTCCCTATATTCAAGGATCGAGAAGATCTCTTCCGAACTTATCGCTCGTGAGAGAAGGATCTACAAAGGAGTTTCCGCCAATATAGACTTCTACAGCGGTTTTGTTTACAGCATGCTGAACCTGCCCGTTGAGCTTTACACGCCTCTATTTGCTATAGCAAGGATCTCAGGCTGGTCAGCTCACAGGATCGAGGAGCTTAATAACGGAGGCAAGATCATCCGTCCTGCATATATGGCTGTTCATCCCCGCACAGACTATATCCCTATATCGGAGAGATGATCAGAATAGACTTATCTGTCTTTCGATCCAAGATTCCTGCCGGGCGTCACGAATAATGTCGCCCGGTTCTTTATTGCCTATAAGAAAAGGAGAATTGGGATCATGCTTCAATAAGTTATTCTTCACTGTTGCTTTGTCGGTATTTGCATAGCAGTATCTGCACATATGCGGACAAGTATCATATTCGCCGATATCATGTCCCAAAATACAGTTACAGCCTTCTCTTTGGGATTTTACGCCGCTTGGGACATTAAGTCTGCTCCCCAAGACTTTCTCATAAACTGCCGGCGGAAAACATCCGGACGGATCTACACCATAAAGATCGTACAAATGCCCTTCACAACACGGCTTGATATTGATGCCGCATTCCTTTCCGATAGATGTAAAGCGCTTAACGATCTCCACCCTGTCTGTAAACTCAACAGCCCTGATATCCGGACAATTACGTCTTACCTTGGCATAGAGATCAACAAAGCTTATAACACATGTATCAGTAAAAGCAGCCAGTTTATAAGCCATCTCAGCGAAAACGGCTTCATGATATTCTAAAGAGTACTTATCATCAATGATTATGGGATCATATCTCCAGCCCATAGAGTCTTTGCCCACTATGTTATAAAGCCTTTCGAAAGTATCAATGGACTTGGAAACAGGGGGCACATTAGGCTCATAATCCTTTCCGTAAGGAGTAATTGAGATAAACCAATACTGACCATAGTCCTTAAGAAGATGCATATGTTTCAGCATAGGAGCAGGATTTTTGGAACAAAAGCTTATGACATCCACAACATCAGGCGATAAAATGTATCGGCTAACACTGGATCTGTTATAAGGATTACGGACAAGAACATATCCTTCCCTTAACCTGTTGGCAAGCCAGGATGAATAAAAAGCAGGAATATCAGTCCTCATTCCGGTGCTGATTATCATAAGCGCCTCCTATTTTTCAGCCGATTATCCCACAGGCGCCAAGAAGAAGGATCACAAGGCCGAGGATGATCCTATAGACGCCGAAGACCTTGAAATCATGCTTACGGATATAGGCCATAAGCTTACTGATCACAAGGAAAGATACTGCGCATGCGGATGACATACCGATCAGGAGCAGGATAACTTCATCCTTGGTAACCGAGCCTTCGTAAGTTATGATCTTCAAAAGACTTGCTCCAAGCATTACCGGTATCGCAAGATAGAATGTAAAACGCGCAGCTGCCGAACGTTTGATCCCGATGCCAAGCGAACCTACAATCGTAGCACCTGATCTTGATGTACCGGGAAAGATAGCTGCAATAAGCTGAAAAAGTCCGACAATAAAAGACTTAGAATAAGATATCTCCTCCACCTCGTTGACGGACGAGTTCTTCTCTCCGATAATCTTTTCGACAACGATAAATGCAATACCGAAAACGATCAGAGCAATGGATACGCAGATATAGTTATAGAAGAGGCGGTCAAGAGCATCACCGAAGATAACCCCCACGACGGCTGCCGGTATACAAGCCAAGAGGATCTTAAGCCACAGGATGAACTTATTCTTGTATATAAACCTGCCGATACCCTTATCCGCCAAAGGAAGTTCATTGTCCTTAATGCCGAATGGCCATATATCTTTCCAGAACAGGACAAGAACGGCAAGAACAGCACCAAACTGAATCACTACAAGAAAGAGGTCAAAAAAATTCTCGGAAACATTTAGTTCGAAGAACTCATTTAAGATGATCATATGTCCGGTTGAACTGATCGGAAGCCATTCCGTAATTCCCTCGACAAGACCGAAAAGCAGAGCTATCAAACAATCCCAAATACTCAAATCCTATCCCCCTCAGAGCGAGAATCCGCGCGGAGCATGACTGCCGCAAATGGGACAAAACATACCGGTGTTATTATCTCTGCCGCAACCTCCACATGTCCATGTAAGCGGCTTGGCATAAGAGGCCTGATCGAAGCCTTGCTGATCATTGAGCTCGGTATAGTAGGAATAAGAATTATCCGCTCCCTCAGGCACGTTCTCTATTCCTTCTTCTTGTATCTCATCAGAAACAACTGACAGACCTGTATCAGTCAGTCTGTTCCCGCAGGTATTACAGATAGTCGCCGAATTTCCCAGTCTTTGACCACAATAAGAGCAGATCCTCATATCTCAGTTGTCTCCCATCTCTATTTATTGTAAAGATTATAATATTACATCGAAAATGTTACCAGTATGCCTTACTCTTCCTCTTACCTGCCTACCGAACAAAGAATGGCCGAATAATCATCCTTAACTCCGGCTTTGCCCTCTATGGTCTTTGCTATCAAGCTTAGAAGGTAATCATCAGTAAGTACAAAAGACGCAAGCCCCGAAAAGATCCCGTCTATCTCCTTCTGACTTAATACTTTATGGACACCTTCAGAGCACAAAAGGAACATATCCTTTCTGCCGACTCTGCCGCTGTCAGATCTGATATCAATACCGGCTCTCCTGCCTATCAGGCGATCAACCTGTCCTTCAGCATCTTCCCCGTCATCCCGGGTCAGAGGAACAAGACTTCTTCTTATCTTACGATATATACGTGAATTACCGACATTTATCACAGCATACTCGTTATCCCATATAAGAAGTAGGGAAAGAGATGAGCCTGCATTTATATCCAAAGCCTCGTGCTCTGTTGCGAGCTGATCATTGATCTGCCTTATCAGACCAACACATGAATTCGCGACTGAAGCTAAAGTCTTCCCGTAAGGATTCGAGATTATAGTCTTCCACCATGTCTCGATATTATCGCATATATAGGTCGAATCCTGCTGCGCTTGACCGCTCACTCTTCGGTCATCAACGACGACGAAGATTCCTTTATCTGATACATGATCACAAAAGACGGAATCACTGTTGCTATCGTTTTCTGAGCCATTATATGTAATCTTAGAAGCACTTAACATCATTCCACCTCAAAATTAACAGTAAAAGTCTTAGTTCCCAACCTTACCTGTGCGCCGTCCGCTAACAAGGTCTCCTTGATAACCATAGCATTGTTGACATATGTTCCGCTCGTCGAGTGAAGATCGTTGATATAGAAATTTCCCTGCTTTATCTCTATCTCACAGTGACGTTTGGACATCCAACCGGCACGAATATTCAGATCACAGCCTTCTCTGCCGACAGTGATCCTTTCATATATCGGCACGCTATATACAATCGACCTGTCGTCATTATCTCTGAAAACAACAAATGCTACAGGATCCGGCAGGTCATCAGACTTGGTAAGAGCCTGAACAGCAGCCGACTTAAGAAGAGAGCCTCCGCTGTATTCGTTATACAAAGACTGAGTCTCAGGTGAATCCTCCACCTCATTAGCAGCATCTTTATGGCTCAGCTTTCTTCTGACAAGGGTCATGATACTTAGTATGATGATACCGACAACGATCAGACAAGCAGCCGCGATAAGTATCTTCTTGATCAGATCAAACTTATTGCCTGTCTCCTTTTCTTCACCATTATCACTAACCTTCTTATTTGAGTCAGCAGAAATAAGAAGGCTTTCTTCTGTCTCCGTCGGGGTAGGTGTAGGAGTATCAGTAGGCACAGGGGTTGCCGTTACTGTAGCAAGAGGCATTTTAACAACAGCCTCTGTCTCGACACTGTAGCTTCCCGAAGAAGTGTCATAATTAAGTCTGATAGTCTGCTCACTTCCGTCAAGAACTTCAAGTCCGGGAGTAACAGTAATGCACTGAACCGACTCATCGACTGCGATCTGCGTCACATAATCAGCTGCTGTCGCTCCAACGGGAAGATTAATGCTCTCTCCTCCGGTCAACCTGGAATAGAAAGCTGCCGTGGTCGCAGCGTCAGGATTCTGATCTCCGTTTATACAGATAGTATAGATCGGGATCTGCGTTGTCCTGGACAACTGACTCAGTTCCTCGTCTACTCTGCTTAATGACGGATCATTGTCAACACCGTCGGAAATCGTGATCAGCCTTGCATAATTCGCACTATTGTTGCCGATGCCGTTCAGGATATCATAGACACTATATGAATAATTGGAAACATGTTCCGCATAAGAAGCTCCGGCTACACAGGATTTGACTTTGTCATAATCAGTCGTAAAATCTCCGCTTATGATCTCATTAGGGTATTTCATACTGACTACAAGGAATCTCTCACCGTCGGCATGGTGATCGACTATCTCACTGACAACAGCATTAATGGAATCCGCATAAGAAGGATCACTGAAGTTAATGATCAAGACAGTATAGACTTCCCCTGGTGAACTGATGCTGTCAGCTTCATAAATTCTCGATCCTATCTGAACCTCACAGGAATCGATCGGCTCGGAATTATCCACATATATGCTCAAGCTGTTATCGCCGCGGCGAACTCCAAGGATCTTAGCACCGCCTTCGGCTTTAATAATATAAGGAGGACATGCAATAATAACGGCAAAGACTATAATCGCAAATACAGCCAGACAATGAATAAGTTGTTTGGAACAATGCCTCTTCATCGCACACCTCTCAAAAACAATTTATATATTGATTATACTCTGTCAAAGCCTCTTATAACAGATTATTCTTGATGAGTTTTCTTACTTATCCTGTGGTACTGTGGAGTTATCGTAAGATCTCTTATAATAACTCCATCACGCATATGAAGAAGATCTTTTATAGCCTCAGCCGTATCCTCGGGTAACAGATATGCTCCTTCATCTTCGGAACATTCAAAATCAGCATTTCTATATAGCTCAGTTCTTGTCATATCCGGTCTTATATTGACGACCTTTACGCCCTGCTTACGATACTCCTCGAAAAGGCTTTCGCCAAAGCTACCAAGCCCCGCCTTTGTAGCGCCATAAGCCGCCCCGTGAGTATTAACCCTTCCCTGGGTTACGGATGATATATTAATGATCCAGCCCTTCTCCTGCCTGATAGACGGCAAAAATGCGTTGGTCAAGACCAGAGGGATCTCAAGGTTTGTTCTGACCATATTTCTTATATCTTCTCTTAATAAAGTCTCGTGCAAGCCGTAAAAGCCGACTCCCGCGCAATTAACAAGCATATAGACTTTATTATCTTCAAGTATCCTTCGTATAAGCTTATCAGTCTTGTTGTCATCTGTCAGATCATTTTCGATCTTCTCGAAAATATCATCGCATCTGAACTTCCGGCCTATCCCGATCACTTTATAACCCTCTTTTGTGAGCATCCGGGCAACAGCCAGCCCTATGCCTGAGGATGCCCCGGTCACGACCGCAGTCTTATCAATATTGGCAGAAAATCTTTCCATCGTCTGCTACCTCTCTGATACGATCTCTTACATAGTCTACCATTGCTTTAGTAAGTTCGTAAGGGTACTCACAATATCCATCCCGGTTCTCGAAAGGAAACTGTACAGCTGCAGAATATGCTTCTGCCCGGCGTATCGCCTTAATATATTCCGAAGAGATCCTGAAAGCCCCGATACCATAATCGTTGATCTTATCCACATCACATTCGGCGATGAGCCGGTCTATCATTCTTCCATATAGCTCTTTCCAGTTATCAATATAAATGATCGGATCGACGCAAACTCTTACCTTACATCCTTTAGACAGGGCAAGTCTAAGGGATCTGAGTCTTGCCTCAAGACCTGCCGTACCGTGTTCAAAGCGGTCGATTATCTCTTGGGGTGACAAGGTAAACGCATAAACGAGATTAGGAAGAGCAATAAAACTCTTGGGGGCGCTCTTTGTCCTTATCTCAATAGTGATCTCAGGGTGTTCTTGAGCAAGCTCTGCCCAGACAGAGCTGATAGCCGTTATATGATCCATTGCAGGAAGATCAGTATCAAACGAGACACTGAGGTAGCATTCGCCGAGCTCAGATGCTTTCGCTATATAGTCTTCAACATTTACGAATATCACTATATTGGCAGTAGAATATCTCCCCTTAAGAAAACAATACTCACAGTCATATGGACAATTAAGAACTGTCGATGTATAGAAGAACCTGTCATTTCCGTAATTATGACAAACCGGGGCTCCCTCATATACCAGTTTACCGCGGTTTACCGCCAGGATGATCTTACGGGAATGTGACTGAAACTCAAAAGACTGTCTGGAACGGTTAAAGATATCTTTATAGTGGCGGATATAAGTTAGTTTTGCAGATTTAAAATGCTCTAATATCTTAGATGTCAGAGGGTAGTCCACGGCATCTTTTTCGATATAGATACGATCAAAATTACGTAAAAATGAGACGTCTGCGGAACTCACCGAGCATCTCCTTTCCGTCTTTCCGACAGGATGCGGGAAGCTTAGCTTCTTCCTTCATTACTTTTATGAGATCCTCGTAATCTTTACCGTCGGCTATCGCATAATTGATCAAGGCGCGAAGCTCACGGCTCATGCTTGCCGAACAGCAAAAGAGCTCAGAATATGGATCAAGGTCATAATCCGGTTTATCTGCTTTAGCACATGCTGCCTGATATATTGACGCAGTCTTAGTTATGATATCTATTTTATTGTTTATAAGATCTGTTGCCATGCCTTCAGTAACAACAGAACCTTCCCCTTTATCGGAAACCACCTTAAGCAGCGCGAACTTTTCCGGTCCCATATATCTCATGCAAACTTCAGCGAAAGCCGATGATTCCATATCGTAGAGCACATCTTCCGTAATGCCCTCATTAATGACGCGGCTTACAGTTCTTATCTCCATGCTTTCGAGCCCTGTATCGTAAAGAATATCAGGATATAATTCCCTTCCGCTGTCACAATCGCTCACCTTATCTACAATATATAGAGAACCCGGCTTGTAGCCTGCGCATATACCGACATTAAAAGCACAGGATGAATCATCCGGCGGCAGCAGGCTGAAAGTAACAGCCGCAGCATAAGCCATATCTGTCTTCCCGATACCGCTGATACATACGACACTTTGACCGTCTTCCGACATATAGATATCGACTCCGCCCTTAGACATAACAAGATCCATCGGCCAGTAATGGTCGATCAAAGGTTGGGCTTCACATCGAATGGCGCAGAAGAAATAGAGCATATCAGACCTCGTTAACGATTTCCTTGAACATGTCACCTCTGTGCTCGAAATGTCTGAAGTGATCATATGATGTGCCTATATTCGACATAATGACGATCTCACCGGGCTTTGCAAGGCTGCGGGCGATCTCGACAGCCTTAACATAATTATTACGAACCTTATCCCTCGTAGCTTCGAACTCATAGATATCACCGTCAACCGACTCGAGAGTCGTGACAGAATAAGCTCTTCCATTGGCTTCCTTGGCCAGGATATCCTCGACCAATGAAGAATTGGACCCGTAGAGAATGATCCTGTCACATACATTTAAGATTGCATCGCCGAGTCCGTCGTAGATACACTTCTTATCGGCGCCGCCGGCGATCAGGACTCCCTTCATAGCTCTGTCACGGAGTGCATTCATGGTATTGATCGTTCTATTAGGAGATGTATCAATGGATGAATTGTAATACTTAACGCCGTCGATCTCCCTTATAAATTCTATTCTGTGAGCTACCCCTTTAAAATTCTTTGCAACCTTAACGATATCCTCGACAGTGACAAACTCAAATACAGCGGACATGGCAGCAAGATAGTTTTCCACATTGTGTTTTCCGGGTATAAAGATCTCTTTCTCATGGATAACAGGGCTCTTTATACCCTTATATTCATAAGTCAGCACACCATTCTCACAATAAGCCTTCGCAAAAAGATCAGAATCTCCGGCTCTTAGAGTATCTTCCCTATTACGCGCAAAGAAGGATAATCTGCCCCTTCTCTCCTTCCACATATCGAAAGTGATATCACACTTCCCATTAAGTATAAGAAGACCTGATGCAGATTGATTGCGGAAAATACTCTTCTTGGCATCAATATACTCAGCATAGTCCTTATGAAAATCCAGATGATTGGGGGTGATGTTGGTAACTATCGCAGTATCGACGGCACTTGCCATTCCAAGAAGCTGGAAAGATGACAGTTCAAGCACGACCATATCGTCTGCTTCGATCTCACCGATCTTCTCGAGAAGAGGCGTTCCGATATTACCGCCGAGCCACACGCGGTATCCCGCGGTCTTGAGCATCTCAGATACAAGAGTAGTCGTAGTCGTCTTACCGTCAGAACCGGTTATTCCGAATGTATGAGCAGGACAAAGGGACAAGAAGAGCTCCATCTCAGTAGTAAGTACCGCACCTTTATCATATGCGGCCGCAAGTTCGGGCGTCTCAAATCTCATCTTGGGAGTCTTAAAGACGATGTCGAAGTCGTCGGAGGCTAACCTGTCCAGATAATTCTCACCCAGAGACCATTTAATATTAAGTCCCTCATTATTGAAATCCTGCATAGTCTTTCCGAGGATCGGATCGTCTTCGGATAATCTGTCGAAGCCCGTTACATCAGCTCCAAGTGAGCACAACCACTTGATCAGCGGTCTGTTGGATATTCCGACGCCTATTACTGCGGCTTTTCTGCCTTTTATATATTTTTTGAATTCCTGAAGTTTTCTGTTCATCTATCTACCTCCGCGAGATTATACCGACAATTATTATAATACACTTTAGGCTGTATAAGATTTGTATAGTCTGCTATAAAAGCCACCCCGTACCAGGAGTTGTTCGTGCGTTCCGATATCACTTAATCTGCCGTTCTCAAGTACTACGATCATATCGGCGTCAATAATGGTAGACAAACGATGCGCAATAATGATGCTGGTGCGATCATCAAGAAGCTCTCTTACAGCTCTCTGTATCTTAACCTCAGTCAGGATATCAACCGAAGACGTCGCCTCATCCAGAATGAGAATGGACGGATCTGATGCCATAGCTCTTGTTATACTGAGAAGCTGTCTTTGACCTTCGGACAGTTCTTCTCTACTTGCGTTAATGATCGAGTCATATTTATCCGGAAGCTTACGTATGAAAGAATCTGCACCTGAACTGTGTGCCGTCCTTTGAGCATCCGAGTCATCCAGATCAGGATTACCGTATTTAATATTATCCATAACACTGCCATTACTGAACCAGGTATCCTGTGCTACCGTACCAATATAATGTCTCAAGACATTACGGGGAACAGAACTGATATCCACTCCGTTTACAAGGATCTTGCCGGAATCAGGCTCATAGAACCTCAGAAGCAGATTAATAAGCGTAGTCTTACCACAGCCGGTCGGACCGACGATGGCACAGGATGATCCGGACGGTACCCTGAAAGAGATATCGTTAAGGACCGGCTTACCCGGAACATAGGAGAAACTTACATTAACGAATTCCAGCTCGAAATCACCTTTAGGATCCCATAGCTCTTTGATATTCTTCTCGGAAAGGTCATCGTTGATCTCTTTTTCATCCAGGAAAGTAAAAATCCTGGAGAGACATGCAAAAGAATCAGACATTTCGGTATATACGGATGACAGATCATTAAATGGCTTGGTAAAGCGATTGGCATATGAAAGGACAGCAGTAAGAGAGCCGACTGTCATAGCCGAACCGATAGTCCTTAAAGATCCGATAAGAGCTACCGCAGCATAGATCAGGTTATTGACCAGTCTCGTTCCCGGATTGGTCATTGACGACAAATATGTAGCCAAGGAAGAAGTCTTGCGATACTCATCATTTATTACATCGAAATCAGTGCAGATCCTGTCAGCCGCACCGTAAATATTAAGTGAAACATAGTCAGATGTCATCTCAGATATGAAAGATGTCTGTCTGCTCCTGATCTCGGATTGACGCTTGAAGGAATTAAAGGAGCTTTTCGCTATGAAATAAGCAAATGCAAATGACAGGGGTGAACACAGAAGCACGGTAAGCGCGATCCGCCACTCGATATAGAACATCATTATCAAGGTGAATATGATGGTAACTATACCGGATATAAAATGATTAAGGAACAAGAGGAAGCCGTCACCGACTGTCTCACAGTCACTGATGATCATGCTTTGAAGCATACCTGCAGACGTTTTGTCCAGATAGGATATGGGGAGCTTACGGATCTTGCCATAGGCATCATTACGCAAGCGGCAAATGGAGTGATAGCTTATGCTGTTATTCACCTTGTTGAGCGCAAACTGCATCAGGGAAGCTAATGTAATCGCGACCAACAGCATGAGCAGATAGCGGATCAATCTTTCTTTGTCCCCCTTGCCTATCATATCGATAGCACGCCCGGCCCAAAATGGGATAAGGATCGATATAAGAGCGCTTATCGCGGCAAAGATCACTGACAAGATCAAGTAGGAGCGAGCCCCTTTAACATATGAAACAAGCCTTTTAATATATGATAGATAGCCTTTACGGACATTTTTATCAGCCATTATCCGCCTCCTTCTGAAGCTTATACAAGAAACGGTAACTCTCTGACAGCTTCAATAATTCCTCATGAGGAGCAGCGTGACTGATGTGTCCGTCTTCTATAAGAAGGATGATGTCGGCATCCTTAACGGTCCTGATCTTCTGGGATATTATGAGTCTTGTGGGCTTATCCTGAAGCTCATCAAGCCTTGTCAGCAGCCGGCTCTCAGTTCCGGCATCAAGCGCTGATGTAGAATCATCAAGTATCAGTATACCGGGCCTGCCTGCAAGTGCTCTTGCTATGCCGATCCTCTGTTTCTGACCACCTGACAGTCCTATGCCTCCGGCAGATATCTTATATGTCTTTCCTTCTTTCTTGCCTGATATGATATCGTCAGAACACGAAGTAAAGACCGCCTTATCAAGATCTTCTTCTGTTATATCCTTACGAAAGATCCTGATGTTATCTGCTATGCTCCCGCTAAAGAGTTCTGTCTTCTGCAAGGCAAAACCGATGCTCCTGTTCATATCATCTTTGGATAAAGTGCTGATATCTTTGCCGTCGATCCTTATTACACCTGAATCCGGCCGGTAAACGCCCGCCAGAAGCTTCGCGATCGTCGATTTACCGGAACCCGTTCTGCCTATAATACCGATACAGCCGCCGGCTCTTACACTGAAACTGATATCTTGAAGACAGGCTTCACTGCTTCCTTCATAAGCGAAATGAACTGAATCAAATTCGATCGAATGAGCCATATGCGGGGCATCTATCGCAGAACTGACATCACGGACCTCGGAAGGCAGATCCATAACAGCTCCGAACCTGTCGGCACATGAGATCGCCCGGCTTAAACTTACCGCCATATCGGCAAACTTTATAAGCTCGACAAGGATCTGGGCCATATAATTATACAGAGCCACCACGGCGCCTGCAGTAAGATAGCCGTTCTCGACTCTAATGTAACCTGCATAGATCATCAAACAAGTGGCAAGATTTATGATAAAAAAAGTCACCGGATTTAAGAAAGCCGATATTCCTGCAGCCGCCAACTGAAGCTTATTAAGCTGCTGACTCTTCTTTACAAAAGCATCATAGTCGTCAGCCGTCCTGTTAAAGCCTCTGATGATCTTAACACCGGCAATTCCGTTATCCGCAGCAGTAACCAGCGAATCCAGCCCCTGTCTGGTCTTGGTATAGGAAGGCAGTGCCCGTGAAAGGTTAAAAGCAACAAAAATGCTTAAAACAATAACAGCCGCAATAAATATCAGTGATACCTTCATGTCTATCGTCATAGCCATGATTATGGCTCCGATCACCACGCATGGCGATCTTAAGAGTAAGCGGAGAGTTAGGTTTATTCCGCTTTGTATCTGATTGATGTCGGATGTAGTGATCGTTATCAGACGCGAAGCACCAAGTTTCTCATAATCTTTAACAGCCAGTGACTGAATCTTAGCGAATATATCATGTCTCATATCCGAAGCGATCCCTGCGGAAGCATATGCGGCAAAAAACTGGGCCACAGCAGCGAATCCAAAGCCCACCAGGCTCATCAAAGCCAGAAGGCCGGCACGTTCATATATATAGCTCTTATCGCCTTTTATTATGCCTTTATCGATTATATCTGCTATAACCAGAGGCACCAACAACTCCAGCAGCACCTCAAAGAGCTTAAACAACGGCGCACATATACTCTTAAGCTTATAATGCTTAAAATATCTTCCGATATATTTCATTATCCTTAATCCTTATCGGAGCTCCTTGATAAGCTCGGCGCACCTGCTGTTGATCTCATCAATATTAAGACTTGTATATTCACCATTCTCGAAAAGGATATTGCCGTTGATCATTGTCATCAGGACACTACTTACATCACAGCTGTAGATAATATTGGCCGGAATGTTATTTACAGGATTCATATTGGGATGACGCATATCCAGCATAATAATATCAGCCTTCTTTCCTGCCTTAAGAAGGTCGCAGTCATCAAGTCCCATGCAGTAAGCTCCGCCCGAAGTGCCTGCTTTCAAGATCTTAAAAGGATCGACTGCAGCAGCTTCTTCTTCGGCAATATTCGAGAGAACTGTATCAAGATACATCTCGCGGAACATACTAAGAGAATTATTACTGCCGGCGCCGTCGGTACCGATAGCGATGTTGATATTGTTTTCGATAAATTTGGAAACCGGTGCTATACCGCTCGCCAGCTTCAAGTTGGAACAAGCGTTAAACACGGCATAAAGCCCCTTATTCTTATAGAGCTCCATGTCCTTCTCATCGAACCATACACAATGGAAACCGCCCCCACCAAAGTCATATAGTCCCAATTTATCGAAAAGCTGCGCCGGTGTCATGCCATATCTTTCCTTACAGCCGGCTACTTCGGAAGCTGTTTCGGAGATATGAGCATATACCGGAGCTTTATATTTATGAGCTATGTCAGATATGGTCTTCATGATATCTTCGGATGTCGTATATTCGGCATGGAAACCGAGTTTATAAGACACAAGAGGATCAATGGAATTGAAATGATTATACTCCTCTTCAAGTCTGTCGATACCGCCGTAATCATTAACAGAGCCGCAGAAAACGTTCCGCATGCCGGTCTCGATCGCAGCCTTAGCAACCGCCTCGGATTGGAAATACATATCAAAACAGGCAGTGATGCCGCCTCTTATGTATTCTGCAAATCCCAGTTTGGTAAACCAGTAGATATGCTCGGCAGTAAGCTTGGCTTCCAGAGGAAAGATCGCCTTATGAAGCCAATCATCAAGAGAATACTGATCTGCAAGGGACCTGGCAAAAGTCATAGCAGTGTGTGTGTGCGCATCCTTAAGCCCCGGCATAAGAAGGTTCCCCTTGCAATCGATCTCTCGATCAAAATCCCCCGCCGGAGCTTCAGCATCACATCCGATATACTCAATAAGGTCATTCTTAACGATAAGTGTTCCTTCAGTAACCTCTCTGCTTTCCATAGTAAGCAGCCTTGCATTATATAATCTGATCCTCATATAAACCTCCAATTATCAGAACAGGGGCGCGGCCAGTCTAAGGATAGACCTGATAATACGGATATAGCCCTTACGTCTGATCTTATATTTCTCGGTAACCTCCTCACACTTAAGAAAGGTTCTCTCAAAATCATTTTTGATATCTCCGACGGCATCAACATCGTACATTATCACACCATCCTCAAAATGATGATATAAGCTTCTGTAGTCAAGATTGATCGTACCGCAGGTAGCAACGATATCATCAGAAACACACTGCTTGGCATGGCAGAAGCCGGGTGTATAGGTATAGATCCTGACGCCAACACTTACCAGCTCCTGAAAATAAGACTTTGTTATATGATATGTAGTCTTCTTATCAGGGATCCCCGGTACTATTATCCTGACATCTACCCCTCTCATTGCTGCGAGCCTCATGATCCTCTTCATATCATCAGTAATGATCAGATATGGTGTCGTAAACCAAATATATTTTTCTGCACTATTGATAATATTCATGTAGACATTCTCACCTACGGGTTCATTATCTATAGGCTTATCCGCATAAGGAAGCACATAACCTTCAGCCTCTATATTACAGCTGCTTCCATGGAAGAATCGGGCCAGATCGTTATCATCATGTTTATTCTTAACGGAATTCCACATCTCGAGGAACATGGCTGTCATATTGTCAACGCCTTCTCCCTCGACCCTTACGCCCGTATCCTTCCAATATCCATAGGGAGATGTAATATTGAAATACTCATTGGCCAGATTAAAGCCGCCTGTATAGCCGACCTTACCGTCAATGATCGTAAGCTTTCTGTGATCTCTGTTATTGATGAAGAGGTTATAGATGGGCATCATGGGATTAAAGGCTCTGCATTTGATCCCGGCAGCCTTCATCTTCTTATCAAAGGACTTGCTTATAAAGATAAAGCTTCCGATATCATCATATAAGATCCTTACTTCTACCCCCTGCTCTGCTTTACTTTTAAGGATCTCAAAGATCCCGCTGAAAGCCTCAGCATCTTCAATGGCGTGATATTCCATGAAGATATAATCCTCAGCCTTCCGGAGGTCTTCAAGTTGTGAATTAAGCGAATCGATCGCCTCATCGTAGAATTTAACCTTCGTATTTTTCCTTAAAGGATAGCCGCTGTATCTTGTCAGATATTCAAACTGAGCAGTGGCTTTAGGACTATTGGCTCTGACCTCATCCATAATTGTCTGATCCTGCATAAGGAAGGGACTGAGCTCGGCGTCAATATGATCAAATCTCTTACGCACTTTTGTGAGATTAGATCCTATTCCGGTTATCAGGAAAAATATTACTCCCATGATCGGCATAGCCAGAAGGATAAATAACGTAGGAGCTTTAAGAGAGATATTTACTTCTTTCTCGTTGATATCCAGCGCCAGCAAAATGGCCAGGATGTTTACAACGGTCATGACGATAGGATATTTGGCATCAAGTCTTAGAAGGCTGGTATATAGCCAGAAGAATTCAAGCAGGAGAACAAGAGCGATGAGGATCAATCGCCCAACGCTGTTCTTGATCGACGTTCGTTTTTCACGTGTGCTTCTTTTCTCTTCAGTCATCTCTTTCAGTGATCAAATATTCTCTATAAAAGCCTTATATGCAAGATATGTATAGTAAAGATCGATCTTGGAGATCAGCTCATAAGGAGCATGCATTGACCATACGGGAACTCCTGCATCGATTACATTCATTCCCATCTTGGCCATATAAGCGGAAATGGTTCCGCCACCGCCTGCATCTATCTTTCCGAGCTCACCTGTCTGCCATGGAATGGAATTCTTATCGAAAATCCCCACGATCTCGGCGACAAAATCGCCTGTAGCCTCATTAGTGCCGGATTTGCCTCTCGCACCGACATACTTTTCGAGCTTAATGCCATGAGACATATATGCGCTGTTTCTCGAATCGGATACAGAAGAATACTTAGGATCAAAGGCATTGGATACGTCCGTGGAAAGCATCTTGGACGCAGCGATCATTTTACGGAACTTCAGCATATCAAAGGACCCGTCTCCGGTTAAAGCCAGCAGCTCCATCAAGAAATTCTCGTAAAGAACAGATTGTGCGCCGGAATTCGCATAGGATCCTATCTCCTCCTTATCGGTAAGGATAGTCACACAAGTCTTGGAAGGTCTCTCCTGAGCCAGAAGAGACATAAGGGCGGGATAAGCACAGACCTTATCATCGTGACCGTAAGCAGCAATATATGCTCTGTCAAATCCGACATCTCTTGCCTTCATGGCGGGAACGATCTCGATCTCGCCGGCAACAAAATCTTTCTCTACGATGCCGTAGTTGTCATTTAAGAACTTGAGTACAGCTTCCTTATAAGGTTCCTTTTCCTTGCCCTTGACCGGGATACCGCCAATAACGACATTGAGGTGTTCCCCGGGAATGAATTCGGATGCCTTCTTAGCCATCTGCTCGCTTCCGAGATGCGGAAGAAGATCCGTTATATAGAAGACAGGATCGTCATCCTTCTCACCAATTACGATCTCATGAGCCTTACCGTCCTTGGAGAAAACGACTCCATGGATCGCAAGAGGAATAGTTGTCCACTGGTATTTCTTGATACCACCGTAGTAATGTGTCTTAAAATAAGCAGTCTCGTTCTCCTCATAGATGGGGTTTGGCTTTAGGTCAAGCCTTGGAGAATCAATATGCGCGCCCAGGATATTGATTCCTTCGGATGTGGGCTGAGAGCCGATGACTGCAAGGATCAGCCCCTTGTCCTTGATGGAAGCATAGACTTTATCACCGGCTTTAAGCTTCTTGATCTTATCAATTGACTTAAAGCCAAGGTCCTCTGCTGCTTCAATGCTGTTTTTTACAAATTCACGCTCGGTCTTGGAGATATCAAGGAATGCCTTATAGTCTTCTGCAAAAGACATACATGCATCAAGATCATCCGCGCTTATTCCATCATAGAGATTAGGATACTCGGCCTGTAAAGAGCCTTTGTTCTTTTTATTTGCCATATTTATCACCTCATTAATTCACTGAAACTATAATAACATTAAAGCCTCTGAATTTCTCACTTGTATGATAAAATTACAAAAAAGAATGAAGGAATAATAATGTATACCGATTCACATAATCACAGCGGCAGATTCAGTCCGGATGCCGAGATGACGATCATGGAGCTGATAGATACTGCCAAAGAACGTAATATCCCGAGAGTCGGGATAACGGATCACTATGAGATGGATTATCCTCATAAGGATGATCCCATGGTCGATGCTGTTTATGATCTTAAGACTTATTCATCAACTGTCGATGACTGGGCAGATACAAGTCGAAGCCTTGGCGGCCCTGAGATCCTTAAAGGGATCGAATTCGGATGGCAGGAGCATCTGACTGAGGTGATCAACAGTAAAAGCCGTGAGATCGTTTTCGATCATGTGATCTTAAGTAATCATCTCTTCCGCGGACAGGATGTATATTTCAGCGAGGAATGCTATAAGATCCCGCTTAAGGAACGGCACAAAGATTATATCGGTCTTATGGCTAAGATGGCCGAAGACTGTGTAAATTATGATATTGTTGCCCATTTTGATTACATTAACAGATATAACCCGAATAAAGATGAGACTATTCGTTATGAGGACTGTCCTGCCGAATTCGACAGGCTCTTTGAAGCGATAATTGCTAAAGAGGCTGCTCTGGAGATCAATACATCGTCAATTGCAGCTCAGATGAGAAAAGACAGCAGTTATATTATGCCTGACGAAGCCATAATCAGGCGCTACATCGCTATGGGAGGTAAATTTATTTCCCTCGGCTCCGACTCACACAAGGCTGAGACATTGGGGAACTTATTCTGTGAGACCGGGGAATACTTAAAATCACTGGGAATTAAGGAAGTTACTTACTTCAGGAAACATATTCCCTGTTTTGAGGAGCTGTAACCAATAATTAACGGAACTTAATCCAAGTGTAGCAGCTTACTATCAGAAAGTATTTCAGTTCTCAAACTCGGCGTCCGAATTTGCAAACTCGAAGAAATACCAAGCACCTTGACTCTTATACACGATCATATAGATATCGCTTGATTCGTAGTCTCCGGAGTTATTCTTAAATGTAACTCTTTCCTTTACGATATCTATTTCCTCTATCAAGGATTCGTCTATCTGATGGAGCATTGATATATTGGTTCTCATATAGTCTTCATCATATCCGTCGCTGCTGCTATATTCATTATTGGCAGAGAAAGAGACGCCATAATAAGTAAGCTCAGGATCGAAGTCTTCAAGATAACCGTCGAAAAGCTCATTCACGTCGTTATATTCCAGTATGTAGGATGCCGACTCCGGATAGCAGGCCCTGTAGAGATCCTCATTACGGGTAAAGATCGCCTGAACGATTCCGTGTGAGATGGTCTTGTAGTCACTATGAACATTTTCGACTGATACTTCATCGTCGACTGTCACATCATTACTACATCCTGTAAAGCTGAATAACATACCAATACATATAATTGCTGCGACAATTTTAATTCTTCTCTTCATTATCCTCTCCCTCTGTCATCCTGCGAACGTACTCTAAGTATTCCGCGATCTTCTTTTCATAGCCGATCGTAGTCGGTTCATAATATTTACGACCTAAAGTCGCATCCGTCATATACTGCTGGGCTGTAATATGACCCGGAAAATCATGAGGATATTTATATCCGACACTATAGCCCAACTCTTTCATTCCCGAAGCCGGAGCATTGCGAAGATGCATCGGAACGACTCCGGTATCGGTATTCTCGACATCGTCCAGAGCCTTGTCTATTGCAAGATAGGAAGCATTGGACTTAGGCGACGAAGCGACGATTACACATGCTTCCGCAAGCGGGATCCGTGCTTCCGGCATACCTACGGACGCTGCTGCATTATAGGCAGCCATAGCAACAAGAAGCGCATTGGGATTGGCAAGTCCCACATCCTCTGAAGCACATATTACTATCCTTCGGGCCAGGAATTCGATATCTTCCCCGGCCTTCAGGGCCCTGGCCAGATAAAGGATTGCCGCGTCCGGATCAGATCCCCGCATCGACTTTATCATCGCAGAGATATTATCGTAGTGACTCTCTCCGTTCTTATCGAAGATCACCGTACGATTCTGCATACAGTCACTGATGACTTCATCAGTGATAACGATCGTTCCGTCCTTATCCGGAGGCGTAGTCATAACGGCAAGTTCAAGAGCCTTCAATGCATTACGGGCGTCTCCGCCGCTCAAGTTCGCGATCTTACGCAGAGTCATCTCTGTGATATCAACGGAAGTATTACCATAACCGCGTTCTTTGTCAGATATGGCATTCGACAGGATCTTTACTACATCATCTTCGGTAAGTGCCTTAAGCTGAAGTACGGTAGACCTTGATACAAGGGCTTTATTCACTTCGAAAAAGGGATTCTCCGTAGTCGCACCTATCAATATAACAGTCCCGTCCTCCACAAAAGGAAGAAGTGCATCCTGCTGAAGCTTATTAAAACGGTGTATCTCGTCGATAAATAATACTGTCTTTTTCCCTTCGGACAAGATCGGATTAGTAGCATCACTTATGACCTGTTTGATATCTGACACTCCGGCAGTAACAGCATTAAGACGCGCGAACTTGGACGAGGTGTTATTCGCGATAACCCTGGCCAGCGCTGTCTTACCGGTTCCCGGAGGACCAAAAAGGATGATCGAGGACAGACGGTCCGCCTCGATCATCCTTCTTAACATCTTTCCTTTGCCGATTATGTGCTCCTGACCAACATACTCCTCGAGATTACGGGGAGCCATACGATAGGCCAAAGGCTGAGCACCTTTATCAGCAGTCTCAAAGCTCATTACTTGAGGTCCGGATAAATAGGATACTTAGCCGTAAGAGCAGCTACTCTGTTCTTGACCTCATCCTTCTTGTTCTCATAATCAAAGATGCAGAGGGAAATGAGATCAGCGATCTCTACCATATCCTCTTCCTTCATGCCCCTTGCCGTAACGGCAGGTGTACCGATCCTGACACCGGATGTGATGAAGGGCTTCTCAGGGTCAAAAGGAATAGTATTCTTATTTGCCGTGATATTGCACTCGTCAAGTCTGAGCTGGAGCTCCTTACCTGTGATGCCTGTGCCTCTTAAGTCAATGAGCATCAGATGGTTATCGGTACCGCCGGAAACGAGATTAACATTACGAGCAAGGAGAGCCTCACTCATAGCCTTGGCATTCTTAACGATATTATTGGCATACTCTCTGAATTCGGGAGACAGAGCTTCCTTAAAAGCAACGGCCTTCGCAGCAATGATATGCATAAGAGGTCCGCCCTGCTGTCCGGGGAATACTGCTGAATTGATCTTCTTTGCAAGTTCCTCATCGTTACACATGATAACGCCGCCGCGAGGACCTCTGAGAGTCTTGTGTGTTGTTGTCGTTGTGATATCGGCAACGGGCACAGGATTAGGATGAAGCCCTGCAGCGACAAGACCTGCGATATGAGCCATATCTACGAAGAGATATGCACCGACTTCGTCAGCGATCTCACGGAATTTCTTAAAATCGATGATCCTGGGGTAAGCGGAAGCACCTGCAACGATTACCTTAGGCTTGCACTCGAGGGCCTTGGCTCTTACGGCCTCGTAATCGATCATGCCGGTCTCCTTATCAACCTGATAGAACTCAGAATGATATGTACGTCCGGATACATTGAGCTTCATACCGTGTGTAAGATGTCCGCCGTGGGACAGATCCATACCGAGGATCGTATCACCGGGCTGCAGAATTGCAAAATAGACAGCCGTATTAGCCTGAGCGCCTGAATGAGGCTGAACATTAGCGAACTTGGCGCCGAAAAGCTGCTTCAATCTGTCGATAGCAAGCTGCTCTACGATATCAACATACTCGCAACCGCCGTAATATCTCTTTCCGGGATAGCCTTCTGCATATTTATTGGTAAGTACCGAGCCTGCTGCCTCGAGTACTGCCTCTGAAACAATATTCTCTGATGCGATAAGCTCGATCTTATCTCTCTGTCTTCCGAGCTCCTGGCAAATTGCTGAGTAGATCTCGGGATCTTCTACTTTAATATGGTCGTACATAATTAACCTCCGTGAGTCTTAAGTAAAAACTGCCTATAAATATTACTCGAAAACCACGAATGATACAAGTGCCGAACGTCTTTCATTTGGTACTGGCGATACTTTTCGAGAACAAAAAAGCCGCTCCTTACCGGGAGCGGCTCCTATAATGATGACTCATTACATCAGAGTGCAGCCTTTGCCTTCTCTACAAGATCAGAAAAACCCTTAGGATCTGTGATGGCGATGTCGGAAAGAACCTTTCTGTCGAGCTCGATGCCGGCCTTCTTAAGACCATTCATGAACTTGCTGTAAGAAAGTCCGTTCTGACGTGTTGCAGCATTGATTCGAGCGATCCAGAGCTTTCTGAAGTCTCTCTTCTTCTGTCTTCTGTCGCGATAAGCATAGTTACCGGACTTAAGAACTGCCTGATTAGCTACCTTGAAGAGCTTGCTCTTCTTACCGAAATATCCCTTAGCCTGCTTAAGGATCTTATGATGACGGGCTCTTGTGCGTACGCCTCTTTTTACTCTTGACATTTGTATATCCTCCTAAAGAAATGAAAATTAATTACTTCACGATAACCGATCACATATAAGGGATCATCTTCTTGATGACCTTGGCATTCTGTGCAGATGCCAGAGTGTTGTGACGAAGGTGTCTCATTCTCTTGGTAGGTCTCTTGCTCAGGATGTGACGGCGGAAAGCCTGTGCGCGAAGAACCTTGCCGGTTCCCGTAACCTTGAATCTCTTCTTGGATGAGCTGTGTGTTTTCTGCTTAGGCATTTTAATGTCCTCCTTATGTTAAATACTCACTTTGCCTTTTTGGGAACAAGGAACATGACCATATTACGTCCCTCGATCTTAGGTTGCTTGTCTATCTGTCCGTATTCAGAGATACCCTCGGCGAACTTCTCCATCACCGCATATCCCTGCTGCTGGTATGCCATCTCACGACCACGGAATCTGATGTTGATCTTAACTCGGTCTCCCGCCTTCAGGAATTTGATAACAGCTTTCTGCTTAACTTCAATGTCATGCACATCAGTTGTAAGCTTGATACCTATCTCCTTAGTCTCGGTCTCCTTCTGCTTCTTCTTCGCTTCCTTTTCTCTCTTACCCTGCTCGAAAAGGAACTTACCGTAATCCATTACCTTACATACGGGATTATCCGGATTTGCAGAGATACATACGAGATCAAGCCCTGCCTCTTCTGCTGACTTAAGCGCATCTTCAATGGGAACTATACCGACCATGTTACCGTCGGCTTCAATAAGACGAACCTTACTGAATGTAATAGCCTCATTGATCATCTGATTGCCGTTAGCCTTAGCGATGTTAAACACCTCACTTTCATAAAAAAAGAACGGACAACATCCGTTCTCTACACCTTCCGCTCAGAACTTTGCATCCTTCAGGATGCCCCTCATCAAAGCTTAAAGTATGAACCTCTTCACGTCAGTTTGAGGTGAGAAACAGATGTTCTGCTTGTTTGACTTAAATATAATAGCTATCTGTTGCTTCATTGTCAAGATTTTTTTGAATAGACTCCGTCTTGTACCGATAAAGCGATAAAATATGGTAGTATTATACGAAATACTTTTCGGAGGCAAAGATAATGATATCACAGAATATAAAATCAAAACTGGCCGGCGGATCGGCCATTCGTAAGATGTTTGAAGAAGGTAATCGACTTAAGGCGCTCTATGGAGCTGAGAATGTCTTTGATTTCTCGATCGGCAATCCTGACTTAGAGCCGCCCCGCGAAGTAAGCGAGGCCTTAAGAGAGTTAGCTGATAATCCCACCCCCGGAATGCATGGTTATATGAGCAACAGCGGCTACGAGTCCACAAGAGCTGCGATCGCTGCCAAGAGAAGCGCTGAATCCGGTCTTGAGATCAATGCCGGAGCAGTTTGCATGACAGTAGGCGCAGCTTCAGGTCTTAATGATATCCTCCACTCTCTTTTGGACACGGACGACGAGGTAATCGTTCTTGCTCCTTTCTTTATGGAATATTCCAATTACATAGCTAATCACAACGGAAAGACGATAATAGTTGATACCGGGGATGATTTCATGCCGGATATAGATGCCATCAGCAAAGCGATCACCCCTAAGACAAAGGCGATCATCATCAATTCTCCCAATAATCCTTCCGGCGTCATCTACGGCGAAGAAGTACTTTCTTCTCTTAATACTATGCTCAAGAATCAGGATCATGTTATTCATGTTATCTCTGATGAACCCTATATCGATCTGGTATATGACGGTCTGACTGTCCCGGCCGCTCTGAAATATATCGATAACCTGATAATCTGTTTCTCTTGGAGCAAGTCCCTGTCACTGCCTGGCGAGAGGATCGGTTATACGCTTGTTTCACCTAAGAACGAAGATTACGAAGACCTTACTGCCGCCATCGTTCTTTCCAACAGGATCTTAGGCAGCGTTAATGCCCCTGCAATCTGGCAGAAGGTAGTCGAGAGATCTCTTAATGCCAAGGTCGATGTTGCTAATTATGAATACAGACGTAATCTCCTCTACGACAATATCATTGATGCAGGATTTGATGCCATTAAACCATCCGGTGCCCTCTATATCTTCATGAAGACACCTGAAGGTCTTACAGATGCCGAGTTCTCGGCAATATGTGCCAAACAGAATCTCCTTTTGGTTCCCGGGGCCAGCTTTAGCAGACCCGGCTTCTGCCGTCTTGCATTCTGTGTCTCAGAACAAACTATAAGAGGTTCCAGACGGGCATTTTATGCGGTTGCCGAAGAACTGGGACTTACTGCACGTAAAGAACAATAAAATAAGGATAGGAATAGAAATGGATAGTCAAAACAAGATTTTGCTCGAAGCTCGCGGTATAAACAAGAGCTACGGTAAGACCGCGATCATCAAGAATGCTGATTTCAATATCAGAAGTAAAGAGATTATTGCCGTCGTAGGACCGAACGCAGGCGGCAAATCTACTTTACTCAAGATATTATCCGGTACAATCGCTGCTGACAGCGGCCGGGTGCTTTTCGAAGATAAAGAACTTAAGTCGTCTGCCGACTTTGCTGCTCATATCGGATACATTCCGCAGGACAATCCTCTCTTTGAGGACATGACTGTTAAGGACAACTTAAAGTTCTGGACATCAGATGTTAAAGGCGGCTATAAAAAGCTGGTCGACTCCGGACTTATCGAGAAGATGGGCCTTACTCAATACTTGAACTACAAGGTAAGAAGACTGTCAGGCGGATTAAAAAAGAGAGTAAGCATTACATGCGTCATTTGGAACTCTCCGGAGATCCTGATCCTGGACGAGCCCGGTGCTGCACTGGATGTTGTCTTCAAGGAAGAGATCAAGAATTTCCTCAGGCTCTATGCCGAAGGCGGAGGAGCAGTAATTATCGTATCTCATGAGGAAGGTGAGCTGGCTCTGGCTGACAGAATGTACCTCATGGGAGAGACAGAGCTTCGTCAGCTCGACAAACCGGTCTATGCCGCAGAACTTAAGGAATTGATATCCTGATGAACAGTTTATTATCTATCTTCAAGGTATCATTCAAAAAAACGGCATCCAATTTCCCGATGATAATCGCAGGTACGCTTATCATAATCGTGGCTGCCATGTTACTCGTTTATGGACTCTACAGAGCCACAGGGTCCGAAGATATGAGTGAGATAAGCGTTGATGTCGGTCTGGTCAACGAAGATACCAGCAGCAAATCAGACTTTGTATTTAATTATCTTCAAAATGGGAGCAGCATCAAGGATCTTATAGTCTTTGTAGGATATGACGATCTGGAAGACGCTGAGACTGCTTTGCGCCGTAATGATGTGGCAGCCTTTACACATGTTCCCGAAGGTTATTTTGATGCTGTCGTTCACGGACACGGAGATCCTCTGAGACTTGTTTTCGATAAGGATCGAGATAATCCTGGTATAGGCTACTTCCTCGACATTATCGATTCAACAGCCAATGATGTGGCTATCTCTCAGGCAGCCATCTATGCAGCAGAAGATATTGCCGATAAATATGATCTGCCTGATGATGCCCAGAAAAAGATCAACAGTGACATGAACGACATCTATATGAATACATTTATGTTCAGAGAAAAGATGTATGATACGAATTTCGCAGGAAGCGCCAAAGGGCTGACTTTGCAGGATTTCTACTTCTCGACGCTTGCATTGCTGATCATGATGCTTTCCGGAGTATCTTTTATATCCGTATTAAAGCCCGACTCTCACGAGATTATAAGCACGATGAAGCGTAGAGGATTCCCGCTGGCCGCTGCCCCCGGAGCTAACATGTCCACTTCCCTGCTCTTCAGTATTACCATAATTCTTATCTACCTGTTGATAAGTCATTCGTTTATTAACCCTCTGGGCATCTTCCTTATCTGCTATTGCATAATATCTTTTAATACGTTGATCTACAGGATCTTAAGAGAAGATACTGTCGCTATGCTGACCATCTGCGCCCTGTCTTTCCTGCTGCTCTTCCTGAGCGGAGCTATTGTACCGATCAGTTTTATGCCTGATGCGGTTATCAGCATTGGAAGAATGACACATGTCGGTAATTCCTTCGAGATGCTCAAGGGACTGACTGTATCAGCCAATCGTATATCAAGATACCTTGCTACAGCTGTTTATGGCATTGTATTTACCGCCCTTGCAGTCATTTCCGACATGAAGGAGGTGAACAGAGAATAATGATACGTCAATCACTTACACTTTTTGTTCTGCTCCTTAAGAATCAACTTCGTCGCATAAGCTATGTCGCTGTACTGATCCTGCTGCCTCTCATCCTGTTAGCTGCATCTGTGACAGGTATCATTAATTATGATGTCAGCAACCGGGCCGGAATATATGTAGACGGCAATGATCCTGTTGCTATGGATGCTGCCCGTATACTTGAAGAAGGCGACTATATGGTCAAGTTCCGTATCTACGATAGCCTTGACAAGATGAAGACCGATATTGTAAACGGCAGGATTGACTGTGGCTATGTCTTCCCTGACACTTTAACAGAGGATCTCATCAACCGCGAAAAGAAGACAGTTCCACTCTACCTGAATGATTCCGAGACCGTGTTTACCACCTACGCCAACGAGGTCGTTTTCTCAGGCTTCCTTAAAGCCGGAGCCGGCCGCTTATTGACAAATTACATGGAGAATTCCGAATATACCACAGATGAGATGAATGCCGAATTGGATGAAAGCTTCAAAAACTATATAGGTTCCGACATGGTCTTCAGCGTGGTAAAAGAAGATGTAGACGACAACAGCGTATATACCGTTGATAAGATCAAGGATAATCATGAGACGATCTTCAGATATTTAGCAGCCGTTATCGTTATGATCGCGGCTCTTAACGGCGCGATCAAGAGAACCGGCGAGATGAAGAGTTCTGCTTTTGAAACAATGAATCGCAATGTCCTAAGGCTCAGTTGTTTTGCTTATCCCACAGCTTACTGCCTGCCTGTTGCAATTTCTCTTCTTATGGTTATCTTTGCAACCGACAGTTCCATAGGTCCGGCCGACATTATCAACATCCTGACCTTAGTTATCGCCAGTGGGATCTTTGCAGGTATCATGGGACTTCTGATCAAAAGCCCGCGTGTCCTTGCCGGAACGGTTCCCGTCCTGATAATGCTGATGTTCTTCATCTATCCGATAATACTGGATTTCTCAATGTTCTCCCATAGCATAGAATACATCAGATACTTCTTCCCGCCGCAATTCATTAATCTTATTCACTGATAAAAGCAAGGGGCTGTCTCAAAGATATACTATAAATCTTAAAGGCAGCCCCTTGATCTGTTATTTATTCTCGATCATTCTTATACTTTCTTATGCCAAATGGCAATATTGACAGCATCAGAAATGAAGCAATAGCTATCAGCAAAACACCGGTCTTCTCATAATTCGAAGTTCTTTCTCCTGTATTTGTAATCGTCTTGTCTTCCGGCGTAATCGAAGCAGTCGGTGTGATTTCAGGCGTTAATGTAGGTGTAACAGACGCCGTCGGTGTGATCGTAGGCGTAGGAGTATTTAGCTGCCTCTCAGTATTGGTCATATAGACCTCGCAAGTCTGCCCAGCACCGATGGTGACAACAGCATCTTCGGCCAGATCATATCCTGCAACTACCTCATTATCCACTTCAGATACGGTGTAACTTCCTACTCTTAATCCCTCTATCAGGATAATGCCGTTATCATCCGTTTCGAAGACTTCATCATATTCTCGCCCACTGAAATCAACACCCATAATCCTGAAGGAAATCCCCGCAATGTGATTGTCGGAACTGAGTTTGATCACTTTCAGAGACCCGGTCTGAGGTCTGTCGGCAACACCTGCAAAATCACTGTCCGAGATATCATAGGTCATACCGTCGCTCTCTATAAACACCTGCCAAATATCTTCTCTTCTCTCGTAATTCTCTGGGGCTTGGCTCTCTTCTATCAAATAATGTCCATAAGGCAGATCATGTATATAATATTCCCCGGAAGTCTCCTCTGTCATAACTCCGACCAACTTATCTGTATCCGCATCTATTAGACCATTGCCATTAGAATCGTCATAAACGGTAAACACTGCGCCACTAAGTCTCGAATCCGGATAATCCACATCCAGCTTCGTAATATGGATACTGCCATTGCAACGGTTACCGATCCTTACATTTACATTATTCTCTTGCATGATCAGATCCGTATCATTCGAATTCTGTTCCCCAAGAACGATCTTGGTTATTCCGTCAGAACCATCTGTCAGAGAATAGCCTTCCGGACATTTAGTCTCGATCACAAAATAGCAACCGGCTCTCAATTGACCGGATAAACAGTATTCTGCTTCACCGTTACTGTTCACCGTCTCGATCACCTGAGCTTCAAGCAACTCACCATCAACATAAGTCATGGCGTTTTTATCCTCATCAGCCTCATATTCGCCACTTCCGTTACTGTCCTCGTATATCTCGAAAACAGCCCCGGCAAGCTGTCGTTCCTCATCGCTGTCATCAACTTTATACAAACGCAGACTGTATGTTACCGGAGAATTGGAGATCCCTTCTCCGCCGGCGTCCGTTATTCTTACACACTCCCCGTCCTCATTGATCACTGCCTCATATACCGTCTCATCCAATATGAATCCATCAGGTGCAAGAGTCTCTCTGATCATATAATTCCCGTAACCTGCATCTATCTCATAATATTTTTCCTCTTCATTCCAATTCATCAGACCATATAGCGATCCGTCCTCTCTGAATACCGAGAATTCTGCTCCCTCAAGATAAGTCTTGTACCATTCATCATATTTATAAACGATTATCTTTCCTGTCTTGAGATCATTTTCGATATTGAGTCCTATATTTATACTTGCCTCCGTGGCCCCGCTCCTGTCCACCTGAATATCATACCTGCTGCCATCGGATATAATGGCGGGATCGGCATATATCTCCCGGACATAATACTTTCCATCAGGAATATCATTATCAAAAACAGCCTCGCCTCCGATGATCTTCCCATCCTGATCTCTTACAACCTTAACCTGAGAGACTCCTACCAAGGCCCCGCCTGCCACATATTTACTGTCAAAATATTCATTCTTCTCTGCCGTATACAGACCGAACACAACGCTGCTGATCACTCTCTCATATTCTTCATCCGTCATATTCCCCTGTGGGATAGCTTTGCTTATATCTATTATCGCCTTGACAGGCGTATCATTTACAATGATCTTCCCGGCTGATGAGATAGTAACAGCCGAATTGGAACTGTTCCTTCCGCTGACGGTAGCCGTATGAGCATATCCGTTAACCTTATCTGTTACTGTTACTGTCGCAACGATGCCGTTTATCGGCAGAAAGCCGTCAGGCGCCTGTGTCTCATATATGTCGTAGACACCTTCATAAAGACCGCCAAGGTTATAAACACCGCTTGCCCCCTCAGTCATAATTATTCGCTGTCCTGCGGAGAACACCTTCCTGCGACTTACGGCAGATGAATTTCCTTCATGCCTGTAAACATCATTTCTTGGAACACAAACAAAAGTTGCCCCACTCAGATTGACTCTGTTCATATCGAAAACAGTTAGGTCCAGATCCATCCTTTCGCCCTCACTGTTAATGATCGAACATAACTCTTGATGTGAATCCGTCATAGTCCTTCCAACCTTTGTAAGGCTTATGGATGCAGGTCTGTCAGTCACCGGATAGGGTGTCGGCGTAGGGCTGTTACTGGGCTTGGGGGTAGGCGTAGCCGTAGGATTATAAGAAATCTCGCCTCTTGCGCCAAAGGATACATATCTCAGATCACGAAACGAATCTGTTACGGATATCATCTTCTGATAGTTACCTGACTGACTTCTCCAAACAACAGGCAACGAAGTAAGTCCCATATCGATCTCGAAGGTAACAGTACCGGTAGCACCCAAGACTATGCGCCACTTATTTCCCGATAACCTTATGAAATTCACTTCTTCCCCTGTGCTGTTTGATACGATGGCCGAAGTCGACAAAGAAGCTCCGGCAGGCAACTCATATTCGAAAACATAATAGACATTGCCCCCGGCAACATCGAGACTCGAACTGTACAAAGCCCACTCCTGCGAGCTCATAAGATCCTGCATTAAGGTCTTCCTGCTCTTTCCTGACACCAATGCCTGAGTGTGAGTCGCAAGTCCGCCGCTATCCGGTTCTCTGTTAAGGATCGTCCTGTATAGCATTGTCACATACTCGCTGTCACTCATGCCGTTAATGTGCTCCTGAGCCTCCTGAGAATTATAGATTGCATCATAAAGCTGTGCAGCAGACAAAGAACCGTTAAAAATATAGTTTACCTGTGAATTGATCTCATAAGCTCTGCCTTCTGAACCATATAGCATATAGTCATAAATATCTGTTACAAAGCCTATTATGTTCTCGGCTATACTGTTCTTCTCGCTGTCAGTTCTGTCGTCCCAGACATCGGTATGAGGATAGCTCTCGGAAGCTGATTCCTGTGCGCTCGTGAAGAGCTTTATGCCACCATTCCTTCCTGCTATAACGGCTCTGATATTATTCTCGATCTCAGTCACATACGAGTTGATCTGTTGTGAATAAGCTACATCGGCATCTGCATAATCAAACCAGCCATAGTTTCTGTTAAAATTGTCATCATAGTTGCCGCCAATGATATTCCATACGATAAACTGAGTTGCAGCATATTTCTGACCACTCGAAGATGATATCCGAAGAGTCTCTGAAATATTGTCAGATGAGTCATATCCGTAAGCAAGAGCGAGTCTTAACAGATCATTGACAGTACCACTGAACGATTCGAGATTAAGATCTTCCGCAGCAACCCTCGTCATAGAATATAGAGATGTTCCATGCTGGATACAGTAGGCAGTCTCATAGCTGTGCAGGTCTTCGTTATAGACTGTCTTAAAGTTCAATCCGTGACCGTCTGATAAAGTAAGCACATTGTCAGACATATAAACTACACCCCTATTACCGGCTGATGCATAATCCTTAACCGGAAAGGCATATGCCATACAGATCAACGCAGCAAGAAATCCGGCAGCCGTTTTCTTAAGCTTATTTCTTATCATCGATTAAGACCTCCTCTCTTCAATACTTGTTGGCAGTAAAGCTGGTCAAAGCCTTATCAGACAGGCTGTAGTAATAAACACTGTCCGATAGTATCTCTTCAGCTTCCAACTCTGTCTTATTGACTCCCTCGACCAGCTCGATCAGTGCATCGGGATCACTTCCTTTACAGGCCGCCACAGCTATGACCTCATGTATGGATGACGGCAGGATATAAAAATCAGAACCGATCAGTTGACCAACAAATTCAAGGACATCTTCATAAACCATTGATGCCGCTCCTATGAATCCTGTAACATTACTGATAATGAAAAAGCTTCGATCTGTCGCCGCACGATCCAGATACGATTCCATCTCCTCAGGCTCAACTCTTCCTTTCATAAACAGATCGTTCATTATATCTTCCAAATCTGAGATCTTAGGCTCTAAGATCCTTCTTGTGTTCTCCATGGCAAGCTCATGCAGTTGCTCTTCATTAAGTCCCATTCCCTCCGCCAGCTCATTGTGTATGATCACGCTTGATATTCCCTGATCATCTGCATTTACGATCCACCTGTATATCAGTGACAGATCCATAAAAGCCCGGTGAGGTACATCAGCAAGAAGTGATCTGTTATTGTCTGTATTAATGAGCTGAAAGACGATCTTATCCTTTACATTCTTATAATCGAGCTTCGGACACATGTCATTAACCCTCCTTAAGGCGGTTCTCATAATTACGACGCCCTTTTCGATTGCCTCGAGCTCGTTTCCGGTACACAGATAGTCTTTATAAAGATCATCTACATATACTGTCGGTGATATCTGGGTTCCCTCCATGTCAGGCTGTTCAAGAGTCAGACCATCCAATTGCCTGTTTACCTTTACGATCTTTCTTAAGTTGAGCCTATAATCGGAGAATTCCTCTCCGAGCATCTCCATAAAACGATCGAGCGTCAATTTCTTAAATTCCAAATATGTCAGCATTTTTACCTCCTTTTATGCGACTTTTTTGTAGTACGATTTGAAGCCTCCTTTCCGTAAAATAAAAAAGGGCCGGATTTCCGACCCTGTATTCTTAAGCATCAAAAAACCGTCTCCCTCGGGGAAACGGTCTTATATGCTTATAAATCAGTTTAATGATAGCATCGGGCGCAGGTCCCGACAAGTCCCAACAAGTCCCATTTTTTGTAACATAACCTTATTGACTTAGACTTTCAGCTGTGCTTATCAGTTACGATCAGGAACAGCTCTCCCTGCTTAACCGAAAGTCCTATGGAAGACGCAGCGGGAATAGGACAATTACTTACCGTGAGGCTCGAACCACCCTCAATAGTTGCATCTTCCAAGGCATAAGACAGGTTTCTTGTGCTAACACCTGTTGCTTTGCTGTTCATATCCGCAAGGATAAGGGAAACCGAAAGATCATCCGGCCTGTTCAGCCCGTCAAGGCAGACTGTCTCAGGACCTGACAGCGGAATGATATCTGTGACACCATCTGTCATGCTTATCTTCCGTCCTGCCATATGTTGTTTCATGGATATCTGCATATTTGCCATAACATGATCTATACGCCCCTCAATCGTGCAGACAAGTAAGATCTCGTCATCTTCATCAACCATATCGAAAGCAAGCTCAGTATCCGTTTTGTCCTTCTTAACCGGGAAGAGCCGGAGCGGAATCTCAGAAGCTTTGATCTGTTCAAGGCTCTCCTGAGATATAGAATCCATATCACCTACAACAAGATCAGGCAGGAGCCCGTGAGACAAAGCAAAATCCGCTCCACTGTCGGCACAGATCAAGCGGTCACAAGAAGATGCAACAAGAGCAGCTGCATCGTAGATATGAGGGCCTCCGGCGATTATACAGACTCGCATGCCTTTGCCTTCAGTTCAACCGCGGCAGCTCCGGGATCTTCTTTACCGAAGCACGCACTTCCTGCAACAAGTAAACTTGCACCGGCTGCATGAGCCTCGGCGATTGTCTTGAGGTTGATACCGCCGTCAACGGAAAGGATTGTATCGGCGCCGGCTTCATCGATCTTGGCACGGACTGCTGCGATCCTCTCGGTAGAGCCTTCAAGGTAGCTCTGTCCCCCGAAGCCGGGGCGCACAGACATCACCAGGATAAGATCCGCTTCAGAGACATAAGGAAAAACATTTTCGATAGGTGTATCAGGATGAATGGCAACACCGGCTTTTTTGCCGAGATCATGGATCTTCGATATCAGATCTGAGGGCTTATCTGAGCATTCAACGTGGAAAGTGATATAGTCAGAACCGGCGTCGGCAAAAGCTTCCAGATATTTCTCCGGGTTAGTTATCATGAGATGAGTATCGAAGATCATCTTGGAATACTTGCGTATGGATTTGATTACCGGGATACCGATCGAGAGATTAGGCACATAATGGCCGTCCATGACGTCAAGGTGCAGGAATCTGCACTCCTTTTCGACACTCTCGATATCTCTCATAAGGTATCCGAAGTCAGCCGACAAAAGCGACGGCGCGATCTCTAGCATATTATTCATATTTCTTCCTCCCACTGTAATCATTACGTTTCGAGTATAATTCTTCATAGAATTCTTTATATCTTGCATATCTGTCCGGGTCCACACCACTGCCCAGAGCCTCACGGACAGCACAATCCTTCTCATTTATATGACGGCAATCGTCATACTTACAACCATGAGATAGGCTTTGTATCTCTGGATAACCCAAAGCCACCTGATCATATTCAACACCGATATCGAAAAGATCCAGAGACGTAAAACCCGGAGTATCCGACATGAAGCCTTCACCGAATTCAAAGAGTTCCACGTGTCTTGTGGTGTGTTTCCCCCTCTTAAGTCTCTCGCTGACTTCGCCTACTTGCATGGCCTCATCATCAAGGATGTAGTTACAAAGCGTACTTTTTCCTACGCCGGAGGGTCCTGCAAATCCGGTAACTCCCTTCCCGGTCAGAGCCATAAGCTTTCTGCTGTCAGGCTTATTATCATGTGATGACTTAAAACAGGTATAGCCGCAGGCCGAGTATATCTCGATAAGTTTGTCAGCCTGCTTAGGATCAAGATCTGCCTTGGTAAAGATAATGATCGGTTTAATATCCTTAAGCCTGCAGATGATGAGCATCTTATCAAGAAGCTTCAGGTCGGGGATCGGATCACAGACAGCAAAAGTAAGCAACATGTTGCTCACATTTGCCAAAGGCGGTCTGATCAGAAGATTATGTCTCGGCTCTATCTTTTCCAATATAAACGGAATGTCCGGATCTCCGGTAGGTCCGTAACACACTTCGTCACCTACTGTCGGATTCATACCATGACCACGCCTTTTGACTCCGCCTCTGACAGCGCAGCTGACATATTCACCGGAAAGATGATCTCTTACGGTATATATTCCACCGACACCTTTGGTGATAATCCCCTTTTTATAATGCTCCATTAACCGCCCCGTTTACTGCTGGCCGGCGTTGGGATCCGGCTGCATATTAGGATCCTCGATCGGGATCGGGGTAGGAGTATCAGTCGGTACAGGTGTTGCCGTCGGTACAGGCGTAGGTGTAGGTGTAGGGGTTGCCGTCGCAGGCACAGGTGTCGGCGTATTAGTCGGCACAGGCGTAGGTGTAGGAGACGGCGTAGGAGTCGGTGTATCCGTGGGTGCCGGAACAAATACGGCTACTACTCTGTATGAATGATTCTCCTCTACTGCAAATCTGTAAGGACTTGAATAAGATACCACATTACCAAAAGAATCCTGCCAGTGATCAAGCTTATAGCCTTCAGCCGGGGTTGCCGTCAGTTCAACGGTAGCACCGGGCTCATAAAGTCCGCCGCCGGTGACTGTTCCTGCCCCCTGAGTCTCTACGATTACCTCAACAGGCAAAGGAGTCGGCGTAGGTGTTGTACCTCTCAATGCATCCTCATGTGTACCAACATACAGTCTGATGGAAGAATTTCTTGTAACCTCTGTATCAGGAGCCGGATCTGTCCTGATAACATATCGCTCAGCTTCAGGCAGAGCGGCAGCCTCCTCAGTCATTTCAACAGTTCCGGTAAGCTTAGCATTCTTAAGAGCCTCCTCGGCCTCCTGCAGATTCATTCCCTGCAGATTAGGAACGATCGTTTTATCTGAAGCATAGTAAATACCGATCGTCTGCCCTTCCTCAACTTCAGAATTGGCAGGCGGATCTGTTCTTATAACTGTACCTGCCTCAGCATCGCTGGCATTATCAGTGAAGAGCGCCGTCTCAAATCCCATGTTACGCAGGGAAGCAACAACAGCCGTGTATTCGAGTCCTGTATAATCTGCCAATGTAAACTTTTCAGGTGTATCAGGAAGCTTTGATACGGTCAGTCTAACAGTAGTAACACTGCTTCCGGGCTTAACAACAGTTCCTTCAGCAGGATTCTGCTCAAGGACGATACCCTCTTCGGTGTCTTCTGTCTCACGATAGTCTAACTTATAGTCAATATCATATTTCTTAAGCTCATCAACGACATCATCAGCTTTCTCACCCACATAGTTCTTGATCGTATAATCGTCATTCTGAGTAATCTCGGTTGCATTATTAAGAGACTTGACCACAAGCACGCCGAGACCGATCAGCACGCCGATGATACATACGACGATCAGTACAAGGATGATATTATCGCGGAATCTGGATCGTCTTCTCGCCTCTGCCGACTTCTCCAGATCACTTAATTTATCATAGCTGGGATCCTGGCGGAATGACAGCTTAACATCATCATCAGACTTATCATCATAGGGTGTGGGCGTATTATTGATCACACCGTAAACACCGTTTGGATCCACCATAAGCGCATCCAGCTCGGTAACCATCTGACGCATGGATGTATAGCGCCTCTCCGGGATCTTCTGCATACACTTCTGAATAATGGCATCAAGTCCCTGAGGAATATCAGGAACAAAAGACGATGCAAGCGGCGGTTTCTCCTGCAGGTGCTTAACTGCGATGGCTACATTGGAATCTCCGTCAAAAGGCACTCTTCCGGTTACCATCTCAAAAAGCATTACGCCAACGGAATAGATATCTGACTGGGGGCCGACATTGCCGCCTCTCGCCTGTTCCGGTGAGAAATAATGAACCGAACCCATCGCACCGCCGGAACTCATTGTTATAGTATTGCCTGTAGAGGCACGTGCAATACCGAAGTCTGTTATCTTGGCGATACGATCTCTGGAGATCAGGATATTTTGGGGTTTAATATCACGGTGAACGATGCCGTTCTTGTGGGCATATTCAAGAGCAAGACCAACCTGTATTACTATCGGTACTGCCACCTTCCAGTCCAGATGTCCGTTCTGATTGATCAGTTCCTTAACGGTTATACCGTCAACATACTCCTGAACGATATATCTGAAATTCCCCTCGTGACCTACGCCGAAGACCTTAACGATATTGGCGTGACTCAACGAAGAAACGGCCTTTGCTTCTGTATCAAAACGTCTGATAAACTCTTCGTCGGTAGCAAATTCCGGTCTCATGATCTTAATTGCAACCTTAAGTCCGGTATTGATGTCAGATCCGAGATAGACATTAGCCATTCCGCCTCTGCCTATCAGTTTTACTATCCTGTACTTACCGGCAAAAAGCATGCCTTCAGGTCCCTGTATATTCATTCACTACTCCTTATTTCCGCTCAGGTCTGACATATGCCAGAATGGCGGTGATATTGTCTCGGCTGCCCTTTTCCTCAGCCTTCTTTATTAAATTGACGACACAGCCGTCAAGGTTGTTGTGTTTCTTAAGACAATCAGATATCTCATGATTCTCCAAAACGGAATAAACTCCGTCGGTGCATAAGAGCACCAGATCACCATAAATTATATTATAACAATAAATATCGGGGATAATAAAGGCATTAACCCCAAGGGATCTTACCAAAATACTCTTTCCGGGATGAGTTTTGGCTTCCTGTTCCGTTATAGACTTGCTTTTCAGAAGCTCTGCGGTATATGTATGATCTCCCGTAAGCTGTGTAATCGCTGATCCGTGTATCAGATATGCCCTGCTGTCGCCAATGTGTGCGATAAACAGCCTGTTGCCTCTAATAAGGATACAGGTTAGGGTTGTCCCCATCCCCATAAGTTCTTTCTCATTGATAGCCTTGATCAGTATATTGTAGTTAGATTTCTGATAGTAAGAAGTAGACTTTTCCTTAAACTTCTTGTAATCCAAATCATCCAAAGCTCCGGTTTTGGCATCCTTTTCGAAAAGATCCATAACCGTATCAACGGCGATCGACGCAGCGATCTCGCCTCCTTCTGCACCGCCGATCCCGTCAGCGAGCACCATAAGCGTCAGGTCACCGATAGTCTTAACGGCATACCTGTCTTCGTTATTGATACGCGTATTACCTTTCTCAGAACCGCAGGCAATCTCCATTATTCCTTCTCCTCCGACTCCAGGCCCCTTCTCAGCTGTCCGCAGGCCGCCATAATGTCGCTCCCCATCTCTCTTCTCAAGGTTGCATTAAGGCCCCTTGCTGCCAAGGCTTTCCTGAATACATCTATCCTCTTAGGTCTGCAGCGTTTATAAGGGCTGCCGTCAAACTCATTTGCAGCGATCAGATTGATATGGCAATTAAGGCCTCTGAGAAGCGCCGCCAGCTCATCTGCACATGCCAAGGTATCATTCACTTCATCGAAAAGAGAATATTCAAAAGTGATCCTTCTTCCGGTAGCCTTCACATAATCCCTGCACGCATCTATCAATTCTCTTACCGTATAGTGAGCCGGAACCGGCATCAGTTCACGTCTCAATTCATCATTAGGCGCATGAAGAGATATAGCCAGATTTATCTGTGATTTAAGCGCAGTAAATTCTTTGATCCTCGGCACAAGGCCGCAGGTCGACACGGTTATATGTCTTGCTCCGAGACCAAAGCCGTCAGGATCAGTGATTATTTCGAAGAAATCCATAAGATTCTTGTAATTATCGAAAGGCTCTCCTATTCCCATAACTACAACGCTTCTGATCTTCTCCCCCATTTCTCTCTGTGAGAGGATGACCTGACCGAACATCTCACCTGCAGTCAATGATTTGCCGAAACCCGCATGAGCCGAAGCACAGAATGTGCATCCCATCTTACAGCCTGCCTGCGACGATATACATACGGAGAGTCCGGTTTTATAACGCATTACGACTGTCTCAATAATGTTGCCGTCATGAAGCAGGTATACAAACTTAACAGTTCCGTCTATCTGAGATACAAACTTATGGATAACCGTCATGCCCTTCATGATAAAATCATTTTCGAGCGCCAGCTTGATATTATTAGGAATGTTAGTCATCTTGGCCGTGTCTATGACACCTGAAGCCAGCCATTTACTGATCTGACCTGCCCTGTAGGAAGGGAAACCCTTTTCCTTACACCAGCAAGACAGTTCGCTCTCCTTAAGATCAAGACAAAACCTACGATTATCCTTCACGATTATCTCCTAACAAGTCTGCCGACAAAGAATCCGTCACACAGATCTCTGTCCGGGAACAAAGTAATATATCCGCGGGCGGCATCAGCCGCTCGCTCACAATCAATTATAAGCTTAGCCGGCAAAAAAGGACTTATATCTTCTGCATAAAAATCATCATGGCTGTCAAGGAAAGCCTGCAGCATAGCCTCATTCTCGGCGCGGTTAAGTGTGCATGTGCTGTAGATCAGGCGACCGCCGGATTTAACATAGGAAGAAGCGGATTCAAGGATCGCTCTTTGGATGGGATAAAGCTCATTGATCCTGTCATAGGATAAAGTATGCCTGATATCCGGTTTACGCCCCAGAAGTCCCATGCCGCTACAAGGAACATCGGCAGTCACTATATCAAAGCCGGATTTTTCTCTCGGAAGAGTCCGAGCAATGTCAGTGCTGTCGGCTTCCATACAACTGATCCCGTGGATCCCCAATCTCTCGGCATTTTGTTCTATCAGCTTAAGTCTGGATCTGTTTATATCAAGACATATGATCTCACACTGATCACCTGTAAGTTCCGCCATATGTGTCGCCTTGCCGCCGGGAGCCGAGCAGCAATCCAGTATCCTTTCTCCGGGCTTTGGATCCGCAATACGCGAAGCGAGCATCGCTCCCTCGCTCTGAACAAAATACTCTCCGCTTACGAAGCTTCTTGATGTATCGATCCTGACACCGGGTGTCGGAGCTATAATTAATGCTTCCGGCATAAAATGGCCGTCGTGAACATCAAAGCCGTCGCGTTCAAGATCAGCCTTAACAGCTGTTCTGTTGGTAACGCAAGCATTATATCTGACTGTCAGTTCCGATGGCGTTAAGAAGCTCTTGCCGATAGAGATGGCATGATCCTTGCCGTAACATTTCTTAAGGACGCCGTATAATTCCGGCTTAAGGGAGATAGCTACCTCAGGCCGGTAATTGGAGATATTTCTTTCTTCCTCCGAGGAGGCAGCAAGCTTACGCAGAACAGCATTTACAAAGCCTGCTGAACCCGGTCTGTATTTATGCGCCAATTCCACTGAAGTGCTTACAGCTGCATAGCTCGGCACCTTCTCCGAGAACAGGATCTGCCAAGCTCCGAACCTTATTATTGTCCTGGTATATGGATCCATCTCCGGTATCGATTCACCACAAATATGTTTGATCAGAAAATCTATCGCGAAACAATATGTTATGGTTCCGTAGACAGCTGCCCTGGAGAAATCACTGACATTCTCGCCATTCATGATAAGGTTAGAGAAAGCGCCTTCTTCCAGGCACTCATACAGATAGTCTATACACTTTTCTCTATCAGCTGTTTGAGCCATGTTCTCTTATCCCTTAGCCAATAGGCTGCCCTACCTTATAGTTATGAGCGCAATCAACCGCTTTAAGTCGTTTACCGCCTTCATTCTGAAGTTCAAGGATCTTAAGGCAGCCTTCCTTACATTTTACGATCAGATCAGCCTTATGAGCCTTGACTACTATACCCGGCAAACTTCCTTCAGAGCCTTCTACAACAGAATCCGACAGAACCTTAGAATCATAGATCTTAAGCTTCTTGCCGTTATTTATAACAAAAGCGCCGGGCCATGAGCTTAAAGCTCTTACTTTGTTGTGTATCTCAAGAGCTGTAAGATCCCAGTTGAATTCAGCCTGTTCAGGACGTATGGGAGGGCTAAGCAACACTTCATCTTCATTCTGTTTAACAGCTTCTATCTTTCCCTCGATAAAATCCGGGATCATACTGATAAGAAGTTTACTTCCTCTGTCAGCCAGAAGAGCCATCAACTCGTCAGTATGTATATCAGGATCAATGGTTACTTCTTCCTTTACCAGTATATCGCCGGTATCCATTCCTGCATCCATCCGCATAATAGTAACACCGGTAACGCTGTCTCCGTTTAAGATGGAATAATGTACCGGAGCAGCACCTCTGTATCTTGGCAGCAGTGAACCATGTACATTCAAAGGCCCGTACTTGGGGATATCAAGAACCGACTGTGGCAGGATCTTACCATAAGCCGCCGTGACAATAAGATCCGGCTTACATGAAGCGATCTTCTCATAAGCCTCCTCGGTCTTCATGGAAAGGGGCTGATAAACCTCGATTCCTTCAGCGATTGCCGTAAGCTTTGCCGGCGGAGCTGTAATTATATGCTTACGACCAACGGGTTTATCCGGTTGACATACTGCCAGCACCACATTATATCCGTCTTCGGCAAGCGCCTTCAGACATACGGACGCGAAGTCCGGCGTACCCATAAATACAACTCTGATATTACTCTTATCCATCAGGTCTTATTCCTCGACAATGATCTTCCCGTCAACTGCCTTATCGGTGAACAATATGCCATTGAGATGATCATTCTCGTGACAGATACATACAGCCAAAAGGCCTTCCGCCTCAAGTTCAAATTCCTCACCATTACGATTCAAGGCCTTAACTCTGATCTTGGCGGGACGTTCCACATCAGCATTCTTACCCGGAACGGAGAGACAACCCTCACAATAGATCTGGCTTCCCTCAGTATAAGTGATCTCCGGATTGATGAACTCAAGCTTACCGTGCTCATCACCGACATCGACAACAAAGACTCTTCTTAATACTCCTACCTGAGGAGCCGCTATACCGATGCCTCTGTTCTCGTAATACATCGTCTCAGCCATATCATCAAGAAGAGTCAGGATCCTGGGGGTTATCTCATCTACAGGCCGACAGACCTTACGAAGGATCGGATCCCCCTCTAATACAACATTACGCATTGCCATATATATTCACCTTCCGAACTATTTTATTCAAGGCTATTATTTTACCATATATCAGCCGATGATTACATTTTTAAGGGATTATTTCTATCAAACAGCTTAGTCATTATCATAAGATAAAGGATAGAGTTCAGGGTCAAAGTCCTTCATCATCTGCTTATAAACAGCATTAATGGCAGATCTGTTCACTGCTTTTATGATGAAGTGCATACGGTAGCGTCCGCGAAGCTCATAGATAGGTGCCTGCATGGGACCGAAAAGCTCGAATGCATACTTGAGATCCTGAACCTCAAGGAATGACTTGAGATAGTTTTCGACAATGGAGATCCTCTCCATCAACATATCTTCATCCGGAAGAGACAGCACGATCTCGCCCATCGCCTTAAAAGGCGGCAGGCTCAAAGCTTCGCGGTAGCGTATCTCCTCTTTATAGAAAGCCTCATAGTCCTGACTTCCCGCGTAGCGTAAAAGGGGACTGGACGGATTGTAGCTCTGTATATAGACAGTCCCGGGATCCGTTCCCCTGCCTGCCCTGCCGGCCGCTTGGGTGATCAACTGGAAAGCCCTCTCCGAGGCCTTGTAATCAGATGAATTCAGCATCAGATCAGCGCCTAAGATACCGACAACCGTGACATCATTGAAATCATGCCCTTTGGCAATCATCTGCGTTCCTATCAATATCGATGCCTCGTGACTGCGGAAAGACCTCAAAATGTTCTCGTGAGCACCTGCGACCATAGTTGTATCCTGATCCATCCGGAGAACTTTCTCTTTGGGAAAAAGCTCCTTGAGCATACTCTCAAGCTGCTGAGTCCCTATCCCTGCCCGGGTAAACTTCTTACAGCCGCATTCTGAACAGACTGCGTCAGATGCTGAGATGGTATAACCGCAATAGTGGCAGACCAGGATCTTCTCAGAGGACCTTATATTATTGTGTAAGGTCATACCAACGGAACAGTTCGGGCAGCAGCATGCCGAGCCGCAGTCACTGCAGATCAAAGTTCTCGAGAATCCTCTTCGATTAAGGAACAGGAGCACCTGTTTACTGTCGGCAAATGCCTGTGCCATAGCATGCCTTAGGGGCATCGAGAGGATCTCACCTGCACCGTTCTTGATCTGTTCTTTCATATCAACGGCGATGACCTTGGGAAGTCTCGCATCGGGATTGGCTCTTTTGCTAAGCCTCAAGAGTTTATAAACGCCTTTTTGCGCTGCATAATAATTGCTTACGCTCGGAGTGGCAGAACCTAATATGAGCGGACAGGAATTATACTTTGCACGCATAAGCGCTATATCCCGGGTGTTATAACGGGGGAAAACTTCCGACTTATATGAACCGTCATGCTCTTCATCGATTATTATGAGTTTTAAATCTCTTATCGGAGCGAAAATCCCGCTACGGGGAGCTACAACTATCCTTGCAATGCCGCGTCTTATAAGGTCCCACTGATCTGTCTTCTGTTTATCGGTCAAACGGCTGTGCATTACAGCTGCAAGTCTTCCGAATCTTCCGGTTATCCAATTGACTGTTTGAGGCGTAAGAGAGATCTCAGGGACAAGGTAGAGGACACTTCCTCCCCTCTGCAATACTTCTCCTGCGCACTTAAGATAGACCTCGGTCTTACCGCTACCGGTAATACCGTGCAGAAGAAAGACTGACGCTTCGTCTGCACTTTCGATGATCATTTTATATGCTGCCTGCTGTTCTTCGTTAAGCTCATGAACTTCTCTGAATTTTTCATCTTCAGGTTCATTTATGACGGCCTCACTATTGGCAGATCCAAGGCTGGGATCGATCTGCTTCTTTTCGATCCTGATAAGCCCTTTGTCCCTTAAAGAATTAAGCTGGGATATAGTTGCCTTTGTCGAATTAAGCAGACTGTTCTTCTCACATTCACCCTTACTTAAAAGATATTCAAGCAGATTGATCTGTGCATATGATCGAAGTCTGTTTGATGACAGCATTTCTTCGGCTTTATCTCTGTCAGTCAGGCACACAAAGCTTGCTTTGGGCGGAGCCTTACGACCAACGGCGGCAGGCACCATAAGAGTCACTATATCCCCCATCTTACAGAGATATCTTGCAGTAAGGGGCTTTATCAACTCGATCTGTTCCTCTGTCATTACAGGCAGAGGATCAATAAGCCTTGTGATGCTCTTAAGCTTAGTTTTATCCTCTCCTTCATCCACGTTATCCGTAGTCAGCACAAGCGCAAGTTGAGGGCGGTTTCCTCTGCCGAAAGGCACTTCAACATAGACTCCGGGCCTGATCATCCCCTCCAGTCTGTCGGGGATGATATAAGTATAAAGCCTGTCCGTCTGTCGAACACTTTCACGCAGGATAACCGAGGCCTTAAACATATCACTCACCAAGCAAGGAGAACATATCTATCTGGGCGGATTCCGGCAGATCTTCACAAAGTCCGTAATCCACCAATGTCTTGAGGGCAGCTTTACCGATACCGCTTCTTGTCATAAGGTCATCCCTGTTAGCAAAAGGAGCTTCCTCCCTGGCCTGTGTAATAGCCAGAGCAATTGAATCGGATATTGAATCTATGCTGTTCAGAGGCGGAAGGATCTGCCCAGGAGCAACCTTTGTAAAACGAGTTGCATCAGATGTCTTCAGATCGATAGGCAGGAATTTGATCCCCCTATGGTACATCTCTTCGACTATCTCACAAAGATAAAACTCTGACTTGACCTTCGGATTATCATCAGTGTGCATCATCTCGGCCAAGAGTTCTCTTCTTGCTTTAAGAACATCCTCGCCCCTGCACATGTAAGCAGCGTCGAATTCCTCGCCTCTAATGGACAAGAAGGCACAGTAGTACTCCTCCGGATAGTACACCTTAAACCATGCGACTCTGAGAGTAGAGATCGAATAGGCTGCGGCATGAGCTTTCGGGAACATGTACTTGATCTTCTGGCAGGATTCAATATACCAATCAGGCACATTGTTTTGCTTCATCATCTCTTTCCATTCTTCCCACTTGGAACACTGGCCCTTTGCAACTTTACCCTTACGGACATTCTCCATGATATCGAAAGCATCCTTATTGGGAAGCCCCCAGTAGATCAGTCGTGTCATGATAGAGTCACGACATCCGATAACCGTATTAAGATCACAGGTGCCGCTGCGGATGAGATCCTGCGCATTTCCCGTCCAGACATCAGTACCGTGAGACAATCCCATAAGCTGTACAAGGTCATAGAAATGCGAAGGCTTGGTCTCTTTTATCATGCCTCGCGCCATATTGGTCCCAAGCTCTGAAAGTCCCAAGGTCGCGGAGCCGGCTTCAGTGGCTTCCAACGGGAAGCCCAAAGCATCAGTGGACTTAAGAAGGCTCATAACTTTCTCGTCAGGTATCGGGATTCCCGTAATATCCACTCCGGTTAGCTCATGAAGCATACGAAGGACCGTAGGATCAGCATGACCTAATATATCCAGCTTAAGGATAGTATCATGCATGGCATGGAAGTCGAAATGTGTCGTGATTATGCCGCAAGTTGTCTTATTGGCAGGATACTGGATCGGCGTAAATTCATATACATCCATCTCCTTCGGCACGACAACGATACCACCGGGATGCTGGGATGTAGTTCTCTTAACACCGACAATACCCTTAGACATGTAATAAAGCATAGCATTGGTATAATTGATGCCCTTTGCTTCTCCCACTCTTTTGGCAACACCGATCGCATTCTTGTCAGCAAATGTACCTATCGTACCCGCCCTGAATGTATGTGTCTTTCCAAAGAGGAACTCAACATATTTATGGGCTCTCGGCTGGTAGTCGCTGGAGAAATTAAGGTCGATATCAGGTTGCTTATCACCGAAGAAACCAAGGAAGGTCTCGAAAGGAATATCCTGTCCATCCTTATTCATCTTAACCTTACAGTGGGGACATTCTTTTTCCGGCATGTCAAAACCTGAACCGAATTCACCTGTATTATTGAATTCCACATAATTACATTCGGGACATCTGTAATGAGGCGCAAGCGGATTAACTTCTGATATACCGCACATAGTAGCTACAAAAGAAGAGCCGACTGAACCTCGTGAACCGACGATATAGCCGTCATTATTGGATTTCTTAACAAGACGATAAGCAATATAGTACATGATCGCGAAGCCGTTACCGATGATGGAATTAAGCTCCTTTTCGAGCCTGGCTTTTACAACCTCGTTAAGCACTCCCTTGTGCCTATAGAGTGAATTGGCTCTCGTGTAAGCAATATCTCTAACGTCGGCGGCAGCTCTCGAGATAATAGGAGGATAGGTACCATCCGGGAATGGTTTGATACCATATTCGATCTTATCTGCGATCATATTAGTATTGGTTACTACTACTTCAAAGGCCTTGTCTGCTCCCAGATAAGAGAATTCATCCAACATCTCCTCGGTAGTCCTGAAATGAAGATCAGTCTGCATCTCCGCATCAGAAAAACCGTTATCAAGCAAGAGGAATTTACGGTACATGCCATCCTCAGGTTCCAGGAAGTGCGAGTCGGTTGTAGCAATGCAAGGCATCTTATAGTGATCAGCCGTATATACGAGGAGTTCATTGACGATACGTATATCATTGGCATTTAAAGCCACATTACCTGTATCGGACTTGGCAGGATCCATCCTTGTCATGAACATATTATTGCAAAGAGGCTGAATCTCGACATATTCATAAAGCTTTAGGATATCCTGAAGCTGTTCTGATTCTTCGATCGCTTTCTTTGTCCTCTCTTCGTCCTTGCCGCATTCCTTATAGATCGACATGACACATCGATAGATCTCGCCCCTCTCGCAGGCACCGCCGATTATCACTGAAGAAGAGAAATACTTCAGAAGGCTCTTGGGGGTCCTTGGTCTGAAGGAGAAATAGTGAACATGTGACTCAGAAACGATCCTATAAAGATTATACAGACCGAGATTATTACGAACCAGATAGATTATATGATAAGCCTTGTTCTTTTTATTCTTGATCTCATCAACGCTGAAATGACCTATACGATCATTCAGAGCACAAGGATCTGCGCAGTTCTCATCAGTAAGATAACGAATAACTACCGAGGCTGCATCATAGCATTCAGTAAGCATGGCATCCTTGATCTCATCGCCGCTCAGTTCGTATTCGGCGCAGTTGCCGGCTCCCAATATGTTAAGTGTCTCATGTACTGACTTTCCTTTACTGTCAGGATAGACATAACGCTGTATATCCTCGATCACGATCGCAGGCATAAGGAATTTGTGTCTGTAGTAGACATGATCCTCGATATTTATACCGTAGCCTGCACGTCTTAAAAACGACAGGATATGAATGATATCATCACCGGTAATATAGGAATCACCGATAAAATCGACTAATTCGCCCATCCTGAAGTAAGAATCACAAGGTTCCCCTTGACCGGGATAGATAACATCCTCTACTTCGGCATAAAAATCTGCTACATGCTCATAAATAAGCTCAACAGGTACAACTTCGTGCTCATCATCGCTGTAATCATCAGCCAAAGGCAGATGAACATTGATAATGTGACTTATAGTGTTCTCTGAAGGGATAGCCGGAGCCGCAACAGCTTCATCGCGAAGATTCTCCGGAATCTCTTCAGGATCCCATAGCGAAGTATCGATATCGATCTTAGAGAAGTTCATGGCATCTTCGTCCGACTCACCTTCGATCTCCGGACGGACCGGTCTATAACCTTTAAGTCTGAACTTACTGGCAGCTACTGCCGTCATAGTATCGCTGCAGGAATCATTACCGCTTGTCCTTATGGATAATGCAACGATATTACCGACAGCTTTTGTCTCCTCTTTATCGAAAGGAAGATTATAGAAAATCGTGGGGCCGTCATCAACAAGGTAGCCCTCACAGCCTAATATAGCCTTAAAAGGCTTATCTGTGCCTGCAACCGTAAGTTTCTTGGTAGTCTCGTAGACCTCGGGGAATGCCTGAACGACACCATGGTCAGTTACGGCGCATGCAGTATGCCCAAAAGAAGCCGCAAGTTTCATCAGAGCCGAAGGATCGCTTATGGCATCCTTCTCACTCATCTTGGTATGCGCATGAAGCTCAACTCTCTTATACTCAGAGTTATCATGCCTGCCGGAAGGTCTCTTGGCTTCATAGATTCCGGTAACTTTGAGCCCGGGCTCGTTACGGTTATAGCTGGGCTCTCCCTGAAATCCCGCATATCCTCCCTTGGCAAACTTCGCCTCGAATTCATCTGCCTCCTCCGGTTTTACGAACATGAAAGCAGAGATTCCGCCTGTAGAATCCACAATATAGAAATTTGCAATAACAACTTTGCCTGACTTACTGAGCTTAAGATCATCAATAAGCGTAATTGCGCCTTCAACATTTACAAGCTTCTCATTCATGTTAAACTTGCCGCAATCTACTTTGATAACCCCCTGCTGCACACGACCGAACATAGCCTCTGCATTACGGGCATTGCGATAGCTTTCCTTACCGCCGTTCTTTTGCTTGACTTCAGCCTGCACAGCCTTGGCCTTATCCTTCCATGAATCCGACTTGGAGACTTCCTTAACAGGCGCCTCTTCTTTTACAGGCGTCGAAGCGATCTGTAATATCTCCTGCGGGATCTCAGGATAGTATGAAGCCGAGTAATAGTCTTCTTCAGGCGGTGCTTCCATAACGGCACCATCCGGGATAATTGCTGCTCCAATCTCCGGCATACTAATATCCGATGCATCATAAACGAGCTTAAGCGGCTGAAATCCGGTCATCTGTATAAATATCTCGCCGATCTTGGAAACGGAAGCCTTAAGCTCATCCATAGTATAAAGTCCTGCATAGTCATTAGCAGAATAGTGAAGCTTACCTCCGGCTATAGTACACCTGCAAGAATCGGCATAGTTATACATGGGATCATCAAGACTTTGGACCAAGCTTATTACACAGGGAAGAAGCTTATCGAAAACAACATTCTCTTCATAATCCTTCGCATCATTGAAGAACAGGTCTATATCGGCCTGATAAACTCTGCCTGCGTGCTTGATAAGCTGCGCTAACCTTGCGGGATCTTTAAGACTGTTAATACCATTCAGAGCAAATCTCATTTTGTTGTTATGGGGGAAAAATTCCACCTTAACAACTTCAAGATCCTCAAGACCTTCACGCATATCTGATTGAATCTCAAGAATATCAACCAATCTGTTCATTTTCTTTTCCCATCTTTATAACTTCTGCCACAAACTCATCTACTGCTGTATCAACCGGCAGTTTACGGACAACTTCACCTTTCTTAAACATCAGAAATTCGTTCTTGCCGCCGGCGATACCAAGATCGGCTTCGCGGCCTTCTCCGGGACCGTTTACGACACAACCCATTACGGCGATCTTCAGATCATATGGCAGCCTTCTTACTCTCTCTTCAATCTCGGATGCCAGCTCGATCAAGGGCACTTCCGTCCTTCCGCATGTAGGACATGATACAAAGGTGATCCCTCCCTTACGAAGGTCAAGAGCCTTGAGTATGCTTATAGCTGCATAGACTTCTTCGACGGGATCTCCCGTAAGCGACACACGGATAGTATCTCCAATGCCTTCTGCAAGTAAAGCCCCGATGCCGACTGCCGACTTTATGATTCCCTCTCTCATGGTACCGGCTTCCGTAACACCGACATGCAAAGGATAATCGCACATCTTGGATAATTGCCTGTAAGTATCTATTGTGAGCTTCGGACTTGAAGCCTTGATACTTATTACGATATCATCGAAATCCGCATTTTGGAGGATCTTAACAGCCTCCATAGCCGATCTTGTCATATTCTCGGCACAAACTCCGCCATACTCTTTAACAAGCTCACGAGATACGGATCCTGAATTAACTCCGACTCTTATGGGTATGCCTCGTTCTTTACATACGGAGGCAACTTTATTTATCCTCTCACCTGCTCCGATGTTGCCGGGATTGATCCTGATCTTTGCCGCGCCGTTCTCCGCCGCAGCAATTGCCAGTCTATAATCAAAATGTATATCTGCAACAACCGGTATAGGTGACTGCCTGGTTATCTCCTTAAGCGCCTCTGCAGCCTCCATATCAGGTATCGCTACTCGGGTAATGTCACAACCCGCATCGGCAAATCTTCTGATCTGTTCCAATGTGGCTTTGACATCTCCTGTCTTTGTATTGTTCATTGTCTGTACTTTGATAGGGCTTCCTCCGCCGATGAGGACGCCTCCTACCGATACTTGTCTTGTCATAATGCAGATCCCCCTTTAGCCGCCTTTGAAGATTCGGATAAAATCTGATGCAAAAGCAAATAATACCAGTCCTAAAAGCATGAAGAAGCCGACCACATTGATCGCATTCTCCGACCGCTCGGATAACTTATGTCCGATGATCATTTCGACGATCAAAAGTATTACCTGAATACCGTCGAGCCCCGGAATCGGAAGCATATTGGTAAACATCAGACCGATGGAGATAACAGCTGCCAACATCAGCAGGCTGTTGACCTTATCCTCTGTCTCTTCGTCCTTATTATCTACAACATCCGACACAACGGAAGTTACACCCACCGGGCCGGAAACCATATTGTAGACTTCCTCTTCCCCTTCGAAAACATCCCCGATGGATTTGATACTGACATTGACTACAGTAAGCGGCATAAGGCAGGAATATCCTACAGCCTTAAGGAATTCCGAAGGTGTATTAACATCATAACGTACTACCCTGACACCTCTGTCGTTGGCGCCGGTGATCATCGTCATCTGACTTTCCGCCTCGTATTCTTCTCCGTCACGATTATATTTCAAAGTAACAGTATCACCGGCCTCAAGAGAGTAGAAATAGTCATCAAACTCCTCAGTGTCTACCTGGTATCCGTCAATCGAGATAAGATAATCTCCTACCTCAAGAACAGGGTCTCCGTTATTCTGCAGCTCGTTGACTTCAATGATCTCCCAGCCGTTATATTTATTATCTGTTCCGTCAAGGTGGACGATGCCCAGCATAGGTCTGGAATAGATCTCCGGAGTTAGTGTCAGCTCGTATGTCTTGCCTGTCTCATCGGATTTTAAGACCAGTTCCATCTCATCCATAGGATTGGCATCATTCATCTCATAGAAGAAATCAAGATAAGTAAATACCTTATGTCCGTTGATCTCGACGATCTTATCACCATATGTGTATTCTTGAGCATATAGCTGAGTTCCCTCAAAAGCAGGTCCAACCTCGAGACTTGACATGCCTGATACACAGAAAAATATAATAAAGAGCAGGATACCAAGGATCATGTTCATGAAAGGACCTGCCAGAGCAACAAGAAGCCTCTTCCATCTGGGCTGATTTATAAGTTCAGACGGATCATCACTCTTTATGGCGCTTCCGTCCTCAGCTATTTCAGTAAATCGTACATATGCACCGAAGGGGAGGCAGCGGATTGAATAATCTACACCGTTACGCTTCCAAGATACGAGCTTGGGTCCCACAAAGATCGATACTTCATATGCCTTTATCTTAAGCAGGCATGCTACCCAGAAGTGCCCCAGCTCGTGCACCGTGACAAGCAGGCCCAACATCAGGATAACAACTAAAATACTCCAGATACTTATACTCATCAGTTCATCAATTCCTCAGCTATTTTTCTTGCATCTCTGTCTGCTTCCAATATGATATCAATACTCATGTTCTGTTTATGGGACATTAGATCGAATTTCTCACAAACTTCATAAACGATCCTCTCAATATCAAGAAAAGCTATGCGTCCGTCAAGGAATGCGTATACAGCAACCTCATTGGCAGCATTCATCACAGCAGGCAGAAGACCACCCTTTCTTCCGGCTGAATAAGCCAGATCAAGAAGACGGAAAACATTTGTGTCACACTTCTCGAAAGTAAGATTGTTGCAGGCAGCATCAAAGGGATCAAACTCTTCCAGCAGCCTAGGTCCTCTCTCCGGATAGTAAAGAGCCACCATGATAGGCAGGATCATACTGGGCTTCCCCATCTGGGCAAGCACTGAGCCGTCTCTTAACCTGATCATCGAATGTATGACACTCTGGGGATGTACTACAACGTCAACCTGATCAACACTCACTCCGAAAAGGTGTCCGGCCTCTATTACCTCAAGTCCTTTATTCATCATAGTCGAGGAATCTATCGTAATCTTACCGCCCATCTTCCATGTCGGATGATTGAGAGCTTTCTCAACTGTTACTTCGGCCAGCTGCTGTCTTGTCCATCCCCTGAAAGGTCCGCCGGATGCCGTTATCAGGATACGGTCAAGGTTCTCCCTCTTCTCTCCCCATAAGCACTGCCATATGGCGCAATGCTCGCTGTCAACAGGCAACAGTTCAACGCCCTGTTCCTTTACCAGAGGCATAATGACTTCCCCGCCTGCAACAAGTGTCTCTTTATTTGCCAGCGCGATATCCTTACCTTTTAGTATGGCGTCATATGTAGGCTTAAGCCCTGCAACGCCGACGATAGCCCCAAGGACAGTATCAGCTTCGTCGACTGTCGCAACTACAGAAGAAGCCTCCGGGCCGCAGATAAGCTCTGTCTTACCCTTATAGGACTTTTCGAAAAGGATCTGCTTCAACGCCGCCAGACTCTCATCATCGGCGACAGATGCGATCTTAGGAGTAAATTCAATGATCTGTTCTGCCAGAACATTAACATTTCTCCCACAGCTTAAAGCAACAACCTCAAAATCCCCGGGATTGTTACGTGCAACTTCAAGTGTCTGTGTACCGATCGAGCCGGTAGAACCTAAAACGGATAATTTACGCATATTGAGATTTTAATCCATTCTGTATGAAATATTATGTGAAATACATGGCAATAAGAGCGAGAAGAACGCCTGTCGGAACCGTAAAGAATACGCTGTCAAACCTGTCGAGCATGCCCCCGTGTCCCGGAAAGATCTTGCCGTAATCCTTGATACCGACTCTTCTTTTAACAAGAGACGCCAGCCAGTCTCCCAGCTGAGACATAACAGAGATCATAAAGCCGAGAACAAAAGCCATTACCGTAAAGGCAATCTTATTGATAGAGATATCAACCATATCGTAGATTACGATATCAAAATAGACAGCTATGGCAACAGCGCAGCATATAGCACCGCCAATGCAGCCTTCCCATGTCTTCTTAGGACTGATATGAGGTACGATCTTGTGCTTGCCTAATGTTACACCCGTAAAGTATGCAAATACGTCAGATACCCATGCAGATGCAAGAGCAGGGATCATATAGAACCAACCATGCTCCGGAAGAGCCGTAACTGCACTGAGGCAAAACATCGGGAAGCTGATATAGAGGAATGTGGCTGCCGTTATCAGACCATCATGAAGGTGATTACCTTCCTTACGGAAGATGGATGGAATTATCACGCATGCCATGGCAAATAAAAGGGCCGTTATAGCATACAGACAGATCGCTGACCAGAGCTTAAGATCCATAAAATAAGCTGTAAGGAAAACAGCTAAAGTCATAATGGCGCCCACATTGATAAGCGGCACGGAAGGCTCCATCTGCCCGGCTTTAAGAGCTTTGATCATCTCATTAAAAGCTACTGCTCCGACTATCACGGCAAAAGCCGTCATGATCAGGGGGAACCAATAGGCCGGCACAACAAATGCCAACACGCCCAGTGTGAAGAAAAAGCCTGTAATGATCCTTTGTTTCATCAATGATCCTCCTTGCTAAGTCCGCCGAATCTGCGGTCACGCCTGCCATAATCCTTAAAAGCCTGAGTCAGATCATTATAGCTGAAATCCGGCCATAACACCTCGGATACCCAGAATTCTGAATAAGCCGACTCCCACAACAGGAAGTTAGACAGTCTCATCTCACCGCTTGGTCTTATTATCAGCTCGGGATCCGGTACATCCGGCAGATACATATGCGCAGCGATGGTCTGCTCGCTTATGTCATCCGGCTCGATCTTTCCTTCTTTAACTTCCTGACCGATCTTTCTTACTGCATACTCGAGCTCACGTCGGCCACCGTAGTTAAGGGCAACTATTAACTGCATTCTCTTACGGTTCTTGGATCTCTCCTCCGCCTCACGGCAAACTTCGCGGTTGGCTTCAGGAAGAGACTCGATATCACCTGTGAACCTGACTCTGATATCCTCCTCGGCAAGCTCAGGATCATACTTATTGAAAAACTCTATAAATAGTTTCATCAGCTGATCCACCTCATCCTCAGGGCGAGACCAATTCTCTGTAGAGAAAGCGTATACCGTAAGGTATTTAACGCCATAATTACAGCAGTTCCTTACCAGCTCCTTTAAGTTCTCGGCTCCGGCCCTGTGACCGGCACTTCTCGGAAGCATGCGCTTTCTTGCCCATCTTCCGTTACCGTCCATGATAACTCCGAGTGATACGGGAACCTTTAGTTCTGAAGTATCGTAAGTCTTCTTTTGACCGAATAATGCCATAAAACCTCCTTTGGCAGAAAAGAAGCGAAGCTTTGGCAACTTCGCTTCCGTAGACTTGATCCAACACAGGATGCGAGATCAGATCTCCATCAATTCCTTTTCCTTATCAGAGCAGGTATCTTCTACCTTCTTAACATACTTGTCAGTAATCTTCTGAACCTTCTCCTCATATTCCTTGAGGGAATCATCTGTCAATTCCTTCTTCTTGTTTGCAGCTCTCATCTTATCAATGGCATCGCGTCTTATATTACGAACTGCAACCTTTGTCTCTTCACCATAGGACTTAACCTGCTTAACCAGATCCTTACGCCTCTCCTCTGTAAGAATAGGGAAAACGAGTCTGATGATCTTTCCGTCATTGGTAGGTGTAATACCAAGATCAGAGGACTGAATAGCACGCTCGATCTCCTTGAGCATTGAAGGATCCCATGGTGCCAGGGTGATCATCCTGGCTTCAGGAACCTGAATATTGGCAACAGCATTTAGAGGTGACGGTGAACCGTAATAATCAACTGTTATACGATCAAGAACGTGGGGATTAGCTCTTCCCGCTCTTATGGCGTTAAGATTCTCCTGCAGATTGCTGATCGCTTTATCCATCTTGCCTTCTACCTGATCATAATCATTCTTTGTAATCTCTATCATATTCTTATCCTCCTTGTCAGCTTCGCTTATTCTACAAGTGTTCCGAGATTCTCTCCCTTTACGATCCTTACGATGTTATCGGGATCTTCCATGGAGAAAACCAATATCTTGGTATTATTATCACGGCAAAGAGCAGCCGCCGTTGCATCCATGACCTTAAGATTACTCTTAAGCACTTCGTCATGTGTAACTTTCTCATACCTCTTGGCATCAGGATAGATCTTGGGATCCTTATCATATACACCGTCAACCATGGTAGCCTTAAGGAAAACATCGGCACCGATCTCAGTTGCTCTTAAAGCAGCGCCGGTATCAGTGGAAAAGTAAGGATTACCTGTACCGCAGGCAAAGATAACGATCCTTCCCTTCTCAAGATGTCTTACTGCTCTTTTTCTGATATAGGGCTCTGCCATCTGTCTTACTTCAACAGCAGAAAGAACTCTCGTAACAGCTCCATGCTGTTCGAGCGCATCCGATAAAGCGAGAGCATTCATCAGAGTGGCCAGCATTCCCATATGGTCAGCCGTAACACGATCCATCTTCTCGGAAGATCTTCCGCGCCAGAAGTTTCCTCCTCCAACAACTACTCCGACCTCAACTCCGAGATCTGATACTTCCTTGATCTTAGCTGTGATCTGGGATACGACCTCATCATTGATACCTACCTTCTTATCGCCTGCGAGAGCTTCTCCCGAGAGCTTAAGAAGGATCCTTTTGTATTTCACTTCTGACATATGTGATCCTCCGTATAATTCTTCTTTATATTTTAACGATAAAGTTCTCTTAATAAAAGGGAAAATTAACAACTGTCATAAAAACTTCGAAAAGAGCTTTTTCGATAAATACGCGATATTTTCCGACATAAAAAAGGACTGTCCTTCGCAAAGAACAGTCCTTCGTATGGATCTTCAATCAGAATCAGAGACCTGCCTGCTTCATTACCTCGGCAGCAAAATCATCTTCCTTCTTCTCGATACCTTCACCGAGCTGATAGCGTGTAAATGCTACAACAGAAAGCTCTGTGCCAAGCTCCTTGGAAACAGAAGCAATGTACTGAGCAACTGTCATGGAATCATCCTTAACATACTCCTGATCTACGAGAACGTTGAGCTTGTAGAAGTTCTTGATCTGACCGGGAACGATCCTGTCAGCGATGATCTTCTCAGGCTTGCCCTCTTCGAGAGCCTTATTTGTAATGATCTCGATCTCCTTGTCAAGCTCTGTCTGGGGAACCTCAGACTCCTCAACCCAGTTAGGGTTGGAAGCGGCGATCTGCATACCGATATTCTTAGCGAAAGTCTTATAAGCGTCAGATGTGATAACTGCATCATCACCGGTTACGATCTCCATGAGAACACCAACCTTACCACCCATGTGGATATAGGACTCAACAGAACCGTTACCTGCAACCTCGTATCTTACGAATCTTCTTACGGAAGTATTCTCACCGAGATCAGCGATAGCTTCCTTTGTAAAGACCTCAACCGTCTTGGACTCGTCTGTGTTCAGGCCCTGAGCAAGAAGCTCGGAAATATCAGCAGGCTTCTTAGCCATGATGTGGTTGCTGATAGCTGCAGCAAAGTTCTTGAACTTGTCTGTGTTTGCAGCGAAGTCTGTCTCTACGTTTACTTCAACAAGACAGCCGCTCTTGCGGTCATCTGCGATGAGAGAATTAACTGCACCCTCTGCAGCTACACGGCTGGACTTCTTCTCAGCCTTAGCCATACCCTTCTCACGAAGCCATGCCTTAGCCTTCTCCATATCACCGTCGGACTCTGTGAGAGCCTTCTTGCAATCCATAATTCCGCAATCTGTCAGTTCGCGGAGTTCTTTAACCTGTTGTGCTGTAATAGCCATGAATCTTTCCTCCAAATTCTATATAGTGATGATCACTCCTCAGCGGGAACTTCCTCTGCCTCAGCGATCTCCTCGATGGACTCAGCTGCCTCAGCTGCCTCCTCAGCAGCAACGGCATCAGCCTCTGTCTCAAAGGTCTCACCCTGATGAGCCTCGATAACTGCATCAGCCATCTTGCCTGCGATAAGCTTAACTGCACGGATAGCATCATCATTACCGGGGATTACATAATCAACTTCGTCAGGATCGCAGTTTGTATCAACAATAGCAATGATCGGGATATTAAGTCTTCTTGCCTCAGCTACAGCGAGGTGCTCCTTCTTTGTATCAACAACAAAGAGAGCTGCAGGAAGCTTATTCATACCTACGATACCACCGAGGTTCTTATCAAGCTTCTCCATCTCGAGCTTAAGGCGAGCAACTTCCTTCTTGGGACGGATATCAAAAGAGCCGTCCTCTTCCATAGCGCGGAGCTCAAGAAGTCTTGCAACTCTGGTCTTGATTGTCTTGTAGTTTGTGAGAGTACCGCCGAGCCATCTGTTGTTAACATAGAACTGGCCACAACGCTGAGCCTCTTCCTTGATGGACTCCTGTGCCTGCTTCTTTGTACCTACGAAAAGGATATCTCCCTGGGAAGCGAGTTCCTTCATTGCCTCGTAAGCCTCGTCAACCTTCTTTACCGTCTTCTGCAGGTCGATGATGTGGATCGTGTTACGCTCTGTGAAGATGTACTCCTTCATCTTAGGGTTCCAACGACGTGTCTGGTGACCGAAGTGTACACCTGCTTCCAGAAGCTGCTTCATTAAAATAACTGACATAAAAAAATTCCTCCTTGTTAGTACTTCCGCAGTGCTAACTCCCGTTTCAATATCTAGTCAGGGAGCACAAAAAGACACACTGCGTGATTTTTATGCTGAATAAGTTTATCAGAAGCACAAAATAATAGCAACATCAAATATTTTCGCTTTATGAAGTAATCTTATCCTCGAAAAGTAGTATCATAAAGAAAAAAGATCGGAGAATAATATGTCACTAACATCATATCAAACAGAGTTTCTTCATAAGATACTCTCAATAGCAAGTGTCGGATCAATAGCCGAGGAGGGCGCTCCCTATGGCAGAAAGTCCCGTGAAGTCTTAGATTGCTTTCTAAAAGAAGCTCAAGAGACCGGCTTCAAGACCGGTATCATCGATGATAAGGTCGGCTGGGTTGAATTTGGTTCCGGAGATCGTCTCATAGGTATTGTCTGTCACTTAGATGTAGTTCCCGAGGGAAGCGGATGGTCAAGCGATCCTTTCGTCCCGACATACAAGGACGGGGCTATTTACTGCCGCGGCATCGTTGATGATAAAGGGCCTGCCTGTGCGGCTTTCTTCGCAATGAAGGATCTTCTCGACAATGTTGTCGAACCCAAGGCCAGGATCCGTCTTATCCTCGGAACAGATGAAGAAAGAAGCTGCGACTGTGTTGAGACATATGCGGCAAAGGGCGAGATCCCTGACTTTGCCATCACTCCTGATGCAGAATTTCCCGTAATCTATGCCGAGAAAGGCATTCTCCATGTAAAGATCTCTGACCCCCGCAGTTCAGATGCCTGCGCCTACGGCGGCGAAGCAGCAAATATGGTTCCGGCAGAAGCCCTTTTCGAGCTTGATCAGTTAAAGCTCAGTGCCAAGGGTAAGATGGCACATGCATCAAAACCCGAACTGGGAATAAATGCAATCGATGCCCTGCCCGGACTTATGAGAGCTCAAGCTCTTAACATCGACAACTACCCTCTTCTCGCCTTCGTCGAGAACTACATGACATCCGGTGATCACGTATCATTAACCGGCTGTGACATAAAGGATGAATCAGGCGAATTGACAGCCAATACCGGAATACTGAGACTTGATAAAAAGGGCGGTTACATTGTAATAGACATCAGATACCCGGTAACAGCTTCACTTGATGACATAATGGCACATATAACTGATGCTGCACATAATTACGGCCTTAATGCAGAGATCACAAGTCATATGGGGCCTCTTTTCAAGGATCGTAACAGCAGCAGCGTAGCAGTACTTACCGATATCTGGAAATCACATATGAACAGATTCTCCGGCTATAAGCCTGAATATGCATCCTTATATGCAGAACCTGTTGCAATAGGCGGAGGAACATACGCCAGACATATGCCCAATACGATCGCTTTCGGTGTGCAGACACCCTGGCAGGAGGATCAGTGCCACCAGGCAGATGAACATATGAATATTAATGATTTCATCGAGTGTATCGAGATCCTGAAAGAAGCGATCCTTAAGTTATCTTCATCCGGATCCTGAGGTCAGATAAACCTTCTTATGGTAACTACGCTTCCCATAGGATATGAGGAAGTGATGACTCCCTGCCTGGAATTAGAAGCGTGGATACAGGTTCCGTTGCCGAGATAAAGGCTGACATGATCAATGTAACCGTCGGAATTATAGTCATGACACATAACGTCTCCGCACTGGATGGAGCCGGCATCAACTGCCGTTCCCAAAGCAGCAATATCAGCCGCATTATGAGGAAGTGTTATGCCATAGTAGTTCGCCATTACATAAGATACAAAACCGGAACAGTCAAATGCCGCAGGACTGGCACAGCCATACTGATAAGGTGTTCCTACAAACTGAAGACAATAGGATGCAAAATCACTGTAGCTGACAGGCTCTTCCGCAGCCGTCTCTTCCGCCGGCTCGGCATTAGCAGTCTCCTCATTTGTCTCAGTATTCTCTTCAGGAGTTGAAGCTGTCTCTTCAACAGGAGCCGGAACAGGGGTAGGCTCAGGCAGGCTGTCCCAAGTAAGCTCAGCCTTTACATAATTGCCACCCGATGTTCTGTACCATCCGTTTGAAGTAAGAGCCACTACATCTATAGGATCTCTTGTAGCGAGCACCGTAACAAGAGGATTATCCGTTCCGGGACCGGTTCTGACATTAAGCTCACAGGAAGCATATACAGTAGCAACATGTTCGGTCTCATCTATAGCCGGCGCAGGCGCAGCTGTAGGAGCGGGAGTCGGACTATCAGTAGGAACAGGAGTTACTGTTGCAGCGGGGATCACTTCTACAGGATCATTATTCTCGGTCTGCTCTTCATCCGCCTGCGTCTCTTCCGCTTCATCTACGATCTCAGGCTCCTCATCGCTTAATAAAGACGATAAGATATAACCTGTCTGCCCTTCAGCTGTTCTGATATAAGACCACTCTGAGCCGTAAGATATCCTGATGATACGGCTGTCCTTTTGGATCGAGGTAACTATGTCATTTTCGATACCGGGACCGGATCGTAAATTCGCGAGGGATACAGCTATCCAATAAGGCTTGCCGTCATGAGTAAACTCCGCTACATCAACCAGTTCCTCAGGCACTCCCAAGGCATTGTCGGAAGCGGTTACATGGTATGTATTGCGATTTAATGCGCCGGAATCGGATTTGACCCGCGGCTTAAGTTCAAGATATGAAACCCTGCGGCCGGCAGAAGAATAATTCGACCCGGCATCCGGCACAGTCTCTTCAGATGAGCTGGCAGGAACAGGAGTCGGGCTCAGATCACCTCTCTGAGCAGCAGAGAGATCTGCAGCAGTAATTGTACTTATAGAACACTGAAGAGAGATCCGCTCGTTCTTGCCTGCATCAGTAAATTTATAGGCAGAGATGACCGCGAGAGCACCGGCTGTCAGCGCCAGGCTCTTGAGGAAGATATAAGCGACAGTCTTAGGCTGATCATCGCCTTTTTTCTTCTTTGCATTTGGATTCCTCAAAACACGTCCTCCTGTCTCTTACTGAGATTATACGTGAGTTAAAGAGTCAAAACACGGCAAAAGTCGGGCTAAATCACATGATGTAATAGACTTGTAATATCAGGCCTCGATATGAAGATCCGCATCGGGAACATTCTTCTTCGGTTCTTCCCTCTCTTTTCTCTTGTGATCGATATGCGAGACGATCCTTTCGATCCAAAGCTTTGTCAAAGCCCCTATCGGAACAGCAAATATCATGCCGGCGAATCCGCCGACTTTGGCTCCGATGATCAAAGATACGATAACAAGTAAGGGATGAACCTCGATCGCATCGCCAAGAAGCTTGGGATTGATGACATTACCATCGAGTGTCTGTATAACAAAGAGAACCGCTATGGCAATGAACATGATCTTATAATCAGCAGTGATCAGGCCTACGATCAGGATAGATCCGTAACCTAGAAATGGACCGAGATAAGGGATCAGGTTACCTACACCGGTTACAAGACCGATCAGAACGGCATATTTAATACCAACGATCGAAAGAGCAATGCCGGTAGATAAAGCCATAAAGGTCGCATCAATAACCTGTCCTCTGATATAACCGGAGAAGACCGTATCCATGTCTATTACGAGCCTCTTTACAAAATCGTACTTCTTGGGTCCTAAGAGCCTGTAGATAAGGCTCTTCCAGTAGTTGATGAGATTGTCTCCGTCAAGAAGAAAGTAAACCGTGAAAACAATAGAGAAAAGAAGCGTCGTGAAGATATTAGGTATGGATTTAACAAAGTCGACAAGACCTTCCGCCAAGGTCAGGAGGAAATCAGTAGCTGCATCACCGGCCTGATCGATCCAGTCGTCAACCTCAGCCGACTTGACATTCATGGATTCAAGCTTGTCATTCAAGTTATTGGCCAATTCAGTGAAGTTATCAGCCGCCTTGTTAAATGACTCAATGATCCCTTCCGTACTTATGATCTCCACTGTACTCTTAATAGCCGATATTAGAGCGGATATGATAATAACAATAAGACCTATAATCATAAGTCCGATTATACTGACGGCAACAGCTCTTGACCTCTTATGATGCCCCTTAAACAGGCGAAGCCTCTCCAGAAGGTCCTGAATCTTATGCATTACGGGATAAAGAAGGTATGCGGCAATAAACCCGATAAATACAGGTCTTAAAAGTCTACTGGTCCAGAAAAAGCCCTCTTTGATGTCCGAGAATATATCCCCGATATTATCGGTAATCTTGATCAAGATATAGATCGTTACGACCATAACGACTATAAGCCAAGCACTGAGCTTATACTTTCTGTCGATCTCTTTAAGCCACTTCATCTTGTTTCCTCGCGAAAAGAATATTTCTAATTATATAACAGGCCTGCGCTTCCTTCCAATAAATTTTCGATAAGCCGGAACAGGAAAGCCCTGCTCCCTGCCTTGCATGTAAGCCTTGGGATCTTAAGTTATGTCACGCGTATATTGCTCGAAAAAGCATTACCGGACCGTTGTCCGTGAAGATAAAAACAGCCGGCTCAAACGAGCCGGCCGCATAAATCAATTTCTAAAGCTTACTGATCACTCTTCAGCAGGAGCTTCAACTTCCTGAGCCTCAGCTTCTACTGTTGCTTCAGCCTCAGCTGCGGGAGCCTCTTCTTCAGCAACCTCATCGATAACGGGATCGATAGGCTCAACTTCCTTGATGCTGATGGAGATACGACGCTCATCCTTCTTGATATCCGTAACCTTAGCAATTACTTCCTGACCTACCTTGAGGACATCGGAAGGCTGCTGAAGTCTTACGGAAGATATCTGAGATACATGGCAAAGAGCATCAAGATCGGGCTCGAGCTGTACGAATGCACCGAAGTTTGTAAGTCTTACGACTGTGCCCTTAACAACGGAACCAACGGGGATCCTCTCCTCAATGTTGTAATAAGGATCGTCCTCTTCCTTCTTATAACCAAGAGAGATCTTCTTTGTCTCTCTGTCAAAGCTCTTAACATAAACATCGATCTCATCACCTACGGAAAGAACATCCGAAGGCTTCTTGATTCTCTTCCAAGAGAGTTCTGTGATATGAACGAGTCCGTCAACTCCTCCGATATCAACAAATGCACCGAAGTCAGGCAGGCTTCTTACGATACCCTTGTAGTGCTTGCCTTCTTCGATATCGTTCCAAAGAGCCTCAGCCTTCTCCTTACGCTCAGCGGAAAGGATGGCACGGTGAGAACCGGACACTCTGAGACGATGCTTCTCTGTATCGATCTTTGTAATAAGGATATCAATATTCTGCCCCTTGTACTCGTCAAGGTTCTGCACTTCACCGATCTTAAGCTGAGTTCTATGGATATAGATATCAATGCCGCCGTAGTTAGCGATAACACCGTCTCTTACAACACCTGTGATCTTAGCATTGATCGGGGTCTTATTGTCATAAGCCTCCTGAAGAGCCTTCTTATTCTTCTCAAAATCCAGCTGTGACTTGGAAAGGATGATCTCCTTGCCCTGATCTGAATTTCTGATGCTCTTGACCACTACTGTGATCTCTGCTCTGTCGGCAACTGCCTTGTCGATATCAAACTCGGGATCGGATTCAAATTCTTTCCTGGGGACCTTGCCTTCGGACTTGTCGCGTACATCAACGTAAACATAATCGTTATCTGCCGAAGTTATAACCCCCTTTACCACCGCATTCCTTCTTAATTGAGGAATACTGTCGATATAATCACCGAAATTAATATCAGCCTGTTCCTGATTGGTCATAACCTCATTCTCGTTCTCGTTCATTGTACGAACAACCTCCAAAATAATAGCTTCCGGTGTAGAAGCACCTGCTGTAACGCCCACTTTGTCTTCCTCCCTTATCAGCCCGTCGGCCAATACCTTCCGAAGATCATCAGCACCGTCTATCAGGTACGTTCTATCACAACGACTCGAGCAGATATCATAGAGCTTACGCGTATTGGAGCTGTGCGTGGATCCGATGACAAGCATCACATCCGAGCCTTCTGCAATAGCGGCGGCTTCTTTCTGCCTACTCTCTGTCGTACTACATATTGTATCAAATATCAAATTTTTTGCAATTTTATTTTTTACAATTGCACAAATATCCTTAAATATTTCTGCGGAAAAAGTAGTTTGGGACACAATAATAGTGTTATTCCAGTCTATATCAAGCCCTTTAAGATCGTCTGCAGACTCAATAACTCTTACCTTTTCCGCGGGTGCTTCACCGCACAATCCCACTACTTCAGGGTGGCCTATACCGCCCGTAATTATTATGTTGTAGCCTTCTTGCGCCTTATCCTTAACGATCTTATGTATCTTCGAGACAAAGGGACAGGTGCGATCAAAAACCTTGCAGTTCTTTTCGATAAGTATCTGCTTTTGTTCCGGGGATACGCCGTGAGCTCTAATTATGACAGAACTTCCGTCGGGAACATCATTTGCATCATCGATTATTTCAAAACCGCCCGCTACGAGTTCGCCGACAATAGAGTCGTTATGGATCAGCTCGCCTAACATAATGAGCTTCTCGCCCTCTTTTTTGTGGACGATCATACGCCTGGCTTCATCAACCGCCGCCTTGACACCGAAACAAAAACCGGATGAATGTGCTGTCTTTATGTTCATTATCTATGCTCTCACTCATCTATATGAGAAAGGAGTGCTTCCCTTGTCTGATCTATATCGATCTCTGAAGTGTCGATGACGATAGCATCGGGAACGCATACCAAAGGTGCAGCGGCTCTCTCGCTGTCCTGCTTGTCACGCAATTCAATATCACGAAGTACTTCTTCATAGGACTGGCTAAAGTCACCACGTTCGTTAAGCTCGGCAAGTCTTCTCTTGGCACGCATCTCGGCAGACGCAGTAAGGAAGAATTTATACTTCGCATCAGGCAGCACATTGGAAGCGATATCTCTTCCGTCGATGACAAAGCTCTGCTCACTTGCTATCTTGCGCTGATAGTCAACCATAGCGGATCTGATAACAGGAAGTGTACTGATATCAGATGCGGCCATTGATACCTCAGGGGTCCTTATCATGCCTGTTACATCTTCTCCGTCAAGGATCATATGCTGTGTTCCGTCAATAAATCTGACCTCGAGCTTCATCTCAGAAAGCATCCTTGTTACAGCATCAACATCCTTGGGAGAGATACCTCTCTTAACTGCAGCCAGGCCGCAAGTCCTGTACATGGCTCCCGTATCCAGGTACATGATACCCAGTTCTTTTGAAACACCCTTTGCGAGTGTGCTCTTACCTGAACCTGAAGGTCCGTCGATCGCGATCTGATAAATACTCATAATTATTTCTCCTCCTCCAAAAGATCATCTGTATTTCTGTCTCGTCCTACATCATATACGCTGTAGCGCGACCAAAGCATCTCCAGCGCCTCAAAAGAATTAACTATATGTTCCCGCCTGTGCATTCCGAGTGTAACCAGAAGAGCATTGATCAGAGACAGAGGCGCCGCCAGTGAATCAACAAATGCCGCCATGCTTGACTTGGCAAAGAGCTTTACATCTGCATGTTCCGTCATGGCAGTATTATCCTTATCAGTGATAACTATAACCTGCGCCCCCTTCTGTTTTGCATATTCCATAGAATTGATAGTCCTCTTGGAATATCTCGGAAAAGATATACCGATCATGACATCCTCTGATGTGATGGGCATGATCTGCTCAAACACTTCATTTGTACTGTTACTGTGTATATGTACTACATCATCGAAAAGAAGCGTCATATAAAAGTGCATAAATGATGACAAGGGAGCACTCGAACGAAGTCCCATGATATAGATCTTGCGTGCTCCGAGAATGGACTTGACCGCCTCGGACATAGATTCGTCGTCTATCGATGCCAGGGTATCCCTGATATTATCCATGTCCCCTTTTATTATGTCTCTTACAGCCGATGCATCATCACTGAATCTCTCGGTATAGTTAAGCCTTTGAACGGATGTCAGCTTTGACTTCAGTTCCTCTTTAAGGGAAGCCTGGAAATGAGGATATCCATCGAACCCGAGCTCCGTAGTAAATCTTACTACCGTCGACTCGCTGACACCGGTCTCTTCGCCTAATTTTGATGCAGTCATATAGGCCGCTTTGTCATATTCATTGATGATGTAATTGGCAATGGCCTTATGCCCCTTGCTCATGCCGGGCATACGTTCTTCTATCAGTTCAATCGTACTTTGCATCGTTTTCTGCCTCTTTTGTCTCAGATTCCGCTTTTTCCTTACGGTTCTGCTCGATGATATTATCGATGGTTATCTGTCTGTCATTGCCGGCAGCCTTTTCGAGAGAATCCTCAAGATCCCTGATGGTCTTGTAGCTCATAAGCTCCATCGAAGGCAGATCCTCGACGGAATCGATACCGAATTCCAGAAGGAACTGCTGAGTCGTCTCAAAGAGTGTCGGTCGGCCCGGCGCATCAAGTGTACCTGCTTCCTTTATCCAGCCGCGATCCAAAAGCCTTGCAATAATACTGTCGCTGGATACTCCTCTTACCGCTTCCACCTGAGTTCTTGTAACCGGCTGATTATAGGCAATTACGGATAAGGTCTCGTAGGATGCCTGAGATAGCGGCGGTTTGCTCTTAGGCATAAAGAGTCGCTCAAGGACCTTTTTCATGCCGGGTTTGGTACACATTACATACGAATCATCCACCTTGCGGATAAGAAGCCCGCCCCAGGGATCATTTGTATATTCACTGATGAGCTTGTCCAAGGCCTGCCTGATAACACTTGCATCCATATTAAGTATCTCGGACAAAGCGCTGATGGATACGGGCTCGCCGGAAGCAAACAGGATCGCCTCGCAGGCTGCCGAGACTTCCTGTACCGGTAATTCAAAATTATCTTCTTCTCTTCCGCTCATTCCGCTGACCTCTTTTCTTCAATTAATATCACATCGAAAGGCTTCTTCTGCTCTGCGCATATCCTGTTATTCCTCAAAAGCTCCAGAACAGCCAGAAAGCTGACTATACGGTCAATCTTCTCGACTTCTTTCTTATTGGCGAAAAGCTCATGAAAAAACATCCTGCCTCTCTTGGTAATGGACAGCCATACTGACTTCATTCGCTCCTTAACAGACAGTTTATCGCGCTTGAGTATATGTGTGATCTTAGATGAGATATCGGCAAAACGCATCTCATTACGCTTAGCTACATTCTCGGTAGCCAGTCTGAACTCCTCCGGATCGAACTCCTGAGGCGGAAGACTTATCTTGATATCCATATCGGCAGCTGTAGACGGAAGTCTGTAGACGCAATCGGCATAGATATCGTGCCTCTGTCTGAGCTCTCCCGCGAGCATCTTACATCTCTTATACTTCAGAAGACTGATAACAAGTTCCTCTCTGGGATCTTCTTCAAGGGATTCATCATCGCCCTTACGCCCCGGCAACATCATCCTGGATTTGATATGAACGAGAGTAGCAGCCATCACAAGAAACTCTGATGCGACCTCCATATCAAGCGACTGCATCTTACCGAGGAATTCCATATACTGAGCTGTAATATCCGAGATAGGAATATCGTAAATATCAATATCGTTCTTTTCGATCAGGTGGAACAGGAGGTCCAGCGGCCCTTCAAAATGCCTGATCTTCAGTTCCGGTTTGATATGCTCAGCCATATTACAGTATTGCCGTTATCAGTTCGCAAGCATGATTGATAAGCCACGCAAAGGGCCATTCAATCTTATAGATCAGGAAACCGAAAACAGACACTCCGGTAAAGCTTCCCACAATGATCAGGATAAGCAGGATCTGAGGACCGTAGAAGAGGAACTTCCTATAACCGTCAGACATCCTCGTCTTGTATGGAAGCAGTTCGTTCAATACATTAAAGCCGTCAAGCGGCGGAATAGGTAAAAGATTAAAAGCCAACAGCATCAGGCTGAACATGGATGTATAAGCAAATACTTCACATATCGTAAAAGCCGGCGAATAATCAAAATCCGAAGCATTCTTAAGCAGGATCGAGAATCCGCCGTTAAGATCAATGAGAGCGGAATCATAAATGCCTGCCAGCTTTCCTACGACATTTGCAATCAGCATCGAGACGAGTGCCAGGATAAAATTACCCGTGACGCCCGCCAGATCAACCATTATATTCATCAGTCGCTTGCTCTTAAGCCTGTTTAATCTGTTGGGGTTAACAGGAACAGGCTTTCCCCATCCGAAGCCCACCAGAAGGATCAGGATCGTTCCCATAGGATCCAGGTGCGCAAGAGGATTTAGCGTAAGTCTGCCCAGATTACGCGCTGTATCATCCCCGAGCTTATGCGCGACAAAGGCATGCATAAACTCGTGGATCGAAAAAGATAAGGTAAGCGCGAAGAGCATGATCAACAGATAGAAGATCATCTCTCCAGGGCTCAGATGCATATCGAAAAGAGCAAAAAGCATTATTTCACCTTATGCCTTCCTTACGGAGAATTTTATAGTCTCTCCGTTGATCTCCCAGCTTCTTGAATCGTCAGCCTCGCCTGCCTTGACCTCAGCAGCCAAAACTTCAGAAGCGATATAATCCTTCTTTCTTTCGATGACATCGGCAAGCTTGTCGTTACCGGAATACATCAGAACGATGCGGTCTGTAACTTCCAGTCCCGTCTCCTTGCGCTGGTTCTGGATCTTTGAGATCATCTCGCGAACGAGACCCTCCTCGATCAGTTCATCAGTAAGAACCGTGTCGATCGAGACTGTGAGATTACGATCGGTCTGAGTGGAAAGTCCTTCAGGCTGAACAGTCTCGATAAGGAAATCTTCCTCGGTCATCTCATATTCTTCACCTTCAACGGTAATCTTGATGGCGCCTGCCTCGAGAGCCTTCTTAGTCTCCTTACCGGGGAGAGCTGCGATCACTTCCTTAGCCGCATTGAGCTTAGGACCGAACTTACGACCACATGTACGGAGCTGAGGCTTGAACTTAAAGTCCATGAGGGATGATGCATCATTCAGCACTTCGAGCTTCTTGATATTAAGCTCTTCAAGAACAATGCTCTTATATTCCTCATCTAATGTCTCATCAGATACTACATAGATAGTAGCAACAGGCTGTCTATTCTTAATATTGGATGAGTTACGTGCAGCTCTTCCGAGCTCGACGATCTTTCTTACCAGCTCCATCTCTTCCTCAAGCCTTAAGTCGATAAGAGACTCGTCAGCTACCGGATAGGAACACAGGTGAACAGATTCGGGAGCGTCAGCATCTACGCTCTTAACGATATTCTGGTATACGGACTCTGTTACGAAGGGCACAAAAGGAGCGCACAGCCTCGTAAACTGCTCAAGCACAGTATAGAGAGTCATAAAGGCATCGACCTTATCCTTAGTCATATCGCCTGCCCAGTATCTCTCACGACCGCGTCTTACATACCAGTTGGAAAGCTCATCGGTGAAATCCTGAATAAGTCTTGCAGAACCGGTAATATCGTAGGAAGCCATCTTTGAATCAACGCTCTTGATCAGAGAATTAAGTCTCGAGAGGATCCATTTGTCCATGGCGCAGAGATTCTTAACATCAAGTGTATGAGCTGTAGGATCAAACTTATCGATATCGGCATAAAGGACATAGAAAGCATATGTATTCCAATATGTTCCGATGAACTTGCTCTGACCTTCCTTAACGGCACTGTCAGAGAAGCGGCTGGGCAACCAGGGGGCATTGGCACTGTAGAAATACCATCTTGCAGCATCAGCGCCCTCATTATTGAGGACATCCCAAGGATCGACAACATTACCCTTGTGCTTACTCATCTTGATGCCGTCCTTATCCTGAACAAGACCCATAACGATACAGTTCTTAAAAGGAGCTTTACCGAAGAGGACCGTACTCTCGGCAAGAAGCGAATAGAACCAGCCTCTTGTCTGATCAAGAGCCTCGGAGATGAAATCACAGGGATAATGAGATTCAAAGAATTCCTTATTCTCGAAAGGATAATGGTACTGAGCGAAAGGCATCGCACCCGAATCAAACCAACAGTCGATAACCTCGGGTACTCTGGTCATTACGCCACCGCACTTGGGACACTTGATGTGAACATTGTCAACATAAGGCTTATGAAGCTCGATATCATCAGGGCAATCGTCACTCATAGACTTCAGCTCCTCAATGGAACCGATGCAGTGTCTGTGTCCGCAGCCACACTCCCATACCGGAAGTGGTGTGCCCCAGTATCTTTCACGGGAGATACCCCAGTCGATAACATTTTCGAGGAAGTCGCCCATACGGCCGTCACGGATGGATTCCGGATACCAGTTGACCATCTTATTGGACTTCAGGAGTTCCTCCCTCTTTGTGCTCATGGCGATAAACCATGTGCTTCTGGCAAAATAGATCAAGGGTGTATCACATCTCCAGCAGAAGGGATACTCGTGCTCGAACTTAGGAGCATCATAAAGAAGTCCGCGCTCGTCAAGATCCTTTAATACCATAGGATCAGCGTCCTTTACGAATACGCCGGCAAAAGGAGTCTGCTCCGTGAGCTTACCTCTTGTATCTACAAACTGAACCATAGGCAGATCATAATTCTTACCTACCCTGGCATCATCTTCACCGAAAGCGGGAGCGATATGAACGATACCTGTACCGTCTTCCATGGTTACATAGTTATCGCAGACCGTGTAGTGAGCTTTCTTGCCCTGAGCCTGAGCCTCTTTACCCGTGCATTCAAAGAGAGGTTCATAGCTTCTGCCCTCAAGATCCTTACCCTTGTAGCTCTCAAGGATCTCATATGCCTTAACGCCTTCATCGGGTTTACCAAGGCGTCCCAGAACAGAATCAAGAAGAGCCTGGGCCATATAATATGTATATCCGTCTGCCGCCTTTACTTTTACATATTCGGCGTCAGGATTAAAGCAAAGTGCCGTGTTACTGGGCAGAGTCCATGGAGTCGTCGTCCAAGCAAGGAAATAAGCATCTTCGTCTACGACCTTGAATCTTACGATCGCAGATCTCTCCTTAACTGTCTTATAACCTTGAGCAACCTCATGGCTCGAGAGAGCGGTTCCGCAGCGAGGGCAATAAGGGACGATCTTATGACCTTTGTAGAGAAGGCCCTGGTCCCACATGGTCTTCAAAGCCCACCACTCGGACTCGATGTAGTTGTTATCGTATGTAACATAAGGATGCTCCATGTCAGCCCAGAAACCGACACGATCACTCATGTGTTCCCACTGATCCTTATATGTCCATACGGATTCCTTGCATTTTTTGATAAAAGGCTCGACACCATACTTCTCGATCTGCGGCTTGCCGTCAATACCGAGAGCTTTCTCGACCTCAAGCTCAACAGGCAGTCCGTGAGTGTCCCAGCCGGCCTTGAAGCTTACAGCCTCGCCTTTCATAGAGTGATATCTCGGAATAACATCCTTGATTACTCTGGTCTTGATATGACCTATATGCGGCTTGCCGTTAGCTGTCGGCGGGCCGTCATAGAGAGTAAATGTCGGAGCACCGTCAGAAGCGGGCTTCAGCGACTTCTTGTATATATCATTCTTCTTCCAGAAATCCAGGACTTCCTGTTCTCTGTCAATGAACTTCATGTCTTTAGATACTTTCTTGTACATAATGCTTCACCTTGATAGTAGATTTTGCCGCACGTCAAAATGCAGTACGGATATACCGACTTTTTATTATATAAATTATTAAAGAATAAAGTCAAGCAAATGACGCCCAGGGGCCTTCCATCTGCAGAGGCATCTCAAACTCGATATATTCGTTTTTGACAGGATGCTTAAAGCCTATCAGACAGGACTGAAGACAAATGTCCCCCTTGTAAAGCCCCGTCCCGTACTTGGCATCTCCCAGAAGCGGATGACCGCAATGAGCCATTTGGGCTCTGATCTGATGAGATCTTCCCGTCTCAAGCTCAACCTTGATAAGACTGATCATTTTCCCTTTGTATTCCGCCCTGTCAATAAGCCTGTATCTTAGAGCGGCCTTTTTCGACTCGCTGTTTAGAGGTCTGTCGCTGACAGTTGTAATATTATGCTTGCCGTCTTTGGTACACCAGTTCTCGAGTCTGCCCTCTGTTTCTTCCATCTCACCTTCAACAACGGCGCGATAGATCTTGGTCATCTCTCTTTTGCGGATCTGCTCGCTTATCCTCGAAGCTGCTTTGGAAGTCCTTGCAAAGACCATTACTCCCGATACGGGACGATCCAGTCTGTGAAGCAAGCCGAGATATACATTACCGGGTTTATTATATTTTTCTTTTATGTAAGCTTTGAGCATAGTCAGCATGTCAGGCATACCGCTGTCATCAGCCTGTGACAGAACACCGGCCGGCTTTACCGCAACTATGATCTGATTATCCTCGAAAATGACCTCCGGTCTCTTCAGGGCGTCCATCTCGATGTTGCTCCGCAGGGCAGATAGATGCCCATATTTGAGATTGCCAGCCCCAACTCTTCAGAAACCACTTTACCGCCGTGACTTTTCTTTAAGGCCAGCTCAATGGTATTTCCGGCCGCCGACGGGGAAAGCTCCGTCGCATAAGAACTTAAGATGAAGAAAAGCGGTTCATCAGACAAAAGCAAGGCGCACCTTGATACGAACTCATAAAGCGACTTCTCGATCTCCCACAGTTCTCCCGTCGGTCCTCTTCCATACTTGGGCGGATCCATAATGATCCCGTCATACTTCCGTCCGCGCCGTATCTCTCTCTCTACGAATCTTCTGCAGTCCTCGGCGATAAATCTTACATAGGAGTCAGCTAAACCGGAAGCCTGTATATTCTCCTTGGCTCTTCCGATCATGCCCTTGGATGCATCCACATGAACAACCTCATCGGCACCGTGAGCAGCCAGCGCACACGTAGCTCCGCCTGTATAAGCGAAAAGATTCAATATGCGGATATCTTCCCTGCCCTGTCTCTTGGCGTCCTCAATGATACCGCCACAGAAATCCCAGTTCGCAGCCTGTTCAGGAAAAAGCCCGGTGTGCTTAAAAGATGTAGGTTCGATTATAAATGTCAGCTTACGCCCGAGAGAATCGTAGCTGATCTTCCACTTATCCGGCATTGGCTTAAGCCGTGACCAAGACCCGCCGCCTGTAGAACTCCTGTTATAAATTGCATGAGGTTTGGCAAGATCATCAAGACTTGCTATATGCTTCCCTTCGGGAGTCAGACAATCTGCAGGCCATATCGCTTGAGGGTCAGGTCTTCTCAGGACTATATCCCCCCAACGCTCATATTTCTCGCCCTCACCGGCATAGAGGATCTCGTAATCCTTCCAACCATCAGCTCTAAACATATCTGATCAACCTACTCTCAAAGGAACAGAAGATGCAATGCAGATCCCGCCTGTACAAAGCTTTACGGTGTATGAGCCGTTTCCGAAGCCCTGTTCACCGGCCGGGAAATCACATAAGATCATGACGCCTTCATTTACCGTAAGCTCTATGGTCGCTACAGACTGATTATCACGAATGAGTTCTGCCGTAAAGCTTCCGCTTATGGGGCTGTTAAAATAGAAAGCCAACTGCAGAGCATCAACTACAAAGGGGATCGAACCGCTATCGAGAGGATTTCCCATCTGCGGGTCATACCAATAACTGTTAACATAAAGATCGGTGTACTGCTCTGCGATATAAAGGCTGTAAGCTTCCGTAATATTTATGGGATTGCCTTCCTCATCAAGGAAACACAATTGGTCATATGGCTCGTAAAACATCTCGGCCACATCTCTTAAGTCCTTAAAGATCCACTCATCATTATCATCTTTGACAGCCTTGAGCTTTAATGTGACCTTCTCGCCCTTGATATCATCTACCGCGGCCTTAAATTCATCCATGGTGCCGATAAAAGCCATATCTTCGCTATACGCCTTATAATTTGAGAAAACGAGCTCTACCGTTCCCTTCTCATCATTATTGTCGTCTATCTCAACATTTCCGACCTTTACTGTTGTTTCTGAATAGGCATATTCCATAAGCTCCTGCTGCTCGTCAGTAAGCTCGGGGAATTCTATATCTCTTAAGGAATTATAACGAAGTGAAGATCGAAGCCTGTCAAAAAAGTCTTCCACCGTCTCCTGGGCATATTCGGTCAACTCACCTTCAGGATCTGCCTTCTCAGAGCAGGCGGTAAAAAGGCTCATAGTAAATATCGCCGTCAAAAGCATCGAGATTATCTTCTTGGTAGCTTTATAACACCTCATGACTCTACCCCTGTTTATTATTCCTGTTTATAGTAAAGTAAATTATGTTTTTAAGCAAGATAAAACTGCCCCCCGATCTGTCGAGGAGCAGTTTAAGCTGACCGATTATCTTTCAGATCTTACTGAACAACACATCCGCCATAGAGATAAACAGTATCCAAATTGCTGTTATCAGCAACTATGAGAATGTAATAACCTGTCTGATTTGCAGATGTACCGTTAAGGTCAATATCATAATAACTGCCGTCCGAATATGAGCTTGGACTGATAGTAGCAGAATAAAGAGGTGCTCCGTTCAAGATATCATCAGAGAAATCAGCTGTCGGAGAATAGTAGTAAGCATAGTAGATATCTCCGCCCTGTGCTCCGTCCTTCAAAAGAAGCGAGAATGCAATGATATCATCTGTATCGTATATACCGTTACCGATAGTACCATTGTTATAGTCCCACCAGCCATAGCCTGTTGTAGTGCCACCGGAAGAAACATCGCTGATAAGCGCTCTGAAATCGTCATTTAAGAACTCGAAGCCTACATCATCAGAAGTGACATTAACATCAGGATTGGGAGTAACTTGGGGATCTGCAGTAGCTGTAGTAGTTACAGTAGCTGTATCGGATGCGAGCTCAGTGCCGGTAGCATCATAGAAAGTGATCGTGTAGCTTCCGGGGATAAGATAACCGTTAGCATCCATCTGGGCACCCTCATCAGGACCATAGTATCCATATCTGGAATAGGTATCGGTCTCACTTGTATAAACAACAGTGCCATCGATACTTACAGTGTAGTAGACAGGATAGCTTGAACCGTTCTCAAAAGTAAGATCGCAATCGATCTCAGTCTGGTTCTCATAGGAATGGTCACCGTCTGTAAACCACCAGTATGTGCTGCAGGAAACATCAGAAGCGCCCTCAACTGTTACAGTGCAGGTTGCGGAAGTGATCTCATTGTCTTCGCTGTCAAACCATGTGATCTTGTAGCTGCCTGCAGGAAGAGAGCCGGCAACGGAATCCTCAACCTCTGAAGCATAAAGAGTAGCAGAATAGTTATAGAAAGAAACATCACTTGTCTTAATAACAGTTCCGTCTAACTCAACAGTGTAATAAATGCCATCATCTGAGGAATTAAGAGTATAAACGGCATCGTCCCAAAGAATCTCACAGCTGATGCTCGTAGCATTTACATATTCGTTGCTATTGGCGCCGCCGGCAGACCACCACTCGGTGCCCTGAACATAGGATGCAAGATTACCGCCGAAAGCAAGATCCGGATCATCCATAAACACATAGACATCACCGAGAACTTCATCAACATTAGATAGTACCCACTCGTCATCATCGTTCTTCTCGAGCTCATAAGTAACCGTGATCTCATCGCTGTCCTCGCATTCGTCAAGAGCATCAAGGAATGTGTCAACATCCTCAAGATTCTCTTCATCAGCTGCAACAGACGAATAATCAATAAATGTAAATGTTACATCTACAACAGCTTCATCGTCGTTGATATCTACGGAACCTTTATCAACTTCGTACTCGTAGCTGTCAAGGATCGCCTGATAAACATCGCCGAGATCACCATAGTTCTTAAAGTCAAGAGCAGCCTCAAGCATTTCTGCATTGTCTTCATAGTCCTCGCTGGATACTGCTAAAATATCATCAGATGAAGCCATGATAAAAGCATCAGAAATCTCTTCTGCTGCAGAGATGACGGCCTTGTCCTTCTTGTCGGTCTTACTGCAACCTGCCACAGAAAGAATCATCGCCGAAGATACTGCAACAGCAACAATCTTCTTTGTTGAAAGTTTAAGCATAAAATCCTCCTTTATATGTACAATCGTACATCATGAGATAAATATACTATCAAAGATGTTTTTTAGCAATTATTTTTTAGCTGATAATCAATAACAAACTGTTTTTTCGATGATTTAAATTATATAATAATTCCGATTGGCTTTATAGCACTTTAGGAAGAGGAGATGAATCAGAATGTCTACTTCACCGCATATCCTGATCTGTGACGATGATCCCATTGTCCACGAGTCTTTGGGACTATATATGGACAGCGAGCATTTTACACATTCCGATGCATATGACGGACGTGAAGCTCTTAGTATGGCAGCAGAGCTTAAGCCCGACCTTATCCTGCTTGATGTAATGATGCCGGAGATGTCAGGCCTTGATGTTTGTCGAGAGCTCCGTAAGACTATCACAACGCCTATCATCATCCTCACTGCCAAAGGCGAAGAGATCGATCGTGTTCTCGGCTTGGAGCTCGGAGCAGATGATTATATCGTAAAGCCCTTCTCTTCAAGAGAAGTTATCGCCAGGATCAAAGCTGTCTTAAGAAGAACGGCCGAGGCAGGCGAGCCTTCCACAGTACTGAGATTTGATCGTCTCGAGATCAATATGGACAATTATTCTGTTAAAGTCGACGGTGAGAATATCCCCTGCACACCTAAAGAAGTTGAGATCCTTCATCTGCTCGCCTCACACGCAGGTCAGGTAATGGGCAGAGATCAGATCCTGCAGCTCATCTGGGGCTACGACTATCAGGGAGATCCGCGTACAGTAGACACACATATCAAGAGGATCCGTCAGAAGGTCTATCTGGAGGACGCTTCCTGGAGCATTCAAACAGTTTACAGTGTCGGCTATAAATTTGAGGTCAACTGACCATGTTTTTCCGCAACACATCGCTGATGCGCCGTATTCTGGTGCTTGTTGTCAGCGCACTGTGTGCGTCAACTCTTTTCGCTACCTTAGCATTCGTAATGGCAGGAAGGCTGACAGCCTCTGATGTTGAATTAGACGAATCTCTTGCCAATGCCGAGAGCCTTGCCGCCATCATAAGCAACAATCCCGAAGTCCTGACTAATTCCGAAGAATATCTCTTTTCGGAGAACGGCTATAACGGCAGAAGACTATTCATCATGGATTCTCGCGGCTATATCATCTACCCTTCTCATAATGAGGATCTCAGCGGTTTTGAAGCAGATGCGCTTAAGTGTGCAACGGAGATGGAATTGGGAGAATCCGACAACTATGCCTACAAGTTTCTGGAAGATACGGTATTCCAAACAGATCTCGTGATCAAGCAGAAAGTCACGCTTAAAGATGATATCTACTACCTTGTATCAGTCTCCAATGCTACCGCCACAGACGAATCGATTACCCAGTATGTAAACATCCTTCTTCTGTCTACTCTTGCTGCAGCGCTTTTCATGATGTTTCCTGTAACTCTCCTTGTAAAACACATACTTGAGCCTATCCAGATAGTCACTGATATCGCCAAGGAATACAGTAAAGGCAACTACAGCGTAAAGGCAAAAGAGAAATATCCCGGAGAAGTCGGAGAACTGGCTGTAACCATAAACAAGCTTTCAGATAAGCTCTCCAGTTCGATCAATGACCTTACCAACGAGCGTAACAGGCTCGAAGAAATCTTTAATGTTATTGCAGAGGGCATTGTAGTATTTAATGCCAACGCCGAAGCTACTACTGTCAATAATACGATGCGATCCATTTTTACACGAGTTCCCAAGAAGAATATGTTCACAGAACGTCTGCAGCTTATCCCCTTTAACGAAGTCTGGGAGGATGTCGACAACTGTATCATCGAAGGTGTCAAGAAGGAGCGCACACTTGAAGGTCCTGATTATGCTTATCAGATCAACATCATCCCCAAGTTCGATGTCAACAGACCGGACAAATGTATCGGAGCCACGGGCTTCTTCAGAGATATATCCGAGGAATTAAAACTGGAACGCACAAGGAGAGATTATGTAGCTAATATCTCTCATGAGCTCAGAACTCCCCTTCAGACCCTGCGCGGCCTTATTGAACCGCTGTCTGACGGACTGGTAAAGAAAGAGGAGGATCGTCAAAGATACTACAGCATAATCCTGAACGAGACTATGCGCTTATCAAGACTTATCGATGATATGCTCGAGTTATCCAAGCTTCAGTCCAGGACCCTGGCATTTAAGACATTCCCTATCGATATGAACCAGCTCTTATCAGAATTGGAGACCAAGTTCATGCCAATAATGAAGGATGCCGGCATCTCCTATAAGGTGATGTTCAACACCGGTAAGCTTCCCACCGTTATGGGCAATCCCGACAGAGTCGAGCAGATCCTTATCATCCTGCTTGATAATGCAAAAAAATACACACCTGCAGGAGGATCTATCACGATCTCCACTGAGTATCGCGAGAAAGACAATAAGGTCTACATCTCCGTAAGTGATACAGGTCAAGGTATCCACGAATATGATATTGATCATATTTTCGACAGGTTCTTCAAAGCCGACCGGGCAAGAGGCAAGAAAGGCACCGGCTTAGGTCTCGCAATCGCCAAGGAGCTTCTCACATATATGGGAGAAGATATCACTGTCGAGAGTGAATATGGCAAGGGTACGACTTTTACTTTCACACTCAAGAAGGCGGAGGCCAAGAATGCCTGGTACTGATAAGTCCTCTGACGGTATAAGGATCAACAAATATGTCGCTTCCTCCGGTTACTGCTCGAGAAGAGAAGCAGACCGCCTTATAGAAGAAGGTCGCGTCTTTATTGACGGAGTCAAGGCAGATACGGGTATGCGAGTCATGCCCGGCAACAAAGTGACCGTAGACGGCCATGACCTTTTGCCGGAAGACAATAAGATCTATATCGCTCTTAATAAACCCCTCGGCATCACCTGCACATGTGATCCCTCAGATCCCGATAACATCATCGATTATCTGGGGCTCCCCGACCGAGTATTCACCATAGGCAGACTGGACAAGAATTCATCCGGTCTGATCTTGCTGACAAACGACGGTGATATCGTAAACAAACTGCTTCGCGCCGAGAACGGTCATGAGAAGGAATATCGGGTTAAGGTCGATCATAATATCGAAAAAGACTTTAAATCCAAGATGGAAGGCGGTCTTCCTATCTTGGGGCAGACCACCCTGCCCTGCGAGGTCCGGATCACCGGAAACAGGAGTTTTACCATAATCCTGCATCAGGGACTTAACAGACAGATAAGGCGTATGTGCGACTATCTTGGCTATAAGGTAGTAAAACTTACCCGCGTGCGTTTCATGAACATAGAGCTCGGTGACATGAAAGCCGGCGAATACAGATACCTTACCAACAAAGAAAAGGCAGTTCTACTTAAACTCGCCGGCCGTTAACGCTTTCCTCGCCCCTTATTTATACCTTGTTGCAAGAAAACAACATAGTAATAGATTTACTGTGTCGTAAAATTGTCGCCCCGGCAAGATCTCATACAAAGAAAAGGACTGTCAAACACTTGACAGCCCTTTCGATTAACAGATCTTATTATATAATTATTACTTTGCCTTCTCAGAATCAGATGTGAGCATCTGCCAAATGAAAGCTGCAAGAACACCACCGAGCAAGGGCGCAATGATGAATACCCAAACATACTTGAGAGCATCACCATGAGCCATAACAGCAGAAGCGATGGATCTTGCGGGGTTAACAGAGGTTCCTGTGAAGTGGATTCCAAGAATGTGTACCAGGGTCAATGTAAGACCGATAACGATGCCGGCAACATTGCCGAATTCCTTCTTGGAAGTAACGCCGAGGATAGTGAGAACAAAGATGAAAGTCAATATGATCTCAACAGCGAGAGACTTCATGATACCACCCTCAGATGTAGAAATAACCATATTGGCACCATAGCCACAATCCGAATCGAAAAGAACACCGATAACAGCTGCGCCTGCGATACCACCGATAACCTGTGCGATAACATATCCACAGAAGTCCTGAAGACTGAGCTTCTTACTTACCCACATCGCAATAGAAACTGCCGGATTAACATGACATCCGGAAATATTACCGATGGAATAAGCCATAGCCACGATTACAAGACCGAAAGCCAATGCCGTAAGAAGATACCCGGAACCGAATGTGGCATCACAACCTACAGCAACAGCCGTGCCGCAGCCGAAGAGTACAAGTGTAAATGTACCGATCGCTTCTGCGACATACTTCTTAATTGAGTCCATAGAGATCCCTCCTTTAATTTGATAATCCAAAAAGACTACAAACTGATTATAAAGGATTTCTTAGGAATAAATGTATTCATCTCCTTGATATCTTATTACAACTTCGTTACCGGAACCTTCGGGACGAGATTCAACATGTCCTACTACGCGTGCCTCAATATTATATTTGCCGGCGATGGCAATGATCCCCTCTGCCGTCTCTTGAGAGTTACAGTAGAACTCGATCCTGTGGCCGCAGTTAAAGACCTGGAACATCTCCTTCATGGGGATGTCTCCGGACTCATAAATAGCCTTAAACAAAGGTGGGAACTCAAAAAGATTATCCTTGACATATCTGAGATCCTTACCGAAGTCGCGGCACTTGCCCTGTCCACCGCCGGTGCAATGAATAATGCCATTGATATTGGCCCTATAGCTGTCAAGTACATCTCTGATAACCGGCAGGAATGTTCTTGTTGGTGCAAGTATAGCCTCTCCAACGGAAACATCAGTGCCGGGAAGATTATCTGTCAGACGATATTTGCCGCAATATGCTTTATCTTCGGCAATAGTCTCAGAGAAAGACTCTTTGTAATTCTCGTAGTAATACTTGGAGAGCAGCAGATGTCTGGCAGCAGTAAGTCCGTTACTGGACATTCCTGAATTGTAGGAATCCTCGTAGCTTGCCTGACCAAAAGATGCCAGTCCTACAATTATATCTCCGCCTTGTATATTTGCCGCATTGATAATGTCCTCTCTCTTTGATCTTGCAACGATGGTGGAATCAACGATCAACGTCCTTACAAGATCTCCTACATCAGCGGTCTCGCCGCCGCACATTGTGATATTGATACCAAGGTCAGAGAGTTTAGCGATCATCTCATCGTAACCTTCGATGATCTTGGCAATTGCCTTGCCGTCAACTCTGTGAGCATTACGTCCGATAGTATTGGAAAGAGACATATTCTTATAAGCGCCTACACAGGCAAGATCGTCTGTATTCATTACCAGCGAGTCCTGTGCCAGGCCCTTAAACCAGTCATAGTTACCTGTCTCTTTGTACATAAGATAAGCAACGGACGACTTTGTTCCGGCGCCGTCAGCATGTATCGCCGTACAATACTCGGGATCACCCGCGATATCAGGGATCAATTTAGCGAATGCTCCCGGGAAAACTCCCTTATCCTGATTCTTGACTGCTGCCTTTACTTCATCTTTTGTAGGAGAAACTCCCCTGCTCAAATAAGATTCTGCGGACATGTAACTGACCTCCGTATTGTATTAATGTTAACCGAGTCGGCCGGTAAGCCGGGTTCTGTATTAAACGATCATCTATCTAGACCGACCGTCTCCGATCGGTTCGAGCCGTCCCCTCAGGGCCCGCGGACCACGGTTATGCCCTTCCACGACGTTGCTCCGGGTGGGGTTTACAAGGCCGACATGTCTCCACATCGCCGGTGAGCTCTTACCTCGCCTTTTCATCCTTACCTGCCCTAAAGCAGGCGGTTTCCTTTTCTGTTGCACTTTCCTTAAAGTCGCCTTCACCGGGAACTGCCCGGCACCCTGTCCTGTGGAGCCCGGACTTTCCTCATGCACCGGCTTTCGCCCACTGGTGCCCGCGATCGTCTCGGTCAACTCGGAAAACATTTATCATTCTAAATAAAAAAAAGGATAAAGTACAGTTTAATTGAAGAATCTTTCGTTGCCGTTATCCACAAAAATCTTAAGCTCCGGGAAGGATCTCTCAAGCTCTTTTGCAAGATGCGGCATAAAAACCCGTTCTGTGGCATTGTGACCGGCGATCACAGATGCGATGCCATATTCTTCCAGAAGAAGCGTGACATGATGCTTGATCTCGCCTGATACGACAGTATCCACTCCGCATTTAAGCAAGGCCGCTATGCTTTCTTCATCAAACGCCCCTCCCTGGACAAAAACCTTAGCCACTTTTCTATCGGGATCATTTATGCTGATAGCGCCGCTCGAAGAAAGAGATTTTACGATCTTCTCCTTAAACTCACCGAGCTTCATCTCATCGAAAAACCCGATCACGCCGCAGCTTACATCCTCGGGTACTTCATAGGAAGCCGCCCCGAGGATATCAGCCAATACGCCGTTACTGTATTCGGGATTCTTATCAAGGTTAGTGTGGGCAGCAAAACAGGTTATGCCGTTTCTTATGGCTTTTGACAATAACCTTCCGTGAGGAAGATCCTCGTTCACATTGTCGATGCCTCCGAATATGATCGGATGATGCGTAATGATCATCTGCGCGGATTCAGACTTCGCTAGATCTAATGCGCGGCTAGTCAGATCCAGGCATATCACGAGCTTGTCGACATCTGAGGTCGATGATCCGAACATGATCCCCGGGTTGTCATATGCTTCCGCCGTCTCAGGCGGGAATTTACTGTTCATCCAATCGATAACATCGCCTGTCTTATACATAATCTGCCTTCCTTACTCTACATTCTTAAGGGCATCTGTCATGGGGATCTTCTTGATCCTTGAGTAATCAATTATTGCCACAAGAGCATATGCCGCTATATTCAGCAGGAGGATCAAGGGATACTTGCTTTCCTGAACATACATGGGGAAGTAGCCGTCGTACTCCTTAAGGAATATATCAAACAGTATACCTGCAAGAGCTTTCGAAAGGAACAGAGAAATTATCATCGAAAACAGCGCGACTATACTCGACGCCATGATATAAAGGCTTGCGACTTCACCCGGAAGATAGCCTAAGACCTTTACCAGAGATATGGAGACGGCATTTTTTTCGATGATGATCTTGGTGATCAGGAACATGAGCAGCAGGGAGATCGCGACACAGGCAAAAGAGAAATACCTCATATAGCCTCCGATAGAGTGATCCAACTGGTTGGCGATGGACACCAGATCCTCCTTATCGATGGAGCTCATGATATAGATCTCATCAATATCCTCAATAGGCTCATCCGTCAGGAAGCCGTTAAAGTATCCCTCTTCATTGCCGAAGATAATATTAAAATTGTCAATCGGCATGTATATAGAACAGGAACCACAATATTCGAATACTCCCTTCATGGTGAACTCATATGTAGAATCGTCGAATTCGCCTTTTAATCTTATACTGTCTCCGGTCTTGAGTTTGAACTTATCGGCAAAAGCAGATGATACATAGACCTCATCTTTCTCAAGGTCATATGGAAGATCAAAATGACTGCTCCCTTCCTCGTAGCCGTAGACTGCGATGCTCTCACCTTTCTTGTATTTCATATCCGTCACAAGATTAGCGGCGGCATAGCGCTCGGCGCCTGAAGCAGATGTCTCAAGGATCTGACCGTTTGCATCGACCGGGCTCTTAAGCACATACTGATAGCCGGCAAACATATCATCCACCACGGTATCTTTATAGTGATCAATCGTCCCCGGCAGCGCGAAGGTAAAAAACATCAAGAACATGCAGAGGAAAAGACCTGCAAAAAGAACGATAAAGTCGACAGCATTAGACAGAAGGATCCTGAGTCTGAATCGGTTAATGAAAGACCATCTGGGAAGTCTTCTGGCCTTCTTACGCTTAGATGTAGACAGATCATGTCTTAAGAACTTCAAAGGCGACAGCCTGAGCTTTCTGCCGACGATGATGATATTAATAGCAAACATAACCACGAGAGGGATTACAGTGCTCTCAATAAAGGCTCTTGCATTCCAGATCGTATCATAATTAGGCATGCTGTAGCTGTTATAGTACATGCCGACAATAACATCCTTAAAGCATGTATAACCCAGAATATTACCTACCAGAGCCGCCAGCAGCGTTACCATGACAGGAACGGAGATATAGTGGATGGTAAGTTCCATCCTGGTGTATCCGGAAGCTCTTAAAGTACCTATTACGGCAGACTCACGAGTTATGGTATTGGATGTGGTGATTGCCATGATAAATGCAAGAACCACCTCAAAGATGATCATTATTACAGTGGTCATTGTCAGATCGCCCGTAAGATCATCATATGCGAACTGAACAGCGCCGTTAGCATATGACGGGGCATAATCCAGGAGCTGATTATCATATCGCTCGATTTCCGTCACAAGGTTGCCCATAAGCTTTTCGCTGACTTTGATCTCCTCTTTCTCATCTTGAGGAGGATCATTATATTTCCAGGCATACTGGTAATAGAGCTTACCTTCAATACTGTTAAACTCTTCCTCGGTAACAACCGCCACGTCAAATGTCAGTGCATCGAACATAAAGTCCGTAGCCTTCTTATGAAGAGTCGAATAGTCAACTCTTGCGATCAAACCCGTGACTTTATAAAGCTTATCATTGAGTGAGATCTCATCACCGACTTTGATACCGGCATTGTCCGCATGCATTCTGTCGATCGCTATCTCAGCTTCATCATCCGGCAACTCACCCTTAATAACATCGATACCGTTTACTTCTTCACCGGAAGCGATCTTATCAGTGTCTGATACGATGTAAACCCTGACTTCACCATCGGCTTCCCCGTCAAGATCGTTGTCTTCATCGAACTGCATGTAGGGCTGGTAATAGATCCTTATCCCATACTGTTCCATCGCCTCGACGAGCTCATCAGAAGCTTCGTAAGCAAGCTCCAAATGACCATCTTCCTGATTCAGTTCTTCCTTATTCTCTTCAAGTGCATGGATCATGCTCTTATTTGCAACAAGCATACCTGATACGATGCCTATCAGGAGCACCATAACCATAAAAACAACAATATATTTGGCCCAGCCGTCTTTTAAGAGCCTGGGCAGTCTTTTTGTCAGAGGGCTCATCATTATCTTAGTCCTCCCCCTTACCATTCGAGCTGATCAACGGAAACCTTGTTCTCGTTGACTATATTCTTACGTACAAGGCCGTCACGCAATTTGATGGTGTGATCCGCCATATGCTGAAGTTCGGTATTATGAGTAACCATGATGATCGTGTTGCCGTATTTCTGATTGACATCCTCTATTAGTTTTAATATCTCTTTGGATGTGTTGTAGTCGAGAGCTCCCGTAGGCTCATCGCACAGAAGGATATCAGGATTTTTAATGATAGCTCTTCCGATAGAAGTCCTTTGCTGCTGACCTCCTGACAGCTGATTGGGAAGTTTATATCTGTGATCCCATAATCCCAGTGTATTAAGCAGCTCATCTATATCCAGAGGGCTGTCTGAAAGGTAGGAACCTACCTCGATATTTTCCTTGACATTCAGATTCGGGATCAAATTATAAAGCTGGAAGACATACCCCAAATGCTTCCTTCTATACAAGGTTAGCGCTTTGTCATTCATGTCTTCCAGTTTATCTCCGTTGATGGCGATATATCCGCTGTCTGCTTTGTCGATTCCGCCGATGATATTAAGCAGTGTCGACTTGCCCGATCCTGACGGGCCGAGGAGCACGCAGAACTCGCCCTTTGCTACCTCAAAATTCATGCCCCTTAAGACTTCCTGCCTGGAATCCCCTTGGCCAAAGCCCTTTTTAATGTTACTTATCTCAAGAAATTTTTTGATATCGTCCGACATATGAATGTCTCCTTATATGAATTGATATTCATATGTTATTTCATTCATATGTCTGAGTCAACATATTTTTTCTATATCGAAAAAGTTCTTAGCATTTAAACAAATCTCCAAAAGCTTATTTACCCCAAAGCCGACAAAATAACGAAAGCCGCCCGTAAAAAGGCGGCCGTTAACTCTTATCATCATTCACTCTGAAGCATCTGCCTGATCTCCTGGTCCCCCCTGGCCCTTATTTTATAGATATCATCAAGATGCTTATGAAATGCTTTTACAATCTCCTCCCCTTGCCGGGCTTTAGCAAGGAGCTTAGGACCGTAATATATCTCCCTTAAGCTGAGAGTATAGGGCCTTCCGCTATAAGAACAGCGCAACATCTGGTAAAAGATATCCCTGTCAATGCAGACCTCTTCGTCTTCTATCTCAAGGCCTGTCGAGGCAAGATACTTACGAAGCCTCTCTATGGATTTCTGAGCTTGAAGAACGAAAGTTACCTCATGCAGCACATCATCATTTGTCAGCTCGAAAGCGGCCTTCATGATATCAATTATATTGTTGCCTCCAAGTCCCGCCATGACCACAACATCGCCTTTATGAAGCTCGACGCCCTTAAGACCGTCAGTGCAATATACCTCCGAACGCTCAGACAGCATATGATCGGCAAGAGCTCTTTTTGTCCTCTGCGCTGGATCTTTATGTATATCGGTACAAACAGCTTTTGGGGCTTTATTATTAAGCAGGCACCAAACAGCCAGCTTGCCGTGATCTGATCCTACATCGATCACGCGCTTAGCTCTCGGCGGGATCATTTCGATAACGCTCATAAGCCGTATGGACATCTCCGGATTCACAGCTCGCTCACCTTCTCACTTAAGCGCTTCTTCATACTGACGATCTTTCTGAGCTTATCATTGATCTCATCCCGCTCAGGTCCGGTTGCAGTCTGAAGCTTCCTTATAAACCACTTTTCCATGCGGCTTAGGTTAGCGATCCTTATTCTGTACAGTTCAGACAGATAGAGGTCGCGCAATACTGTTCCGTCGCGATTCTCCGGGATCAGGTCACCGGCACTGAGATAGACTTCCTCGGCAGGTCTTCCGTTCAATACATACTTACTCAATTCATTGATCAGGAGAGCTTCTCTTATACCATAACCCTCTTCATAATTGTTCAGGAAGTATTCCACTATAGCCTGCATATTAGCGCCTCTGAAGTCTCTTGGCCTTAATACATCTTCCCGGCTTACAAGCTTAGTATCACATAGATCCGCCTTAAGCCTTACTGCATAGATAAAGAGTTTCAGTTCCTGCATATAAACAAGATCGGGACGTCCCTTTATGACATTCTCTGAAGAGGAATTGTCTTCACTATCCGAAGGCTTGCGTGAATCTTCCTCTTCTGCCGGCGCAGCAGTATCCGAATAAATATCCGTTTCCGGTAAATCGCTGTCGATAACCGTATTATCGTAATGCCTCCTATCGGACAGATCGGCCTCCATGGCACGACGCCTGTCACGTTCATCTGCTGCCGCCTGTTCCTTGGAAGCCAATAGCTCCGCATCTTTCATACGGTTAAGGACAGTCATATAGTTAACACCCAAATAGACCGCTGAAGAGACAGCCATCTTCTCTCTTTTTATGTCATCATAGACCCATGAACCGTAGGTTATGATATCCTCCTGATACTTATGAAGATCCAGGCCGTTCTCGTCCGAATAGTTATCATTATAGGCCCTGTCAGACAGATAATCATCTACATCCTTTGCCCTTCTTACGACCTCCATAAACTTCTCGCTTCCGTTATTACGGATGTACTCGTCAGGATCCTTGTTATCAGGAACACAGGCGATCTTTATCCTGACTTTAAGTCCGGTCATCTTCTTCAGATATCTGAGCATCATCCTGATCGCCCTGACAGCAGCATTCTGTCCTGCTTTATCCGCATCGAAAAAGAATATGATCTCTTCGGCATATTTAGACGCCAGCCTGATCTGGGCTTCCGTAAAAGCAGTCCCGAGTGACGCTACTGCATTATCAACACCGGCCTGATGCATAGCAATGGCATCCATATAGCCCTCTACGATGATCAGCTGATTCAACTTGCTTTTCTTAGCCACATTCAAGGCATAAAGATGTTCCTGCTTCTTATACACCAATGAATCTGGGGAGTTTACATATTTGGGCATCTCGTCTCCCAAAGCCCTTCCTCCGAAAGCGATAATGCTTCCAAAAGCATCAAATATCGGAAAGACCAGTCTTCCTCGGAAAAGATCTATCATTTTGCCGGTCTTACGAGATACCGTAAACAGACCGGATTCTTTCATCTCATCTTCAGTATAGCCCTTGCCCTTAAGATAGTTTACGAGCACATCCCAACCCTCGGGTGCATAGCCAAGACCGAATTTACGGATCGTATCATTGGAGAGCATACGTTTGGCCGCATAATCCCGACCGGGCTTGCCGCCTTTATCCATAAGACAGGCAAAATAAAACTTCCCGGCCTCATTTAGCAGAGCGTGAACCCTTTCTTTACGCCGACGCAGATTGTCGTCATTATAGCCGGAAGCATTATCCGGAACTTCCACGCCATACTGCTTACCCAGAAATCTTACGGCTTCAGGATAACTGAGCTTCTCGATCTCGCGGATAAAACTGATGGCATTACCACCCTTACCGCATCCGAAGCAATGATAGATCCCCTTATTAGGCGAGACCGAGAACGAAGGCGATTTCTCTGAGTGGAAAGGACACAATCCAAAGAGATTCTGTCCTGTTCTCTTAGTAAAGGACACATAGCGGCCTACCACCGACTCTATATCGGCTTTCGATAAGATCTCTTCGATTACACTCTCGGGGATCATGCCCATGCGTTCCTCTCCTCTCTAAATATTAAAGTCCCTTCTCGGAAATCTACGGGAAGGGACTGAATTGTCATATACCTGCTTCCGGATCAGACGACAGAAACTATTAGGCTTCGTCGCCGTCCTTATCAGCTTTATCAGCCTTCTCGGCCTTCTGAGCCTTGTCAGCCTTAGTCTTTCTTACCACAGGAGCAGTCTCCTCGGCATTACGAAGAGCCACGCTCTGAATAGCTGACTTCTTGAAAGTCACAGGCGTATTGGCAGCTGATGTATAGATCGTGATCTCATCATCCTTGATATTGGCGATGACACCTACAAGGCCGCCGATAGTAAGGACTTTGTCACCTACTCTCATGGCTTCGATCTGCTTCTTAAGTTCCTTGTCTCTCTTCCTCTGAGGTCTGATGAGCAAAAAGTAGAATACTACGAAGAAAACTCCGAGCATTAATATCATCATTACTGAACTGCCGATCTCAGCTGATGCATCGGCATTCTCAAGCATCATTTTGTACATTGGTCTTTCCTCCGACTCTTAGCGTCTTTATTTAAGTATATCTGTTATGACATCCTGCATAGAGTAACATCCCGCAGGCTTATTAACAAGAAATTTTGCTGCAGTCAGTGCCCCTCTTCCGAAAACTTCTCTCCTCTGAGCACTGTGAGATACCTTAAGGACCTCCTCGTCACCTATGAAGTAAACATCGTGTTCACCAACGATATTGCCGCCCCTGATGGAACTGATCCCCAGTTCTTTATGGTCTCTCGCCTTCATCTCGGAATGTCTCTCGTAGACATAATCGAGCTCATTGTTCGCTTCCTCATTGATGATATCTGCGATCATGTAGGCCGTCCCTGAAGGCGCATCAAGCTTACGATTGTGGTGGGCTTCTACGATCTCGATCTCATAATCAGGATAGAGTACTCTTGTAGCCTTCCTTACCAGCTCGAAAAGCACATTCATTCCAAGACTCATATTCGCCGATCTGAAGATAGGAATCTGCTTAGACGCTTCAACAGACATCCTTACAGTATCATCATCAAGCCCTGTCGTACAAAGAACCAAAGGCTTATTCTTCTTCTTAGCGAACTCGATTATCCCGGGAACAGCCTTGGCATTAGAGAAATCAATGATCACATCAAAGTCTTCTTCACAATCATTGACATTAGCGTAGACCGGGAAGCCGATAGGCTCTTCCGGTACCACAATATCTCCGCCGGCTACGATCCTATAATCCTCACTATGCTTTACCATATCCACGATCGCGCGTCCCATATGTCCGCAGCAACCATTCATAAAAATACCGACCATTAGTTGTCTCCTTACTTGTTGATAAATGAGAAGTCGTACTTGGCAAGAACATCTTCCAGATACTTGTGATTGGCAGCGCTCATCTCACAGAGGGGCAGTCTGCAGGGACCTACATTCATGCCGAGGATGTTCATAGCTTCCTTGATCGGAATAGGGTTAACTTCGCAGAAGAGCGCCTTGACGAGAGGAATGATCTCAACCTGCATATCTCTTGCCGTCTTAACATCACCGTCAAGATAGGAGTGGATCATCTTACTCATATGAGCAGGCAGGATATTTGCAACAACCGAGATAACACCCTTAGCTCCCATGGATACCATAGGAACAGCCAAGCCGTCTTCGCCGGAATAAAGAGTATATCTGTCACCCAGCTTACTGTAGATCTCGGGCACCTGTCCGAAATTACACTCCTTGATGGCAACGATGTTCTCATACTCTGCAAGTCTTACAAGAGAATCAGGCGAGATGTTTACATTCGTTCTGGAGGGAACATTATAAAGGATGATCGGAGCATCCGAATTCTTTGCATATTCGCCATAGTGTCTGAAGAGACCTTCAGGTGTGCACTTGTTATAATAGGGCGTTACGACGAGAACTGCATCAGCGCCGAGCTTAACGGCTTCACGTGTCAGATGGACTCCGTGTCTTGTATCGTTCGAGCCTGTTCCGGCAATTACGGGAACACGCTTGGCGGCTGCATCGATAGCACACTTGATAGTGGCAAGGTGTTCATCATCAGGCATCGTGGATGCTTCGCCTGTTGAACCGCAGATAATGATTGCATCTGTTCCGTTATTGATATGAAAATCTACGAGTTGCTCAAGACGCTCGTAATCAACGCCACTGTCAGTGAAAGGTGTTACGATTGCAACTCCGGAACCTTCGAAAATAGGCTTTGTCATGTTTTTTACTCCTCCGTAAACAGGATTACATTTCAGATTTTAACACTCGATTTTACTATGCGTCAATTTATCCTTTCAGGGTGGACAAGTGTACTTGAGCGGCGGAAAATCGGGCTCTTTAACGACATTTGTATGTTCCCTTTCCCCTTGTGATTCCCCTTTTCGATGATAAAGGGTGTATAATAGCCCTCATGAGTATGAAGACAAGTGATTTTTATTATGATCTGCCTGAGGATCTGATCGCTCAGCACCCCTTGGAGGAGCGTTCCGCATCGCGACTGATGGTGCTGGACAAGAATACCGGCGAGATACTGCACAGGCATTTTAGTGAGATAACCGGCTTTTTGAAGTCAGGTGATGTTTTGGTGATCAATAACACGAGAGTCATTCCCGCAAGACTCCTGGGAGTTCGATCCGATACCGGATCCGCAGTTGAGATCCTGCTTCTTAAGAGACTTGATGACAGACGCTGGGAGACCATCGTGCGTCCCGGCAAGAAGGTCAGGCCCGGAAGACGCTTCACCTTTATCGAAGGTGAGCTGGAAGCGGAGTGCGAAGAAGTCTTGGAGGACGGCAACAGGATCGTTCGTTTTGATTATGAAGGCATCTGGGAAGAAGTGCTCGACAGAGCCGGAACGATGCCTCTGCCTCCTTATATTCATGAACAGCTTCAGGACAGAGAACGTTATCAGACGGTCTATTCCAAGATAGAAGGATCTGCCGCCGCTCCGACTGCCGGACTTCATTTCACGGAAAAACTTTTAAGCGATATACGGGCTATGGGCGTGGAGATCGCCGAAGTAACCCTGCATGTCGGATTAGGAACCTTCAGACCTGTTAAGGTAGATGATGTGGAAGAACATGAGATGCATTCCGAATGGTATTCTTTCGATAAGACTGCCTCGGATATAATACGCAAGGCAAGATCTGAAGGCAGAAGAATAATCTCTGTCGGCACCACTTCCACAAGAGTTCTCGAGACAGTAGCATCGTCAGATCCCGAGATGATGCCGAGATCCGGTAATACCAAGATTTTCATCTATCCCGGATACGAATTTAAGTGTGTAGACTCGCTGATAACAAATTTCCACCTGCCCGAATCCACCCTGATAATGCTGGTATCGGCTCTGGCAGGCAAAGAACATGTATTACATGCATATGAGGAAGCCGTTAAGGAGCAATACCGCTTCTTCAGCTTCGGCGATGCAATGTTTATAACCGACCTCAAGATAAAACGAGATCAAGGAGACTTCTAATGAGCAATTATCCCGTTTGGTATGAGCATATCCATACCTGCAAGCAGACAGGTGCCAGATTAGGCCGAGTACATACACCTCACGGAACTATCGATACCCCTGCATTCATGCCGGTCGGCACGCAGGCCTCAGTTAAGGGCATGAGCCCTGATGAAGTAGCTTCAATGGGTGCAGGCATCATCCTGTCAAATACATACCATCTGTGGATGAGACCCGGTTCAGAGCTTGTGGCAAAGGCCGGCGGGCTTCATAGATTCATGAATTGGAAGGGATCCGTTCTCACGGACAGCGGCGGATTCCAGGTCTTTTCCCTCGCGCGTCCTAAGGATATCGTAGAGGAAGGCGTTCATTTCAGATCTCACCTGGACGGGTCAAAGCATCTTCTTACGCCCGAGAAATCCATTAAGATCCAGAATGATCTGGGCGCTGATATCATCATGGCCTTCGATGAATGCTGCCCCTACCCTTCAACTCATGATTATTCGGCAAGGTCACTGGAAAGGACTACGAGATGGCTCGACCGCTGTATCGACTCTCACAAAAGGCCTGATGATCAGGCTCTTTTCGGCATTATCCAGGGCAATATGTATGGCGATCTGCGCGCTGAAAGCACAAAACAGATCACATCGCGTGAGCTTCCCGGTTATGCGATCGGCGGTCTGTCGGTCGGAGAGCCCGCTAACCTTATGTATGAGATGCTCGATGTTGTAACGCCTCTCATGCCCGAGGACAAACCGAGATATCTGATGGGTGTCGGAACACCCGACTATCTCATCGAGGGCTCCATCCGCGGTATCGACATGTTTGACTGTGTATTGCCTACCAGAATGGGCAGACACGGAACGGTATTGACTTCGCACGGCCGTAAGATCATACGCGATAAGCAGTATGCAGAATCGTTCGAGCCTATGGATGATAATTGCGACTGCTACGCCTGCAAGAACTTCACCTCAGCATATATCCGTCACCTTCTCAAGGCACGCGAGATGTTCGGACAGAGACTCTGCACATGGCACAATATCCATTTCCTTTTAAACCTTATGGAAAAGGTTCGCGAAGCCATTGCCGAGGACTGTTTGGGAGACTTCAGGGATTCATTCTACAAAGAGTATTACGGCAACCGATGAGAGCGATCTGTTAACCGTAAGTCCACCGGCTTACGGCATATAGTCCAAACACTTTCCCCTATTGCAGGAGCAAAGATCAATCGTCACTTCTGACAATGAAGTTGACAGCCGTAAGATTGCCGCATGAGAGCATATTACTGTCTGATATCCTGCAGATAAGATTATCCATCCACTCTTCGCAGCTCATGGCTGTAACAGCATCAGCCAGGATCGCCGGCACGGACAGATTATCGTAAAAGTTCTTACTGCCGCAGATTATGCGGTCATCATTTTCGAGGCCGAAAACTCCGTTGGGCAACACCCTGAGTTCTCCGCCTTTTACGATATAAGGGATGATGCTGCCGTGGCGCTCGATCTTGACGGCCTTGTCGCTGATACGCATTAGCAGATATTCGCTGTCAGCAGGGATACTTTTGCTTACGGCATCACTTATGTCATCGAATGCTTTTTTTATTCCGGCACTGATCACACTGCCGGCGGCATCAAAAGACGGATTCTCACCTTCGGGGATATTACTGCCACAACATATAAGAACGGTCAGGAGCGGACCGATGTAGTTATGGAAAATATTGTCAGCGTAATTATCAGCGCCGCCGTTGTGCATAAATGTATAATACTCGATCAAATTCTTTTACCGACCATTCATAAGCTGTCAATTTATGATACCACGACTGAGCTTTATTACTATACCGGTATAGTTATCTTGGCGGGGATGCTTCTTCATGATGATGCTTCGTTTGATCTGCTGGGCGCACCTTTTGGCGCTGCCGTCGCTAAACTGAACCATTGACTTACAGGGCACGGCATCCGTAACTCCGTCTGAGCATATAACCACAACATCATCGTCAGTCAGCCTGATGGGTCTCGTCGTATAGATGATCTTGGGATTGCTGTTGCCCATAAAATCTATAAGGGCACGGGATTTCTTGTCAACATAGGCCTCGTAGGTTGTCCTGCCGCTCTTGGAAAGCTTTCCGACCAGAGTAGACAGATAGTTCTGTCTGGGATTAAGCCTCGTAGCTTCTCCCCCTCTGATCAATATGATATCCGAGTCACCGGAGCTGTAGAAATTCATATAATTACCGCTTATGTGAACCATGGCAAGGGTGGCTCCGCCCTGAAGTCTGTATTTCTCATAGATGGAATTGGACATTCTTCTGAGCTCGTCGGAGATCATCTCGGCGGCGTGAAAGCTTAGGGGATACATATTCTCGATAGACTCAGCAATCTCGGATGAGATCTCATCCCCGTATTTAAGACCGCCCATTCCGTCGGTAACCAGAAGCACGATGCCGTTACGACGATAGTTCTCCATGGGTGATATGTAGAATGCATCCTGCTGGCTTTCACGTTTGCCGATCTCACTGAAGTAAGCGACCTCGGGATACAGGAGCTCGTCGCGCTCACGTTCCAGGCTATCGGCAATCTCGGAACCTTTTCGACGATAATAGCGATAAAAGGCAAGAAAACATACGATCGTGATCACAACCGCAAATAAAGCCGCTGCCGCGATTATCTTCACGCGCGTAGACAGTAAGCCTATATCATCCATTATCCTCCGACTGGTTCGCCTCCTCGATTATATGAAACTCTTCATTTGGAGCTTCATTGTCTGACTCGTCGTTATCTTCCTCTTCTTTATCAGTCTTTCCGATCTCGGAAGGTCCTTCTCTGTCCTCGGAATAATACTTGAACTCTTCTTCGTCCTCTTGGGGAGGATTCTGCACAGCGACAAACTGATCAATATATTCACCCGTCTCGAAAGCAATCATATACTGATTAAAAGTAATGACAAATACAAGATAGTAGAAGACCGTTATACCCATAAGAGCATAATTAGAAGTAAACATCATCGCAAAAGGAATAATGCCGAGAAGGGTAACAGATACAAGGATCGTCATAATGCTGGGGCCGGGCTTCAAGAGGAAGAACAGCAACGCATTACGATAGATCTTACCTAGCGGCAATTCTACAGATACCATTATCTGATAAACCATATTCTGTATGAACATGAAAACGAAGAAACTGACTCCAAAGAAAGTAGCCAGCGCAGTACCTGCACCGCCTTTTAGTCCGTTAAGATAAAAGCCGATGGCAAACAGGATCACCGCAGAGCCCAAAATACCAATGAGCATAACTATAAGCGACTGCTTCAGGTTATTCTTCACACCGTCCTTAAAGTCGGACCAGATAAAAACTCCGCTCTGCCTGTGAAGATTACGGTATATCTGATGAAATCCGGCTTGAAAAGGGCCTATACATATCAGGCTCGTGGCAATAAGGAACATAACACAGAACACCATCAACATATAATAGAGCTGGTATGCCGCATCTCTTCCCGATATATCATTACCTAAGCTGGCATTACCGGAAGCGCCGAGAGTATCCCCCCAGTACTCCACAAAGTTATTTAATTCCAGTTTGTGGTTGATCCATGGAAGGAATTCCAGCGAAAAAAGATATGCCACAAAAAGCATGGGTATATTAAAGACCACCAGCATCAGATTAGATGTCATCAACTGATAAAAATGCGTCTTATATGAATAGAAAAAGTTATACACCGGACCGTGTTCTTCAGCCACATAATCCGGTTTATCGGCCTTCTTGTTTCTCATTATTCTCCTCCGGGAGCGTCATTTATTTATTCTCATACCTTCGATTATACCCGAGAATTCATCGATTTGATGTAATGACCGCTCGGCAATTGCGGCATTTTTTAATTTTTTGGCTCCCTTCCCCCTGAATCTACCCGGATAGGGATTGACCAATCCGAAATTAGCATTCATCGGAGTAAATCTTGTAACATTAGGATCAGATACATAAAGAGCCATAGAGCCTATTACCGTATCTGCATCAGGCATGAACTCGGGCTCTCTGCCCATTGCCCTAAGAGCCGCATAGTATCCGGCAAGCATACCCGAAGCAGCAGATTCAACGTAGCCTTCAACACCGGTGATCTGACCTGCAAAGAAGATATTGGGATAGCATCTTAAAGAATAATCAGAACTTAAGACCTGAGGGGACTTCAGGTAAGTATTACGATGCATAACTCCCATCCGGTAATACTCGGCATTCTCAAGCCCCGGTATCATGCCGAAGACTCTTTTCTGCTCTCCCCACTTAAGCCTTGTCTGGAAACCCACAAGATTATACATGCTGGACGCTCTGTCGTCCTGTCTTAACTGCAGACAGGCATAGGGTTCTTCTCCGGTAGCAGGATCTATCAAGCCAACCGGCTTAAGAGGACCAAATCGCATCGTATCCTCTCCCCTTGACGCCATAGTCTCGATAGGCATACAGCCTTCGAAAACGATCTCTTTGTCAAAGCCCTTGACATCAGCTCTCTCAGCCTCGATCAGTGCATGATAGAAAGCCAGATACTCCTCTTTGTTCATGGGACAATTGATGTAATCGTCTCCCCCCTTACCATATCTGGATGCCTTAAAAGCCTTTGTCATATCTATAGATTCAGCAGTAACTATCGGGGCAGCAGCATCAAAAAAGTGCAGATCCTCACCGCCGGTCAGAGACAGGATGTCATTATAAAGAGCGCCGTCGGTCAAAGGACCCGTCGCGACTATAGTTATGCCTTCTCTCGGAATGGCATCTAGCTCTCCCTCAACCACTTCTATATAGGGACAACTTTTGATCTTCTCAGTTATATAGGCAGCAAACTCACTTCGATCGACTGCAAGGGCACCTCCTGCCGGAACGGAAGTCTTTAATGCAGCTTCCATAACAACAGAGCCCAGTCTTCTCATCTCTTCTTTAAGAAGTCCGGCTGCATTCTCCACATTTGCCGCACGGAGAGAATTACTGCAGACAAGTTCCGCATAAGAATCGCTATGGTGAGCAGGACTCTTTTTCACGGGTTTCATCTCGTAAAGCTTTACCCTTACACCAAAAGAAGCTGCCATCAAGGCAGCCTCACACCCCGCAAGGCCGGCACCTATAATATTGATAGATGCACATTCCCCGGAGCTCACTTATCATCTCCTTCAGACTTATCCTTACGCTTTTTATTGGACTCACAGTCCTTATTGGCGCACTTGGTATATTTCCTTCCTCTAAATGTCTTCCAGACCATATAGGAACCGCAAGTCGGACAGGTCTTGCCGTCAACCGGGATATCCCATGAAATAAAGTCACAATCGGGATTTGATCCCTTCTTATCACAAGTATAAAAACTCTTGCCTTTATATTTTCTGGACTTATGAGCCAGCAGCCCCGAGCCGCAGATCGGACATTTACCTTTAACAGTCACTTCGATATTCTTGGTGTAGTTACACTCCGGAAATCTTGAACAAGCGATAAATTTACCATATCTGCCCTGCTTTATAACAAGTTCTCCCTGACCACACTCAGGACAGATCTCCCCGGTCTTCTCAGATTCGATCTTGATCTTCTGAATAGATTCGGCCGCCTCCTTGATCTGCTTATGGAAAGGAGGGTAAAAATCTGACAGAACAGCAACCCAATCCTTATTGCCGGTCTCGATCTCATCCAACTGTTTCTCCATGTCTGCCGTAAAAGAGACATCAACGATCTCCTTAAAGTTGTCCCGGAGCATATCCGTAACCACTTTGCCAAGCGGCGTTATCTTTATGAACTTTCCATCCTTCTCGACATATGTGCGCTCAAGGATCGTAGAGATGGTGGGCGCATAAGTGGAAGGACGACCGATACCATTCTCTTCCATGGCCTTGATAAGAGTTGCTTCCGTGTAATGGGCCGGAGGCAGGGTGAATTTCTGTTCACCCGTAACTCCGTGATTCTTCAGCGTCTGTCCCTCTGTAAGATCGGGCAGTCTTGTAGAGTCATTCTTCTCCTCGGCATTTTCTTCATTAATATCTGCATATGCCGCAAGAAAACCCGGAAAAACGATAGTCTCGCCACTTGCCCGGAACACCTGCCCGCCTGCTTCCGCATCGAGAGTTACCGTATTAAGAACAGCCGCTGACATCTGTGTTGACAGGAATCTGTCCCAAATGAGCTTATAGAGCTTATACTGATCAGGCTGAAGCGAACTCTTAATTGATTCAGGCGCCAGATCAAAATGAGTCGGTCTAATAGCCTCGTGAGCATCCTGAGCCGAATTCTTATTCTTGAATGACCTTATATAAGGACATACATATTCCTTACCGTACTTCGCCTCGATAAGACCGCGTGATGCATGCACAGCTTCATCGGAGATACGAACAGAGTCAGTTCTGATATAGGATACAAGCGCTGTCTGCCCCTGTCCTGCAATCTCGATACCCTCGTAAAGCTGCTGAGCTACACTCATGGTCTTCCTGGAAGTGAAATTAAGTCTTCTCGAGGCCTCCTGCTGCAGTGTCGAAGTAGTAAACGGCGGGAAAGGATTACGCTCTTTCTTGCCCTTCTTAACGGAAGATGCAATGAAATCCTTCCCCTTCACATCATTGATGACCTTATCAGCTTCTTCCTTGCAGCTAAGCTTGTCTTTGGAAAGCTTTCCTCCGATCTTACTGCCGAGATACTTGATCTTAAACTTCTCTTTCTCAGATGCAGCACTAACAATGGCACTGACATTCCAGTATTCTTCCGGAACGAATGCGTCGATCTCGGCATCCCTGTCTTCCACGAGCCTTGCCGTAACGGACTGTACACGCCCTGCAGACAAGCCCTTCTGGATCTTATCCCACAAAAGGGGACTCAACTCATAACCTACCAAACGGTCAAGGACTCTTCTTGCCTGCTGGGCATTTACCAGGTCCATATCGACCTCACGGGGTGATTCAACCGCTTCCTTTACCGCTTTCTTAGTGATCTCATTAAATGTGATCCTGCAGTGAGACTGCGGATCGATCTTAAGCGCCTGAGCGATATGCCAGGCAATAGCTTCTCCCTCACGGTCAGGGTCGGTTGCGATATAAACAAAATCAGAATCGGAAGCCAGCTCTTTAAGCTGCTTTATAACATCCTGTTTGCCGCGCATGGTTATATATACGGGTTTAAAATCTTTATTCACGTCAACACCCAGGGTCGCCGACGGCAGATCCCTGATGTGACCCTTGGATGCTGTGATCACATAATCTTTACCGAGATAACGTCCTATAGTCTTTGCTTTCGCAGGAGACTCGACTATTACTAATTTCTTCCCCATAACAACCTTTCAAACACGCTTTTTGATTTTATTCACAATTTCTATATATAAATCATCATCTTTGAAATGTCAAAGAATATTTTCCCTCGGTCATCAGGACCTTCTGCCTTTTCTCGAGATCGGCTAACAGAACGCTCAACTTCGTAAAATCCAGTATTACACCTTCTGACAACTCATCGAAAGTCATAGGCTTTACCGTAAGTTTGTCCAAGATCAACTCCTGCCACTGATCATCCTCCAGCTTATCAGGAGCCTTCTGTGACATCTCTCTTAACTCTTCTATATTATCTTTTCGACAATAATCTCCCAACCTGTTAAGAAGGCACTCTGCTATCCTGCTGTCGATGCTTTCCTTATCTGTCAGTATCTCCGCTCCGTCTCTTATCAGATAAAGACCTCCCATTACATTTTGTGAATATATAGCGTGTGGAAGGACAAAAACATCCTTTCCCTGAGATGCCGCGAAAGAAGCTGTATGTAAAGTCCCGCTATACTCCCCTGCCTCCATTATCAAAGTAATATCAGACAGTCCTGCGATCAGTCTGTTACGGGCAGGAAAGTATCTCTTATTAACAGTCTGCATGGGCGGCAGTTCAGAGATGATCAAGCCCCGATCGCACAGTGCTTTATAAAGATCCTGATTCTCAGGCGGATAGATTACGTCAACTCCACCGGGCACGATAGCAATAGTAGCCCCTTTGCTGTTAAGGGTTGCCGCATGAGCTCCCCGATCGATCCCTTTGGCCATTCCCGATACGATGACTACTCCTTTCTGAGCCAGATGATCGGCAAAATCCTTCGTTGCCTGCTTACCGTAGGCACTCGGCTGTCTTGAACCGACCATCGCCACAGCACCTTTGTCATAGCACTGTTTCAACAGCTCCTTATTTCCTTTATAAAAAAACACCGGCGGCATCCCGCTTAGTTGTCTCCATGCCCAGGGATAATCATCGTCATCGTCAGCGATGATCCCTATATTTTTATCTTCCATCTCCTTCTGATATGACTCATAAACCTTATTAACCTTGGATTGATCAAAGGCCAGTTCAAGTCTTTCTCTTGTCCTCTCACTTAACTCATTCTTGCTGACCTTTTCTTTGATCTCGTCAATATCACCGCAGAGATCTCTATAATGACTGATAATGCCCGCAGTCATCAGTTCATCCACACATTTCCTGTCCATGGCAGCGACAAACCTCAGTGCTGCGAATTTGAGATCTATCATGTTTTTCTCGTTCAAAGCCATACTAATACCTTTCCTTTCTACTGTAAGCATTGATAAGCAAGCTGTCTCTAAACAGAGCAGCTTCTGCAATGTCGGATGTGACCATATCCGATCTTCCATCGAGATCTGCTACCGTCCTTCCGACCTTCAATAGCCTTACAAACCCCCGCGCCGTCATTCCTGATCTGCCTGCAGCTTCGACGGCTGCATTGATAACACTGTCATCTGCACGCATCAGTTCTCCCGGCGCATCAGTCTCGACTGTCCCGTTGAAGATATACGGACCGATAACGGCATATCTTTCCTTTTGCCTCTCCCACGCTTCCGCGACCCTTCCTTGCAGCATAGGACTCATCCGTTCCTTCTCCGGGACAGCGATCGATGCCAGATCCTCCTTTCCGACGCTTCGCATCTCGCAGAAGATATCGATCCTGTCAAGAAACGGCCCCGACAGCTTCCTTGCATATCGACGTTTTGCGTCATTAGTACATTTACATCGTCCCTCATACAGCATCCCGCAGCGGCATGGATTGCCGGCTCCGACGAAAATACACGATGCCGGAAAGCTGTAGGTCTGCCCGTCTCTGTTTATCCTTACAAGATGTTCTTCAAGAGGGACTCTCAGTGCATCAATAACATCATTTGAATATTCACAGATCTCATCGGCGAAGAGCACACCGTGATTTGAAAGCGCCAGTTCACCCGGCTTCATACTTCTGCCTCCCCCCAGAAGTTTTGACACTGTAAGGCCCGGATACACGCGTCTTATTGGTCTGGCACGACTGATAGTATTCCTGTCATCTGTCAAGCCCGCTGCTTCGTAAACAGAGAAAACATCACTCCACTCGTCGTCATCAAGAGGCGGCAATATCCCCGATATGATCTTAGCTGCTATTGATTTTCCGCATCCGGGACTGCCGAGCAGCATCAGATTATGCCTGCCGGCCGCCGCGAGAAGTATCGCTCTGGCGGCTTTTTCCTGGCCCTTAAGAACAGCATAATCTATCATTTCCGCCGATCTTACCGCTGTTTCTTCATCTTTCCTTTTATCCCGGAAATCTTCAGCTACATATTCCTTATAGATAAAAATATTGTCCAGATTGGTCAGATGCGTGATCGTCATTCCTCTGAGCCCGGCACAAGCCGCAGCTGTCCGTTCTTCCTCCGGGATGATCACCATATCGAAAATCTCTCCCGCGCAAATCTTCAAGCGCAGTGCGCTCCCCGGCGTCCCCTTGATCTCTCCCTTCAAGGATAATTCCCCCTCTGAATAGATCCTGCTGTTAAGAGGCATCGGAAGCTGCCTTGACGCCAATAGGATCCCTATGGCAATCGGAAGATCGAAAGCCGAGCCGGACTTTCTCATATAGGCGGGTGATATGCTTACTGTTATGTGCCCCTTGGGCATACTAAAACCGGCGGATATAAGCGCCGCATGGATCCGGCCTCGCGACTCCCTAATAGACGAGTCACACAGACCGATCACGTCAAATGTCGGAATACCGGGATTAAGTGAAACTTCGATCTCCGACAGCTTTCCTGCCATTCCATCGGCGAAACATGAATATACCTTAACTACAGACTGTCTTACAGCCATTTAATGATACCTCCCTTGCTTTTGGGGGATAGTATCAGTTCTTCAGAGTCAATTGGCACACAATTGCACACAATTTGTCACAATCCCACACAATCCGATACAAAATACAAATTATGTGTCCTCAAAAGCAAAAAGTACCGCAAATATGCCAAAGATTATATTTAACAGTATTTTTCGCGAAAGAGATGTATAATAATACGGTATTTTCGGCTAATAAAGAGGTATATAAAGATGAAACTTGGCATAGTAGGACTGCCTAATGTAGGTAAGAGCACACTTTTCAACGCTATAACAAAGGCCGGAGCAGAATCCGCCAACTATCCTTTCTGCACCATAGAACCGAATATCGGTGTTGTTGCTGTCCCGGACTCCAGACTTGATAAACTCGCTGAGATGTATCACCCCGATAAATACACACCTGCGATAATCGAATTCGTTGATATCGCAGGTCTGGTAAAGGGTGCCAGCAAAGGCGAAGGTCTCGGCAATAAATTCCTCTCGAATATCCGAGAGGTAGATGCGATCTGCCATGTAGTAAGATGTTTCGATGATCCCGATGTCGTTCATGTAGACGGCAGCGCCGATCCGGAGCGCGATATCGGAGTAATCGAACTCGAACTTATCCTCTCCGATCTTGAGATCATGGAGAAAAGAGTCGAACGCACTCGTAAGATGATGAAAGGCGGCGACAAGTCCTACGCTTCTGAGCTGGCTCTTTATGAGAAGATCTATGCCACCCTCGAACAGGAAAAGCCCGCCCGCTCCATTGAATTTGACGATGAAGAATTAGCGATGACAAAGGATCTTCAGCTGATCACCTTAAAGCCGGTTCTTTATTGTGCCAATATCGCGGAGGATGATATCAAGAATCCTGATATTCCCTATGTAAACACAGTTAAGAGGATCGCGGCAGAATCCGGAAGCGAAGTGGTTGTCATCTCTGCAAAGATCGAAGAAGAACTGGGACAGTTAGAGCCCGAGGATCGTCAGATGTTTCTTGATGATCTGGGCATCGATTCGGCAGGTCTCGACAAGATGATCCAAGCATCTTATAAGCTCCTGGGTCTTATCTCCTTCCTGACTGCAGGTCCTACGGAAGTGCGCGCCTGGACAATAAAGAACGGCACTAAAGCTCCTCAAGCTGCAGGTAAGATACATTCCGACTTCGAACGAGGTTTTATTCGCGCCGAGGTCGTAGCTTATGATGATCTTATGGCATGCGGAACTTATGCAGCTGCCCGTGAGAAGGGACTGGTGCGTTCCGAAGGCAAAGAATATGTAATGAAGGACGGCGATGTCGTTCTCTTCAGATTCAACGTCTGATAAGCTTTAGTCTTGTATTCGGGAAATGAATAGCTTCTTCTCGGAATCCGCAGAGATATTGTCGTTTAGTCATCCCAAACGAAATCTCTTACTTGAGTAAACACAGCAGTATCGGCCGGTTCAACCGACTCGAGAGCTCCGCTGTTGTCAAGGCTGACATTATATGTGATCTCAAAGCTCTGACTCAGAGGATCAGCTTCTGTCTGGGCAGAATTATACTGATCGATAAAGCTCGACCAAGACAGGCCCGACAGATGAGAGATCATTTCCCCCATCTCAAAGACATTCGGATCCACATCACCCCAAAGGTCTTCATCGGCATCTGTGCTATAGCCCATATCGGCAAAATAATAACGAAGCGTCTCGGCAAGAGCTTTTCGATAATCCTGTCTGTTAACAGTAAGCGTTACTACAACACTTCCCTCTTCAACATCGCCGTAGTCGATATCAACAGTATATTCAACTGAGCTCATAAAGACTTCTACACACTCCTCTGGTGCGAGATAGGAAGACCACATTCTTGAATTGAGACCGAGTACATCCTCGATGATATTCTCTGTGGAATCAACAGCATTCTCATCTGTCATAATAGTGTTCATGCGACTGTTGATATCCGCCTCAATGCCGCTTCCGATATCTGCAGGTATGGGAGTAGGTGTAGGGGTAGCAGTCGGCGTGGGTGTGGCCGAAGGTGTAGGAGTTGGAGTAACAGTCGGATACACCCTTGCGAACTGATCGCGAAGATAGACTATGAGAGCCTCGTGATATTCCTGAAGGCTGGAAGAATCAGCGGGTAACACCGTTTCAGTCACCGTTACTTCGGTCTTGTCTGTTTCATCGGATTTATCCTTATTCTTAGTTAAGAGTAGGATTAAGCCGACTATCATCGCTACAAACAGAATAAGGATCGTTATGATCATGATCAAAGGTCCTTTTCTGTATTTCTTGATCTTTTCCGTGTTATAAGCCATATCTATCCCCTTTAGCTTTATTAATCTGATATCAGATCATGTAATACCAAGTATCATCCTGCTTAAGATCCCGTGTTTCCGTTGACTGATCTTTTACGTTGATCACCATCTCCTGATTAGGAACTGTAACGCGGGCCCCTGCAGGTACCGACTGGGTAATGAAAGCATTACCGCCGATAACCGCGCCCTCTCCGATCACCGTATTGCCGCCGAGGATCGAAGCTCCGGAGTAAATTGTTACATTATTCATAATGGTCGGATGACGCTTAGTATTCATAAGCTTACGCCCGCCTCTTGTAGAGAGGGCGCCGAGCGTGACTCCCTGATATACCTTGACATTGTCACCGACAACTGTAGTCTCACCTACAACGATCCCGGTACCGTGGTCTATAAAGAAATACTTACCGATAGTGGCGCCGGGGTTGATATCTATACCCGTAATACTGTGAGCATATTCGGTCATCATACGGGGGATCAACGGGATTCCGAGCGCATATAGCTCATGTGCTAATCTGTAGACCATAGTGGCATAGAGGCCGGGATAAGTATAAATAACCTCTTCTTTGTTGAAAGCCGCAGGATCTCCGTCAAGAGTCGCCTGAACATCGGTTTCAATGTATTCCCTGACCTCAGGCAGTCTGTCAAGGAAGCTAAAGACCAGCTCCTGAGCCTGCTTCTCTATGCAGCCTTCGTGATTCTCTCTGTTAAATCCGAGAACGATCTCGATCTGTTTGGAAAGATTATAGATGATATCTTCCAGCTGTATGGACATATTGTTCTTGACCGTATAATACTTATAGGCCTTGTTACGGAAATATCCCGGAAAAACTATACCCTGAAGGGCATTTAATATTCCGATGATCTTCTCTCTGTCAGGTCTGTCAAATGTACCGATCTGGTCGATATCCTTACCTTCAGAAAGGTTCTCCATATATTTATCTATAAGTCCGTTGATCTTCTGTTCCAAGATCGTATCGCGATTCATATCCATGGTCTGATCCTGCCTTAATATGTTATGTCCGTTATTATACACTATTTGGGCCGGTCGCCCTAAAGTATTAGCGCCGCCCGCCGAAAAGTTCTTCACGATCCCCTTTATCAAGAAAGATCCCCAGACTTCTCACTCCCCCGATGATCCAGCCGATACCGCATAGGATAATGATCGCCTCTACTCCGCTGAAAGGACGGATGATGATGATCAGCCCGATAGCCATCTCGATGAGAGCCATTATCATACCGAAATACTTAATAATGCCGCCGCCTGTCAGCATAAGCGATGCCGTATATTTGCTAAGACCGCTTATCAGGAAGTAAATACCGACAATGATCGCCAGGATCTGCATGAACGATCCCGGAAATACTATAAAGAACAGCCCCAGCAACATGGCGGCTATTCCGGTAGCCAAAATAGCCTTTCCTCCGAATCTATAGCGTTCCACAGTAAGATAAGCGATGAGATCCGTCAAACCTCTGATGATCAGAACGATGCCGATAACCAGCCCCACGACACCCGAGATATAGCCGGGAAATAAGATAAAAAGGGCTCCGGCTGTAAAGGCCAGCAAGGCTTTGACAAGATGTTCGTACCTTTCTTTATTATCCATTGTCTCTCCTTTCGGCAGTAATATTGCCGTCAGCTGTAATATCTATCTTCTCTTCGTCAAAATCTCCCGGCTCATCGACAAAGCTCAGGTAGAAGTCTTTGGTTCTTGCCAGCATCTCTCTTGAAGAGAAATACATCTGCTCATCGAAAATATGGCCTTCGGCCCTTACACCCACCGCATTGATCCCTGCGCGGTCAGCCAGGTAAAGCGCTCTCGACAGATGGTATTCCTGAGTCACGATCACGGCTGTTCTCACTCCGTAGATCTCATATGCCCTGTATATAGTCTCGGATGTGGACAGACCTGAGTGATCCAGGAAGATGTCCTCCGAGGGAACGCCGGCGTCCAGTGCATATTCTCTCATAACTTTAACCTCGTTATAGTATAGTCCTGAGTGATCACCGGAGAACAGGAGCTTATCTGCGATTCCTCTCCTGTAGAGCTCTATGGCGGTATCAAGTCTGTCTGCCAGCAAAGGTGATGCTTCGCCATTGGCATATACGCCGCACCCCGGAACGATTATGCAGTCGATCTTTCCGTCGATCTGTTTTAAGTCGTCTGGCGTTTTGACTGACTCAAGATCATAGATCCTGTTTCTGACAGAAGCTGTTACGTAAACATTTGCTGTCAGGATAAGGAGGATCAGGAGCAGCAGTATGATTCCTATTATCGAACAGATGATTTTTCCCGCCTTCTTAAACTTCGGAGTCATCATTTTCTCCATCGACGCTCTTTGTGAGTTCGTCTACTTTTGTTTCCAGCTCATCCACTATCCCCTTAAGCCTCCTGCTCTCAGCTTCCATCTTAAGTTCATCAAGTACCTTCCCCAGCCTAATGACCGTGAATGTTGACATGATAAACATAAAAAGCACACAGAGCTCTGATGCCACCACAAACTGACCTGCCCGAACTGAAGCAAAGGATACTGCCAAAGCGATAAAGATCGTGCCTGACAAGTAAACAGCCGCGACTCCGATAAGATACTTACGGAAGTTCGAAGTTCTCAGTTTGCCGTGACCGAAGATCAGATATAGAAGCCAGGCAGATGCCAATATTACAAACAGGAGCGCCAACAAGCCTGGAAATGTCATATACGGATACCTCTCTCATGAAGCTGAGAGACTATCAGCTTGTTTACCTTTTCGCTAAGATCATTGATATCACCGGAATTGTCGATCACCTGGTCCGCTATACTGCAATATTCATCGTCATTCATCTGAACAGCAATACGTCTTATTGCATCTTCACGATCCATGCCCCTGTCGACCAGCCGTTCAAGCCTGATCTTCTCATCACATGTTACGACCCAGATCTGATTACAATGATCCACAAAGCCTTTCTTAACCGGTATCGGTACATCAAGAACAAGACACTTGGTCTTTTTCTCCCTCTCACTTTGGATCTCTTTATCTATATACTCGAAAACATGTCTGTGAACGATAGCGGACAGCTCATCCAACTTACGATTATCCTTAAAGACCACCGTTGACATATATCTGCGGTTCATCCCGCCGTTGGCGTCAACAGCCCGCTTACCAAAGGCCTCACTTATCTCTTCAATAGCCAGTCCTCCGGGATCCGTCACCATATGCGATATCTCGTCAGCATCAAGGACTCTGAGTCCGCGCTCTGCCAGAAGTCTGCTTACCGTACTCTTACCTGATCCGATGCCGCCGGTCACACCCAATACAAACATTATTTTGCCTCCAGCCAGTTAGCTCCGCTATGAACCTCTGCCAACAGAGGAACGGACAGACTAACGGCATTTTCCATTTCTTCCTTAAGTATCGCTTCAGCTGTTGCCTGATCTTCCTTGGCACATTCAACGATAAGTTCATCGTGAACCTGCATTATCAGAAGAGCATCCGGAAGCTTCTCTGCGAGCGCTCTTCTTACGCGATTCATGGCAATCTTTATAATATCCGCCGCACTGCCCTGAATAGGAGTATTCATGGCAACACGAAGGCCGAAATTCCTTATATTACGATTCTGACTCTTAAGCTCTGCGAGATTACGTCTCCTGTGAAACATCGTCTCGACAAAGCCCAGCTTCTCGCCAAGTTCCTTAAGAGCATCAAGATAAGCGGTTATCTCCGGGAACTGCAGTCCGTACTGTCTGATAAGATCTCCGGCCTCCTTATAGGAGATATCCAGATCCTGAGCCAGACCGAATTCCGAGATACCATATATGATACTGAAGTTTACGGTCTTGGCGACAGCTCTCTGCGCAGGCGTTACAAGATCTTCAGGCACGCCGAAGACCTTAGATGCCGTTCTCTTATGAATATCCTCGCCTTCAAGGAAAGCTTCGCTCATCACCTTATCTCCCGACATGGCGGCCAGGAGCCTTAGCTCGATCTGTGAATAATCAGCATCCACCAGCACTCTGCCTTCAGGCGCGATAAAACACTCTCTGATCCTGCCGCCATTTTCTGATCTGACAGGTATATTCTGAAGATTAGGCTCCGTAGATGACAATCTTCCTGTATTAGTCATAGCCTGAGTAAAAGTTGTCCTGACTCGCCCGTCACTGTCGATCTTATCGGCAAGCCCCAAAGTATATGTGGAATCCAGCTTAGACAAGGCTCTGTATTCAATAAGCTTCTCGACGCAGGGATGATAAGGCTTGATCCTTTTAAGCTCGTCTATGGACGTGGAATAGACACCCGTCTTGCCCTTCTTACCGTGTGGCAGATTCAGCTTGTCTTCACTATAAAGGATATCAGCCAGCTGTTTAGGCGAAGAGATATTGAACTCATAGCCCGTCGATTCGTATATCTCACTCTCGATCTGTTCAAGTCTTGAAGAGAATTCTTCATGCAGGCTGTTCAAGAGCTTTCCGGATACCAGCATACCGTTACGCTCTATGATGTCCAGAGTCACTACCAGAGGGAATTCGATATCATATAAAAGCTCGTGTGATTTTCGATCTTCTATCATAGGATCTATCAAGTATGCCGTCAGAAGATTCAGATAGAGCTTTTTGACAGCCCTGTCCAGCTTAGCGCTATCATCCTCATCCTTTTCGAAAAGCGACAACTGCTTTGCCTCCGCATCCGGGTCATCTATGGGATAGGGCTTAAGGAATACAGATTCCACAAGTCTCGGGAAATCCGGCTCAGATCCGTCTATCAGGTTAAATACATAGCCTGCAATAGCCGTATCATATATACCATCCACCTTAAGAGCTTTCTTCATGACCTTGGATTTACCCTTATAATCGAAAGCAACCGGCATTTTGTCCGTCATTCCTATCACATCAGCCAGCCTGTCAGGCTCGATCTTCAGGATATTCTCACAAGCTCTTGTCGCAATAATGGCATAATCGGCTCCGTCTATCTTGATAAAGTCTACTGCGAGCCTCTTGTCTTCCCCGAGTCTAAACTCATTAATGTCACTTACGACTCGCAGTCGGGGCGCCATCAGCTCGAATTCCGAATATAGCGCATTAGCTAATTCATTGTCAGTCGAACCCGTATCCTGACCTGCCAAGAGTGCAGCGGATTTGTGCATTCCTTCAAGGCCAAGTTTCTTTATCAGCATCTTCAAAGCCAGTGTTGACAGGCGGTCAAATGTGCCCTGCCGATCCTTTATCTCCGTAAATGAAGTCTCTTCGATAGCAAAGGGAAGAGGAGCATTTCGATCTATCCTGCAGAGCTTGAGATTAAGCTCCAGAAGCTCGTGGGACTGATCAAGCCTGTCCCTCAGAGCGGGCGTCAGCGCATCGGTATGCTCGAGAACCCCCTTGACACTTCCATATTCGGCTATAAGCTTAAAAGCCGTCTTCTCGCCGACCTTCTCGACACCTTTGATATTGTCTGAATTGTCTCCCATCAAAGCCTTTACATCGACGAAGACCTCGGGCTTGACACCATACGTCGTCTCAAAGAGATCTCTGTCGACCAAGACTCTCGGCGGCTTTCCTTTACCGCTTTGAGGCATAATTACAGACACTTTATCACTTATAAGCTGATAGTCATCATGATCTCCGCTTAATATATAGACATTGTCACCTGCTTCTTCTCCAAGCCGTGATAAGGTCCCTATCAGATCATCTGCCTCATAGCCGGCCAATTCCATTCTGGCAATGCCCATCAGATCCAAAAGCTCCTTAACAACGGGCATTTGTGCCGCAAGTTCCTCCGGCATGCCTTTGCGGGTCGCCTTATACTCCTCGGACATCTTATGTCTGAAAGTGGGAGCTTTCAGATCGAAAAGAACACAGATAGAATCCGGCTTATATTCATCCTTAACGGACAATAAAGTATTGAAAAAGCCGTTGATCGCCCCCGTGGGAGTACCGTCCGGAGCTGTCATGGGAGCTCGTCCGATAACAGCATAAAAGGCGCGGTTCATTATGGAATTTCCGTCTACTAACAGTAATCTTCCCATAGGTCAGTTCCTCTCTCTAATATAGCGTCAAGCGCCCTTTACGCCTTCTTCGGCCGCCTTCTGAGCTCTCTTCTCTTCGGCTATCTGCTGATTGCGCACAGCATGAGCCGTGCTGATCATCAGCTTAATCCTGTTAAGCTGGTTAGCCTCGGATGCACCCGGGTCGTAATCTATCGGAATGATATTGGACTGAGGATACTGACGTCGCAACTCCTTGATCATACCCTTGCCGGTTACATGATTAGGCAGGCAGGCAAAAGGCTGCGCACAGATGATGTTCGGTACACCGTCCTGAATAAGTTCGATCATCTCAGCTGTAAGGAACCAGCCCTCACCGCAGAAGTTACCGCAACTTAATACAGTAGATGACTTCTTGGCGAGTTCCTCGATACGCTCGGTCATCATAAACTTTCCGCCGGTCTTACGGAATTCTTCATTGATCGGCTTACGGAAGCGCTCAAGTATATTTATTGCCGCCTGATTGATCTTAGCCGTCTTCTTGGACCTTCCGAGATTGGCCGCAGCCCATATAGGGTTGTAACAACAATAGAGGAAGAAATCCAGAACACCCGGGAGAACGCCCTCACAGCCTTCCTGCTCAATAACATCTATAGCATTATTATTGGCATCAGGATGGAACTTTACAAGGATCTCCCCTACCAGACCGACACGGGGCTTACGAGGGATATCCTGAAGCGGCAGTTTATTGAATTTCTCCACAGCCAAACGGATAAACTTCTTGTAAGACCTGATGGTCGGGATATCCTCGAGATCAACACCTATGTCGGCAAGCTGATCTCTTATCTTCTTCTTCTCTTCAGGACTTCTGTCCCAATAATTGCCGGGCATTACCTGGTCATATCTGGGAGAAAGCTGATCCTCAAAACCTGAAGGGTTGAGCATCTTACGTCCTATAAGGTTGAAATACATATAGAGAGCATTAGCTGCTCCGGGAACCGTCTCATAGGGACGAACACGGAAAAGCAGGGTTGTCAGCATATCACCGAGACAAAGGGCCTTAACGGCTCTTACGGCAAAGGGCGCTGTTATGGACCAGCCCTCATTCTTTTCGATGCGCTGAGCCGAGATAGCAACAACCGGGATCTGAGGGTAGCCGGCCTCCTTTAAGGCCTTACGCAGGAAGGCCACGTAGTTAGTGGCACGGCAGCCGCCACCCGTCTGAGTGATCATCAGGGTAACATTGTCCGGATCCACTTCGCCCTTCAATACGGCATTGACCATCTGGCCTACAACCACGATCGTCGGGAAGCAGGCATCATTATTGACATATTTAAGACCACACTCGATATCCTCACGGGTAGCCTGTTTCAGTACCTTCATCCTGTAGCCTGCATCCCTGAATGCCGCCTCGACAAAATCGAACTGGATAGGAGCCATCTGAGGAGCCAGAAGAGTATGTTCTTTCTTATTCTTCTTCGTGAACTCCGTCCTCTTAAGGGCATAAGGAGCTTCTCCATTATCATTCTTCTGAACAGGCAGCTTGAGCTGACCTTTCTTAAGGAGCTGCTCTCTTTCCTCCATGGCAACTACAAGGGATCTCATTCGTATCCTTGCAGCACCCAGATTGCTTACTTCATCGATCTTAAGCAGCGTATAGAGCTTACCCGATGACTCTAAGATCTCCTGAACCTGATCTGATGTAACGGCATCAAGACCACATCCGAAAGAAGTCAGCTGAACAAGCTCCAGATTAGGTTTGGTAATAACAAAAGCTGCAGCCTCATAAAGTCTTGTATGATACATCCACTGGTCAACAACACGGATCGGTCTGGCAAGCCTGCCGGGCTCGGCGACGCTGTCCTCAGTAAGAACTGCAAGCCCTAACTGGTTGATCATCTCCGGGATACCGTGATGGATCTCAGGATCGATATGATACGGACGCCCCGAAAGAACTATTCCCTTCATTCCGGTCTTATCCATCTCATCAAGGATAGTTGCAGCGCGCTCCTTTATATCCTGCTTATATTTCTCATATTCAACCTTACCGGCATTAACAGCCTCCACAGCCTCCTGCCTGCTGATACCGAGATATTCAAAGGTCTTTACCAGATTGTCGGCCACCGCAGCCATGTTATCCAACGGCATGAAAGGATTTAAGAAGCGGATATTCTTCTCCCTGATGGTCTCCACATTATTACGGATAACCTCAGGATAGGAACATACGATCGGACAATTGTAATGGTTGCCGGAATTGGCGTTCTCTATGGTCTCATATGGAACATCCGGATAGAAGATGGTTGTAATGCCTCTGGATATAAGGTTCTCTATATGTCCGTGAGTGAGCTTGGCCGGATAACAGACGCTCTCCGAAGGTATGGTCTCCATACCCCTCTCGAAAAGGGTATGAGAGGATCTGGCAGAGATCAGGACCCTGAAGCCCAAGTTAGTCAGCACAGTAAACCAGAAGGGGTAATTCTCATACTGATTGAGTGCTCTGGGGATACCGATAGTACCACGCGGCGCATCTTTCTCAGCCAAAGGCTTATAAGCAAAGGTTCTCTCGTACTTATACTTGAACATATTAGGCAGCTCGATCTTCTCCGTCGTGCTTTCAAGGCCTACGCTCTCACCCTTCTCACATCTGTTACCGGATACGAACCTCTTACCGTTAGAGAAGCTGGCAATGGTAAGGCGGCAGTGATTGCCGCAGAAAGGACACTGAGTATTCTCAGTCTCCATCTCGAACTGATCGAGCTGGTCAGGTCCTAAGATCCCCGATGCTCTTACTTCAGCCGATGTCTTGACACCATCGAGCTTGGGGACTCTCGCTCTCGCGATAAGGGCTGCACCGAAAGCACCCATAAGACCTGCAACATTGGGCCTTATAACATCACGCCCCGAGACGATCTCGAAGCATCTTAAGATAGCGTCATTAAGGAAAGTACCACCCTGAACTACTATATTCTTACCAAGCTGCTCAGTGTCTCTGATCTTGATAACCTTATAGAGGGCATTACGTACAACAGAATAAGAAAGACCTGCCGATATATCACCTACGGTAGCTCCCTCTTTCTGCGCCTGCTTAACCTTTGAATTCATAAATACGGTACATCTGGTACCCAGATCGACCGGATTCTGAGCTTTAAGCGCTTCAACGGAAAATCCGTGGGGATCCATTCCGAGGGTTTGAGCGAAAGTCTGAATAAAGGATCCGCAACCGGAGGAGCAGGCCTCGTTAAGCATGATAGAGTCGATAACTCCGTTCCTGATCCTCATGCACTTCATATCCTGACCACCGATATCGATAATAAAATCAACATCAGGGCAGAAGAATTTGGCAGACTGGAAATGGGCCATGGTCTCTATCTCGCCGATATCGATCCCAAGAGCAGCCTTGATAATATTCTCACCATATCCGGTTACGCAGGAATAGGCGATCCAGGCTTTCTCGGGGATCTTGGAATAGATATCCCTTAAAATATTGACCGCACTCATAACAGGGTTACCCTTATTACCCGCATAGTAGGTATAGACAAGATCTCCCTTTGAGTTAATGACTACCGCCTTGGTCGTAGTAGATCCGGCATCTATTCCCAAGAACAATTCTCCCTCCTGAACAGCAAGATCCAGAGTGGGTATCATGGCCTTGGCATGCCTGTCATAGAATCTCTTCTTCTCGTCTTCGTCCTTAAAGAGAGGATCTATCCTTATGATATCGGGAGTAAAACCTTCCTTGTTGGCAAATCTCGTAAGCAGATCCTCCAAAACGACCGGCTCATCGTTAGAGCTCAAGGCAGCTCCCAAAGCAACATAGATCTGAGCCTCCTCAGGCATCCAGAAAGAATCGACCTTATCGGCAAGTGTCCTCTCGAAGGCGTGTCTTAACTCGGAATTAAAGTACAAAGGGCCTCCAAGAAAGGCAACATTGCCTTTGATCGGACGTCCGCAGGCAAGACCTGCTATGGTCTGATTCACAACAGACTGATAGATGGAAGCGGCAAGATCCTCCTTTGCAGCTCCTTCATTGATCAGGGGCTGGAGGTCACTCTTGGCAAACACGCCGCATCTGGAGGCAATGGTATAGAGTGATCTATAGTCCTTGGCAAAGTTATTGAGTCCGTCCGCATCAGTCTGAAGGAGCGATGCCATCTGATCGATAAAGGCTCCTGTACCGCCTGCGCATGTACCGTTCATTCTCTGCTCCAATACCGGATGCATATAAGTGATCTTGGCATCCTCGCCTCCGAGCTCTATGATTACATCGGTCTCAGGATGATATTTCCTGATAGCCTCCGTCTCAGCCATGACCTCCTGAATAAACTTGAGGTGCAGCCAGTTAGCTACCGACAGTCCGCCGGATCCGGTTATTGTTACTGATACGGCAATGCCCGGAAACTTCTCGTTAAGCTCATCGAAAAGCTTATTGAGCAAGCCCGAGATATCCGAATGATGCCTCTTGTATTCGTTATAAACGATCTCCTCGCCATCCAGAAGAACGATCTTGATGGTTGTGGAACCGATATCAAGACCTAATCTGTACCTGATCTCCATTAGTTATTTCCGTCCTTGTGTCTTGTTTCCTGCAGGGGCGTTCCTTTGGGCTGCCCCCTGCTCGTTGTGTGTTTGTTGGCCTTCTCTCCGGCAGTTGATGCCGGAGACGCCTTCCTTCCCTTCTTCGCCTTCGGGAAAGGAATGCTTCCAAACACCTTGAGAGAAGCTTCCTTCAGCTCTCTCATAGTATCCCGCTGTTCAGATCTCAATGTCTCGCGGAAATCACGCTCCTTTAAGATCCGCTCCTTGAAGTCGGCATTCAACGAGATGGCAAGCAGTTCGTCCGGCACCCCCAGGCTCAAGTCAAACGGCTTGCCAAAAGCATCCTTGCTGACGAGATTCAAGCCCTCGACAGCTCTGACAACATTCTCCTCGAATAAGGAGAAATCACATCTGATACCGAGCTGCAGAGGCAGTCCGGTGAAGTTGATCTTCACATAAGGAAGATTCTTGGTAAAGATAAGATGAAGCGTAATGAGCTTCATGTAGGATTCGAGATTGATGCACTCCTGGTCACAGATCAGTGCCCGCGCACCATTCTCAGGCATGTAAGATATATCCGATTTCTCATCTTCAAAGCCGTTAGCCCAGAGATAATAAAGCTCACGATAGACCTCGCCCTTAAATTTCTCAAAATCCCCGGTCAGCGGATAGGCCAGCACAGGCGAGCCTATGCTGAAGATATACTGCATATATGAGACCTCCAGATAGGAAGGGACTCCAAACCACTTAAAGTATGCTGCCACATCTCTGGCATTGAAAATATACTTTGACATTCTTTATTCTCCGACCACACTTATACATAGTGAATTATAGCACAATAAGACTACTCTAACTGTAGTCATATGCACAAATCATATTATTCTTACAGCTTTGCCGCTTATGTTCTTTGTAACGCCGGAAGATGACGATTCCGTACTTTAAGCCTTGCGACGATAATGCCTTACCGTAAAAGAAACACCCTTCTCGGACATCACTTCCGCTTCTTCCTCGTATAGCTCCCAGTTATCGTCCTCGTCCAGATTCGGGAAATAAGCATCCGCCTCGAACTCGGCATTTATATAAGTTATGATTGCCTCATCACACAGACCGATCATGGAATTGTATATCTGCTCACCACCTATAAGAAAGATCTTCTCTTCCGGGTGGGAAGCCTCATATTCCTTAAGCTCTTCTTCATCATGAAGGATAACTGCTCCCTCCTTTTCGAAAAGCTTATTGCGCGTCATTACGATATTGACTCTCTTAGGCAGAAGTTTCTCATCCTTAAATGTCTTCAAGGTCTTGCGCCCGAAGACAACAGTATTGCCTGCAGTATATTTACGAAATACCCCCCTTTGATCCTCCGGAAGTGAGATCAGAAGGTCTCCTTTATTGCCAATGGCCCAATTAAGATCTACCGCTGCAATTGCTATCATGAATATCACCCCTCAAAAAATGTCGTAAAATATCCTGCCGATGATACAGGCTCCCCTTCTTCTATCAGATGTCTGACATCTCCTAAAGTCTGAACTCTGAAAGAAGCCTTTCCCTCTTCTCTCTCCTCGCTGCAAAGGACATTAACGGAAGTCGGAGCCATAAAGAAGCCTTGCCACAAGGCCGGCGCCGCAATCCCCAGAAGATGTCCCATTATCAGCATGCTGACGCCCAGATGGCAGAAGAAGACCAATGTGTCATCATTATGCTTCTTCACTTCGTATACACCGTCATCTCTCCTCACGTAACCGTGTTCAGCCAACAGCTTATCGAAATTATCATAGACATTCTGAGCTATATCGGCGATGTTACCGGAACTCATAAGATCTGTATGAGCCCACTTATCCTTATCGTGCAGGTCATCCTTGGGACAGAAATACTCAGGCATAAAGTCCCATGCAATATGCTCCTGTCCGTTCTCGGGCAGGTAAACGCGATAATAGAATTCCTTAAGCCACTCGCAGGTCTCAGCTGTTCGACCAAGTGCTTTAAGAGACGGAGCAGCAGTATCGACTGCCCTTCCGAAGGGAGAACAGTAAAAATCCTTCACATCCCATTTCGCGACCCTGTGCGATAAGATCTCTGCCTCTCTTTTACCCTTCTCGGTAACCGTGTCGTGCTCATAATCGGGCTCGGCGTGTCTTATAAATATTATTCTCACACTTATTACTCTCTTTGCTGTATTTTCTTTTACTCAGCTACGGGGATCCCGGTGATCTTCGGACCGTATTCATAGCCCTCAAGGTGAATATTATCCGTGCTGAACTCATAGAAATCCGTGATACCCTCATCAATAACGAGCTTAGGTGCAGGATATGACGGTCTCTCGATCAGCTCCTTTACTATGGGCACATGACGGTCATAGACATGAGCATCTGCTATAACATGCACAAGCTCTCCGACCTCGAGTCCGGAACATCTGGCGAACAGATGCACCAGAACCGCATACTGACATACATTCCAACCGTTAGCTACCAACATATCGTTAGATCTCTGATTAAGTATGGCATTGAGCTTATTTCCTGTGACATTAAAGGTCATCGAATAAGCACAGGGGTAGAGATTCATCTCGTGAAGATCCTGATGTACATAGATATTTGTCATAATCCTTCTGGATGAGGGATTATTCTTAAGATCAAAGAGGGCTCGATCCACCTGATCCATATCGCCTTCCTTATAGTGATGCTTTACTCCGAGCTGGTAGCCGTAAGCCTTACCGATAGATCCGTTCTCATCGGCCCACGCATCCCAAATATGAGTCTTAAGATCCTTAACATTATTGGATTTCTTCTGCCAGATCCACAGGAGCTCATCAACGGCGCCCTTAAAATTCTGGTATCTTTGAGTAAGCATGGGAAATTCTCTCGACAGATCATAGCGATTGACGATACCGAAAGCCTTATATGTATAGGCGGGCGTCCCGTCACTCCACTTAGGTCTTACCTTCTCGTTCTCAGTTGTATATCCTGAATTCAGTATCTGCCTGATATTCTCATCGAAAATCTCATCTGCTCTGCTCATAGTCACACCTCTTTTCGCGATAGAAAGATTATACCAATAGCAGGGTTAAAATCAAACGAGGCAGATATCAAAGCAGGGTTGAGAGGCAATGGCCGTCAACAGCATCAAGAAATATGACTCCCGAGAATACCGTCTTAGATTCCTCGTCGCCTGAAAAGTAATAAAGAGCCCACACCGGAACCATCTTAGGGTCAAAATTAAAGCCCGTGGAAAAACAGTCTGACGAGAACGGATAGTATATAAGCTCTGCATAGCATACAGTTGCATGATCAGTATTATTCTGCTCCATAACAAATGCTAATGCGGGAATGCTGTTGCTTATACACTCATCCGGGGATATGACCTCAAAAGGTCCGTTCTCAACCACATATTCAGAGTAATTGTAATAGATCATGTCAATGAGTACGCCATCATCAACACTTAAATAAGATTCCATGGATTGATCAGAGATCCCCCAGAATCTACCGTAATAGTCTCCGACCCGAACCGTAGATGAGTAAGTTTGGTGAAGACATTCCGGGGATCCTACAGGAAGACCGTCTATCTCTTCTCTCATTATGTAATAGTAAAAACCGTTCTGCAGATCTTCTTCATACTCTTGACCTGAGATCGAGTTTCTTATACTGATGTGTTGCTTCCAAAAGGTCTCATTATTCCTGTTAAAAGCAAATGAAAGCACGCTATCGGAGATATCACAGATTTCCTCATAGCGATCTGATATCGGCCTTGCACATGTTACGCCGTCAACATCGGCCTCTGTCATACTCGCGTAAAGGTCTCGTATATAGGATAAGCTTTCCCCATTTTCCGATAATACCGGATATGAGGACAAGACATCTGCCTCGAAAATACAACTGTTAAAGTCAGTGTTTACTATCTTCGGCGCCACCTGACGTCTCGGACTGCATCCGTAGTATGATACGGATTCGACATTATGATCATTGTAAGTAAGGCTATAATCGATCGTGTACAGATCGTCTTGATATATCCCGTTAATAGTTTTGTCAGTATCATTAACATCAAAATCGAACTCAGCGACAGGATAGCTGCTCTCATTTAAAAGGATATCCGATTCGGATGGCTCCGGGACAGCAAAGGAACTAAGCATAACGCTGTCAGATCCGTCTGACACATCTTCATTTCTGCCGTCACAAGAGACAAGAACCAGCAAAGAAACTATTAGGATGGCAATTATTTTGCATCTCATTACATTTCCCCATTCTCATCCAAGTACAGATTAAGTCTCGATGTAAGTGATTGAGCTACATCTTCAATACTCTTCCCCGCATTATAATAGGACTCAACCTCTTCTGTTATGATCGCGATTGCCCCCCAATCGTAAGAATAAACTTTATCTGCTGATAATATGGCATCATAAAGATCTTCTCTCGCTTCAACAGAAGCTTCATAACAGTTACTGAAATATGATATGGCATTATAATCCGATTCCGGGATTAGATCATGATCTTCCGAATAGTCCAAATATTCAAACAGGACTTCTTCATTTACCGGCAAAAGGCTATTCTGATAATTAAGTACCTGTACATCTCTGGCGAACATATAACTCATTAGTTGAACACATGCATAAGGATAATCCGTTCCGGAAGACAGTCCGACTGCGCCAGATGCATCGATACAATGAACGGCCCCCGTCATTGTCGGAAAGCCAATATAGTCAATCCTTGTTGCTATATCATTTTCAACATAAGACAATTCTTCAACCGAGTACAACGCACAATTAAAAAGAAGGCACTTATCATAAGAATAATCTAACGACATATAATAATCGGAAGGATAACCATGAGCATAACAATAATTCAAAACTGAATAGACCTCATCATAAGAGACAGAGCCATCGGTAGTATTTATTAATTTGGCAGCCATACTCGCAGAACTCTCAGGGTAAAACAGATCCAGACCGAGCTCCTCGCCGAGTTCTGATGCATCCTCCAAAGTTACATCAGACGGATCTTCAAATCGCCCCTCATAGCATGAATAGCCGATCACCTGGAAGCCGGAAAACAGATTTGAACAATTGCCGTCTTCGTCAAACATCAGATCTCTGACAGAAGGGATAAACTTGTTTGTTATTTCAACAAAATCATCCTCCATATAGGGAGTTATATTCTGTGTCGTTCCGTTTTTATACAATTCTTCATAATCAAAACTGTATCCGCAGAAAATATCCGGTGCGTTTCCGTCATCAAAATATTTAAATAAAGCTGCTCTTGAAGCTGCATCATCAAGTCTTGCAAATTCCGGATTCTCACTATAATCATCTATAACTGCTCTATATTCATCTTGAGAAGTGTTAAATCTGTATATTGCCGTATTAAGCGCAAGATCGCTTCTGCAACCATGTCCGCCAACGACGATTTTTATCCGTTCTTCATTTGTCCGGTTAGGATCATAGCTATATAAAACTACTTGTGCCAACTGTCCGCCGTAGTAATACATCTCGGCATAGTTATCATCATCAAAAGCAGCAAAAGTCGGGCTTGATATTAAGCCTCCTACAGGAGGGACTATATCATAATTATTATAATCTGAGAGTTGATAGAGGCACTTCTCCTGAATGTCATACTTGAATTCACCTTTATCGGAAAAGATATAGGGACCACTGCAAAAAGATGTTTTTCCTATATCTTCTATCACATCTTTCACATTGAGCAATAAAGAACACGACCCGGAATTAAAATCAATCTGATAATATCTCCAATCATTTATTCCGCAAGTTATAACGTAGTATTGATTGCCTTCTTCCCAAAATATATCATTTCCATAAAACATATTGATAGCCGGATCCGACACCTTAGCTTCAAGCTTATTATCACTGTCATATTTCTCGATACATCCGATGCTTATAATAACATAACCGTCAGAACATGAACATACACCGGTGTAGCTGATATCATTTTTTATAACGCTCTTTACTTCGCCTGTATCAAGATCTAAAGACCCAACTCCCTCCGAAGTTATAAACATAAAACTATCATTTACAATGTCACAGGCTTTATACACTTCCAGATTACTCGGAAGTTGCATTTTATCAACAATATCACCGGAAGCACCACATTTATAGATATAATACTGAACTAAAGAGTCTTCTTGGAAATCAAATTCCAACAGTGACACCAAAAGATAATAGTAATCATCATATCTGAAAACTTTACATATCTCAGTATAATAGTCCGGCTCAAAGACATCGATTACTGTCGAATTATAAACTCTATCCGCATGTGTAGAATCAATTGGGGACTCGTCATTCTCTGTTTTACAGGCCGTAAAAAAAGAAAAAAGCGGCACAAAAAGCACTATGAGAATAGCAGTACTAACTCTAAATGATTTCTTTTTCATCTACACAAAACAGCCATAAATCAGTAGTTATAATTCCAACCGACGGTGGCAGATAATGTTCCGGGATTATTATTTTCTGCTCCGATTTTCAAATAATCAGGTCCGGCAATCGAGTAATTAGAAAACTCAGATCCCGTAGAAGTAAATATCCTCTTCCTTATGATATACCCATTACCATAAAAAGCGACAGTTAAACTTCCTCCACTGGGGATTGTAGCAGATAATTTATATCTACGTGATCCTGCACTCATATAATAACTATTCAGTTCATATGCAGTCCCATATGTAAAACTACCGGAAGAAGAACCAGATGGAGTCACTGTCGTATTAGCACTCATATTCCCGGAAAGACCAAAAACAAAGCAAACAGCAAATAGCAATGTAATAAATTTCTTCATAACTACTCCTCCATCAATACATTTATACTCTTATGATATCAAACAGTAAGTTAATAAGAAATAAAATCAACTATCTCACATTGCACAATTGTGCAACTAAACCAACAGACAAAGCTTACAAATTCGGATTGCCGTAACCTGTTCTTCCGGGATGTATCAGTTCACCGGATGTGATCGAGCCGATCGGCCGCTCGTAAACAGGCTGGATCATCTCGACGTCCTCTTCACACCAGTCAGGATTCCAAGCAGTGCAATTCTCGCAGCTGCAATCAATGACAGAGAAATAATTGCCATGACAATAGCTGCAGTCGATATAGTTGGTAAACTGTCTGGAATAACCGGTAAATCCTATGGAATTATAGTAGACCATATGACAGTCGATCTCCTGGGCGGCAACAGCACGATAAGCTTCTACGACTGCCCACTCCGAATCCAAGGTTCTGGAGATATTACATTCATGCGTTTCCTGGTTAACCGCAAGGAACTGGCCGTTACGCAGCACTGTCGATGTAACGGTGGATGTCGGCCAACGCTTACAGTTGATGCGATTGAGCACGGTGCATGCAACCAATACCTTATCAGTAATGTCATCCTCGCAGAAAGCACCTTCACCTTCTACTACCTTAGCGAAAAGAATAAATTCCTGTTCGGAGATTCCGCAGGCCTGTGCTTTTATTGCCGCAGGGAAATAATACCTCTCTTCGTCGGTGGAGTTTTGCCAGAGGATCTCATAGTTCTTATCGTATTTAGTCCGAGATGTTGTTACGGCCAAAGCTTCGATACTCTCGTTCCCGGTCCCCGCCACCCCCGTGGACCCTAATGAAAACGCGATACACACCACCGTAATTACAGAAATCAGTTTCAGTCGTAAAATAGTATTTACCTCACTTTCGGCTGTCCCGACCCATAAAACACGAGATGATATTACAATGGATTTACCATTATTGCAACTTTTTTGCTCAGATTTGGCGCTTTTCGCCAAATAATGTAATATTTCACCAAGTTCAAATGGTTAAAACGTCTGTGTTTTTTGACATTTATCATTTTTAAGACAGCTCTTTGAGGTCTCGATACTCCTCTTACTATTTCTGGACCGGCAAGCTTCCGTCGATATTCTCATTCAACCATTTGATCGAGAGAATATCACTCTCCGTATCCTTAAACTCCGTCTCGGTCAGTATACGACTCTTCCCGTCTGCCTGTGTACGTAACTCGCCTGCAAACGGGTCATAGTTGCCGTTAACGATAGAATCTCTGAAAAAAATCAGAAGCTTCTTGGTCTGATAAGGAATGTTCGGCACCCTGATATCAACAACTCCGGTTGAAAGCCCGAACCAATAATTGGCGGCTGTCCGACGATCTATCATCTCGTTTATATTCCATGTTCCCGCCAGAACCGACTGAACGATCTTTACATAATACTTGCCCCAGTTGTAGTAAGGAGCTCCGATGTAAACATCTTTATCGTTCTCGATCTTATATACTCCCGGTCTGACTTTGGATCTGACCCCTGTCGTATACTCGATATCCGCAAACATAGTAACACCCTCGGCCGCCCATTCTTTCCTATAGTCCGGAATATCATCACCGCCGAGATATTTAAGGGATATACGGCATTCGGGATCTATCAGGGAAACGCCGATAGCAAAAGCATTCAGGTTGATTATCCTCAATCTGTTTATCCAAATTCAACATGTCAGTTCCTCCAAATAAAACACTTTTGATTATGTTCTAATTGAAATAAGTTAACAATAAAGCATATTTTATGCTAACAAAAAGGCTGTCTCTTATACGAAACAGCCTTCATATGGTCGGAGTGACGGGACTTGAACCCACGACCCCTTGCTCCCTAAGCAAGTACTCTAGCCACCTGAGCTACACCCCGATGTGACGTCTTCGCTGTGCCGGAAAAAGTTGGTCGGAGTGGCGAGACTCGAACTCGCGGCCTCTAGCTCCCGAAGCTAGCACTCTACCACCTGAGCCACACCCCGCCGTAATCCTGCACAGCTTATCCGTGACAGCTATAAAATAATAGTACAAGTCGATGAAATATGCAAGCGAAAATGTTAAGATAAACAGAAACTTTTTTCGAGGGACTATAAATGAACAGTATCAAAGAGAATGATTTCGGTCACGGCAACATGTCAACCATAATCCTGCGTCAGGCTCTCCCCCTGACCTTTTCTTCGCTTGCTGCTCTTCTGTATAACCTTGTAGACCGTATCTTTATCGGTCACATCAAGGATGTCGGCTTCGACTGCCTCACGGGAATAGGACTGACTCTCCCCTTTGTGACGATCATAAATGCCTTTACCTGCCTGTTCGGGCAGGGCGGCTCGCCTGTCTTCTCCATCGCACGGGGAAGAGGTGATGACGGAAAAGCCTCAAGGATCATGCACAATTCCTTCATGCTTCTGATGGCAGGTGCGCTCGTACTTACCATACTGTCTCAGGCGTTTATGAGACCCCTTTTATATGCTTTCGGCGCAGGCGATAATACATATGGCTACGCGGCTTCATATCTGAGGATATACCTCTGCGGAACAGTCCTTCTCATGTTCGCGAATGGCATGAACTTCTATATCTCGGCACAGGGCTTCGCCCAGATGGCCATGGTGACAACATTCGCAGGCGCCGGTATCAATATTATTCTCGACCCGATCTTTATTTTTGCACTTGATCTTAAGCTGGAGGGCGCTGCCATTGCAACGGTCATTTCTCAGGCGGTATCAGCATTTTGGGTACTGTTTTTCCTTACCGGCAATAAACCCTCTATCAGACTGCATCCCCGACACATTATTCCTGATGCGAAGATCTGCGGCTCCACCCTCGCCATGGGTTTTACCGGTTTCATTATGGAGATCACAAATTCAGCCTCCCAGATCGTATGTAACAGAACTCTCAGACGTTACGGAGGTGAAGACTATGTTGGTATTATGACCATAGTCAACTCGGTAAGAGCCATCCTGGGCGTCGCCGTAACCGGTATTACCATGGGAGCTCAACCTGTTATTGGCTACAATTACGGAGCCCGTCTTAACAGTCGTGTAAAACAGGGGATCAGGACCACTTCCCTCTTTGCCTTCGTATATACGCTCTTTGTCTGGATGCTGATAATAATCTTTCCTTCCTTCTTCATCTCCCTCTTCAGCAAAGACAGGGAGATCAATGAACTGGCGGTCAGATATCTGCATATTTTCTTTATGGCCTATGTATTTATGTCATTACAGTATTCAGGTCAGTCGACATTCATGGCGCTTGGCATGGCACGCCGCGCCGTGATCTTCTCAATATTCCGTAAGATAATCCTGGTTGTTCCGCTTACCATCATCCTGCCTCATTTCCTGGCCGATCCCGTAAGCGGTGTATTCTGGGCCGAACCGGTCTCGAACGTCATCGGGGGTAGCGCAAGCTTTATAACCATGTATCTCACAGTCTACAGAAAGCTGTCTGACAGCAGGGATCCGGCACCTGATAAGGAAAGTTTATAATCCGGCTTCGTCCTTATCCGTCTCATTTATTGCTTCTTCCAGAAGCTCTGCTCCATTAGCTCTCAGGTTGATCTCATTAAGAGCATTTCCGCGGGTCAGCGTATCCACAATAACTATGGGCAATTCTCTCCCATAACATTCTGTAATTGACCTTCTGTCATGAACCGTCTGTATTGCTTTTACAAGAAGCCCCGGGAACCTGTAGCTGAATTCCACACCGCTGTTTTCTTCGTCTGAGAGCAACTGCTCACACCATTGGTCTATCATAACTCTTAAGTCGGGGGTATTTTCGATAATACTGTATTTATTCCCGTCGAAAAATCCACTCTTCTTGTATCCGGGAGATCTTAATACTATCCTAAGCTGTTCTTTGCTGAAAGCGCTGATATCAAGAACCAAGGATTCGAGCTCATTCGCGGCGCTGTTTATGTCCACCACGAACATGCCGACGCCCTCATCTTTGCTTCTCCTAATATAGTCAGTGATCTCATCGGCGATCTTGTCAGCAATCTCTTTCTCCTGCAGGTTCAGGTCCTCATATATCGTGATATCTTCGCCGGCAAGCTTCATTTCATCTGATTGGATGTAATCATATAAGCTTTTCCCGCTTACTATGCTGCCCCTGACTATATTGATAAAAGGATGTTCACTTTTACTTATGACATGCATGATCCATATCTGAAGGATCAAAGCATAAAGGAATACCGAGATGATAAGCGTCAACCCTATAAGCAGCATCAACTTATTGGAACTTCCGAAGATCAGAAGAAGAATCCCCAATAGAAGGAACGGAGCTTTTGACAACACTGATGACAGGAATCCGAATATAAAAATATAGAACATTGCGGTTTTATTCATAACTATCCCCCTCTATTGATTTAATACTATCAAACGGGCATTACTATTTCAACGATAGTAGTATAATGGTGATCAGGAAAGAAAATCATAAACAGGATGGAAAGATCATGACCAAAGACAAGGTATTGGCAATGCTGATAAATACTGACAGCTATATGTCAGGTGAACTTATAAGCGAAGAACTGGGAGTATCAAGAGCCGCAGTTAACTCAGCCGTAAAGAGTCTTCGCAGCGAAGGATACATTATAGAATCATGCACTAACAAGGGCTATAAGCTGATATCGCGCCCTGACAGATTATCATCCGGTGAGATAGAAGCGATCGTCGGTCCTGAGAGAATGGCGAATGTAGTAGTTCTCGACTCCGTGGATTCCACAAACAAGAAGCTGAAGGAGCTGGGATATAGCGGCTGCCCCTCGGGAACTGTAGTAATTGCCAATGAACAGACGGGTGGACGCGGCCGCCTCGGAAGATCTTTCCTCTCACCAAGGGACTGCGGAATCTATTTTTCCATACTTTTAAGACCTGATACGGCGCCTTCCGACACCGGCTCCATCACCGCCTGGACTTCCGTTGCTGTCGCAGAAGCAATACAAAAGAGCACAGGTATCGAACCCGGCATCAAATGGGTTAATGACCTGGTAGTCAATAATCATAAGATCTGCGGCATCCTGACAGAACTCTCGGTGGAAAGTGAATCCATGCGTATCGATAACATCGTTATAGGTATCGGCTTAAATGTCAGCAATAAGATTACTGATTTTCCTGAAGAACTCCGTTCCACGGCCTCTTCCCTTGCAAGCGAATATCCGGACAAGATCGGCAGGCTCAATCGCTCAGCTATAGCGGCCCAAATGATAATCCGGCTCGATCAGCTGATCGCGGACTGGCCTCATAACAGTGAGAGATACCTGAAGAGATATCGCGAACTCAGTGTAACATGCGGTAAAGAGGTAAATGTCATCCCGATAGGAAGCAGTTCAGAGCCTTCTGAAGGAAGAAAAGGAAAAGCACTGTCTATCAATGACGACTTCTCACTAAAGGTTCAGTACGAAGATGGCAGCATCTCCGATCTGTCCAGCGGAGAAGTCAGTGTAAGAGGATTATACGGGTACGCCTAATCTTTTCCGTCAGCCAACACAAATAAGCGAACTGATCCTTGCGTATCTGCCCTCGCCTATACCCGAGACATTCATCAAGTCTCTTATATCCTCGAAAGGCTTGCTGCTCCTGTATTCGATTATCGATTCAGCCGTAACTTCACCGATACCGGGCAAGGTCATCAATTCATCCTTACCTGCTGTATTGATATTAACAGGAATGATCTGTCCGCTATCAGCGACAGATGGGCCTTCCGGGTCATGTTCCGCTACGCCGAGATCTTCAGTTGATAATACATTATAAATCCCCGGCTCCGAGACGCTGACTCCGGCAATATCACTGCTGTCAGCTTCTGCTTTGGAAGGTATGTATATAGACAAGTTTTCTTCAACTATAAACACCAGGTTTATCCTTTCCGCAGCAGCGTCTGAAGTCATACCACCGGCCATAATAACCACATCATTAAGGATCGATCCGGCTTTGACCATATAAACTCCGGGATTTATTACTTCTCCGCAGACATAGACATTTACATAACGTTCTTCGGTCATCTCAGGCTCTGTTGAGCTCAACGTCAGCTCGGTCTCATCAGTCTTATTTGCAATATCAATGGAGATATCATCATTAGATCTTCCGCCCGCAGGGAATGTAAGATGATCGATCCCGCCTTTGCAAATTGTCTTATATAGCAGGCTGACTATGATCAGCATAATAAATGCGAGTGGATATAGTATCCTTTTGTCTATCTTTTTCCTCATGCCGCTCATCACCTCTTTACGAAAAAGATCTCAAGGTGATTCTATTCACTTTACAACGATAAATGGCACACAATTGCACACAATTGGTCACAATCCCACACAATCGGACACAAAACACACAAATCTGACAATCTCATTTAGGAAGCGGCCGGGAAATCCACCTGATTCCGCGAAGGAAGCAAAAAGACACCCCCAATATGATAGATATCACATTAGGGGCGCCCGGTTACTTTCCTAAAAAAAGACAATCAATTCTCAGGTCTCTTTGTCTCCCAAAGCTTCTCCAGATTATAATTTGCTCTCTCTTCCGGATGGAAAACATGGACTACTACATCCTTGTAGTCGATAAGCACCCATCTGTCGCCTGATCGACCTTCAATATGGTCAGGATAGATACCGAGATCATTCTTGATGACAAATTCCACTTCATCGGCCAGAGCCTTGATCTGTGTTGTAGAATTACCGCTGCAGATAATAAAATAGTCCGCCAATGTGGTCTTATCCGCTACGTCAAGAACTTCGATATCGATACCTTTCTTGGAATCAAGTATGGTGACGATCTTATCTGCAAACTCTTTACTGTCCATAATAATCTCCTTGATGATTTGTGCTCCTGATCTCTCAGGTTATTTCTATTATAACATTTACAGGCCCAGACTCTCCATAAAATCACGCGTGAGAGGATGAATATCTCTTCCCTGACTCTCGAACTTATCCTTAACTGCTCCCACACACATCCGAAGAGCCTCATCAAGATCCCGAAGTGCCGTGATCCGCATCTGCGTAAGATCCGCATAGGTTCTGGAAGGCTCGAGCTTATCTGCCAGGAAAACGATCTTGGATAAAAGGCTCATATTGCCGCAGCCGGTTGTATGATATGTGATCGCATCAAGGATCTCCGGATCGTCCACTCCGAATTCACGCGAAGCAAAGGTCGCGCCCGCCGGAGAATGAAGAAGCTTCTTTTCGACGAAAATATCACCTGTTCTCTCCTCTGCCATCCGACGCTGCAGATCTATATCGAGTTCCTTGGCACAGTCATGAAGGGCCCCGGCCAGCAAAGCCTTGTCAGGATCACATCCGTGTATCAGAGCATAACGACAGGACAGCAGTCCCACATTAAGTGTATGAAGCAGCCTCTTGCACCCAAGATAAGGGTACATCCATATGGCAGCTTCCATGAAGCTTTCGACCGCCCGGTCACTTACATGATCGAGTGGATTGTCTGCTTGATAAAGATCATGGGTGATTATAAATCTGCGCGCCGCCTCAGGGATCTTATCAAAGTCTCGCTCCTTACGAATAACAGATGAAGAAGCCTCAACCTGTTCTATCTTAAATATCTCAGGTCTTTTAGCGAAAATCTTCTCCAAGCGGTCAGCCTCGGAATCAACATCTATCCCATCACCCGGCCTTGATGCCGCAAGAAGATTGGCATATTTGAGGATCTTATCCGGCATATACCAACTGTCAAACTGCGGCAATATATCAGAACCTGCGATCCAGAAATAGCTGTGATCTTCCTCTGCTCTTTTACGCTTTACACCGTTAGCCATAAGGAAAGGCACGATATAAGCCTTATCACAAAAGCGCTCAAGAGTAATTGCAGTATAGCTGATCCCTTCGATGGAGAATTCTATATCCGACAGGTATACAGGCTCGTCCTTGAACTCGCTCTCGAGCACATCCTTGGTCATATAGAACCTGTAGGGCGCGGCGCTTAAAACACGACCGCGCTTAAAGGAATTCCTGACTGTCGGTATGACAACAACCGCCTCTATAAGGCCGCATCGAAGAGCTCCTCTGATAATAGAGAGATGTCCGTTGTGAAAAGGGTCGAAAGATCCTCCGTAAACTCCGATCCGCATCTCTATCAGCCCAGCGTTCTGCCGATGTCCGTACGATAATGCATATCAGTAAAGGATATCTTCTTTACGCCTTCGTAAGCACCGTCGATAGCCTCATCAAGAGTATCACCCTCATCATAGACACAGAGAACACGACCGCCGTTTGTGACTATCTTGCCTTCGCTGTTAAGTGCAGTTCCCGCCTGGAATACCAGCTTGCCGCATGTATCGATACCGGTGATCTCATAGCCCTTCTTGTAGCTTACCGGGTATCCGCCTGAAGCCATGACGACAACGCAAGACTTCTTGTCACGCCAGTTGATATCGATCTTGTCGAGATTACCGTCGATCACGGCGTCGATGATATCCATAAGATCGCCGTCAAGCAAAGGCAGAATAGCCTGCACTTCAGGATCGCCGAATCTGCAGTTGTACTCAACTACCTTTGCCCCCTCATCCGTCAGCATCAATCCGAAATAGATAACACCTTTGAAGGGTCTGCCCTCTTTCTTAAGAGCTTCAATAGTGGGAGTGATAATTCGGTTTCTGATCGCCTCCATATCTGCATCTGTGAGATCAGCACCCGGTGTAACAGCACCCATTCCGCCTGTATTTAATCCCTCATCGTGGTCATTGACTCTCTTGTGGTCTCTTGAAGAGATCATCGGAACAGCATGTTCGCCATCAGAGAAAGCCAGTATCGTGAGCTCGGGTCCTACCATACATTCCTCAATAACTACAGTACTGCCTGCGTCGCCGAATTTCTTGTCCCCCATCATGGACTTAACTGCATCCTTAGCTTCCTGAAGATCCTGAGCAATGATAACGCCCTTGCCAAGAGCCAGTCCGTCACACTTGATAACTATCGGCATCTTCTGAGTCTCAAGATAATCAAGCGCAGCCTGCTCATCATCGAAAAGCTCATACTTGGCAGTAGGTATGTTGTACTTACGCATGAGATTCTTGGAGAAAGCCTTGCTGGATTCGATAATAGCGGCATTTGCTCTCGGACCGAAAGCCCTGATGCCTTCTGCCTCCAACTTGTCTACAAGTCCCAATGCCAGCGGGTCCTCAGGAGCTACAAATACAAGGTCAAACTGTCCCTGCTTAGCAAAATCCACCAGCTTATCTATCTCAGTAGCCTTTATATCCACACACTTGGCAACAGATGCGATACCTCCGTTGCCGGGAGCACAGTAAAGCTCATCTACGCGACTGCTCTGCGCTAATTTCCAGCAGATTACATGCTCTCTTCCGCCACTTCCTACAACCAAAACCTTCATTTCTATTTCCTCCGAATTCTCGATAGCTTAGATATTATCAGACAACAATCCCTTTGTCACTTAAGACCAGATAACACTGCCGGTAAGAAGTGTCACTTTATCCTCTCCGACAGTCAGGATCCCTCCTTCTATCTTTCCGCGCTTATCAGTCTCATCAGGCAGATCGATCACCATCTCACAGGCTTTAAGTGCTGTGACAAAAGGGATATGTCCCGCCATAACGGCCAGGTCACCCTGAAGACCTCTCACGGAGAGGCACACTGCCTCGCCCTCAAAAAGCTTGCCGTCAGGTGATGAGACTGTCAGATTATAAGATTTCATGCTCAGATCATCCTCCGACTTTAGCGCTTGGACTTTTCGACAGCCTCATCTATGGTTCCCACAAAGAGGAAGGCCGACTCCGGCAGATCATCATGCTGACCTTCGATGATCTCTTTGAAGCCTCTGATAGTCTCCTTAACAGGAACATAAGTCCCTTCGATACCGGTAAACTTCTCCGATACATGGAAAGGCTGTGACAGGAAACGCTGGATCTTACGGGCGCGACCGACCAGAAGTCTGTCCTCATCGGATAATTCGTCAATACCCATGATCGCGATAATATCCATAAGTTCCTTATATCTCTGAAGTATCCTCTGAACTTCCTTGGCTACCTGATAGTGTTCCTCACCGACTGCCTCAGGCGACAGGATGCGGCTGGTGGATTCAAGAGGATCAACAGCCGGATATATTCCCTGAGATGCAATGCTTCGGGACAATACCGTAGTAGCATCAAGGTGCGCGAAAGTTGTTGCAGGCGCAGGATCCGTCAGGTCATCTGCCGGAACATATACAGCCTGAACAGAAGTAATGGAACCTTTGACCGTAGATGTGATCCTCTCCTGAAGAGCGCCCATCTCGTTCGCCAATGTGGGCTGATAACCGACAGCCGAAGGCATACGCCCCAGAAGAGCTGATACCTCGGAGCCCGCCTGGGTAAATCTGAAGATATTATCAACGAAAAGCAGCACGTCCTGCCCCTCTGTATCTCTGAAATACTCAGCCATCGTAAGCCCAGAGAGAGCAACTCTCATTCGTGCTCCCGGTGGCTCGTTCATCTGTCCGTAAACGAGGGCTGTCTTATCAAGAACTCCGGACTCCTTCATCTCGTTATAAAGATCGTTACCTTCACGGGTTCTTTCGCCAACACCTGTAAATACCGACAGACCGCCATGCTCTTTGGCAATGTTATTGATAAGCTCCATGATAAGTACTGTCTTACCTACACCGGCACCGCCGAAAAGCCCGATCTTGCCGCCCTTGGAATAGGGGCAGAGCAGGTCGATTACTTTGATTCCCGTCTCGAGTATCTCCGATGCCGATGACAGTTCCGAATATGCCGGTGCAGGCCTGTGGATATCCCATCTCTCGGCTGTTACGGGATCCGGCTTATTATCGACTGCCTGACCTAACACATTAAAGATCCTGCCAAGTGTCTCACGTCCTACGGGAACACTTATAGGTTTACCGGTATCTGTCGCTATCGTATCACGCTGCAGACCGTCAGTTGATGCCATTGCAATACATCTTGCCGTGCTGTCACCGATATGCTGGGCTACCTCGACAGTCAAAGTCTTCTTTCCTATCGGTATCGTGAGGGCGTTGTCAATAGCCGGCAGACTTCCTTCCTTGAAACGGACGTCTACAACCGGTCCCATTACCTGAGCCACTCTTCCCTGGTTCATCTCTGCCATCTTATCTCACTTCCTTTACCGTTCTTTTCTTTCTCAGTCACCGCTTCCGGCTACGATCTCAGTGATCTCCTGAGTGATCGCACCCTGTCTTGCGCGGTTATATTCCAACTGCAGATCATCTATCATCTGCTCTGCGTTCTTCTTGGCATTATCCATAGCCATGCGTCTCGCTGCCACCTCGCAGGCAAAACTCTCACGGACAGCCGCGATTATCATCGCAGCGACATACTCCGGCACGATCGCCTCTATCATGCTCATCTCATCCGGCTCCCATACTATCCCGGCCTTGCGTCCGGAGATCTCGCTTTCAGTCCTGTTAAGCGGCAGGATCCAACTGACCTTGACCTCCTGAGCTATGATCGAAATATACCTGTTGCAGACGATCCCGATCCTGTCATATTCTCCTTCATTAAAATCTCTGCAGAGCTCATCAGCCAATTCTTTTGCTTTCTCGAAAGGATATATCTCGGAAGAATCGTAGATTCCGTCTTCATTATCGGAATATCTGTCAGAGGCTCTCTTGCCGATCGGCACGATCTCGGCTCCGGGGAATTCTCTGACCATTCGAAAAACATTGGCGTTATAACCTCCGCAGAGGCCTCTGTCGCCTGCAATGACGATAAGCTTTGTCCTTCCGCCGGATCGATTTCCTCTGGTCATATAGACACTCTTGGCGCACTCGGGAGAAGCTGTCAGGATCTTCATGGTGTCATCTACCGCGCTCATATACTCTTTGGCATGGATCATGCCCTCTGTAGCGCGGCGGATTTTCGATGATGCGACAAGCCCCATTGCGCGAGTTAAATGCAATGTGGAATCAAAGCTCTTTATTCGATTGCCGAGTTCTCTTGTATCCTGCCCCATCTGTTATTTCCTTATCAGATCTTTACTTTCTCGAGAGCGCTTCTTAATTCACTCTCATCTTCAGCTTCCCAGAAGCCGTCTTCTATTCTCTTGAGCCACTCTGCGTGCTGACTTGTGAGTCTCGCGATAAGCTCATTCTCATAATCGTGTACACGGTTTACCGGAATGGAATCCAAGAATCCGTTAATGACCGCATAAACGATGCCTACTTGACAACCGACCTTGACGGGACAGTTACGCCCCTGCTTTAAGACCTCGACGATCCTCTCGCCCAGGGCCAGTCTCTTCTTGGTATCGGCATCCAGATCGGATCCGAACTGAGCGAATGCCTGAAGCTCTCTATACTGGGAATAAAGGAGCTTTAACTCTCCCGAGACCTTTTTCATGGCTTTAACCTGAGCTGAGCCTCCTACACGGGATACCGAGATACCCGGATTAATAGCCGGGATAATGCCGGAATGGAACATCTCCGTCTCAAGGAATATCTGTCCGTCTGTAATTGAGATTACATTTGTCGGTATGTAAGCAGAAACATCACCCGCCTGCGTCTCGACGATAGGCAGGGCGGTTATAGAACCACCACCGAATTCCGGAGCCACGCATGCAGCTCTCTCCAAGAGACGAGAATGCAGATAGAATACATCGCCGGGATAGGCCTCACGTCCCGGAGGTCTCCTGATAAGAAGAGACAGAGCTCGATAGGCTACAGCGTGTTTGGAAAGATCATCATAAATGATCAGAACATCCTTGCCCTGCTCTCTGAAGTATTCTGCCATGGCACAACCTGAATAAGGAGCAATGTACTGAAGAGGAGCGCTCTCCGATGCCGAAGCAGATACGACTATCGTATAGTCCATCGCGCCCGAGTCCTGAAGGTCGGAAGCAAGTTGCAAAACCGAAGTGGCCTTCTGGCCTATTGCTACATAGATGCAGATAACACCGGTGTCTTTCTGATTTATGATGGTATCAAGAGCTATCTCGGTCTTACCGGTCTGACGGTCACCGATGATAAGCTCACGCTGGCCTCTTCCTATAGGGATCATGGAATCGATGGCCTTGATACCCGTCTGAAGAGGAACCGATACGCTCTTACGCTCGATGATACCGGGAGCCTCGGCCTCTATCGGCTTGGTCTTATCACAGACTACGATTCCTTTACCATCAATGGGATTGCCTAATGCATCGACTACTCTTCCGAGAAGAGCCTCGCCGACAGGCACCGACAATACATGACCGGTCCTTCTTACGGAGGATCCTTCTCTGATATCATAAGTATCGGAGAGGATGGCAACAGAGACAGTCTCGTTCTCAAGATTCTGAGCAAGACCTACACTTCCGTCCTCGAATTCCAGGAGCTCCGTAGCCATGCAGTTACGAAGACCGTATACACTGGCTATTCCGTCTCCGACGAGCACTACCGTGCCGGTCTCGGCCATATCGACACGGGTCCTGTAATTACGGATCTGTTCCTTAAGTATATTGCTTATCTCTTCCGGTTTTCTTGCCATCAGCTCATCACTTCCTTCATATTCTTCAGACGTCTCCTGATGCTTCCGTCGAAGCTCGTTCCGTCCATATCAACGATCACTCCGCCTAACAGCTGAGGATCCACTCTATATCTCATCTCGATCTCGTTTCCGGAGATCTTTATAAGCTTGTCTTTTAGCTTAGCTTTCTCCTTATCTGTCAGTTCAACGGCGCTGGTAACATAAGCGACAGAACGTTTTGCTGCCAGATTAAAGAGGATATCATATTCCTTTATACAATCTTCCAGGCGGTCTACCGCTCCGTGACTTGTAAGTACGCCAAGAAAGGATACAACCAGATCAGCAACCTCGCCCTTGAAAGCTTCATCAATTGAGTTCAGCCGATCCTCGAGCGGTATCCCCGGAGCTTCCAGGAAAGTCCTGTATTCAGGGGTTATATCTATAGTCTTGCTTATAAAATGCAGACCGTCACCCACCTCGCTCACGACATTTCCTTCGCGGGCAAGTTCATAAAGAGCAATCGCATATTCCTTGCCGGATCCGCTCATTCTTCATCCCCCAGATCATTGATAAAAGAGTCTATCAGATCGCGATGATCCTCAGGGCTGATCTCACGCTCGATCAATTTCTCCGTAAGTGATGTAGACACATCCACGATCTCTTTCTTCATGGAGGCCTCAGCTTTCTTCTGCTCGCGCTCAATCTCCTCCTGAGCTCTCCTGATCATCTTATCGGCCTTATCGCGAGTCTCTGCCAGCATCATCTCGTTACGCTTGTCGGCATTAGCGACAGACATCTTAACGAGCATGTCAGAATCCGCCTCAGCCTTGTCGAGACGTTTCTGCCATTGTTGTTGAATGATGTGGGCATTGTTATTGGCGATCTCCGCTTCAGCGTACTGGGACTCCACCTCCGCCCGTCTCTGCGCCATAAGATTTCTTACCGGCTTATAAAGAAACTTGCGAAGGATCAGATAAAGGATCGCCAGATTCATGAATGAGATCAGGATATCCCACAGATTGATCGAAATAACATCAAGTGTCGGCATTATCTTCTCACCTTCGCATTACTCGATGGCATCAAGAAGGATATCGACGAATCTTCCGGGAGCTACGAAGATCAAAAGGAATGCGATGATCAAGGCATAAAGACCTGTTGTCTCTGCTACTGCGCAACCCATAAGCATCGTAGTAGTAACTTCACCCTTGCACTCCGGCTGTCTTCCGATGGCCTCACAAGCCTTTGCTACGGCGTTACCTTCACCGATACCGGGACCGATACCGGCGATCATCGCACATCCTGCACCGAGCGCGCATCCGCCCAAGATAATACCAATTGCAAGTTCCAACATTTTCTTCTCCTCCTTAATAGAGCTTTGTTATACCTCGGCTTTGGCCTTTGCCTCAGCTTTGGCTTTCTTTCTTTTCTTACGTTCATTATATTCATCCTCGGCAAAAGCTCCGGATACATACAGCATTGTCAACATAGCGAAAATAAACGCCTGAAGACATCCGCTGAAAACGTCAAAATAAACTGACAGCACCGCCGGCAATCCAACTCTGAACAAGGGAAATGTCCCGATACCGCCCAGAAGTTTACGCGACAAGAGCGACAGACCTGAAGCCAGGATAACCGAGATAACGGACCCCGACAGGATATTCCCGTAGTGACGCAGAGACATGGATACGGGTGTCGCGATCTCGCTTATGACATTAAGCGGAGCCAGGAAAGGCACCGGCTCACCGAAGCTCTTGATATAATGCCAGGGGCCGCACTTCATCTTGTAGTAGGTGATCAGTATAAATACCATAATTGCCCATCCTGCTACTACATTAAGATCTGATGTCGGTGGGAACAGACCTACCAGTGTCAGCAGGCTCGAAAAGGCTGACAGGGCAAGCATAGCGGCAATGAATGGAACAAAGCCCATAAAGGCCTTTCCCATATTTGATCGAACCAAACTGTCCGTCTTTGTAACGATCCACTCGGCAATTATCTGTCTTCTTGTCTGTTTACGGGTCTTCATATTCCTGGTAAGGAAAAGGCAAAGGAAGAATATGGATATGATGACCAACCATGAATTAACCTGCGCCTCGGTTATCGGCATCCCCCCCAGAGGAAGGTCCAGCTTAAAGAAAACATGAGCACCTGTAACCGATATTCCCTCAGAAGCCGGTATAAAAAGAACTTTGATAAGAATGCCGATGACGATCGGAAGTATTACGCCGATAAGAAGAAGTATATCAATCATGCCCGTTATCTCCTTCCGTCGCTTCGTCTGTGTCTTCGTCACTTGAAGCTAAAGAGACGTCAGTATCGGCATCTGTTGAAACTGAAGCAGAAGTACTTCCGCTGAAGCTCATTCCTACAAAAGGACGTACAAGTATGGCGATCCTCGGAAAGAGCAAGGGAATTACAGTAGCAATAAGATTGAATATCGGAGCTACGCCGGCGATAACTACTGCAAGGAGCATCATAATGGTCCTGTAGTTACGGGAAACATTCATATAAGACCTCGCCTGCTTCTCATCTGCAGCGACCGCCTTCTGAACCGTAAGTCCCATAAGGAAAAAATTCAGGACGGCAACAAGACCTCCGAGCAGATTTCCGCTGAGAACAGTAAGGTCCCACCTTTGAATGATGAGGAATACCGCCTCCATCAGGGCGCTTAAAATGACCACAGATACGCCAATGTAGAGTGTCTCACGCTTTACTGCAGTCTCAACCTTTACCACTTTTCGCTCCTTATCTTCAATACAAACACATTCGGAGATAATTTTATCTTTATCCGCAGTCAAAAACAACCTAAATCGCATCCGTCATTTGCAGATAACAAGAAAGATATGTTTATTTTTACGATATTATGCAACAATAGATAAGGATTGTTTCGTCTACTATGTGTAGATGATCAAAAACAAGCTTTTTGTCAATAAGGAGGTAGCTATTTTGAAATCCATTAAAAAATTCACAGCCGGACTCATGTCTGTCATAATGCTCTCAGGCGTTATCGCAGGCTGCAGTTCTTCTGATTCGGAGAAGAAAACGACTGACGATATCCCCTCAGAATTCACGGAAGATACCGAATGGTACAATGTAACAAAAGTAGATCTGTCAGGTCAATACACCGGTCCGGAATATGAGTATGTGGACTATCAGTATATCGGAAATTACAACAACGGTTTTATAGTAAAAGCATCCGGCTACAAGAAAGTCCCCGAGAATTTTGACTATGAGAACGGCGATTATTCCCAATTCGTAGTTCAGAATATTGATTACTACACTGAGGATGGCAAACTCGAGAACTCTTATAGTCTCGATATTCCATATGATTCATATGTAATGGGAGCCTATGTCACTGACAACCTGGTTACCATAAACTATCAGGATTACACAGAAAACAATCTGATTAATAATTCTCTGATATTAAATCTCGATAGCGGTGAATTCTCAAGAGGCGAATCATCTACCGCTCAAGAGGAAGGTGATTATGAGCGAACATTCATAATGGGCGACCTGACCATACAAACTCAGTGGCTCAATATCAATGACAACACATATTCATATATTATCAGCGTGGTCGACAAAGACGGTAACAAGACCAATATCGACCTGAGAGATGAACTCCCCGATACAAATATTTTCGATATTTCTCAGGCATTTGCTCCTGATGCCGATACCATCCTCTTTCAGTGTTCATCAGGCGGAAGTTCTGCCATGACGACATCCGGAACTTCAGATACCCTCTATGTCGAGCTTGACAGAGCAACTATGAAAGCGACTGTCGCTGATTCCGAGAAATATGCATGGCTTAACAATTATGATATCTGGAATGCCACAACTATAGACGGAATGGGTACATACTTTGTCCCCTGGAACGGAAATGGTATCAGCAAACTTGACTTTGAGAACCAGACAGCAGAGACAGTCATCAACTTCAATTGGTGCAATGTTAACAGATATGATATCTTGAATCTCACAATTGTAAACGCTGATGAATCAGGCATCACGCTGGCAGGTAATACCATGGATAAGACCGGTTTCGGTATCTTTAAGTTTGAAAAAGCCGAGACAAATCCCAATGTCGGTAAGAACATCATCAAAGCCGCATCGCTAAGCGGACTTGACTATACCATCTGCGAAGCTATCTACGAGTTCAATAATCAGAGCAGTGACACATTCATTATGGTCGATAACAGATATAATCTTTGGGAGAACGAGAGCCTCAACGCAATCTCCGGTGGTGGCGGCGAGGATGATTATGCTACCGCTTACCTCAATACGGTAGCCGAGATCGCCGATCAGATGGCTGTCGATATTATGGCCGGTGACGGTCCGGATTTGCTGTTTAACAGCAGCTCATTAACGCAGCTTAACAACTCCGATTATCTCTTGGATCTCTCTTCCCTTGTAGCAGATGATTCAAAGTATTTTACCAACATTACTGATTCCCTCAAGGTAGACGATAAGCTCTACCAGTTGCCGGTTAATTTCGTTATGCTCGGTATTACGACCGATGAGAGATTCGTAGATGATGGTCAGCAGGGCTTTACTTTCGAGCAGTATAAGACATTCGTAGACGAGGTATGTAACGGTACTGACCCTATCCAGGCAACTCAGCTTGATTACTTCGATATTTGCTACACGGCAATGACAGATCTCTTCTATGACGGTCATTCCATCAACTTCAAGAATGACGATTTCACGGCTCTTGCCGAATATATCAAAAACGATGTAAAAGATCCCATCCCTAATAGCGATGACATGTATGTCGACGGACCCTATTACGAGACAGAGTACGAGAAGCCCAATGCCTCCTACGGTTCTATCTACAGTCTCCAGAATCTGCTTTGGGAAAGAGGCGATGATATTCTGACTACGCGTATGCTCGGTCTCCCTACAAGTGACGGTCGCGGTCCCTGCTTCAATATAGAGCTTTCAATAGCAGTATCAGCTCAAAGCAAGCATCAGGATTCCTGCCTCGAATTTGTAAACATGCTGATAAGTGACGATTTCCAGAGCTCTCTTGCCGGCAACAACAACACAAATGCCAATCCCGTAAACCGCCAGGCTTTCGAGGCAGTAGCTCAGAAGGCTATAGAGAGCTATAATAGCGACGTAGATATGAATCTGCAGTACTACACAGACGCCGAGCTTATTATGTATTCGTTGCCTTCTAAGCGCATCGACGACTCTGTTATCGACTACTATGAGGGACTCATCGAAAGTTGCGTATGCCCTTCTATCTATGACCCTTCTATCCAGATCATTATGAGAGAAGAAATGCAGGCATACTTCGCGGGTCAAAGAGATCTTGCAACTGTAGAAGATACTATGACAAACAGGATCACTACATACATCAACGAGAGAGGCTGATAAGCTTCAATAAGATAAGATCACGAATAGGCTGTCCGCATGGGCAGCCTATTTATTATGGGAACAGAATTGACGAAAGGAAAGCTTTTACTTACAGGTGATGTTTTTCAACCGGGGCTTAAGCAACGTGCTTAATGGTTCGCTTAAAAGCGGCGCTTTTTCAAACAAAGCTTAAACAACATGCTTAAGGGTTCGCTTAAACTTGATCACGACAGACCATATGATCGCTACATGTCGCCATATCACTATTATCGGCATAAGAGAGGTTCTTCACGGCAGGTCTTAGGACGCTATCCTTTTCGATAAAATACAGTCCGATGTTTTACTCGAAAAACAAATGATCAGTCGATCCTTACGATAGAATACATTCCACTCTGCAATACAACGCGGCTTCGATCACTTCCAAAGCGGTTTGAATTAACAGATTCGCCATCTGCTCCGAAGCGTTTCAATGAATCGATGGAATCGCTGCCCAGCCCGTCTATCAGGAACTGCTGCTGCGTATCCGAATGGTTTGCAGCTATAAGATATCTGTAATCATCAGAGGCTATGAGTGTAACCGTACAATTAGCCGAAAAGGCTTCAGCCGTATCATCTGCAGTCTCATCAGCCGGATCTAAGATCTCGAACATCTGATAATCAGACTGATTGCCGATATCAAGTTCACTTATCACATTAAGAGCGACCTCATTGTTGCCATCAGTATAGCTTGCCTGCCCCTCAGGAGCGTACTCCGATGGGGTTATATCCAGCATCAGCATACCGGCAAATGCTGACTTGTCATTAAACAGGAGACTGATATAATCTGCCGCACTCATTTGATCATCGAAACTGACTGACAGAGATGAAATAAGCTCTGCATTACTTACGCCTCGATTCGCCTGCCTGGGCGCGATCCTTGCAGCATCGGAATAGGCTGTTATTACAGCATCCATAAATGACCGGGGAACGGCCTCTTCACCATCCTCTGCAGCAGGCGAAGGCACTACTTCTATGCCCATAGAGTGGACATCAGCAGAAGACAGCTGTATCTCGCCGTCGTACCTCATACCATCGATAAAAATGACACTATCACGTATATCAACATAATACTCTGACTGGCGGATGATATCGATCACATAATCGACATAAGCTCCGCGCTGCATATCATTCTCGAAAGCCCCGTCTTCATCATTGATCTCGATAAAGATATTATCAAATTGCATACCCCAAGGCATCGATGTACCATTCTCGATCCTAACCTTGCCGTAATCCGAAGCACCGAAGCCACACAGATAATCAATAAGATTGAAGATATCGCTACTTGACGCCCCGGACCCGATAACGAGCCAAGGAGAAGATTCCGCGTCTCTAACCAACCTGAGAGAGGTCTCCAGCGCTTTACAGCTCTCGATCAATTTACCGTTACGACCTAAAGCAGCGCCGCTGACAGACGCATTGCCGTAGAACTCCGCACTGCTGAATCCCGAGCTTCCGAAGGCAAGATTATTGAGTCTGATCGCTGTCGGGTTGCTGTCAACAATATCACTTCTGAATGATGTATCGATATCCGATGATGCATATCGATCCTCGCCCAGATAAACATTGTCGATATAGACCGTTCCCGTACCCTCAAAACCAATATTAAGCCTGATGCCGCTTTCGGGGATGATTGTATCGGAGAAAACAAATATATCGGAATATCTTTCGAATCTGCTGTCCGGACTGTCTGCGATAAAGCCCTTGTCATTCATCCCTTCACCTGACAGCCATACCTTTACCGTCACATCGCTTCCGACCTCCTGCCGAAGTCTCAGTTCAAGACGATAGAAAGTCTCCTTATCGAAAAGCTCATTTCCGGTATCCGTTATCTCCTGCGAAATAACATGATAGCCTTCTCCTATACCTGTTAGTCCGGCACAATAATTGCCGTATATCCCGCCTTCGGATGTTGCAGTAGACAGAACTGTGCCTTCACCGTAGATATCCCAAGTTCCACGGCCTGACGCTGTCAACCACCGGTTGATATCACCCGAACCGATATCTTCGCCATCTTCCTCATTCAATTCGATAATCTCACCTTCCGCTTCCTCCACTTCAGGATCGACTATCTCCGCCTCATCAGACTCATCTTCCTCTGATGCGGGCAAAGCAGCAGGAATAGCCCCCCGGTGCTCAAGAGGATCACTGAAAACACCGACTGTACAGATATCACCGGCTTTAATTACATCCTGTCCGATTATATCCATAACTCTGATACCTGATAAGATCTGAACGACATAAAGCCGGCCGGAATTCCTATAGAGAAGCCTTCCGGAAGAGCACCTGAAGATATCCTCGACGGATGTACTCTCACCGGACAAGGTCTTTATACCACTGCCGTCGGAAGCAATGAGTATAGCCACACGATATGAATTGACCGCGATGATATCATCTCCATATGGAACCGCAGAGATATAGCCGCTCTCGAGCCCGGTATTCTCGGCTTCCAATATATTCACATCATAGGAACTGCCGTCCTCATTCTCACTTAAGATAGCAATGGAACCATCCTCATATATGATGTAGAAAGAAGAATCCGTAACCACGATATCTTCTACGACCATTGAAGGAAGACTTAGATCCGGGTAGCTTTTATAGGCAACAAAGTTTACAGTCGAGAATAGCTTCCCGTCTTCATTTATGAATATAGCCTTTCCCCCTTGACAGGCAGCCGCTACTGCTTTTCCTGATATAGCGGGATTAACAAGCTCGCTGCCCGCAGGCCCGGCGGATAGGAGTCTCCCGTCATAAAGAAGCGCCGCTACACTGTTACCTGCAGTCAGTATCCTGCCGCCTACCAGCACGGAGTCACTACCGTTCCCCATCTCAGGAGCTTCGGAATATAAAGCGAAATTCCTGCCATCCACCGAATAATAAAAGGCGCCGTCGTCTGCTAAGGCATAAACACCGTTAGCATCTGCGTATATATCAGAGAAAGTAAGTTCATCGATAACACCACCGTCTTCCTGTCTTCCGGAGATAATATCCGTCAGGAGACGACCGTCTTCGGTAAGGGCATCAACAATATTTTCGATAAGAACAGTCTTGACCACATTATCATTCTGCCAAAGGCCGTTCTCATCTTCGATCAGAGTCAGCTGTCCGAAGCTCATATCATCAAAGCCGGCTACTACACCGGAATAGACACAGGACATCACACCCTGTGGATCCTGTGTCATGACTCTTACGGAACTGCCCGAGGGGATGTCACTGACTGTTCCCGAATCAATATAGATACAGCCTGCGTCAGATGAGGATACACTGTATGTGCTGTAATTATTCTCGGCCTCGAAAGATGGATCCGCTACATAATTGGCCGTCGGAATATAATCGAGATTAACTCCGACCCCGCTGATGTAGTTACCGGTAGTCCCGGAAGACAACTTTACACGAACCAGCTCCGCCCTGTCACTGAAGGCGCCGAGCATAAAGAGTATGATCGTCGACAGGATTATCAGCGCCATAATGATGCCGAGAACGATAAAAAAACGGCGCTTATGAAGATTCCCGAATCTGAAGCGGTCAAGCCTATTCATCGGAATCCTCCTTCATATCATATTCATCCTCATCATAAAGAGCGAAAAATCCGATTCTCCTGCGCGGAACAGGTGACCTTTGAGGCTCATAATAGTCCCGGCTCTCGACCGCTTGCGAGATCGGCTTATCAGCGGCAACATCTGCCGACTGCTTCTTTGATCTGCCCATGCCGTGCCGCGACATAAGAAAGCTGAAGGCAATAAACAAGGGAATGATCGACGCCATCTCGACCATAAATACCGCGCCGAAGATATTATCCATCGCCCCATCGCTCACCTTGCCCACGGCGCCACTGTCGAGAAGCGTATAAAGTGCTGCCCCGAAGAAATTAAAGACTGCATGCACGAGATAGGATGCATAGATACTACCGCAGATCCAGTAAACTGCACCAAGAACGATCCCGCAGATCAAAGCATAGCCGATCTGAACAGAAACACCATGAAGCAGGCCGAAGATTATAGCCGACATAAGAATGGCAATACGAGGTCTTGTCACCTTTGCAAACGCCTCCAGAACCACTCCCCTGAACATAAGCTCTTCCGCCAAGGGGATTATAAGGAAGGACACAAAGAAATAGAGCCAATGATCCCAATTGGGTATCCGGTCCGGGGTTTCTGCCGCTCCCCTCTCCATTGAATCATTATACTCATTTACAGCTTCGTTTACTGTCGAATTAATAGATGCAATGGCATCAGCTGCCACCAGATAGAGCGTTGTCAGCCCCAGCAGACCCATGGCAATAATAACCAGCCAGAATACATCAAAACCTGAGAGCGCTTGCCGCTTGAGCCTATTCGCGGGGCGGCTGTCTACAAGATTTGTCTTATATATAGCGAAAATAAACATCGCGATCATGGCAAAGGCATATAGCGTCAGGTAAAGCCCTTCATATACATCAAGATCGTGTCGGGCGAAGATCATAATAAAACCTGCGACAAGAGAGGCCGCAGCCATAATAAAGAGAGCTATGGCGCTCTTGCCGAGAGCTGCAAGCCACTTGACTCCGGTCTTCATTACATTTCCCCGTTACTGCCCGGATTAACTCCGCGCCTTGCCTGCTTGTCGGGAACAGACGAGCTGTAATATCTTCTCATAAAACAGGTAAAAGCGAGCTCGAGCTCACCGGGATCCTTAATGGAATAGAAATACTGATCACCCTTGGCGGCAAATTCCGTACGCATGATGACCAGCTCCGGACTCTCATGATTGCCGTCGTCCGGAACATAATTATACATAACAACATACTCTCGCTTATTCAAAACGAAAGTATCTACTATGGAAAGGAAATATTCTTTTCCGTTAGAGGCGTCTCTTATGACGACAAGTTCATCCTTATCATCTTTGATCAGATCAGAAGGAGCCCTGAACTTACTGTCATTAGCCCTGCCTGTTCTGCCGATCTTCTTCTTATTATTCTTCTGATTCGTCTTCATCATCGATATACTCGTCACAGAGTTCTTCGTAATAATCGTATATCTCATCTTCGTCAGACTCGTCAATGGTCTGGAGAGAGATCGAACCGTCGGGATTATCGATCCTCTCAGCAATTACCATCTCATCCTCATCATCCATTGTCAGAAGTACGCAATACTGCTTTTCTTTATATTCAAATCCGTCGATGACCGCCATCTCGAACTCTTCGCCGGTCTCCTCGTCAACGAGCTTTATGATATTGCTCTCATTCTCAGAACTGTTCTCAGCCATGTGTGGATTACCTCCGAAAACTGTATTTGATCAATTATAACATATCAGCCCTTATCTTTGCTGTTCCAGATACTCTCTTACGATAATTGCCGCAGCTTCCTGATCTATTACCTTCTTTTGCTTTTTTGCCTTGATATTCTGCTCATGAAGATATCTGGAAGCAATAACCGTAGTATAACGCTCATCCTTCAAGACAGGTGCTATTCCGGTAAGCTCCTCCAGCTTCTTTCCGAATGCATTTGCCTTGACTTCGGTCTCTGACTGACCGCCGTCAGTTCTTCTTGGCTTTCCGAGGACAATAACGCCCACATTCTTTTCCTTTACGATCTCAGCGATCCTGTTAAGCGCCCATTCATCATCCTCGCCATTCCAGTTAACGGTCTCATAGCCTGAGGCTGTTATCCTCAGTTCATCCGATAAGGCTATGCCTATATGCCTGCTGCCGTAATCTATACCCATTACTCTGCTCATTGCCATAGTCTGTAAACTTCTCCTTGATAAAAACGAGACGGCAGCCGAATAGCTGCCGCCTTAGGTTCGACGTCAATATGATATCACAGATATCACAGCTTGCTGCAATACTCCGAGATAATAACCTCAAGCAATTCGTCACGATCGATCCTCTTGATAACTCCTCTGGCACCCTTATAACTTGTAATATAGGTCGGATCTCCGGAGATAAAATAACCAACGAGCTGATTAATGGGATTGTAGCCCTTCTCCTTAAGAGCCGCGAGAACATAAGTCATAAGCTCTCTTACATTTGCTGACTTATCCGCCGAGAAATTAAATCTGGTTGTCTCTGAATCCAATTGATCCACCCCCTATTCCTTTCTTTATTAATTCTATCACATTTTTCTGATAAATATAGTCTTTATCAAAAAAGAATGTAATTTACGGGAGCCGTAAATTACATCAGCCGATAACCATATTTCCTTCGCAGTATTTTATCTCTATCTCAACGATCCTGCCCTTAAAGGATGCAGGATCCGCTGCATCATCGATCAAGACCTCAGCCTTAACATACTCAGGCGTATAGCCCGTGTAATATATCCTGCCGTCTTTATCTTTCTTCATAGTCTCAAGAAGAACTTTGGTCTTCTTACCTGTAAAGCTCTGTGCGAAAAGCTTCTCCGCCTCATCCGACCATGAGATCAGTTCTTTTGCGCGTTCTTTTCCAAGCCCTGCAGGAAGCTGCTCCATTTTAGCAGCAACAGTCCCTTCCCTTACCGAATAAGGGAAAACATGTATCTTATTAAATCCCGCGCGGGCCACAAAATCCTTGGTTGCATTAAACTCCTCATCTGTCTCACCCGGAAAGCCGCAGATAATATCAGTTGTGAGAGACATGCTCTCGAAATGCTCCCTTAAAAGCTTAACACGCTCGAGATACTGCTCGGTATTATAATGGCGTCCCATACGCTTAAGAACACTGTCACAACCGCTTTGAAGAGACAGATGGAAATGAGGACACAGATGTTCTATATCAGAAAGCCCTTCGATAAACTCTTTTGTCATGGACATAGGTTCCATGGAACCCAGCCGGATCCTCTCTATACCGGGGATGGAATCGATCCTTTTAATGACACGAAGCATGGCTGATATATCTTCTCCCCTGTCCTTACCATAAGAACAGAGGTGGATACCTGAGATTATAATCTCCTTAAAGCCCTTTTCGACGAGAAACACAGCTTCTTTGATAATGCTCTCCTCTTCGCGGCTGGCAACCCTGCCACGGGCAAACGGAATGATGCAATAGGTGCAGAACATATTGCAGCCGTCCTCTATCTTCATGAAGGCACGAGTGCCCTCCGGAGATAAGACGCTTCCAAAGTCGTGGTAGACATCTGAACGGCTGACTTCGGGACGCATGTGCATGGAACAATGAGTCAAGGCACTAAGACTCTTTTCTGCCACGAAGCTCTCGACCTTCTCAACAAGTATATTCTTGTCTCGCGTTCCGCAGATTATATCAGCGTCGATCATGCCGCCGGTCATCTCAGCCGCACAGCCCATGGCGCATACAACGGTATCCGGGTTGAGCCTTGCCATCTTACGGAGCATCTGGCGTGACTTACGATCCGCTTCGCCGGTTACCGTGCAGGTGTTTACTATGCAGACATCGGCTTCCTCGGGGGACTTCGCTATCTCGTGCCCCTTTTCGATAAACATCTCCCTTACGGCATCGGTCTCGTACTGGTTTACTCTGCAACCTAATGTGAAAAAATATACTTTCATTCTGTCCTTATAAGAAATGCGGGCGCCGAGATCGACGCCCGCCTGAATACTTTACTGTCTGACCTTGATGTGAACTTCGCGCAGTTGCTGCTCGGTAACATCACCGGGGGCGCCACAGAGAAGATCCTGTGCATTTCCGTTCATAGGGAAAGCAATTACTTCACGGATACTTTCCTCGTTCTTCAGGAGCATGATCATGCGGTCAACACCGGGAGCCATGCCTGCATGAGGCGGAGCACCGAACTGGAAGGCGCTGTAGAGCGCTCCGAACTTGTTCTTAAGATCCTCTTCTGTATAGCCTGCGATCTCGAAAGCCTTCTTCATGATCCTCATATCGTGGTTACGAACAGCGCCACTGCTCAATTCTACGCCGTTGCAGACGATATCATACTGGTAAGCCAGGATATCCTCGGGCTTCTTGTTCTCAAGTGCTTCAAGTCCGCCCTGAGGCATGGAGAAAGGATTATGAGTAAAGATATACTGCTTGAGCTCCTTGTCATACTCGTACATGGGGAAATCGTTTACATAGCAGAAACGGTAAGCATTCTTCTCGATAAGATCGAGTCTTGCACCGAGTTCGTTTCTGATCTGACCTGCGAAGATGTTGGCGCGGGCCTCTACATCAGCGATAAAGAAGATCGTATCGCCGGCGGCAAGTCCTGCCAGATCACGGATCTCTGTCTTCATATCATCGGGGATAAACTTGTCGATAGGGCCCTTGTAGCTCATATCCTCAAGGACTTCAAGGTAGCCTAAGCCGCCCATGCCGATCTCCTGAGCGAACTTCAGGAGCTTCTCGTGCTGACCCTTACTGAGCTTAGCATGAACATTGATGGCACGTACAGTCTTACCGACAAAGGGCTTAAATGTGCAGCGCTGGAAGAAATCCGTTACATCGATGATCCTCAAAGGGTTACGAAGATCCGGCTTGTCGGATCCGAACTCGAGCATCGCCTGCTTATAGCTTATGATGGGATAAGGAGCTTCCGTAACAGCTGCGCCCTCAGGAGCAAATTTCTTAAATACTGCAGTAAGTATCTCTTCACCTGCAGCGAAAACATCCTCCTGTGTGGCAAAGCTCATCTCAAAATCCAACTGATAGAACTCTCCCGGAGATCTGTCAGCTCTTGCATCCTCGTCACGGAAGCAGGGCGCGATCTGGAAATACTTATCGAAGCCTGATACCATCAGGAGCTGCTTGAACTGCTGAGGGGCCTGAGGAAGAGCATAGAACTTGCCCTTATACTTACGGGAAGGCACGATATAGTCACGTGCGCCCTCAGGACTTGATGATGTAAGGATAGGTGTCTGGATCTCGAGAAATCCCATCTCGGTCATCTTCTGTCTGATAAAAGAAATAACATTGGATCTGAATATGATGTTATCCTTAACCTTTCTGTTACGAAGATCGAGATATCTGTACTTAAGTCTTACATCCTCGCGGATCTCCTTTGATGTCATTATCTCGAAAGGAAGCTGGCTATACACCTTGCCGAGAACCTGAACGCTGTGAGCGTCAAGTTCGATAGTACCTGTCTCGATCTTAGGATTATATGTCTCCTCATCTCTGTGGTCGATAACACCCTCTACAGAGATACAATCTTCCTTAACTAATCCGTCAAGAAGACTCGTATCGCGCATTACTACCTGAAGAACACCATACATGTCTCTCAGGTCAATAAATGATACGCCGCCGTGATCTCTGATATTCTCGATCCAGCCTGCGGCTCTGATATGCTTACCTACATCGCCCTCACCGATCTGATTGATCACCTTGTCGCGATAAATGTTTGCTGTGTTCATTTTGATCCTCCTTCAAGTCAATAAAAAAGTCCGTCCGAACAGTCCAAAAGGACGTTCAGGACGAACATAATATCCGCGGTACCACCTGAATTATCTGTATTTCAGATCTCTCATAAGCCCATATCGCAGGCCTGCGGCTCCCCTACTGAGTGTAAGCTTTTGGGTTCGCTGCTGATAAAGTGTTATTCATCCGGATTCATTCTGCCGGGGCTCTCAGCCCATGACCCCGTACTCTCTTAAGCGATAAACCGGACTACTTCTCTTCGTCATAGCATCGAAAACGATTATAAACAGAACTTTGAGCAATGTCAATTTGTGTGAGAATTGACCCGCCTTTTTATTTATCCAATATCATCGACAGACCACCATAGAGGATAGAGTCATCCCCTAATGCTGCGGTCTTAAATTCCACAGTGCTTCTGATGGAAGGCATGCAATAGCGATCAACTTCGGCAAGGATCTTCTCCAGGAATATATCTCCTACTGCCTCGATTACACCGCCGCCGTATACAACCAACTCGGGGCTGAATGTATTCACGAGATTACCTGATGCAATAGCAAGATAGTGACAGGCACGATCAACGGCTTCCATAGCAACCTGATCCTTTTCCTTTAGTGCATTTTTGAGAACTTTACTCTTGAATGCCGAACCTGTAATGGCATCAGCCATCATAGACTCTCTGCCTCTCGATACCTGCTGTCTTATATAAGCTGACATCCCCTGCTTACTGGAGAAAGCCTCGAGGCAGCCGCGCTGACCGCAATTACAAAGAGGCCCCTCGGGATCGAGGATCATGTGTCCATATTCTGCACCCTTGAACTTATAACCCGTGTAAAGTTTGCCGTCCAGGATCAGGCCTCCGCCCATTCCCGTTCCGACAAAGAGACCAACTATATTCTTGTAGCCTTTACCGGCGCCGTACTTATACTCGCCCAAGACACCCACGTTGACATCATTGCCGATGTAGAATTTGGTGCCGAACTTTTTTTCGATAGGGGTGCGGATATCATAATCCTTCCAAGGAAGGTTCGGTGATGTGAGAACTATTCCCTTCTCCTGATCGATGACGCCGGGGGCGCCTGCGGCAATGGCCTTGACCTGCGATGATTTGATACCGAATTCACTGAGCATCTCATCTACAACACTGATGATAGTATCCTCAACATTCTGAGCCTCTTCACCATCAGCCTTGGTCTTCTTCTTGAGACGGTAAACGATCTCTTTCTTCGAGTTAAAGATCGCGCCGAGGATCTTGGTACCTCCGATGTCAAGTACGCAATAAAAAGATTCAGCCATATTTGCCTCCCGTCCGCCCGTCTATATCGGGCATATTGATTCAGTAGGATCTAAGAACAGCGATCAACCGACGTCGCGCTCGCCCGACTTGCCGGAATCGTCGCCGGAACTGGTCTGATGCTTATAGATCAGCGTCGGCGGCTTGCCCTGAGTAATGCAGGGACCATCGATAATACACTTGGTTACATCTCTCTGAGAAGGTATGTTAAACATAACATCTCTCATAGTCTCTTCAATAATGGATCTTAAGCCTCTGGCTCCTGTCTTCTGTTCGATCGCCTTCTCAGCGATGGCTCTTACCGCATCATCCGTAAACTCGAGGTCAACATCGTCGATCTTCATCATCTTCTTATACTGCTTAACAAGAGCATTCTTCGGCTGAGTCATAACGGAGATAAGTGCGTCGGCATCAAGCTTGTCGAGAGCAGCCACAACGGGGATCCTTCCGATAAACTCAGGGATAAGACCATACTTCATAAGATCCAGGGGCGCTACCTGATGGTAATAAATACCGCTGTGAAGGTCTTTCTTGGACTGGATATCAGCACCGAATCCGTACTGCTTATCAGCAACTCTGTTGGCGATGATCTCATCAAGTCCGTCGAAAGCGCCGCCGCAGATAAAGAGTATATTAGTCGTATCGATCTGGATGCATTCCTCATTGGGATGCTTACGTCCACCCTTTGGCGGAACTGATGCAACGGTGCTCTCAAGTATCTTAAGAAGCGCCTGCTGAACGCCCTCACCGCTAACATCACGGGTAATGGAAACATTCTCTGACTTCTTGGTGATCTTATCAACCTCATCGATATAGATGATACCCATCTGGGCGCGTTCGATATCGTAATCGGCTGCAATGATCAGCTTCAGGAGAATATTCTCTACATCCTCACCTACGTAACCCGCCTCGGTAAGAGATGTCGCATCAGCAACTGCGAAAGGAACATCCAGGATCCTTGCCAGTGTCTGAGCCAGAAGCGTCTTACCGGAACCGGTAGGTCCCAGGAGCAGGATATTGCTCTTGGACAGCTCCGTATCGTCATCCGGCAGATCTGAGAAAACTCTCTTATAGTGGTTATATACAGCCACAGAGAGGGTAATCTTAGCATCATCCTGTCCGACAACATACTGATCGAGCTTGTCCTTGATCTGATGAGGCGTAATGAGCTTTCTGGGCCTTGCAGCCTTCATCCTCTTCTTCTTTTGTATCTTCTCTTCCTCAGCGACGATGCCGTAAGCCGTTCTGATACAATCTATACATATGTAACAATTAACGCCGGAGAAAAGTCTCGGAACATCATATTCCGACTTGCCGCAGAATGAGCAGCTTAGGATCTCGTCCTTATCTCTTCCTCCGCCTGAACCGTACTTCATATTTGCCATTGAAAAATCTCCTGATGATTATTTACCAATATATTTTATCATTAAACCAAGACTATCGTGAAGTCGTTAATGACATTGAGATAACAAAATGCTGTTTTTCGACCACCTTTAACAACATCTGATGACGGTGAGAGCAGCGCGTCAACAGAAATGGCCTCCAGACCGCAAATCTGTTGACGGCGGGGCGGCTGCGTCAACAGAAATGGCCATCAGACAACAAATCTGTTGACGGCGGGGGCGGCTGCGTCAACAGAAATGGCCTCCAGACAACAAATCTGTTGACGGTGTGAGTGGCTGCGTCAACAGAAATGGTCTCCTGACCGCAAATCTGTTGACGGCGAGGGTAGCTGCGTCAACAGAAACGGCCCTCAGACAGCAAATCTGTTGACGGCGAGGCGGCTGCGTCAACAGAAATGGTCTCCAGACAACAAATCTGTTGACGGCGGGGTAGCTGCGTCAACAGAAACGGCCCTCAGACAGCAAATCTGTTGACGGCGAGGCGGCTGCGTCAACAGAAATGGTCTCCAGACAACAAATCTGTTGACGGCGGGGTAGCTGCGTCAACAGAACATTCTCACGGTCATTCCCTTTCGAGCCTGATAAAAAAGAGCCGCCTCGGCCTTAAAGCCGAGGCAACTCCTTAATTGCTTTTATTAAATCCGCGACCGTGCTTACTCAGCGTCCTCAGCCTTCTCCTTATCCTCAGCCTCGGGAGCGGGTTCTGTCTTAACAGCGGAAGCAGAAAGGAACTCAACAGTCTTACGTCCGACAACAGCCTCCTTCAGGAATTCGTTGTTATCACCGAGAGCAGCCTTGATATCATCTTTGCTCATCTTGTAGTTCTCGGCCATTGTCTCCATCTCCTTATCGAGATCTTCCTCTGTAGCCTCGATACCCTTCTCGGCAGCAACCTTCTCGATTACGAGATTGCTCTTAACACGGATCTCAGCGGAAGGTCTGAGCGAAGCCTTAAATTCGTCAAGAGACTGACCCATGTACTGCAGATACATATCGAACTTAATGCCCTGCTGCTCCATTCTTGCAGCCTGCTCCTGAGCGATCTGCTCAACTTCGTTGTCGATCATTGCCTCAGGAATATCAACTGTAGCGTTGTTGCATACCATCTTAACTACATCATTATCGAAAAGATTGTCAGCATCCTTCTTAGCTGCTTCTTCCTGATTCTTTCTGATGTCAGCCTTGAGCTCATCAAGTGTATCAAACTCGGAAACATCCTTAACGAACTCGTCGTCGAGCTCAGGAAGCTTCTCAGCCTTAACAGCATGTATCTTTACATTGAAAGTAGCGTCAGCGCCCTTGAGATCCTCAGCGTGGTACTCTTCAGGGAACTTAACTTCGATGGCAAATTCCTCACCTGCAGAATGTCCGACCAGCTGATCCTCAAAGCCGGGGATGAATGATCCGGAACCAAGCTTAAGATTATAATTCTCGCCCTTACCGCCCTCGAAAGCGACACCGTCCTTGAAGCCCTCGTAGTCGATGGAAACTGTATCACCCTTCTCTGCAGGACGTGTAACTTCCTCGATGGAAGCATTTCTCTTTCTCATTCTCTCGATCTCGGCATCAACTGTCTCGTCTGTTACTTCACGGATTGAGTAAGGAACTTCGATACCCTCATATGCACCGAGAGTAACCTCAGGCTTAACATAAACAGAGATGGTATATGTCATTCCGTCTTCGCCGATGGACTTTACATCGAGGTCAGGACGGGATACAACCTTCAGGTCATTCTCCTTAACTGCCTCTACATATGCTGCATTAGCGATATCATCGATTGCATCCTCATAGAGAACTCCCTCGCCGTAATACTGGATAACCAGCTGATAAGGAACCTTGCCCTTTCTGAAACCCGGAACCTGGAATCTCTTCTTGTTCTTGTTGTAGGACTTCTTAAGAGCTGCGTCGAATTCCTCTCTTGTTGCCTGGAAAGAGAGCTCAACGAGATTCTTTTCCTTCTTCTCGATAGTTGCTGCCATTGTTATTTCCTCCGTATTACGTATTTACATTAATATCAAGTCAACCGAAATAGCATTTTAGCACAGGGAAAGCGCCAAATGCAATATATTATATAATCAAAGTACTTTAATCTGAATTCCCTTCATAACATCAAGAACTTCCCTGTTGAGTTCCTTATCAAAAGAATCCGTAAGCTTGCCATCAACTATGATCTCTGCCTCCGGAGCCGCAGCCTTGGCTATGACAGCATTTGACAGGACACAGATATTGGACACCAGACCACAAAGCTCAATACTGCTGATATCTGAGGCCTTTTCGCTGATATAAGCACCGAGCTCCATGCTTCCGAATGTCGGCTTCTCGAAAAATCTGCAGTCACTTAGGATCTCCTTAAGCTCATCGGCGAGCTTATGTCCGTCAGATCCCTTAACACAGTGGATCACGGGAAGATTATGGCCTTCCTGCGTATTCATATAATCTTCGGTATGAGTATCGAGGGTGTAGACCACCTCGTCGCCGTTCTTCTTATACTCTGTTATCCTCTCGATGATACCGGGAATGATCTTATCGGCGCCTTCAAATCCAAGGGCTCCGTCAATAAAATCCTTTTGCATATCAACAACTATCAGTAAACGTTTCATATCTCTTGCCTCCTTTTCGAGCTGAAAATAATTATACACCTCAGAAGGGATTCAGAGCAGTGGTCTTTGTCCCAAGGATCAATGGGTCAGTCTGTTATTAATGATCTCGTCAAGAGTAGCCGGAGCATAATCGCTGAAGCCACACCAGCAATTAAAAAGATTTCCCTGATAAGAATAGTCCGAGTCAGAATAAAAAGCCTTCATCGTCTTCACTGCTTCCTTAATCACATCAAACTCATGAGTTGAGCGGACATGACCATAGAGCATGTAAACATTGGAATTAACATCGTGCTTATACACAATCATCGGGTAGTGGCTCATGAGAACGACTCGCCCCTCATCCTTGATCACCATGTAAGGACTTACAGTTACAAACAAGGGCAGCAAATCATTACTTCTGACTATATGTCTCGAAAAGCTCCCTCTTCTCTTTGACGATTATCGCTCTCGCGTCTTACTTCCTCATAGTTATTTTTAGCAATTCCGTTTACGCGCTTAATGGCCTGTTTCCTAGTTTTTACCAAGGGGTTCACATCGGCACGGGGTGCATATCGGAATAGGGGGTCAGATCATTACTGAATGTAGTTTGCTCCGCAAGAGCATTCATAGTATGTGTATGTTACTGGATTTACCTGAACTGTTTGCTGGCCAACACTACCTCCATTAGCTACAGCATACTCGTCTGCAGCATTAAAGTCAAGACCAAAATCAATTCCCTGGCAAAAATAATGATTTTCAGGAGTGGATTCTGTCCAAGTTCTTACTGCTACATAATTGTGAGTGTGCTGTGTAGGAGCAGGAGCCTGAGTCTCAGTAGGCTGAGGCTGTGTCTGAGCAGGTTCT
>CAMNGC010000003.1 GCA_946537885.1 uncultured Clostridia bacterium
AGCGATCTTACCGTGACTTTCCGCGTTATATAACTGAAGACAGTCACATGAGACCTGAGCACCTTTACTACAAGGAAGTCAATTCCAAGGATGGAGCATATTACAGAAGATGGGCATCAGTCTTTGGTCACAGCATGTCGGAATTTATCGATCGTCTGCTCAAGTCCTCAAAGCACGAAGAGCAATCTTATAACGCTTGTGCGGGAATCCTGCATTCTGTTAAGGATCTGCCTCACGGAATCGTTGAGGAAGTTGCACGTCAGTGTATTGAGATGAACTCGTGCAGATATAAAACCTTCAAACAGGTGCTCGGAAAGCTGCAATCCGGTGAACCATGTTCAGAAGAACATCTTCCGCAGCATGAGAACATCAGAGGAAAGGACTTCTATAAGTAATGGTGAATTTCTATGGCTTACAGACAAAAAAACTACACATACAATCCACAACTGACGACGGAAGAAAACATTCTGTTGGATCGGCTGTTCAAGTTTAAGCTATCTCACATGGCAGAAGCACTGGAGCAACAGTTCCTTAATCCTAACTCAGAACTTGACGATTTCCATACCAGGATAACAGCTCTGATTAACTACGAATGGGATCAGCGCCAAACAACAAAGTTCAACAAATTGCTGCGCAAGGCTACCCTCAAGTATCCGCATGCAGACTTTGACGAATCTTTATATGAACCTGACAGGAAGCTGGATACTCACACCATTGAGAAACTTCAGAGCTGTAATTGGATCGATGAGCCGAAGAATCTTCTGATAACCGGAAGTGCCGGTGCCGGAAAAACACACATAGCAAATGCTCTCTGCATAACAGCGATGCAACAACTCAGGACGGTTAAGTACATTCGTGCAAACACATTATTACAACAGAGCGAGAAAGCTAGAACTATGAACTCGAGTTACGAGTATACGAATGAGATGTCAGCATACGATCTTCTTGTAATCGATGACTTCGGGTTGATGGAGCTGGATATGGATAAGTGCAGGGATCTCTTCGAGATTATTGAGACCCGTGACTCAAGAAAAGCTACCATGATTGTATCTCAACTACCCGTAGCGAGTTGGTGGGACTTATTCAAAGATAGCACTTATGCGGATGCCTGCCTAAGCAGGATGACCGCTAAGGCGTATCGCCTGGAATGTAACGGCAGAGATATGCGCAAAACAGAATAAATCTATTTTATAGCGTCACTCCGTGCCGCGTGAAGCGGAACAGCATGCCGTTCTATCGGAATCGGCATGCTGTTTTAGCGGAATTTGCACCGGCCTTAGAAGACCGGTATTGTGATGGACTTGAGTCTCGTCCTTTAATTACAAATATTGATGTATGGATGTATACGAGTGAACGCAGTATATATCCTAGCAATTCTTATTCTAATCATTACTTTTATTTTTCTTTCCATTACCGCCCAAGAAAATACCACCTATAACGGCACCAGCCGTGACCACAATTCCACCCAAAATTTCAAAACGGTGTCTATTCTTCTCTTTTTTTCTTGTATAACAACTATCACAATACTTTTTCTTTGAATCAATCGGTAGTTCGCAGTTGCATTTCTTATTCTTGCACCTTCTAATCTCCATAGTTACTCCTCCAAACGCGGCGCATCAGGACATGCGTTTATGCTTAATGAATTTACATAGTTCTGAAGTTTATTCACAACACTAATAAAAGTATTGGGAAGATTGTTCATTTTACATTCTGCTGGAAGATTACTGTTCAGTTTTACTAAGGTATTTCTATCATTCAACTTGTTTTCTTTTATGAATCTTAGAAATGCGGTAAGGCATTCCTTGCTAGCATTATATTCACCAATAAAAACATAACCATCGCATTCAATGCGAACACAGTTAGTTAACGCAACCAGATCCTTGGCCGCATTTTGAGCGTTTCTTTCTTTTTCTTTAGAATTCCTGCTTTTTAATGCTGCAGAAAAAGAGATAGTGAAGTTCCTCATCAACACTCTTTTGGCATCAGTAGCCGAATTGATAGCATTTTGAATTGCAACTGTTCGTAATCGGTAATCACTGATACTTCGAGCTTGCAAAACCTTATCCCATGCGCTATCGGCCATTGCCAATCTGTCCTCTTGCATTTCTTTTTGAATATTTGCTATTCGTTCCTCAATCATCTCTAACTCATCTAAAATTTGAGCCAGGGCAGCTTGATTGGACAAATTATTCACAGCACTACCTAACATAGGATTCGATGAAACTTCCTTCAGTCTGATTAATTCGCTTATTTTTTTTGTTTCGCCATTTTTTAACTGAGGAAGTATATTACCCGCTTTATCAAAAGCAAATGTTAATTCACCCTTGTTGATCAATTCTTGAGTGAATTGATTGATGTCAGCTACCAATTGAGTCTTTCTGGAAAAAGCAGCCTCTATTGTTCCGGCTATACCAGGGGCTACTACTTTCAGGTTTTCATATTTTGACAGAAACCTTGCTATTTTTGAATTATCCTCTTGAGACAAAGGAACTATTTCCCATCTGCTATCTTCTCCAGTTGCGTAGGGAATGCTTACATATACTTCTTGCTGACTAATAGGCACCAAAGCATCAAGGCTTTCATAGCCACATACCGGGCATGTCCGTGCCTTTTCGGATATTCTAGAACCACATTCAGGACATTGAATAAGAGCCATACTATCACCCCGAAACAGTCTATAAGATAATTATACCACGCTTTTATTTAAGCTTCTTATGCTGCAAATACTCTTAAAAAGATGTTTACAACTTTATTAGGTAATTTCATGTTTAACCCCATGTGCCTGATCCTTCTCAAGGATCTTCTGCCTCAGTTTGATATCCACCTTAGGAGCATGATTGGGATTATCTTGGAACTTGTTTCTAAAGATCCTGCCCACCTGATTTAGGAGTCTGATTACATTACCAGCCATATACTGGTTATCGCTTTGATGATAACAAGCAATATCTTGCGTGTTATTAGCTGTTTTAGGTATATAAGATGCAACATATTGCATGTTATGGCTTTCTTCCAGAGACATATCAATTCCAACGATATCCTCATCCTCCTTTGGGAACAATATGAGTTTGGATGAATCTTGACTGTTCCCTAAATCAGACACGGCGTTGATTACAGCATTACGGATAGACTTGAACTCCGGATTCGCAGATAACGGGATTCTTATCGGTTTTGACTCGGAATAGATTCGATAAAGATCTTCTTGCTTCTCGTACCAGAGCTCATAGAGTTCTTTAACTGCTGGGATCTTCTCTATCTCATCTACAATTTTATCTACCAGATACTTATCGTCCTTGCTCAAGTAGCCGTATACCTTCTTGCCGTTGTGATTCTTCAGTCTGTTCTGCAGATCCACAAGTAGTGCCTGCAGCATGAGGTTATCGTCCTGACCATCGTGGATCTGGTTTATGATTGTCTCAATCTCATCCTTGCCATGGAGTCTAAGCTTGTCTCTACTGTCAGTCTTCTCGTTCTGAAGATTTAGCATTTCATCTCTGAAGATAACATGCGCAAAGGTACTCTTAATGTTTTCGATACCGTCCTTATCAAGATATCCTCGATTCTCCTTGTCATAGACAATTAGGTGAATGTGAGGATGGTAAGACTCGTTGTGGAAGGCTCCATACCATTGTAGTGAAGACGGGTGGATCTTGAAGTTCTTCGCCAGTTCATCACGATTAGCCCTGACCATGTTACGCCAGCGTTCCCCAGTATCGAATCCAAGCATTTCGGCATCTTCACGTCTGATGGAGACGATTACCGTCCAGATCGTACCTTTATAGTTGTTGAGTTCATCTGATACCTTGTTCAGATCCACCTCAACACCGGCATCAGTGAACAGACCGTGTGTTCCGATTTTCTCGGACCTCGGTCTCGTTGCTATGTAGTCTGCATAAGTTGTTTCTCGGTACTTGACCGAATCATCAATCTTATCAACTCCATCACGTGTACCGATATACCTGGCATATCTCCCAGGAGTTCTTTTCTTCGTGGGTTTCAGGTACTTTACCTTCACAACAAGTCTTGCCATATTCACCTCTTCTGCCAGCGGATGGCATCATTCATGTTAAAGTCACCGTTGATCTTCCGAACTTCCTTCTCACATTCACGTCTCAGGATGTTGATCTGTTCTTCATCGATATTGAGGCTGGCAGCGTACAGATTATTCATCACAGCAATCTCAACTGCCAGTTTGAACAGGATCCTTGTAACTCTTTTGGTATTTTCATCTGATACAGCCTTAAGTGAAGACATAATCATAGGAGAAAGATAGTCTGTCATACGCCCGGATCTTATGTAGCCCATGTAATAATCCAGAGCCCGTTCCGTGAACTGGGACAGGCAGGAACATTCGTCAATGTGAAACATGCACTTGGCATCATCAAGAACTTCCGTTCTCAGAACCAGGCCAACCTTAGTTTTAAGTGGTTTCTCTGTATTCATAGAGCACTCGGCAACCCTAAGTCGACTAATAATTGCCCATTTTACTGATTTAAAAGCAGGTTGGTCGACCAAGCTTGTAAAAACTCACAAGCTTAGTCGACTGAGCATTTGTAACATTGTTACACACTCAAATGCCCTGTCACACGGCTCTGCCGGGTGATGTAAAAAGACGGCACTGCCTTGGCAGTCGACCGTCCTTTATCCTGCTTAAAAATCGGAGCACATAATGGCCTCTTTTCAACCTCAGAGTACCTCAGACCTCCTCTCCTTGGATTTGTTTTCGATGTTCGAAGAGATAAAATCTCTTACTGCAGCTGGCACATTTTTGCTGTAAAGCGATTCAACATGCCGCTCGATTTCGAGTTCCAGACACGTATCTTTGCGGTCAAGATATACTCTCAAGGCATCGATCCATGCCGGCTCGGTATCGATTTCTAGTCTAACTTTCGCCATATACTCACCTCCACTTCTTCTTTGTCAGACTCTACACGCGTGACTTTGATGAACAGAATGTTCTTCTTTGGGATAAGGAGTTCCTCTCCGTTACCGTCAACAAACGATACAAGATCATCATCCTTGGCCTTCTCAAGACTCTCAATCATCATGCCATGCTCAAAATAGTTATAAGGTTTGAAGCAGCATACTGCTGTTCCATCCCTCATACATATCGTTAGTATTTCCTTTTTAGCCATTTGTTGTTTCCTCCGTTTCCTCAGCGGAAGTCGTTTCCGCTGAGGTTTCAATTGTTGTTTCTGTTGTCTCAACAGTTGTTTCTACTGTTACTTCGGTCGTCTCTTCAGGCTCATCTTCCTCTTCACCAAGGTAAGTAATACCATGGATCTCAAACCAGTTAGTGAAAGTAGAACCTTCGAGTTGAGTCTTAATAACGCCTGCCTCAGTACCGGACGCCTGGATAACATAACCGTTCCCAATGTAGATTCCGACATGACCTTCATGCCAAACACCAAGACCCGGAGTCTCGGGAATGGTATCGATCGTGCCGTTAACAGTGGAATTGTTATACATGGAGTCGGCATCGAGATCAGTAAATCCGTTGCTTCCATACTCGATCTGATGGGTCTCAGGGTTGAACCATAGGTAGCCTTTGATCAGTCCAGCACAGTCTGCAGTTCGTCTTCCGACCCAATTCTCTTGAATGAAATCATGGTGATTCTCAACATTATTGGGGTATATCTCACATAAACTCTCGAAAGAATCCTGCGTCAATATAAGGCCATAAGTCCCCCAAACATAACCCCATCCATCGTTGTATGCTTCCCACGCCCAGTAGACAAGATCGGCATTATTCTTGGTATCAGGATTCATGAAACCAAATGAGTTGATTGTCGTACTTCTGATTCCTGTGATTATCCTCAGATATTCGACTGGATCCAGATCACAATCAAACTCATCATTGACCTCATCGATCAGTTCATAATCGGTCTGGTCTTCCTCGAAACAGCCAACGAGACGGTCAACAAAGTCATCTTCATCTTGGTATTCATAGAGACCAAACATGTATAAGACCTGTGCTTCCTCGTATCTTGAATGCATATCTGCGTCACTCATTGCCTCTTCGATCGCATCAAGTGTGTCTTGTACATCCTGAATCTTATCCATTTCATCCTCGTCAAGATTGTCGATAACTTCTTGGATCATGTCATCAGTGAACTCAATATGACCAGAGAAGACCGCCAGCATTGCTGCAATCGGCATTAGTAGTCCGACCAGAATTGACAGGATGAGTATCCCGATCTTCTGTCTGGCTTTCTTATTCGAGGCAATCGCGACGCCAACTTTCTTGAGTATTGCAGCAACGGTAGCACTCATCGGCCACCTGCCTTTCCGAATAGTTCTGCCTTGTAATCAGGCGCCTTGACCTGAAGCAGGTACCTCTCATTACCGCATCGATACAGGCATGTTCCTCTCTCCGGATATTTGATGAGTTCATACTCAGACGGTTCGATCTGGAGCGCATCCATGAAATCCTTCGGGTTGATCTGTCCGGGATTAAACATAAACTGGTGTGTCGGAATACTGAAGAGCGGTTTGGTTAGTTCCTTTATCCCCTGGATAAGGAAGTCCTCAATGTTCTGAGAAGCCAGGATAACTGTTGATTCCTTCTTTCGAACACGCTTCATGGCGTTACGAATATACTCGATTGCCGTCATGTTCGTCAGGAAAAGGTAGAGCTCATCAATAGATGCTGCTGTGTATCCATCTCCCAAAAGCTTGTTGCTCATATAGGAAAGAATATTGAAAAGCATTGCATCCTTGAGCTTTTTATTGGTATCTAGTAGCCCCTTAACACCAAAAACTAAAAATTTATCATCAGAGATATTGGTATGACCGTTGAAGTATTTGCTCTCAGCACCCTTGCACATTGAGTTGATACCGAGACAGATATCCTGCAGGATATCCATGGTGTAGAGGTACTTTCGATGCTCATCGTAGGCGTAGAATTCCTCTTCACAGATGTCATAGAAGTCTTGGACAGTGGGATAATCCGTTGGTTTAAGCCTCTTGAAGTCGGTGCTATCTTCAATACCGAATCGACTGTACAGCTTCTTCAGTAGAATCTCGATGGTATCAATATGCTTCTGCTTGAAGTCATCATTGTAGGTCTTGAAGAAATCCTTCAAGAAAGAAATATGCTGTGACAGGCGTGTTGCTTTACGAAAAGCTTCCGGAGAATCCTTATCGAAATCCTCGTTACCATCTGTCCATGCCTTCGGCTCTAGTGGATTAATGATGTGTTCACCGGTAGTGAAATCGATGTAGCATCCGCCAAGGTTGTTACACAGATCCTCGTACTCATGCTCAGGGTCAAGAACGATAATGTTCTTGCCGGACTCACGGATATTAGTAAGAATCAGCTTCATGAGGTAAGATTTGCCCTGACCTGAGTTACCAAGGATCAGGATATTGCTGGTTGTTTTGTCTTCAGCTCGACGGTCGAAATCAACGAGAATGTTGGTCCCGTACTTGTCTCTTCCGAGATAAAGTCCCTTGGGATCCGTCTTGCCACTGAAGTTAAACGGAAAGAAGTTTGCCACGGAACTTGCCGGAAGCACTCGTTCGAACTGATCTCCAAACTGGTTGGATCCCATAGGAACTACCGAAAGAAAGCCTTCCTTCTGCCTAAGCATGAGCTTATCCACCTCGATATGAGACCTCTGAAGCTCCATGTCGATCTCTGACTGGAGTTCTTTAAGATTATCGATACTATTCGCCTTAAGCTCGATGAAGATAGAAGAATGGAGGAGAGGCTCCTTATTCTTACGGAGATTACTGAGCATCTCCACAACATCCTGAAGGTTCTCGCTCGCCTGTATCGTCTCGTTCACATCATTACTTGTGGACTGCATCGTATTCTTACGGGCAGCATCCTGGATGATCTTTCTCTGTTCCAATGGCTCCACGAGCCTATTAAAAAACCGGAGTGTAACTCCGGCCTTGTCAGATAACTGCGACAACAGTGCCTGTGCGTCAGTAGTGGGCGGGTAACTTTTGATCGCCCATGCACACTTATACGAGTTACCGCATATGTAGTAATCCGTATAGAACTTAACGACCCCCGGCAGGATACAGTCGAAGAAGTCCTTTGTACGGACCTCTTCAACCTGCTCAGGAGTCATAACTCTTTGTTTTGCCATAAGATATCACATCCTTTTTCATTGTTATCTGTAGGCTGACAGCCTACAAAAGTCATAACCTCAGGTTATGGGTTGCCTTAACTCATAACCTATAGTTATGGGTTATTCCTCGTATTCGATCTCAAGAAATTGAGCACCATCAACATCTGGGATGTGTTCTCCGTTATAAGAAGCATCGAAGTACAGGGCCAGAAAGCGTTTTATATCTTCCTTGGCCATGCGTTTGACCTCGAAGCCCTGCTCGGAGATCACCTTCTCGACACGGTTCATAATGCCAAAAACCTGTTCCAGCTTGAGGTTCTTGCACCTCATTACGAAAGCAAACTGTCTTGCTGTTGCCATCTCGAGTTGGATGTTGTCGAGGAATTCCTTGTCTTTCTTAAGTAGAGATCGTATCTGCGGATTCATCTCATAGTTGGATCTTTCCGTCAGATAGATCTTGTTGTCATCGAAGCATTCCGAGGAGTCCGTGCATACAATCTCGATATTCGGGATAGTCGACAGTACATGCATCAACTGCCTGATCTTTGATTCGATCGAGACCTGCGATAGTACTGATATGTTGACGGGATTCACCTGATAGAAGAGGAGCTCCCCATTGTTAGTGAGGAGCCCATATGAGGTAAATCTCTTGATCCCGAGAAGGTCCTGCACGGATCTTCTGCTTCCCATTGCGTCAAAAATCGACATTGCTTCACCTCCATCTGTAGTCCTGTTGTGTTGTAATGAAATACCTGACCGCATACTTGATGAAGTCCAATATGGTTGCATCATCAAGCCGGATGGTCAGGAATCCATAAGTGAGAACAATCGCAGCTGGAACGATCTTGTGTAGATGAATGAGAAATACAATCGATATCAGAGCTCCAATGCCGAGAATAACGAAATCCTTCAAGCTCCAGAACCACATTGTCGGTTTTGCTTTCAAGTTTTCAGGGTATATATAATTCATCTTATTTACCTGCCTTTCCAACTGCTTTCGCTATATTAACTGCTGTATAAGTCGTATGAACTGCACTCGAAATGCTTATTCTGTTGGGTCCTACTGAATCAAAACCGAATCTGTCTGCTATCCTTGGAACTTCGTTAGCAGCAAACATAATGCCCAGACCCAATACCAGACTGTCTGTCATAGTAAGAAGTCCCAGATACATCAGTGTTGTCTGCATAAATGCGGTCAGACAGAGCGCAATTACCTGTTTTATCCAGTTGTTGAAACCATCTGTATAGCCTCTCGGGACGGAGAACATATACAGCGATCCGACTGCAATCTGAACCAGAAGGATACCGCCTCGTTTGATGTTCTGGAAGAACAGTTTTACTATGCAGTAACCAAAAGAAATCAGATATATCAGAGTAAGAAGACCCTGAAAACCCAGCATACTGGTGAAAACATATTCAAACGTTTCCTTCACAAGAGTCATATAATCTCGTGAAGCCTGCGTCGTTATAAACGCATCAATAAGATCATGCGCAAACGTATTCTGAAGTGAAACGCAGAACCTGTATAATTCAACAGGTACTATGGTAAACAGGCTTACAGCAAAGAATCCTTTCAGGATATTCAGTGCTGTATTCTGGATATTGGCTCTTCCGTGTTGGTATTCAATCGCCACATCAAATATTGCGACAACCATACCGGTTACAAACAGAGCCCAGCCAAACATCTGGAAAAGGTGTATAGCAGCCTGGATCCAACCGAGTTCAAACATATCAACTGTTAGACTGTTGATCTCTTCAAAGAAATCCGCTAATGCTCCGAAGATCGTATTATAAAGCCACCTGAGCATCGTATCCCAGATTACTTCAGCTATTGCTTCTCCGATACCTTCGAAAGCTTCGGCAAGCAGTTCGCCAAGACCTTCCAGCAGATCTTCAAGCCAATCAAACATCTACGATCACCTCCCCCTGAGCAACGTGAGAGTAATGATCGTAAAGATCTCAAAGCACGATATGCACGTATAAAAAACAATATCTAAGACTTCTGATATCCATTCAAACATTTTCGCTCACCTCCTTGTTTATTGAAAAGCGGCCCGTATGTTTCAACGAGCCGCCATTTCCGTCAGATAATCGTCCAAATGTACAGGGGTGCAGTGAGCGAGAATACCAAACAGGCAAAGAGTATACAAGGAGCTGCAAACTCAAACTGACCGTGCTTCCTGTACTCGAAGTAACTTGTGGCCACCTTCACGAAGAAGAGTACCGACAGTATTACATCAATAACCGGGAATACAACATTGTTGACTATCTGCTCCACCTGAGTCCTTGCATCGTTCCAAGTACTCTCGACAGCGGAGGCTACGTCACCGGTACCACCGCTACCACCTGATCCACCGCCGCCACTACCGGCAGCGAGACAAGGCACTGCCATGACTCCCACGATAAGAACTACCATGAGAAGAGTCACGATCCACTTGTGGGACCTTCCCACCTTAATAAGTTTGGTCATAGAAACCACCTTCCTTTCAATTATTCATTTCTTTTTCTTTTCACGACTACAAATGCGATCGCTCCGCCGATAGCAACTGCGATCAATCCGATTACTGTACTCATAGAACCTCCTTCTTCACCTGTCGAAGGAATACCGGGAGGAGGTGTAGTGGGAACACTTACCGTCACCGTCTGTCCTTCATCATTGATATCTTCATGTGTTGTGATAAGTACTGTTTCTTCAGTTCTTTCTCCGTTAGCACCAATGATGGTCTGAACCAGATAGAGCTGCTCAAAGACAACGATTCTGTCGCCATCTCTAAGATCCTTGCCACTGAATGTGAAGGTCACATCAACTGTTCCGTCAGCAGTCTCAGGAGTAAACCTCAAGACACTGATTACGGGATTACCGTCACATGTGAACGGAACACCGGCAGAAGTCATAAGCTGGCCTCTGAGTTCGTAGTCTCTTCCGGGAACAAGGTTCTCGTAGGAGACAGTATCAGTCAGAGTTATCGTGTCAGAAGGATTGAATATCTTTTCACCATTAACTGTTGCTGTTGTTCCAATCTCAGGGAAGTAAACTGTCTGGTTTTTGTCAGTGATATCTGCATGTACTGCAACATGGACACCTTCGTAATCGATGTTCTCAAAAGCAACGACTGTCATGCCGGATAACAGAGAGGCATCGATATGGAACTCAATCTCAACGAATCCGCTGCCTGTATTAGCTGTGAATTCAGTTGTAGAAGTGATAATTTCACCTGCGGAATCCCTCATAAACATGCCTGTATCAGCATTCATAAGAACGCCAGTTACGGTATATGTCTTACCGGGGATAAGACCTGTATAGGAGACCATATCTACAAGGATGATCTCATCATCGATCCTTCCAACATGATCCTGCGTCTCATCTTCCTTAAGAGTTGTTCCTATCTCGGGGACTCTTACAGTCTGATTCTCATCACTAAGATCTGCATGAATAACAAGAGCAACGTTGTTGTATTCGAGAGTCTCGAAAGCAACGATATGCTTGTTTCCAAGCATTGTAAGATCAACAGTGAATTCAACATCAACGGTTCCGCTGGCTGTTTCAGGTACAAATGTTGTACATGCTGTGACAGGATTACCGTCCTCATCTCTCAGCACTTCACCAGTCTCCTTGATCATGAGTGTTCCGTAAACGGTATACTCAAGACCCGGAGTGATGTTCTCGTAAGAGACTTCATCAACGAGAGCAACCTCGGTGTAGCCCCTGGTCATCTCTCTCATATCAGGATCATCGGAAAGTTCCTGATCGTAAAGTGTCGTTCCGATATCAGGAATATTGACTGTCTGATCGATATCTGTGATATCGTTATGAGTCGCGATCCTGATGCCGTTGTACTGAAGTTCCTCAAAAGCAACCAGTGTCGTGTTATTGAGGAGTGAGCTGTCAAATGTAAAGACTACATCGACTGTTCCGTTTGCAGTCTCAGGTGTAAAGGTTACTGTGCTGCTGATAACATTACCGGATGCATCCACAATGAAGTCACCAAGATCTCTGTTCACAAGAGTTCCTGTAAGAGTATAGGTCTTGCCGGGAAGAAGATTGCTGAAAGCAACAATATCGACAAGAGTGATACTGCCTGCCTGAGCAGCCACATGTGCATCTGTATCCAGACCAAGAAGAGTCGTATGGATATGAGGCACATATACTGTCTGATCAACATCATCAATATCCTCGTGAGCGATTATCAGAACATCACCATAGTAAAGGCTCTCAAAAGCTACAAGAATCGTATTGTCAGCCAGTTCTCTGTCAAAGGTATATGTTACCTCGACCTGTCCGTCTTCCTCCTCAGGTGTAAAAGATACGGTTGCAGTGATGACATTGCCATTGGCATCCTTCAGGGCTTCATTTGTGTTCTTATCCATGAGATAGCCTGTTACGGTATATTCAAGACCAGGAACAAGGTTTTCGTAGGTGATGACATCCGCAAGTTCAACAGTAGGATAAGCTGCAACATGGTCGTCTGTACTGTTATCAGTGAGAGTAGTATGAATATCAGGTACTCTTACAGTCTGGCCTTCGTCCTCGAGGTCGAAATGTATGCCAACCCATTTTTCGCTGTCTTCATGTCTTACTCTCTCTCCGGCAACAAAGGTGCAGTTCCTTGCCACCTCAGTATTAACTGTGAAGATAACTTCAACCGTTCCGTCAACACTCTCAGGAGTGAATGTAACTTCGGCTGTTGTTATCTCTTCTCCGCTTTCCTTATCGTAAAGCGTTCCGCACATAACATAAGTCTCACCGACATGAAGTCCGTTGTACTCGACTGTGTCTACGAGGGTGATCTCCTCACGAACAATCGTAACGTGCTCCTGTGTCTCAGCATCCGCTAGAGTTGTTCCAACGATAGGGTTATGGTTCAAGAACTCACCCTGAATGCCCTCAACTACAGGCCAGGTCATGTTATCAACCACATAATCCCTGACTCGGGGAGAAAGACGGAATCCGTAGTAATTAGGATCTGTCTCGTAGTATTCAGGAGCTTCAGTCTCGATAACAAGATAACTGTGATCGATAGGCATTCCTTCAAGGAGATAGATACCATCACCATCGTCATCAGAGAGATCTTCGCAGTATACCGTGTCACTCTCGTCGTAGTTACCGTTGACGTTCACATCGTTGTATACGCAGAAAGTAGCTCCGGTAAGTCTTTCGCCTGTCTCAGCATCGTACTTCTCGATCCTCATGGAACCGGTTGATGTGATGGGGTTGACTACAGGAGATGTAGAGAAATCAGCATGTACGGTAGATGTGAACGTAGTTGCATCGTATGAACCGGGCACCGATATAGAATCGTCTCCACAAACAAGAACTGCAGTAATAGATCCGTCTGAAGGAGTCCATGTGATCGTGATCTTCCTTACAGAATCATCAGATGCACAGTCGATCTCGATCCATTCACCATCGAAGTAGATCTCTGTTGCGGGGCTTGTCTCCCTTACGTAGTAGACTTTTGTCTGCTGGGAGCTCACAGTACGGAGCTGCCTTGTGAATGAGATACCGCTATAGATATAGTGACCATTGTTATCGGGATCGCTCATTGTGCCAACTGCATTGGTACAAGCCTCATCGGAATAAACCGTAAAGACTGCTCCTCTGGCAGCACGGCCCTGATCATCAACCTTCAGGATTGAGAAATCAGCATTCGCATAAACATAGGGAGTATTCTTCCAGGGTTTGCTCGTGAAATCAGCAGATACAGAGGAAGTTACTCCATTGTATGAGCCATTCTTGGTCACAAGTGCTGTAGCATTGCCGAAATTAGAGACAGCACCTTCATAAAGATACGCCGTGATGGATCCATCTGCAGGATTCCAAACAACACGGACAGTCCTGATAGTTGAATCGAGCTCGCACGTAGCGCTTCTCCAAGTACCATCGACCTTGATCTCAGTAGCCGGGGATATCTCTCTTATGTAGTAGATACCGGGCTGAGCACTCGCTGTCCTGGATCTGTTACCCCATGTAATCTGAGAAGATGTGTAGATACCATCTCCGTCAGGATCTGAAAGTGTGATTTCAGAAGCTGTTGTGCAGGCAGTATTGGTGTACACACCAAACGTCGCACCTCTAGCATCGTGACCTTGCTCATCTTCCTTTTTGATCGTAAAGGTTGCGTTTGCGTTGACCTGCTGGTAGTTAACTGTATTTCCGTTCTGTCCGGAAGTACCGAAACTTATAGTACCGGAAGTTAGGTTGTTACTGTTTCTGTTTGCGGATTGTGTTCCCGAAATACCAGTTGCTGTCCATGTCATTTTTCCTGTATCACGCGCAACTGAGATGTTAACCGAATAGACTGTATCGTTAGCTGCGAACGTTGCAGGTCTCCATGAACCATCAATACATACCTCTGAGGCTGGAGAAGTCTCTCTAATAGTGTAGTTTCTGCTAATAGCGGTGGTAATAGGATTTCCGTTACTGTCAGCATCAAAATAGTACTGAGAACCATCATCACTGAACACTGATGCTCTTATGGAAATGGAGTAATGACCGTTGTTATCGGCATCAGACATGGTTCCAAATACAGACCCATCCTCATTGTATACTGTAAATGTTGCACCTCGAGAAGGATTGCCAAGATCATCTACTTTTATAGTATTCAGCGTAGCGTTTGCTATGTATCTTTCCTGATAGTACTCATAGATGAAGGATGCATAAACTTTTTCGGCTGTACCTGTAGCAGACACACAAAGCTGATTGCCATTTTCAGGTCTCCAGAGAATAACACCCCAGAGATTACCAGCATCGTTATCGTCAAGGTCGTAGATAACCTCGCCGCCCTGGCCAGCCTCGACACCTCCGTTATAAACCCTTTTCCACTCGAAGGTAATAAGCTCATTAACGGTAGTTGTTGTAAGATCACTGCCATTATAATTTACAACAGGGCCCCAATGATCACGGCTATTGGCCGGAGTATACCCATCGTACTGATAAGCAAAATGTGCTGTGCCATTTCCTTCAACAGCTGTAGGACCATTAGGATTAGCCTGAGCATCAGAGGAAGACCTGTAGAGTGAGATATTTCCTGTAGAATCCACTCCTCTTATGGATCTGTTCCTGTAGTTACTTATCCTTCCTCTGAGGACATTAATCTCACCCTGAATGGTATCGTTTCTGGAATAATATGTATTACCTGAAACTGCTTCCCATATGAGCGCCTGTGTAGCAACATACTTCTGATAGTTGCCATTAGCCATAAGGTCATCAGCTGAAGCATCACGGTTATAAATGTTAGTATCCGTAACACCCCAACCATTCTCACCGTTGTATCCACAGACATAGATCATGCCGACAGCGTCTCTGACAGACATGTCATACTGATCGCACCAATCATTGTTTTCGTACATTTCAGCATTGACGGTATCTCCGGTATTAAGGGTCTTTCCCTTCTCAATGCAATAAACGGGAACCCAACTACCATCACGCTCGACTGCCTTGGCATTACATGAGATCGTATCATTCTCGTTATTGCTGTTGAAAAGTTCAGCACTTCTGGAGCTGTCTGTCATGTGGATCGTACCTGAAGCAATAGGGGTTCCCCAGGCATTAACCCTTACGCCTGAGGCTATAGGAGTCAGACCAATTACAGCTGCAATAGTTGCAGCCAAGATTCTTTCAATTACTTTTTTTGTCTTTGCCATTTTATTTTTCCTTTCTGAAAAATGGGCATAAGAAAAGCACCCTCGTAATGAAGGTGCTCTTCAATATGCGTTTGATTAGTCTTTTATAGATTGTTACCTATGTACTGAACTGTTGCGCTTCCACCACCTGACCACGTGTTGGTGTCAGGATCATAAACCATCCTTCTGAACCCAACAGAGTAAATAGAAGTTGCATAATCAGCTTCCCACGCTCCTCTATGGCCATCAGAACTGAATAATCCGTTATATGCTGCAGTTGGATCAATATCACTTGCTAGATTGGTCTCAATAGCAGCTCCACCATTGGGTCTCCAATGAGAAAACTGAACCGTACATTCAGCTGCTCTGAGTCTTAGTTCGTCAATGTGATCAGTGTCTGTTGGAAGTCTGGGAATTCCAATGCTTTCGCGATAGTCATTAACCATTGAATCCAATCCAGACATATCCACATAGTAACCGTAGATCCTCTGCGTTGTTCCATTGCCCATATCAATATCTATTATCTCGTATCCGTTATCACGGGCGGATTGGTCAATATCAAATACAACTGGCTCCGGAGTAGGAGTCGCAGTAGGGGCTGGTGTTGGTGTAGAAGTTGGATCAGGTGTTGCAGGTGGAGCTTGTGTTGCTGTGGCTACAGGAGCCGATGTTGCGGTTGGAGCAACATTTTCAGCAGAAGCTTGCTCCTGAACCTGAGTTGCTTCTGAACTTTCAGTAACTTCAGGTGTAGGAGTTGAAGTTGCCGTGGGAATAGGCATAGATGTAGGTCGCGGCGTTTCTGTCGCTTCAAATATGGTTTCTTGGGTTGTAGCTGATGATTCTTCCTGAGTCTCTACTGTAGCAGTTGTGATCTCGATATCGTCGCTATTAGATATTTCTGTAGTTTTATTATTATTGCAACCGGCGATTACGAGGATTGCAGCTACGATTAAGACTGCGGGGATAGCCCTTATAGTCTTCATAACTGTGACCTCCTGTATTTGGTTGTAATTTCAATTTACTCGCATCAAGAACAATTGTCTACAGTTTAACCTCACAAAACTATGCTTTACTACCGGAAATCACATAACCTGTCCCATTAATACACCACAACTCTCGTCCTGATCTTCAGACTCATCATCACTATCTCCACTGATGGAAGATGACTCCGGAGTATTGGAAGACTCCTCTTCAGGTTCATCGTTGGATTCCTGAACATGTGGATTCTCATTCTTCTGCTTGTCAAACTCACGCCTGTACTGCTGCGAGATTGCCATTGTCTGAGAATAAGCCTTAAACACAGCATCGTGGATAGCCTTTCTCATCTCAGAAGTAACAGGGTGAGCCACCTCGTTGAACTGCTTCTCTCCGGACTTCTCGGATGTGCGCTGAGGCATCGAGATAAAGAGCCCCTTCGGACCATCCACAATGCTGATCCCATGTACCGTGAAGCAGTCAGCAATAGTGATCAGTGCGGCTGCCTTCTTGTTCTGAGTAGGATCGTCATTGATCCAAGTGATCTTTGCCTTTACGTTAGGCGTTGTGATTGTGTTGTTTTCGCTCATAATTAAACCTCCATATTAATTGAAACTGATAAAACTGAAGCCGACATCTGCAGCTGTCTCTTCCGGTGTAATCTCCGGAGCATTGGAGTACTTAGTCTTGTACTTTTCAATCTCCTCATCTGTTAAGGATCTGCAGTCCTCCTCGCCCAAGCCAACTACAAGGAAATCTCCGGCGATAATGCCACCGCCGTCCAAATACCGATTCCCTTCCTTGTTCTTGAGCTTTGCTTCTTCATCCCCGACTAATGCCGTCTCGTCGGAGTTGTAGACATATTCGATATATCCGCCGACTGCCTTTTGCTTTGCTTCAAGGGTGTCGGGGATCTCTGCCTCATACGGAGCTTTTAATGGCTCAACATACAGGACTTTGATTAGATCTGAGGTGTCAACCTTTGACTCATCGAAAGGTGTCTTCACAAAGCCCATCGAATCACAATAAAAAGCACCATCTTCAGTAACGACAACATCTGATACCGACATCGATCTGCCGTTATGAAGAGGGTGTCCCTCATCATTGAACATCCTGAAAGCTGATTCGAGATCTTTAACATCTGCTTCTGCATCGAAGACTTTTCGATAGATCGTCGGATCTACCATATCAACCTTCTTAAAAGGCTGATAGCTCAGACCGAGTGAATCCTTATCGGGGTCGATCTGGTAAATTTTGAGCCGCATCTTTTGTCACCTCCTTGTCAACCAGCGCCTTAGAAAGCGCCGAGATCGCCTTAAGCATCTCGTCTGTACTCATCTGGGAGAGAAACTCGTCTAGCGAGATATCCTTGCTCCTGGGGACAAACTTAATGCAGTCTGTGCAGATCTTCTCCTTGGTGATAACAACACATGTTCTGTCATTGTTCATAGCAAAGGTCAAAACATCGTTGTATCTCATATCCAGGATCTGTCTGAATTCGTAGGGGATAGTAGTTCTTCCTCTCTTACCGAGTATTCTTCTAATCATTGTCATCTTGGTGATCACCTCATTTCTCTTACGCATACTCCACAATGTGGGGTTCTATGGGACCTTCTTCAAAGCCAAATCTCAGGTAACCGATTGCATGGCATATTGTCAGGAATGCTTCATCCGGGATCGTAGCCCTATCGGATAGATCCATCAGATTGATGCAATCCGTGCAGAAGAGAATGTCGTAAGCTGCAGTTACAAGAGCATTCTCAGTCTGATTGTGTGCCTCGAACTTATCGAAAATCAGAGGACTGATACCATCCTCGCCATCGACATGATCTTTGAACTTGTTCCAAATCTTCTTATGGCAAGTCAGCAAATATACTGCTGCCATTACCTCCTTGTCCTCTACGCTTATGCAGCAATCAACAAGGGCTTCGTAAAATCTTTCTGCGTGTTTCTTATTTCTGAATGTCATTCAAATTCCTCCAAAATGGTTGTTTTTTGATATCAAATAAAAAAGCCACTTTCTTTTGTTGTTACAAACAACAACTTCGAAAGTGGCTTAAAGATTGTTTTCATTATTATGACTATCCGAGGGACTTCCTGATACCATCAAATACAGATTCGATGATACTTTGGAAAGTCTCTTCGGAATCGTCAGGAAGGGGAATGTTATAGCAATTGTCGAAAACAGTCCCATCAGGTTCTGTTATTCGGATCATCTTGATGCCTGCGTTATAGCAAAGCCAGTTCTTGGCATTCTCATAGCGCAGTTCATTACCTTGATACTTTTTTGATAATTGGACGGTTGTTTTTTTATCCGGCAGATAAATATCGAGAGGGATCCCTATTATTTCATCACTACCCAAAACAACCGTATTCCCAAATTCTTGAGCAAGGGCAAGTATTGTACCTATTCTTGATCTTCTTTTTTTAATCCCGGCACATAACGGACAGCCCTGACCATTAACTCGATCAGATATCTTGGCTCTCCAACAGTGACCGCACGGACCCTTCCAGAATACATATTTCATTGATGTAGCAATCGTCTTCTCCGGCAGAGCTTCACCATTTTGGTTGTAATCCCAGTCCTGCGCGATCTTAGGATACTTAAACTTAAGATCGTTGAACCCCGGATTAACAACCATACCTGAGCAAGCCGGACACTTCAGGCCTTTTACCTTGGAATCAATAACAGCTTGATACTCATAGCCGCATGCCTTGCATGTCCACCATACAAGCTCACGAGACTTAGGAAAAACGTCAGAGGGCTTCTTATTGTTCTTGTCCGACCATTCCGATATAACATCGGGATAGACGGTCTCAAGATCATTAATCCCCCTGACTAACTTTTCGCCTGTGCACACCGGACAACCATGCCCAGAGGTTCGGTCTCCTATCCTCGCCAGCCAAATATGATGGCACGAGCGGCATTCCCAATACACGGATTGGTTCGACTTAGACATGAAATCTTCCGGTTTGAATGGGTTGTTTTTTTCAGACCACTCGTCAGCAATTACAGGGAACTTGGTCCTCAGATCATTGAATCCGGGTAGAAGTTTTCTGCTGGAACAGTAGGGGCAACCACTCCCGTTTCCACGGTTCTTAATCGTGGAAAACCAACTGTGGCCGCACTTTCCGTCCCATTGAACCTTCTGATTAGATCCATAGGAAATCTTATCCGGCATTAGGTTGTTTTTCTTGGACCACTCGGAAAGAAGTTCCGGATGGACCTCAGCAAAACTTTTCATCTCGCATGTCTCCTTAAGAAAGAAGTTGACTATTGCGGAGACAAAAAAGACACTTTCCTTGAATTCATCATTCGTAGAAAGTGTCTTTAATAATCAAAAGACTTATTAGCGTCTCGGTGCAGCAAATGAACTATCGTATAAATCCATCTGTTTGAAATTTGAATATCTGCTGCACATTTGCTGCACCAGATGGGTTCAAATCCTTGAAATGCCCGTATTTACTGTGTTTTCTGATCTATGGTGCGCATAGTCGGGAACAACAGTACGTCCCTTATACTCGGACTGTCTGTCAGAAGCATAACGAGACGGTCGATTCCGTATCCGATGCCACCCGTCGGGGGCATGCCGATCTCGAGGGCATTCAGGAAATCTTCATCCGTGTGGTTTGCTTCTTCATCACCTGCGGCAAACGCTGCGTCCTGGGCTGCGAATCGCTCGCGCTGGTCGATCGGGTCGTTGAGCTCGGAATATGCGTTACACATCTCCCATGTATTGATGAAGAGTTCGAATCTTTCGACCTTCTCGGGATCACTCGGCTTCTTCTTGGTAAGAGGAGAGATGGCTACGGGGTGATCCATGATGAATGTCGGCTGGATCAGATTTTTCTCGCAATACTCTTCGAAAAAGAGATTGATGATGTCGCCCTTGGTATGCCTCTCCTCGAACTCGATGTGATGCTCGCGTGCCAGAGCCTTGGCGGCCTCGTCGCCGTCAACGGTGTCGAAGTCGATGCCGGCGTACTGCTTGATGGCGTCGTTCATGGTGAGCCTTGCGAAAGGCTTGCCGAAGTCGATCTCGATATCGCCGTACTTGATTACTGTGGTGCCGCAGACCTTCTCGGCCAGATAACGGAACATCGATTCGGTCAGCTCCATCATCCCTTCGTAGTCAGTATAAGCCTGATAAAGTTCCATCAATGTGAACTCGGGGTTGTGTCTTGTGTCTACACCCTCGTTACGGAAAACGCGGCCGATCTCATATACGCGCTCAAGACCTCCGACAATAAGTCTCTTCAGATAAAGTTCGAGAGAAATACGAAGCTTAACGTCCTCATCCAGGGCATTATAATGTGTCTCAAAAGGCCTTGCTGCAGCGCCGCCCGCGTTCGATACAAGGATCGGAGTCTCGACTTCCATAAAATCCCTGCCGTCGAGGAAGTTCCTGATCTCCTTGATGATCTGGGATCTCTTGACGAAAGTATCCTTTACCTCAGGGTTTACGATCAGATCCAGATATCTCTGGCGATAACGCATATCTGTATTGGTCAGGCCGTGGTGCTTCTCTGGCAGCACCTGAATGCTCTTGGAAAGAAGCACGACCTCTGTAGCATGTACGGAGATCTCGCCCGTTCTTGTTCTGAAGACATAACCCTTTACGCCCAGGATATCACCCAGATCGTATTTCTTAAATGCCTGATATTCATCAACACCGATGCTGTCTCTTGCGACATAGATCTGTATGTTGCCCTTAAGATCCATGATGTTTGCGAAAGAGGCCTTACCCATAACTCTCTTGAGCATCATACGGCCGGCGATGGACACCTCTACCCTGTTCTCCTCCAGGAGCTTGGCAAGTACCTCTTCATCGTCGCCTGCCTTTGCCTTAAGCTGCTCCTCCAGCTCGACAAACTTAGCCTTAGCGTCTGTTGAATGGTCCTTAACATCATACTTGGTAATTACAAAGGGATCCTTGCCCGCTGCCTGCATCTCTAAGAGCTTCTCGCGTCTGATCCTGTTCTGCTCGCTTATGTCGGGCTGCTGAGCCTGGGCCTGCGCCTTCTGTGTCTCGTTGTCTGCCATATAACACTCCTCGTTTTTCGAAAATAATATCCTTTTACATAAAAAAGCGCGATGTCAGGTCGCGCTCTTTTAAGAAGACCGGTAAGTTGCCTTATCAGCTCTTACCAATCTTCATGATCTTGTATTTGAAAGCGCCTGCGTTTGTGGAAACCTCAACGACATTTCCCTTCTTCTTGCCAAGGATAGCCTGGCCGAGAGGGGAATCCTTCGACAGTCTGTTATTGAAGATATCTTCCTCGTTGCCGTTTACGAGCTCATATGTCTCCTGCTCCTTTGTCTCCTCATCGCGGAGTACAAAAGTGGAACCGATGGAAACCTCTTTGGTAGAGATCTCATCCTCGCCCAAAACCTCGGCATCCTTCAGAAGGAGCTCGATCTCCTTGATCCTTGCTTCGTTCTGTGCCTGAGCATCCTTAGCGTCATCATACTCGGAGTTCTCCGACAAGTCACCCTGAGCTCTTGCTTCAGCCAGTCTCTGAGTAATCTCTGCTGTAACTCTGGTCTTACGATCAGCCAGCTCATCCTGCAACTGCTTATAACCATACGCGGTATAAACATTCTTCTTCTCTTCTGCCATTATAATTACCTCGCTCTTATTTGAACTGTAACCTGTATATTTTAATGCTAAAGTCGTTAATTGGCAAATGCCGTCGACCCACCTTCAGTTTGCCTTATCTGGCCGTTCTGTCGTTCTCCTTCTGGATTACATCGTGAGCGCCGCCCTCGATGATGGAAGTGGAAGATACGACTACCAGTCTTGCCTTCTGCTGAAGCTCCTCGATGGAAGAAGAACCGCAGGAACACATTGTAGCCTTAACCTTAGCCAGAGATGTATCCAGATTGTCCTTAAGCTTACCTGCGTAAGGAACATAGGAATCAACGCCCTCTTCGAAAGCCATCTTGCCGCCCTTGCCGCCGTCGTCATATCTCTGCCAGTTGCGGGCCCTGTTGGAACCCTCGCCCCAATACTCCTTAACATATGAACCGTTCACCAGGAGTTTTCTTGTGGGGGACTCGTCGAATCTGGCAAAATATCTTCCCAGCATCAGGAAATCTGCGCCCATGGCCAGAGCCAGCGTCATGTGATAGTCGTGAACGATACCGCCGTCGGAGCAAAGAGGGATATAGATACCTGTCTGCTCAAAGTATTCATCTCTTGCCTTAGCGACTGCCAATACAGCGGAAGCCTGACCACAGCCGATACCTTTCTGCTCTCTTGTAATACAGATCGAACCGCCGCCGATACCGATCTTAATAAAGTCCGCACCACAGTCGGCAAGGAACTTGAAGCCCTCTGCATCGACTACATTACCTGCGCCGACGATAACGTCCGGATAGTTCTCCTTGATCCACTTAAGTGCTCTCTCCTGCCATACGGAGAAACCGTCGGAAGAATCGAGACAGAGCGCATCGGCACCTGCTTCGATGAGGGCAGGTACACGCTCGGCATAGTCTCTGGTATTGATACCGGCGCCAACGATAAGCTTCTTCTCTGAGTCAAGCAGCTCATTGGGGTTAGCCTTATGGAATTCATAGTCCTTACGGAAAACCAGTCCTACGAGTCTTCCTTCCTTATCAACGATGGGGAGCTGATTGATCTTATTGTCCCATATGATGTCGTTGGCAACTTTAAGAGTTGTACCCTCAGGTGCTGTAACGAGCTTCTCGATAGGGGTCATGAACTCCTTTACCTTGGTAGACAGATCCATACGGCTTACGCGATAGTCTCTTGTGGTTACCAGACCTACAAGCTTACCCTCAGCTGTGCCGTCTTCCGTAACTGCAGCCGTGCCGTGTCCCTTCTCTTCACGAAGTCTCAGGATATCCTCGAGTGTATCCTCGGGCGAGACATTCGAGTCGGACTCAACAATGCCGGCCTTGTATTTCTTAACCTTGCGGATCATCTCACACTGGGATTCGATAGACTGTGACTGGAAAATGAAAGACATTCCGCCGCATCTTGCCAGCGCGATAGCCATTCCGTCATCGGATACAGCCTGCATAACCGCAGAAACCATGGGGATATTGATCTTGAGCTTTGACTCCTCCTGCCCCTTCCTGTATTTACAAACCGGCGCCGACAGGTCAACCTGATCGGGAGTATTCTTTTCTGTAGTAAGGTTGGGTACCAAGAGGTACTCACTGAAGGTACGTGATTCCTGCTCAAAGATCATTGCCATAACGTATTATTCCCCCTATTATTAAATTTAATTGCCATCAATATTAGCACAAATGGTAATAATATAGCTACACAAATTCTTCTTTCAGCGAGAACTTCTCATGGTCAAGTTAAACAAAAGCAGGAGCCGCCCGTCAGGAGCTTTGAGAGAGGCATCGTCTTCAATTGTGACTAATTGTGTGGGATTGTGTCAAATTGTGTGCAATTGTGAGCCTTTTTCGATATGAAATGGTCTATTCTCATCGAAAAGGAGGCGAGATCATGAAACGGGTACAGGAGCTGCCGACATCATTCTTAAAGGCAAGGCTAAGACATATAAGCAAAGAATTGGAGACAAGCCTCATCGCCTGTCTCCCCCTTCTTGTTTCCAATTATTGTCAGTTGTCCCACTGATTCACGGCCTTCTTGATCTTGAAGCCCTCGCTGAAAGCTGTGGCGATTACAGGGCCGACGCTGCGGTAAGCATGGATCGCCGAATCATAGATGATAGGTTTCATCTTATCAAGGTCGATTTTGCCGTCCGTGATGATGGACTCGTCTGCCTGCTGAGCAACGATCTCGCCCACCAGGATACCCGTCTCCGGGTTCCAGTCCTTGCATCTGCACTCGAGTGTCAACGGGAACTCCTCGATGATGGGAGCATTAACATGGGCACTCTTGTGTACATGGCAACCGGCCTTCGCGATCTTGTTGACCTTTTTGCCGGACTCGACACCGAAATAGTCACTGATGGTAACAGTGTCAACTGTACCGAAAGCTACAGTAAATGCACCTGTCTTCTCGATATTCTCAGTTGTCTTATGCTGGGACAGCGATATTGTGATCTCCGAGAAATCTGTCTGCGTTCCCCATGCCGCATTCATAGCATTGGGCACTCCGTTCTCGTCATAGGTTCCGATGATCAACACTGCCTCGGGCGTGATTACTGTATTCTTCGCATCAAACTCAACACTCATGGTAAATACCTCCTGAAACATTAGCTGAATAGATTTTAACACGAGTGCGGGCTCTTTTCGATAATAAATCCGTTGCAGCTCCCGCCTTATGCGGCGTCGTCGCCGGAATCTTCCCAGAAATCTTCGCCTGCGTCTTCGTACTCGATCTTCTTCTCGTCACACAGCTCGAAAAGTTCCCTCTCGGTCCTCAGCCATTCCGTGATCTTCGGCGCCACATTCATTCCGAAATCGACCGCTATATCATCCCACTCGTCATCATTCTCTGCGCTCTTGATCGCGTGAAAAAACTGGATCATGGCGTTGTAGCCGTTTACTGCCGTGATGGGGTTTCTTTCTGATAAGTGGCCGATCTCCTTTCCCAATTCCCGAACGTTTTCCTTAGCTTCTTTCTTAAAGATACTGTCGTCAAATTCCATCAGCATTTCCTCCTGCCGGATGCATTGCCGTTCCGATTGAGTTACAACCCTCATTGAGCGATGGTTTTACATAATACACCTGATGATCGAAAATGTGTAGGCTGAAAGTCAACATTTCGTTTTATTTTTTATCGAAAAAGATTGACACTTCACCGTCACGAAATTATACTGTTTATACATTGTATATACACTGTGAGATTGGCATGAGGTGAACATATGGTTACAACTGTTCAGAAATGGGGAAACAGCCAGGGAATCAGGATCCCGAAGGATTACCTGATGAGGTTAGATATTAAATGCGGCGACAGTATCCTGATCGAAATAGCCGATAGCCGAACGATCACGCTTAGGAAAGCATCAGATAAATTGATAGACAAGCTTTTCGCACAGTATGACGGTGATTTTACTCCGACGGAATACCCTTGGGGTGATGACGTCGGCGAAGAGGTATGGTGAGGTGCCCCATGTCAAAACAAGGTGATATCATAATGATCGACTTTAATCCAAAGGTCGGTCATGAACAGGCCGGCAAACGCCCCGCCCTTGTGGTCAGCAATGATACTTTCAATAATCATTGTAGTGTTGTTCTGGTCTGCCCCATTACGAGCACTGTCAACGGCTTCCCTTTACATGTCGTCCTCGACTCACGGACAAAGACCCAAGGCTCGATTCTCTGCGAACAGATCAGATCTCTTGATATTAACAAATGCGGTTACCGCGCAATCGAACAGATCCCTTCAGATCTCATGAACAAGGTCATCGAGATCATTTACGCGGAGATACAATAGCCGTGATCTGTTATTAACGTCACTGCACCCAATTCTCGATCGTCAATCCCTCAACTCTCTCAAATTCACGCATATTATTAGTAACCAATACACACCCCAATGACAAAGCATGTCCGGCAATCATCATATCGTATGGACCAATGGGATTCCCTCCCCTCTCCAAATCAGCTCTGATCTTGCCATATTCTTCTGCGGCGCCGGAATCAAAAGGTTCGATATCAATATTCACTAGCATCAACAACAAGGCTAATCTGTTCCGTTCAACCGAGCTGCTTTTCTCCACACCATATGCAAGTTCAGCATAAGTAACAGATGATATACATACATCGCTGGGGTTCAAAGACTCAAGATGGTGAAGAACCATCTCAGGCTTATTCTTGATCGCATATATGCATATATTCGTGTCAAGCATATATCTCATAACGATTCACGTGTCTGCTCGATCAATATTCCACGCCCAATATCCATATAATCCGTTGTAAACATATCAAGAGCTGCGGCAAATGAGTCCCACTTATGAGTCATCGGAAATAGAACAACTATATCGCCTATTTTGTTGATCATAACCTCATCATCTGAGAACCTGTATTCTTTGGGAAGCCTTACAGCCTGGCTTCTTCCATTTTCAAATATCTTGGCCGTTGTCATAAAGAGCTCCTCCCGGTGGATACTTAGTATATTTGTACCAATAGTATATACCGTGATATATATCATGTCAATATAAATCATGACTTTGCTGTAGCTCTTCACTCTCAGGCAAAGACAGACGTATACCAACTTCTCGAAAAATCAGGTCACTTGATATCAACTAATGCAGTTACCGCGTAATCGAACAGATTCCTTCAGATCTCATGAACAAGGTCATCGAGATCATTTACGCGGAGATACAATAGCCGTGATCTGATATTAATGTCACTGCGCCCAATTCTCGATCGTCAATCCCTCAACTCTCAATTCACCAAGCAATACAACACTTCAAGTCCGTTATCCGGATGATAGGACCAGCTAATTTCGATATCACCAACAATTGCAGACTGTATTCCATCTAATGCACGTGTTCGACTCATCTGTTCAACAACAGACTCCGGTATCCCCAAGCAATCGTTTACTGACAAAATTGCATTAATTGCATCATAGTCATCATATTCTTCTATATCATTGGGATTTGTATCTATTGAGAGATAAGAACCGTCACTTGCAACTGATGCGTACGAAGGATCACAGTATGCGTTGAATATATACTCGAAATCAGGACCCGCCTTCTCGACAATAATCTCACAGGTATCGGTTTTTCCATTGCTTGTAGCAACAGTTATTACACAATCACCCTCATTAACCCCTGTCACATTTCCTCTGTTTACAGTAGCAATTGACTCATTAGATGAAGTCCATGTAACGGTTGTATCATCCGAATCCTCAGGATTGATCGTATATTTCAGTCTTACACTTTCGCCGACTTTTATTGTAACAGTGGTTTTATTAAGCGTAATCTCACGGGGCTTGATCGTTTTGTTGTTATTCCTATAAATCACTACGCCAACGCTAACAGCAGCAACAACAAGAATTGCTATTATAATAATAAGCACGATGGTTTTTCCGGATAATCTCCTTTGCTTCGGCCTTGAGCCCGCCTTATATCCACAGGATGGACAATACAACTGACCCGTTGTAAGAGGACTACCGCACTTAGCACATTTTATGGTATCTGAAGCTTCAGATTGCTCTGTTTTTACAACATCTTCAACCATGTCCAAGTTATTATTATCGTTTGTACTCATTGATGTTTACCTCACATTCTTTCATTATCAGCTGATTACTAAAACTCATTTATGAGAATGTATATCTTGCGGTATACCTCTCCCTGCCGTAACTGTACGGGGTATCTTCAACTATTTCCTGCAGTGTCCATGTCCCATTTGATCGCGTAAGAGTCGTGTGATCATCAATCTCAATACGGGTCGGGAAACTGCCGTTGGTGATAGTAAAACTATAACTGATATTACGTTGCTTTTTTTCGAGCCAATCACGTATAGAAGAATAGTTAGTAAAGTGCCAATAAGATGTGGTAACAGTTACACTTACAGAATTATCATTTTTGATCCTCGCCTCAAATTTCAGTGTTGTAGCTGTTACAGAGCTGTTTTCCCACCAGGATGAACTATAAGTAAGTATTTCCTCGGTTTTGATATATCCTGATTGACAACTGAAATATGCATTTCCTGTAACGCCAAAGCCAGCATTCTCGAGCATCGGAATGATAGTGTTCAAGCGATAATTCGTGCGTTCCCTGAGTTCACCGGCGTTTATAGTTTTATAAGTAAAATCATCCGGGATTTCCTCAAGATGATCAATTATGTAATCACATTGACTCGAACTGAGACTGCCCTCGCAATACGTCTCATACGCGATCATCAGGTTGCAATCCATCAGTTTCTCGGCGCTATCCTCATACTCGCCCGCCTTGGTGAAATAAATTTTTGCCTTGGTATAGTTTTCTTCATCAAGGAACTGAATTCCGGCCTGATAATTCGCCTGGGTGATCAGACTCTGAGTATCCAAATAATCAGGGATCTGCTCCCAGCAATCCAGTGCTGCAAGATAATCCTCAGCTGCGCTATAGGCTTGTCCCGCTTTGTAGGTCGTATCCAGGAACCTGTCATTGGCATCAGCGTATTCCAAGCACGAACTGAAATCCTCCGATGCGGCCGCGTAGTCTTCTTTCTCCTCGGCTACTCTGCCCATCGCATAATAAAGATATGTCTGATCATATTCCTCAGGATCATAGCCCGACAAAACCTTTACCGCCTCTTCAAACTTCTCGCCCTCTACTAAACCGATACCACAATTGTATAACCTGTCAGATGTATCAGTACCGGCATCACGCGACAATCCGTAATACTCGACTGCATCACTATAATCCCCTGCATCCTGACACTCCACCGCGTAATCGTAATAACATGTCAGGATCATGTCGTCGGCATCTTCATAGCTGTTGGATATCTTAAATTCTTCAACGGCTTCCAGATAGGCTCCGTCATTATACAAGGACTCGCCGAGGCTATAGTGATAAGCTTGCTCTGCAATAGCGCCTCGTATCTCAGAATCCTGATAGTCCGAGACTTCGCTGAACATGTCGATCGCCTTCTCATAATCGGCATTATCAAAAGCCTGGATGCCGCTTTGGTAGATCGATTCTATCCGCCTGTCCTCGGCATCCCTGAAATCTCCCGCTTTATCAAATTCATCTGCCGCGCTGTCGTATTTCTCATCATCGAAAAACCCGTCGCCCTTATGATAGTGGAACATCGGGATAAAGAACATGATCGTGCATACTGTTAAGGTGGCAACAACTACAACCGCAGCCACGATAGTTACGATCATCTTAGACTTGCTTAGTTTTTTCTTCGGAGCCTTTTCGTCAGGCTCGGAAACCGCCTCGGCCTCTTCACCGGACTCTGATTCACTTGCCGGTTCTTCTGTTTCTTCGGTTACGTCGCCTGCCGTCTCTTCAGCCTCTTCGACTGCATCATCAGCGGTCTCTTCGACTATTTCATCATCTTCCCCAACAAGCTCTACTGCTTCGTCATCACCAGCAGTAGCCTCGATTTCAGGCTCAGCATCGTTCACTTCAGATGTCTGATCTTCCGGCTCCTGAACATTTTCGATAAGCTCCTCAGACTGCTCCAAAATGTCCGCTCGCCTGTCAAGTCTGCTCTCAGGCTGCTTCATGGCTTCGTTGTTCTCAAGCTCGTTGTTGCCATTAATGTTCTCGTTCATATTGTCTCTCCCCTCTTTTTATGATCAAACCGAATAACCGGCCGCGATCAGCTTCTGTGTGATCCTTCCCATAACCTCCATGTAGTAGGCATAATCCGCAGCAGACAAACTGTTATAATCAATCGCCTGGACAGCCGCCAGCATCGTCGGATAATCCTCGATCATCTGATAGATCTGATCAAGGTTGTTTAGCATCGTAAGATAATCTGCATTGGGATCCGAATACATTTCCATAAGATCGATATAATCATCGAAAAACTCTTCATAACTATCCATCAGAGCCTTAAACTCAGGATCGACAGCTGCATTGGAAGATGAAGACGAAGACGACGAACCCGAGGGATTCGAAGAGCTCGTGGAAGCGGAAGAATTCGACGAACTTGACGAAGAATTTACGGAATAGCTGCTGCCGCCAAGGGAGTCAATAACCATCTCCAAAAGGCCGTCGTGATTAACTTTAGGATAACCCATAACTGAGAACACCAAAACCTCTGTATTTGGGGCATCATTCATGATAAGTATGGTCCAATATACATCCCCCGGAATATCCAATTCCGTTCCCGGAGTCAATAAAATATCAAGTCTGTAAGTACACATACCGTTGATATAATATGTATCTGATTGTATATCAACGATCGTTCCATCATCTCCAACCAAATCTTCCGGTGTCAACTCATCCAACTTTGAATCCAGATTTTCTTCAATAACACTCAAGAATACGTCTTCGTAAAGCTTAAATTCAGTATCAGCAGAATTCGCTTCAAACGCAGAAAATGAATTCTCATAAGTATTGCCGTTCTTTATAAGTGATGATGGAATCTGAATATCATGGTGTCCCACTCTTACAGTTTGATACTCGATAGGATAACCGACCAGCTCAGAGCACTCTTCCAAATTCATAAGAGAAGCGCTATCTGAATATCTGGTATATACTTCATCAGCCCAAGTGGCATCTCCAACTCCTGTAACTGTAAATGAATCAAGCTCATCAGCTGTGCCGTTTGGGTTAAAAGATGCTGTTACATCGTAACCCAGACCTCCCAGTGATATATCAAGATGTCCATTGTCATAAGTCCAAGTATTATCAGTTAATACACCATAATATCCATCTTGATAAAATTCAGCTGTTCCATCAGGTAGAAAGACAAACATCCCCCCGCCTTCCCCCACATAGGTTCCGGGAATATCCTGTGCAGTTAATCTGCTGATGGTGGTCTCTGCCATAGTAGCACGCTCGGGATCAGACTTATCTGACTTCCTCTTGCCCGAACTTCCGGCCAAACAAACAGCGACCAAGACAAAAAGGCATACAACGATAATAATTACCGCAGCTTTATTGCGCCTGAGCACACTGAGGAAGCCTGATTTCTTACGAGGGGGTTCTTCCGGAAGGTTTTCTTCCTCCGAATCGCTATAATAAGTCTCTTCTTCGCTTGTGTCTTCTTGAGCTGATACAGCAGATGTTTGCTCATAACTGTTTTCGCTCATGATATTAGCTTTTAAGGTGTCTGAGGATTTAGTCTCCTGCTGCTCACCGGGAGCAGGGCTCATGAATTCTTCGAGCCTGACACCGCATTCGCTACAAAACTTATTGCCGAAAACAACATCTGCACCACAGTTTTTACACTTCATATAAGCCACCTCCGATCCGCTGACAATCTGTCCGACAGAGTTCATTGTCTTATATGAAAATTATAATTGTTTTGGCTAAAGCGAATGTAGACCGTCAGCCTACAGCAACATATTCAATGATTCTATTCCCGTCAATCGTCGGCAATGATCCCGATCAGCATGCAAAGCACATTCCCGATAAACGGAATCGCCAGCAGGAAAGCCCAAATCTTGCTCCAACGGGCATCATTCATTCGGCGGATAAAGCCCGACAACTGGAAGGGAGTTAGAAGTATCCAGACCAGTACAGGTATGGAAGTCTTGGGACTCTCCAAGATCGAATCCATGATATCTAATGCCTTTTGGATCTTGTCCATATCTTTCAGCAAGACGGGCAAAAGAAAGATAAGCCCCATTACCATGATAAGCTGGATCTCGGCGATAGCAGCCAATGTGCAGTAATAGGTTTTGCGATCCAGACGCCCGTATTTAAGAGCAAAAAACTCACCGAAATAGGTCCCAAAATCAGCGTATTCCCATAGTAAGATTGTTCTAAGCATATTTCTGTCCTCATAAATGCAACTCACCCTGAAATATGAAGAGCCGCCAACTATCCCTACTAACAATATTATTTTACCACTGATTTGTAATATAATGTAAAGAGATTTTCGAGAGGGGACTTTTCGATGAGTATCGAGATCAATGAACGAAGATTTAAGATAAACCAGTGGCTTGTTCTAGCGCTCCTTTTCCTGATAGCTCTGGTTACTTCGGTCCTGGTTATGAAGATGTTATATAGTGACGACATGGAGCCGAAGGCGATGTACAATGCCGGAGTTGACATTGTCGGCACTTTTGCTTGCGCCATCTTGTGCATCGGCTGCTTCGGAGAGAAGGATAAAGAGGGGGCGCGTGCGACCTTGTGGTTCCTTGCCCTTATCGTTGCCACCAGCCTGTCATTCCACAACAACCTCGTCTGCTGGTTCATTTGGGACCAGGGCAAACTCCCCAAATTATATCTGGCTCTTAACGGTCTGACCAAGATCTTCGATTTCCTTCTGGTACTCTTTTTCTATAAATATGCCCGTAATTCACTCGGCTTCAAGGGAAAGTTCGCCAAATGTTTTGACCGCGCGGCCGTTCTTCTTCTGATACCGATGGTAGCTTTGATCATCTTTAACCACTTCCATCCGATATGTTTTGATGTTAATGAAGAAGGGCTTATCGAGAAGCTGGATCTCTATTCGCTCGTTGATATCTACATGATGATCATTGCCCCTGTTACCATCGTTCTCACAGTCAAGAGCGATGTTACACAAAAGCAAAAGATCTCCACTTTCTCCTTTATCGTGATCCCGATCTTCCACTACGCTATCGCCCAAGGCGCCCACGGCTATGCGACCCAGTACGCTTCTGTCCTCTTGGCGCTTATCCTGATGTATTGCTTCATCTTCAACGAGAGGAGCAAGAAGCTGGCGGCCACTAAGGTGGAACTCGACACAGCCACGACGATCCAACAGGCCATGATGCCTCACATCTTCCCTGCTTTCCCTGATCGAAAAGAGTTTGATCTCTACGCCAGCATGGATGCGGCCAAGGAAGTCGGCGGCGATTTCTACGACTACTTCCTGATCGATGATGACCATCTCTGTCTTGTCATGGCAGATGTCTCCGGCAAAGGCGTCCCGGCAGCCCTATTTATGATGGCCTCCAAGATCATCCTCCAGAGCTGCGCGATGCTAGGCGTATCGGCAGGCGAGATCCTCACCAAGACCAACACGGCCATCTGCTCCAACAACCCCGAAGAGATGTTCGTCACAGTATGGCTCGGAATTCTTGAGATCTCCACGGGCAAGCTCACATATGCCAATGGAGGCCATGAATATCCGGCCCTTAAGATCGGCGGCGACAAATTTAAGCTCTTGAAGGGCCGACATGATCTCGTTGTCGGCGGTATTGACGGGATCCAATATAAGGAAAGTTCCATCACCCTCAAGCCCGGCGATAAGATCTTCCTCTACACCGACGGCGTTCCTGAAGCAACGGCTCCCAAGATCGGCCTTTACGGCACGGATCGAATGCTCGACACACTTAATCAGGAACCGGACGCTTCCCCTGAGAAACTTCTGTCCAATATCCGTAATTCCGTGGACGAATATGTCGGAGCCACCGAGCAGTTCGACGACCTGACAATGCTCTGCTTCGAGTACAAGGGACCGCAGGCTTAAGCCCACAGTTAACACTGGTTTGATATAGGAGTGCAGAATCAGTATTATATGGCTTTAATAGGAATCAATTATTATCTGCAGCACTCGAAACCGAACTGGGAGTTAATATGCTGCGCCAGATGCGAAGCTACTTCTGATAACAATTCCGGTGCTTTACCGCCCACAGCACGCCCGTCTACAGCATTAACCGGCGACAGCTGCGCACTCGATGATGACATGATGATCTCGTCAGCGTCGAGTAGCTCTGCGAGTGTATAGTGTCGTTCAACCACAGTAATTCCTGCCTCACGTGCTGCTCTGATCAGATTCTGTCTGGCGATGCCGGGCAATATCCAGTAATCAGTCGGTGCCGTTATAAAGCTTCCATCCTTAAGGATCGAGACATTGCTGTGGCTGCCTTCAGTAACTATATCTCCGCGGTGTAGGATCGCCTCATCGCAATCAGCTTCGGCGGCAGCTTGAGCGGCCAGACAACTGGGTATCAAGTTCAGAGTCTTAATGTCGCAATACTCAAAGCGTTTATCCTCATAGGTCACCACCTGCATAGGAGTCGTAAAATCGCGAAGCCCTGACTGTTCAGTTAACGTGATGATCAGGTTAGAAGGTGTATCAACCGGAAAAGCGTGGCGTCGCGGAGCCGTAGCACGAGTCGCCGACCAGTACAGCATGTACCAGCTGTCCTTCTCCCCCAGAGCAGCCATGCGGAGCAATTCTGCGCGCAAAGCACGCTCATCAAGTGGAACAGGTATCCTTAGTTTGCCAAGACTTGAATAAAAACGTTCGATATGAGCATCCATGTCCAGGATCGTGCCGTTATAAGCCATGGTAGCATCGTACACACCGTCACCAAAATAGACCACCCTGTCATTAAGCGGGATCTTCACTTCATTGATCGGCGCGATCTCGCCGTTATAGTATCCGTAATCCATAAAAGTCTCCTTTTAACAATGTTAAACGTATATTAATGCTCTCGATTGCGATCCGGCGTTACCGGTCTAGGTTATTTTTCGCTCTTCTCACTCGACCGAATCACTACTCACACGGAATGTAAAATAGGTGCTGGGGTATGGCTCATCCGCAAGAGTAAAATGCCACCACTCCTCCTCTAATGGCTTAAATCCATGGCGCACCATTACCTCTCGCAGGATCATCCTGTTCTCAAACTGCTCCTCGGTGATGCCGACATAATCCGGATGACTAAGCTCTCCATAATAATCAAAGGTTCCGCCCATATCGACTTCCCGTCCTGTTGCCATATCAAAGAGCGTCAGATCCACCGTGCTTCCTCGGCTGTGGCCTGAATGCTCGGCAATATAGCCTTGTGGGAAAAGAAGATCTTTCTCGAGTTCAGGATAGAAATAGGGCTTCATCCGTACATCCTCAGCGTCAAGCGCCCATTCCATGAAATGATCCACTGCCATTTGCGGCCTATACGCATCAAAGATCTTGAGACGATAACCCATAGTGTTGAGCTCGTCGCTCACCTCCAGCAGAGCCTCAGCCGCCTCAGATGTCAGGAGCGCGACAGGCTCTTCATAACCGGCAATACGCTCGCCGACAAAATTATAACTTGAATAATAGCGGATCTCCAGAATGGCATCCGGCACAACATCACTCAGGAGTACAAAATCCGAAGCATCGTCAGAATAAAGAACATCATCGATGCCCGAAGAAGCTCTCGCGCCATCCTCACCGGCATTTCCCTCAATCGTTGTGACTTGCGTCTGCTGTGTTTCATCTGACGAATTATCCCCCTCGTCAGATCCTCCCCCGAACGCCACAAGAAGGCCTATCAGCAAACTCATCAGGACCGCAGATATAATGATAAAGCGCCATGTGATCTTCTCGTTATTCTTCATAACCAGCCCTCCTCGTCTGTCTCCGATTAACTTACATAATAAATCGAAAAAGCTTCATGGACAAGCTGTCGAACCTTACTAAAAGGAAGCATACAAGCTCCACAAATTCCCGGCTCTCACGATGCTCTGTTCAATATATTATTAATGTAATTGTTTATTCCCTCTTCTGTGTTGATTCCATACTTTTGGTTGATCTCCACATAGTACTTCAGAATTCTTTCCTTCGATAGAATATCTCCTGTAGAATTACTGTCTCCATATCCTTTTCTTGCCTCTATCCAAGGATCTTCATTGCAACTGATCTTCTCCAAAGACTTATTCCCATAAACTCCAAAAGTCTTAACCACAAGCTCGGTTACACTCTTTTCTTTGTCTGTAAGCCCTTCCTCTGCGCCTTCCAGAATGGCAAATCTCGCATCATCCTGCGGATTAAACTTAAAGTCTCTGAACATGTTATATACTTCAGGATAGACCGGACTATTAACCCAGGCCCTGCAGTCTTCAGAAAAAATCGGCTCTCCATACAACGCGAGATTAATCCCCTGTGCGAAGTACAACATTCTTTGCAGCATGAGCGGTGTTATTTCCTCCATCTGCTTAAAGAACTCAGCTATCACGCTCAGCATCTTATCAGACACATCGAAAACATTCTCAATAGAATCAGCCGCATCCATCGCCTTTCTATTGGCTGCATCGGTCAACTTTTCTCGATTGGCAACAAGCTTACGCTTAAAATAAGCGGGAGACGATAGTGCAGCTTTGACAACATCAGAGTATTCCTTTGACGGCAGCTGTCCTTCAAGATATCTCGTAATTGTAATCTCACCAAATCCAAGCGCCAACGAGAGCGGTGCCTTACCGATCTTATATATCTTCATCAGCCGCTCTATGTCATCGATAGATACTAGACCTTCTCTCGTCCGGTATTGTTCATCTACCTCATGTATATTTTTATCAATCAGCCCCGGGATCGACATCTCTCCACCACACTCAGAACACACTGCAATTGTGATACTAAATGTGTAATCTTTATCTCTGATCGTTCTAACTATATCTTTCTTCTTTAGATAATATTCGGTTTCCTTCCTGCACGCTGTACAGAAATCCTTTCTTACGGTGTCTGTCATAAAACTTGCCTCCAAGCATTTCCAATAAGGCTATCTTGCATTTGTAATGATGTATATTCTTATTTTTCCTATCATCAGAATAGGTTAATGATAGGATTTTGTCAATATTCAATCACGAGTTATAAACACCTCTTAATTGTTAGTAAGAAAACACATCTAGATTTAGATTAACTTGCTCGCAAAGTTTTTCCAAAAGGCTTCACGTATACTATTCCATGCCGGATCTGAAGAAGGATTCTCTGATTCTAGTCCTAATGTATGCCATATCGTATTATTACCGCCCTCCATATGTTCTGCATGTGTAAGGATAACAAGAGGGGAATCATTCTGCTGTCCCAAGTGATGCAATTCATATCTTACATTTGTACTATCATATGGAGCTAGCCCTTGCTGCATTCTCTGCAGATTTGTTAATCCATCGGGATTATGAGTCGGATCAATTCCTACATAATTCAGATCTATGTCTCTCACTAAGGCAGTATGATTATTAATCATTTCTGTTCTCAATCCAGTGTCACGTATTATCTCATATTGGTTATAACTCTGAAATCTTGAAATCAGCTCAAGTGGATAATGTGTTTCTAACTGAATTCTGGCAACCTCGTTCATTGATAAACCACCACTAGTGGCTGCTTTTAATCCGGCAAACTCTGATATACCTCCTGCAAGACATCCAGAGATGGCACCTATCATAAAGCCTTGACTACCAGCTTCAGCGAAAGCATACAACGCTTCATCAAAATCACCAGTCTGAATTCCAGTTGCTATGCCTGAAACCGCACCGGATATTAATCCACCACCGACACCCCATGAGACACCTGCTTGAGCACCAACTGCAAGCACTGCACTGACAGCAGGTGCAGCGGGGTATGCAATAGCGGCTACAGTTACACAAACAAGTATCACCCCACCGCCAATTGCTATGTTACGAAATATATCAGTATAACTATGAGATGCCTCTTCAATGATCTTGTACTCAACAACTTCTGTATTACCTTCATCATTGCAGGTAAACATATATCTTGTCCCATCAAACTGAGCATCAAGATCAGACAAACTATACCCATAGTAAAGGTTTTCTCGTGAATTGTACGCTATTTCCTCAAGAAACTCACGAGAAACATATGTAGTTCCTATATTTTGAATTACATAATCTTCACCCATCACATCTATAAGATCTTGGTAAATCTCATCTTCAAGATAGCCAGGCAACGACGAATCATTAATAAATGTAATGTCATTATTGAGATTGTTTATGACTTGAGAAGTTGTTTCAGTAATTTCATTCGCAACTGCTACATCGCTCTCACCGCTTCTATCAGCTACTATTTCTTGACTTTCTAAAGATTGCAATTCTGAGGTTTCGCTGGTATCATCGTTTCTTTTGACTGTACAGGCTGACATAACAAGAGCACATGATAGTATAATAGCTACTACTTTTTTCATACGATTTCCCCTCAATAACCATATTGTTTCTTAATAATAAACTTTGCTTGATTCTATTTACTTCTTGTCGTTCTCAGGCAATGAATCTATTGACTCCTCATCTTCATGTCTAGATTCATTATCAACCTCTAATGGATTATCTGTCCTGTTCCTAGATGATACAGGAAATACTATAGGGTCTTGAGCGGCTTTCTTAATCTGAGCAACTCTATAATTAGTCCAAACAAAAGAAGCAACAACAGCAACTGCTGCGACTACTATAATGATTATTGTTGTACCATTACCATTGGATTTTTTGCTTTCAGCCCTTTTCTCCTCATCTTCGTTGGAATTGGATATAACTTCAGAGTCCGTACTCGATTCATCAGTTATTAATGTATCATCTGCATTATTTGTAGTAGATTCACTATTTTCAGATGAAATCTCTGCAGGAAGCATCTCAGAAATTGGTGTAGGTGTAGGAATCGGCGTGGGGGACGGAGTCGGAGTAGCCTCAAATATTGTGCCATCAGCATTAATAGTAGCACCCTGCGATAGTAAATAATTAATTTGATCAATATCATATCCGGTTACAACATGTGCCATTAACACTAAGTTACTACCAACATAGATTTTCTTTGTTGTCTTAGCCCCCGTGTATAAATTAGTTACAGTGATTTCGTAAATCCCCTCTTCAGTAATAACCGTACCATCTCGTACTGGTTTGTTAAATCTGGTATCTTGTACAAGACCATTAGCACCTTCATTAAGAACAAAACGCTCGGCACTTGTCTGCAAATACTTTGAATTAGCTAAGTTTAGAACAAAGCCATTGGGGGTAAAGCTTCCATTTGCTAATTCGGCATTCGTCTCTGAATCAAAAAGATACATCATGCAGTTGCCATTACGAACCTTAAAGCTAAAAGTAATCTTGTAATTGGGATAATGGTATTTTGTACGCCCCAATCTAGTTTTATATTTTACTTTAAGCTCGTAATCAAGAGTGACCTCATAATCCCCCTCTTGGAATAAATCCACCAACGTAGCCATGCCAGAATGACAAGAAGTTAAGAAATTAGTATACACTATCGGATCTGGTGATTGTTGTAGAGGATCCGTGTACTTAATAATTACTGCACCGCGTCCAAATCCAACTTCTCCAACGCCGAAATTCTCATCATAACCATTGTCATCCTCACTTATAGATATTGATCTTCCACTAGGGGTGCAATCGTCAATATCTACGTCAAGAACAAAGTATAATTTCATTTCATCGCCAGGATTCTTTAGAAACACATTGTCATTCCTTGTATCGTCCGGTGCTCTCGAGTATCCACTAACATAAAAATGTCCCAATTCCCAACCAAAATGATAATCTTCTCCATCAATAGGATCATTTTCGGAATATCCAGTGTTGTCCGCATTATATAGTTCACCTAAGCGGTATCCGTCTTGAGGAACATCAACTACACTCATCCCGGACTCTGAAGCCATAGTTACCAAATGATCATCAAATCCTGTAACATCAGAGGATTCTTCATCTCCAGCCTCTGTTTCTTCTTCAGCTGCATAAATAGATAATGGAAACAAGCTAAAAATAACGACTGTAATTATCAATAAAGAAACTATAAATCTACGCATTAAAACTCCCCCCAAAAAACGTGAACCAAAAGAATAGTCCAATCGTTTTAGCTATTTATATTTTCTCATCCAAATAAGATCACGCAGGGGACTGTTTGTCCACAGCTTTGAACAATAGATCACATTTGATGTTACCTCTCTATCTGATCGAATCTATTATTAAAGCATGTTCAATATCCATCTTCTCTCTCCTTATAACGTTCTCATTTGATCAATAATAAAAGTCGTGCCATTTTTGCAACAGTAGTCTGCAAAAGTCATATGACTTTTGTGTAGCATTCTACCAAAAACAGCACGACTTTATCGTTAAATGTATATACACAAAGTTTTATCGTTATAACTTGTCTTTTATCCCACAGTTTCTATCACACCTACTAACCCGTACCTTCTCTCCCCTCACTCCGTTATGAGTCCGTACGCAGACACTTTCTTCATTCGGCGCGACATTATGTAGGTCAGGGCGAAGATCAGCACTGTCGGCAGCAAGGTCGAATAGAGGATCATGGGCAGGCAGGTCTTGAGCTGGCAGTTGATGATGCCGAATCTTGAGAGTATCTGAGAGATCAGTGGATTGACAAGAAACAGGCCGATGACGCTTCCCGCCAAAGAGGCGATCAAGGCGATGGGGGCCAGGGACAAGGCCAGCTGGAGGCGGAGCTGGCGGCTGGTGAAGCCGACGGCCTTTTTGATGCCGAACTCTTTTTCGCGCTTGATGAAGACGCTCTTCAGGAGAAGCTGGATGACCAGGATCATGATGACCACATTAAATATGACAAGCATAAAGACCAGAAGAGTGATTACATAGAGGATCGTGTTGTCGGAGCTGCGCTGGAAATCGTAATTATTCTCGATCGAGGTACACTTGTCGCCGAGGCTTTCCTGTGCGAGAGCAAGGACTTCGTCGACTCCGGAAGAACTCACATTTTCGACGCGGATCCTGAAGCCGTCAAAATCGGGCTTCAGGCCTATGGACGAGGCAGCGTCGAGACTGCAGATAACGCTCTTTCCCAGGCTCATTATCGACTGGAAATAGCCCGTGATCAGGAACCTGCCCTTACCATCACCTGTCTCGATCTCGATCTCGTCTCCGATGCCGACGCCGATCTCATCTGCGAGGACTTTGCCGATGACAACTTCATTTGGAGCCTCGAACTTGTCGCCCTCTACCAGAGAATAATCAAGATATTCAGGCCTGTCAGTGAAGATAATATAGGTCTCAACGCCCTGGGCATTGATATCGCCCCACCAGCGGCCATAGACCTGGGATACACCGGGGATCGCCTCGAGTTGACTTCTTATGTCTTCCATCTCGCTCACCGGGGCCTGTATTCCGATGTAGGCATCAGGCGTATCTTCGGAGATCATTTTCTGAAGGGATGTCAGATCGACCTTGGAATTATAAAGGAGGACCGATGTGAACATGGCCATAAAACCTATCCCGGTCAAGATGCCGAGAAGTATCAGATTCTGGCCTTTATTCTGAAGGGTGTTTTTGATCGCCAGCAGGAGATTGACATTGCCTCGCGTCTCTGCCAGAGGAATATGATTGCGCTTGAAGCTGTGAGACCTTAAGCCGAATCTTAATGCTGTCGCCGGATGCAAGGAACGGAGTTTAAGCGTCGACAGCCATACGATAAGCGTCATCAAGACCGGAACCGCCAGCACAATAACAAAAGTGATCGTCGGATAGAAACGGTTATCCCAGGTATAGCCCGCGATGCTTCTTACCAGCATCCGGTCGATCATGGGCATAGTCAGATAGGATAAAATAACACCGACAAAGGTTCCCGCAAGGCCTATGATCAGATATTCGCAGATAAGCGCCATGCGGATCTGCTTATTCGTGTGGCCGACTGCTCTGAGAGCGCCGATATTCTTGATATCACGGTCGATATTATTATTGATCGTAAAGATCATCATGATAAGGCAGATCGCCATCGCAACCAGTGAGAAAGCCATGACGAATCCCGCGAGGACGTTAGGGATACTAGCATAGGCTGTGCGAAGGATATCTCTGTCATAGCTGACTGACCAGATACCGTGTTCGTTCAGGCTATTACGCGCAAGCCGGTTAGCTTCGCTCGGATCCGTAGCTTCAGACAGGAAAGCGGATACATATGTACGGTGCATATATTCGCCACCCTCTTCTTCCAGTTCTCTTATCTCCCTGTCAAGTTCGTCATAAGTATGATCGTCCAGGATCATGGAAGTAAAAGCATATGTACTGCCCTGTGTCAGGTCTTCGTAGATACCTGCGATCGTGCATTCGATTTCAGGACCGCCGGAGATATCTATGATCATCGACTCGCCGACCTTATAATTATCCAGTCCCTGTGAATAGATATTGATATAGACCAGCGGGCCGTCATATGATTCGTCGATATCGATATAGCGCGCCCTCAAGATCTCATCATCGGACTTCTTATAAATGTGCAGATTTGAAACAGCGTTCGTCACCGCCCCCGGCCTTCCGTAGTTAACATCGGACGGGGCGATCTCCCGGCACAGCTCGTAGCTGCTGAAGACATCGAGAGTCTTGAGGACCTCGTTCGTGGAATCAAGGTCTCCCCAGCTGTAGATGCTGACATCATTACAGTTCTCACGCTCGACTTTCTCGTTATAGAGTTTCTCATAGTAGGCAAAGAAAGAGCCGGTCTGCATGAGAAAAGTCGCCAATATGATTATCAGCAGAAATATGATCAGGACAACCTTGTCCTTACGTAGATTTGATCTGACTAACTTTACCATCCCATCTCCCCCAGAAAGCTCCTGAGCTTCTCATGTCTCGCCTTATCACCCGTCACATATTGACCCAGGCGGCACTCGCCCAGAATACCGCCGTCCTGCAGATAGATGACCCTCGTCGCCCTTCTGGCAGACTTGATATCATGCGTTACCATCACCACCGACTGCCCCGCGCGATTGATATCGGTCAGCACATCGAGCACAGCCGTTACACCGGCCGAATTAAGAGCTCCCGTGGGCTCATCGGCGAAAACAACATCCGGATCATTAATGACCGCTCTAACCATCGCTGCCCTCTGGGCTTCTCCTCCCGACAGCTGCGCCGGGAATTTGCGAGTCATATCTTCAGGGATCCCTACCCGCTCGAAAAGCTCCATCGCCTTCCCTTTCAAAGCCTTCTGCTTCTGCCCGGTCAGCATCCCCGTCGAGATCGCGTTATCCATAATACTCATGCTGTCAATAAGATGTATCTGCTGGAAAATAAAACCACAATGCTTACGTCTGAAGACCGCAAGCTGATCATCATTCATCTTAGTGATCTCTTCGCCGGCATATTTTATACTCCCTAAAGACGGCTTATCCATCCCTGATAAGGCGTAAAGCAAAGTGGATTTGCCAGCGCCTGACGACCCCATAATAACTGTAAAATCGCCCTCATAGATCTCCAGATCGAGATTCTTGATAATATGTTTCTGCTTCCCTCCGATCGAGAAGCTCTTGGACAATTTGTCCGTGCGGATAATCACTTTTCTTGAATTCTCACTTGTCACGCCTGGCACCTCCATGCAAACAAAAGGTCGGGTATCTCTTATTCCCGACCTCAGTATAGCTATATGTTTTTCGCTAATCTTTGCGAATTCTTTAATCGTTCTTTAAGCATTCACAGCAATCTTATACTTACCCTGACCACAAACCCGCCGTCTCGATTAAAGCAGGTCAGGTCACCTCCCATCTTCCGCATCAGATATTGCGAGATGTAAAGTCCCAGCCCCGAACCGTCTTTGCCAGCGGCGTTCGAGCCGCGAGCGAATTTCTGCATGATCTTCTCGAGTTCTTCCTCGGGCACGCCGCCGCCCTTATCCGCGAATTCCAGAACGAGCAATTCCTGCTCGAAAAAGCTCGTCACACTGATAGCTGTCCCGGCATACTTGTACGAATTTGCTATTATGTTTCCAATGACCTGCTCAAGCCTCAGAGGATCCGCGCTTATAACAGCCTCCTTGATATCGAGAACGGCAAGCTTATGAAGGTAATCTGCCTCTCTTACCATCGCGACAATCTCGGACGATGCCAGTTCGTCAGATCTGACTTCGAGCTGTTCAAGCTCCTCGAGCGTGGCATGGAAAAGGTTCGATATAAGCTTGTCTATCTGATCCGCCTTGGAATTGATCGCGGCGATCGTATCTCTCGTATTCTCATCATCTGCCGTGAGGCTCATAACATCCGCCATCGCCTTGATCGACGCTACCGGCGTCTTGATATCATGGGACAGCTCGGCTACCAGCTCTTTACGGCTTCTGACTGCATTTTCTTCCCTCTCGCGTGAGCTCTTCAGTTCCTCGCGCATGATATCGAAGGCCTCGGTAAACTCACCGAAAACGTTCTCTTTATCCATCTGAAGCGGCGTATCCAGATCACCGGCCGCCACACGCGTCGCCATGCTCTTCATCTTGCCGAAGGGAGCTATGACACGCTTCCTCAGATAGATATAATATCCGGTCATGGCTACTATCATTACCAAAACTACTACCGCAATAAAGATCGCGGCTCTGATATCCCTTATGTGCTCAGCCTTCTCGCTCGAGTTATTGACAATGAGCGTACCTACAAGCTCTCCATCCTTCTCTATGTTTCTTATGATATCGTAATGGGAAGTGGCCGCAGGGATCGATCTGGCCATATCTTCATCTGTGTACAGAAGGCATTTGCTGTCGCGGTCCAGGATCACATAATCAAAAGGCTCGGAGCTGTTGCGGCTTTCTTCGCTCAACAAACTGATATCATCCCAATCCGCTTCAATCTCAAGCAGGAGGCGGTTGATCTGCGTGGTGTAAGAAGGACGCGTATCCGAGAAAGCGCCGGTTGCCATGACATAACAGCCGACGATACCCGTCAGGATCAAAAGGATCAGGCTTATGACAAAATATCTGGTCCTCATTAGAGTCAGGGCTCCTTTTCGAGCATGAAGCCGACGCCCCAGACGGTCTTGATGAACTTAGGGTTACCGGGATCGTCCTCGATCTTCTCCCTCAAGTGACGGATATGGACATTGAGCGTCACATCGCCGACAAATTCGGTGTCCCAGATCTGCTTGAAGAATTCCTCCTTGGGGATCACACGCTCGGAATGCCTGAGCATATAAACAAGGATCTTATATTCGGTCGCTTTAAGTGGGTATTCCTTATCGCCCTTGCTTACGACTGCTTTCTTGAGATCTATCCGAGCATCTCCCATATTGACAATATCGCTGTCTTCCTTCTCACGAGCCCCTGCATTAGCCGCTTCATAGCGCTTAAGCTCGGCCTTTACCTTTGCCAAGAGCACTCCGAGCGAATAAGGTTTACAGATATAGTCATCTCCGCCGATGCTCAGTGCCAGGAGCATATCATCTTCGGCTGCTCTGGCGCTGATAAAAAAGATCGGGATGTCCCTGGTCCGTCTGATTTCCTGACATAGTTCAAAGCCGGAATCATCTCCGAGATTAATGTCCAAGAGCACAAGCGAGCAGCTGTTCTTCTCGAGAAAATCCCTCGCAGCCCCGGCGTCGAGCACATAATATGCACTGACACCTGACATATTGAAATAGCGTGAAGTATATTCAGACAGTTCTTTCTCGTCATCGATGATCAAGACGCTGTAGTGCATCAGGCTCACCCCTGCCCATTAAGGGCTGCTTCAACCGCGATCGCCAGCTGATCTGCGCAGGATGTTCCTCGCCCGTTGCAATCATTGCCCTTCAGGATCGACACGGTCCTTGAAGCATCTGCCCCCTCAAGGAGCTTCCCGATAGCAGCGGTATTGCCCGCGCATCCGCCTAAAAATCTGACATTATGGAGCTTACCATCCTCTATATCGAAAGTGATCCTCCGTGCGCATACCCCGCGCGTATCATATGAATAGCTTTCCATCATCGCTCCTCCGTCCGTTCTCCTCATCATCGAAAAGATCTATAGTTCTTTGGATTGATTATAGCATAAGGGGGCTTTTGCAAGGGGGCAACTGTTATATATTACCGGACATTCGTTGCATAAAACGCTCCTTTATTAAAGCGCCAACAATAAACCTACAATTGCGAAGATTAAGCCCAAGACAGCCAATACAATAAAGACTTTGATCATAATACAGAGAAAAGCTGTGATAAAGGACAACCGACTTCGTATAACAGCCATCTCATTATTCTTCTCGATTTCCATAGAAACCCATCTGCTGATCGCGCGCGTCAACTCGTCTGCCCCTTCACCGACTGACTCAACATTATCGTTTACATTTGCCGCGGGCGCGACATAAGCATTTGCTTCTGCAGGCACGGTACGAAAATCCGTATAATCCACGCTACGTTCCGCTATTTCTTTGGCAAATCTCTCCATCTCATCACTATTCATACTGCTCCCCCCCTTTGTTTTTATATATTGGTTAAGTTAATTGTACAGAATGTAAGATGCCATTAATCGTACAAAAGAAGGCGAATAGCCGACTCGGAGATTTTATTTTTCCGATATAATATACTCAGACTACGGGCCAAGCCCCATCCTGCAATACGAGGGAGACACATATGGATACTACTATCGAAAACACCATCATGAAGACCGTCGAGTTCAATGTCGACGAGATGAAAAAGAACCAGCTCAAGCTCCTGGCCGTAGTTGTCATTATCGGCGCACTGCTGGTGCCGGTATCAAAGCTCGCGGGTCTGCCGTTCGGTCTCGAGCTGGGCGTGATCGTTCTGATAACCGTCATCGGCTACCTGATCGTTCTGTTCTTCAACCTCAGGCGCGCCGCGAGCCGCGTCGTCTTCACCACGACAGGCTTCTACGTCAACGACGACTGGTACGCATTCGGCGACATGTACAAGATCGAGGTCAAGCCGTTCCTGCCTTTCGCCGGGCAGGCTGACAACATCTACCTCACCGTCCGCCGCCACAACTTCAAGCGCCGCTACTGGGTCGGCATCAAGGGCGATCCCGCAGCCGACGCTTCCCGTCAGGAGATCCTCCTCGAGGTCGGCAAGCTCACCCGTTGAGTTCGCGAGGCAGACTCACCCGGCAAGCCTACTTCGTGATCCTCACGCTGTAGCCTCACGAAGTGATCCGCCCTCACATTTGTCTCTCTTCTGATTGGCTATTGCCCGCCGCGCATGTTAAAATCTAAATGTAATCCTTATCAAAAACGCAAAGGAGATTCACTATGGAAGTCAAACTGTATCGTTGTAAGCACTGTGGAAATATCATCATCAAGGTCGTCGACTCTCGCGTGCCCGTGATGTGCTGCGGAGAGAAGATGGAAGAACTCATCCCCGCCTCCGTTGACGCCGCCGTCGAAAAGCACGTTCCCGTCATCACACGCGACGGCAACCTGGTAAGCGTATCGGTCGGCTCCGTCGCTCACCCCATGATCGAGGAGCACTTCATCCAGTTCGTCATCCTCGAGACCAACGCCGGCATCCAGATCGCCGAGCTCCACCCCGACGACGAGCCCAAGGCCGTCTTCGAGATCGTCTCCGGCGCCGAAGTCATCAAGGCCTACGCTTACTGTAACCTCCACGGGTTCTGGGCCAGCTGAGTTATTGTAGATTGCATAAAAAAGCGCCGCGGGCCTCACGGGGTCTGCGGCGCTTGTGTGTTGTGTAAAAAGCTCTTTCCAAGTTCTCGGGTAACGATTCCGGTTACGATTCTCGGAAAACGTTACCACTTTCGTTACCCGACGGCGATTTCCGGCCTCGGGTAACGATTCCGGTTACGATTCTCGAAAAACGTTACCACTTCCGTTACCCGACGGCGATTGATGTCACACCACAAACGCCGTAAGCTCCGCAAGCGCCCCAAAACGCCGCAGGCACCCCGGACCTCTCCCGCAGACCTCAGTCCTCCTCAGACCTCAGCCCTCTCCCTCGACCTGACCATCCTCGGCAACAGCAGCGGCTGCTTCGGCAGCGTAGTATTCGTTCAGGCTCATAATGTTGTCGAACTGATACAGATCGGGAGTGGTGTCGTAGTCGTCGAACTTGCCCCAGACGATCTCGGTCGATTCATAGTCGGGGTTCCACTTGTCCGCGGCCTCGTAGAGGATGATGTCACCGTCGGCGTCAACGTTGCCGTTGGTGTAGTACTCATGCGTGATGCCGAGCGACAGATAGAAACCGTCGAAGTGTGCGACCTCGGGCTCGATCGTCGTGATCTCAGCAGAGTCGGATCCGATACGCAGGAATTCACCGTTCGCGAGATAGTACAGTCTGCTTCTTGCCCAGCCGGAAGCGAGCCCCTGGAGTTCGCCGTTCTCTGTGAGATAGTAACCGGTCAGGATGTAGGGTCTGTCTGAATCTTCGGCCTCGAGGTCGGCTATGATGAAGAACTCCTGGGTACCGTTGCCGTCGATGTCGGCAGTAGCAAACTTGATCTCGTCATAAGCATTCTCATCAGCAAGGACTTCCTGGATACCGCTCACACCGCATAGGTTCTCAAAATCAGTTATTCCCTCCGGCCTCTGATCCTCGGGAAGTTCCATCTTGGCGAGGTATTCATTAAACATATTGATCAGCTCGGAGTATTCGGGGTAGGTGACACTTTCGACAGGCTGGATCGCGGGCTCTGTAGGATCGCTCGGGGCGGTCTCGTCAGTTCCGTCAGTCCCGTCTGTCACATCAGTCCCATCTGTCTCAACGGCAACATCGCCCGTTGTCTCTGCGGCGGTCGTCTCATCATCCGAGGACGAGCCGCATCCTGCCAGAAGCATTGAAGCCGCCATGATCATACACATTAATCTGCTTTTTTTCATTGTCGTTATCTCCTTTACAAACGCATTCATCCATAATGACACTCATCGATGGCATTTTATTCGATGCGATTCAAAACATCAATAAACAATTACTAAAACCCTCATGATCTCGCGCCACTCAGGTCTCAATTCTCGGCATCTTCCTCACCACCGAGCGTGATCACGACCTCATCACCATTAGTGTCCGATGAGAAAACATAGCTCTCTTCGTAGTCCCATGAGAAGTCAGCATCGTCTCCGAAAAGCTCTTCCATCTGCTGCATGATCTCATCATAAGCGGCGTCGGGATCACCGGAATAGATACCGGAGATGTCAATGCCGGAGAGGTCATAGGTGATCTGATTTATTTGGTCAACATACTGGTCGAGATTTGACGTGTCGAGATCGTCGAGCATCTGGAAGATTTCCATGTACTCCTCGAGCTCGTCCTGCATTTCGGGCGGTATGTACTCGGACATGCTCTGGATCTGACCGCCGGTTATCGCATTGATGAAGGCGTCCATATCATCGATATCATCGAAATCGTAATCAAGATCCCAGTCAAAGTCGTAGCTGTTCGCCTCCTCCTCTGCGACTTTTTGGTCGTGCTCGATCGTGCGCATTTCCTGATGATGCGCTTCTATCTCTTCCCACATCTTATCGGGGATCTTGTCTTTCTTGTCATCGTCCTTTTCCTTCAGGGCAAAAAACACGATTACAGCAGCGGCTATCAAAAGCACGACAACAATGGCGATTATCGCCACTATGTTACGTCTGATAAATCCGGGCTCTTTCTCCGGTTCAGGCTCTTCAACAGCGGGCTGCATCACGGGCTCCGCTTGAGTCGCATTATTATTTGCGAAAATACTCGCCGGCGAGATCGCCTGCTTAGCCCCGCAGGCAGGACAGAAACTGTTACTATCGTAGATTTCTTCACCGCAATTGTTACATCTCATAATCTTCTCCGGTCCCTCTTTACGCGGCTTTGTCGCACTCCATCTCGAAAATCTTTTCGAGCATGGCATCACAGCTCTCAAGTTCGGCAGCGTAGCGGATATGGCTCTCGGCCTCCAGGGAATCGTGCTGCACGCCCATCTCGTCGATGGATCTAAGTATGCCGTCACGGCGCGCCAGGCAGGCTAAAGTGTAGCGGAATTCGTCGGGAGTTCTCTCGGCTCTTTGTCTTATCAAACTGATCGTCTCGTAATCCATATTGACCGCCTTCCTGCACCTCGTGCGCTCTCGTAATTCATTATGTATTCAGCATAGCACAGCATTTTCGCAGGCAAACTGCACGGAGATTAAGGTATTATTACGATTAAAAGGCAGGACATAAAATAATATGCTATAATCCTTGGGTCGCATTAAAGCGATAATCTTCAAAAGAAAAGAGACCGGTATGATCAATTTATACGAGACAGGTGCTTATCTGCTGGACGGCAGAACTCTGATTCCCGATGACGGCAAAGCGCAGGACGCGTTGGCAGCCAAGGGTATCAAGACCAATAAGGACGAAGCCGCAAAGGGCACGATGGCATATTCCATCCTGCAGGCCCACAACACGAGCGGTGATACGGAAAATCTTAAGATCAAGTTCGACAAGATGACATCCCACGATATTACTTTCGTCGGCATCATCCAGACGGCAAGGGCTTCGGGCCTTAAGGAATTCCCCCTGCCCTATGTACTCACAAACTGCCATAACTCGCTCTGCGCTGTTGGCGGAACTATCAATGAGGACGACCATGTTTTCGGTCTTTCATGTGCTAAAAAATACGGCGGTGTCTTCGTACCTCCCCATCAGGCAGTAATCCATCAGTACGCGAGGGAGTGCCTGGCAGAGGTCGGCGGCATGATCTTAGGTTCTGACAGCCACACCCGCTACGGCGCCCTGGGAACGATGGCCATCGGCGAAGGCGGCGGCGAGCTGGCAAAGCAGCTGTTGGGCAAGACTTATGACGTGGCACGCCCCGGCGTTGTTGCGATCTACTTAGACGGCGAACCTGTTAAGGGCGTTGGTCCTCAGGACGTGGCACTGGCTATCATCGGTGCTACTTTCGGCAACGGATATGTTAAGAACAAAGTAATGGAGTTCGTCGGTCCCGGCATCTCCAAGCTCTCAAGCGACTACAGGATCGGTATCGATGTAATGACAACCGAGACCACATGCCTGTCCTCCATCTGGGAGACAGATGAGCGCACAAAGGAATGGTACGACATCCACTTCAGACCGGAAGCATATAAGGAATTGAAGCCTTCCAAGGTGGCTTACTATGACGGAGTCGTCTATATCGATCTCTCCAAGATCCGCCCTATGATCGCGCTGCCGTTCCACCCCAGCAACACATATACCATCGAGGAGCTTAATGCCAATCTCGAAGATATCCTTCACGATGTTGAAGAGAAAGGCAGACGCCAGCTGACAGGTGATGTTCAGTTCAATCTTACAGACAAGATCATTAACGGCAAACTCTATGTCGAGCAGGGTATCATCGCCGGTTGTGCAGGCGGCGGCTACGAGAACATATGCGACGCCGTGGATATCATCAAGGGACACTTTGTGGGTAATGACTACTTCTCACTGTCCGTATATCCTGCTAGTGTTCCGATCATGATGGAACTTTACAAGAACGGTCGTGCGGCTGAACTTCTGCACGCAGGTGCCATTGTTAAGACTGCTTTCTGCGGCCCTTGCTTCGGTGCAGGAGACACACCGGCTAACGGCGCTCTGTCAATCCGTCACTCTACACGTAACTTCCCGAACCGCGAGGGTTCCAAGATCCAGAACGGTCAGATCTCCAGCGTAGCTCTCATGGATGCACGTTCTATCGCGGCAACAGCTGTTAATAAGGGCTTCCTGACTCCCGCAACGGATATCGATGTGGAGTACACGAATCCCAAGTACTTTTTCGATAAAGCAATCTATGACAATAGGGTATATAACGGTGTCGGCAAGGCTGATCCTTCCGTCGATGTTAAATTCGGTCCTAATATCAAGGACTGGCCCGAGATGCCCGCGTTGACGGATAATCTCGTTCTCAAGGTCGCTTCCGTGATCACCGATCCCGTAACAACAACTGACGAGCTCATTCCTTCAGGCGAGACATCATCCTTCCGTTCCAACCCCATCGGTCTGGCAGAATTCACCCTGTCTCGTAAGGATCCCGAGTATGTCGGTCGTGCCAAAGCTTTCCATGAGGTCGAGATCGCACGCGAGAAGGGCGAACATCCCTGCGAGGTCGATCCTAACCTCAAGAATATCATGTCTGTTATTCGCGAAAAGTTCTCCGACGCAGACCGCAGCAACACCGGCTTCGGCTCCACGATCTACGCCATCAAGCCCGGCGACGGTTCTGCCCGTGAGCAGGCCGCTTCCTGCCAGAAGGTACTTGGCGGATGGGCTAATATTGCCAAGGAATACGCGACCAAGCGTTACCGTTCCAACCTTATCAACTGGGGGATGCTGCCTTTCGTTTTGGACGAGGACTTCAACTTCGATAACGACGACTATATCTTTGTTCCGGGTGTGCGCGATGCGTTGCTTAACAAGGACGAGGTCATAAAGGCCTATGTCGTCAACAAGGGCATGAAGGAACTTGACCTGAAGCTCGGAGCTTTGACAGACGACGAGCGCACGATTATCAGCAAGGGTTGCCTGATCAACTACTACAGAGGTTGACGGATAATAATCAAAAGTGTGAGTCCCTCGGTCGATAGACCGGGGGATTTTTGTTTTGGGGGCTTGTTAGTCCGCAGATTACCTCCACTGTTAACCCAAGCCGGGTTAACACGCCGGGTAATCTCGGCGAGCTTTCACAATCCCCCCAAAAAGGACAGCAAAAAGCCCGGGTTCACTTCAATTGCCCCGGGCTTTTCGCTCTTATTTCTGATATTCCAGTATGTCCCCCGGCTGGCAGTCCAGCGCCTCACATATCGCCTCCAGTGTCGAGAAACGTATGGCGGAGATCTTGCCGTTCTTCATCTTGGAGAGGTTTACATTCGTAACGCCCACTTTGTCGGCCAGCTCGTTGAGCGACATCTTGCGGTCGGCCATTACGCGGTCGAGCCTTAATATTATCTGTCCCATAGCCGCCTCCTTAAAGTGTCTCGTCTGCCTGTGTCTGGAGCACCTTACCGTATTCAAGGATCGTGCGGACAAGCCATGTGAGGATAGCTCCGTAGATGACCGCAGCTCCGCCCACCATAAGGCCGATGCAGATCGTTCCGACTATCATAACAACCGTGACTTTCTTGATAACCTTGGTCGTAAAGGGGTTGTCTTCATTCTCGATCAGCGCGAAAGTATCTCTTACCACAGTAAACACGATGCATAAGAGCAGAACTTCAACGGATACGCAGAGGATATATATACCGAAAGCCGTGCTCATAGGGTGCTCATCAAGTGCCTTCTGCAAGAAAGGTACGTCCGTATCTATCTTGGAGAAATCCTCAACGGACACACTCAAGAATTCCGCGTCCATCACCGCGCTGACACTCTCTCCCTTCTCTTCTGCCTTGTCCAAAGCGTCGTCGAATCTCTTGCCCATACCCAGGATCACCGAGCCCGCAACCACTGTCAAAACGAAAGCGACAATACAGATTATCAACAGTGCAGTCGAGACCTTCCTGCCGGTCCGGGCGCTCTTCTTTACATTTGCTAACTTCTCGTTTAATTCATTCATTTTTCTAGTCTCCTTATTTCAACTTGATTGGATCTTTTTTCGATCTCTTGGCCATCCGATCTGTACATACTATAATCGACGCATTATCCTTTGTCAACAACTTTTTATCGTTTTTCGATAAATTATTTTCGAAAAGAATAAAATCACCCACAACACAACATATGCCACAAAAAAGAACCGTCCCAAACCTGAGACGGTCCCTAACATCTATTCATCTTCTTCCCTTCAATCAGCTCTGGCGTTCACATCCAGATCTTCGGCAGATGCCGGCGCGGACGACTCCTTAAGCTTCTTCAAGCGCGCGCTCAGAGCGGCCAGCTCATTAAGAGTGCGCTGATTGTCTGTTTCTTTCTTCAGGGAACTGGTAACCGCAGGTGACGGCGTGCGCCCCTCATTCTCAGATGAGGACGAGCCGGTTGTCAGCTCAATGCTTCTGGCGATGTCCCTAAGAGACTTGGCAGGCGATACCAAAGACCTCGTAGATGCCCCGGAAGCCGATGCCAGCACGCCAGCCCCCAGTATGGACTTCTTAACGGGAGTTACTGTAGACCCCGCGGCTGCCGTCACGGATTCAGCCTCGCCACTCTTAGGCTCAGTTGCCGCAGCTTCCTCTTGAACAGCCGAGCTTATGGGTTCAGTAGTTTTGACGGTCTCGACAGTAGCCGGCGCAGGCTTATTTACCGTTGCCGGAGCCGCCTTGGCAACAGGTGCACTCGCCTTCTTCTCTTCCTTCTTCTCGAAGCACCGCTCAAAGGCCGATTTCACGGCCTCGTTCATTTCTTTGCCTTCAGCCAGTTCGCAAGCGATCGCTGCCGTCAGGGAGTAATCGGTCAGCGGTCTGTCGGACGGGTCAATGAAGGCATCTACATGTTTGCCATCGAAAAGGATATTACGCAGGGATGTGTCCCTGCAGGCAAGAACCAAAGCGCAACAGCCGTAGTCATTGAAGATCTTCTTAACAGCTCTGCTGAAGTCCGTCGGCATCACACATTCAAAGCCGGCAAGGAGTTCGGCTTCCATATGGTTGATAACCAAAAGCTTCGTTATAGGTATAAGGTTGTCAATAACTGAATTATATACATTCTCGTCTACCAGAATATCACCGTTCTCAGACAGCATCGAAGGTGCTGCAACTATCGGGAAATCCATAGAATTGGCATGATATCCTTCTGCAACTGCATCGATCGTAGCGCTGTTGGTGGTATAACCGAAGGCGCCTGCATCCATATGCTCTCCGAAAGCATACTCCAAACTATCTTGAATATCCGTCGTGAGATTATTGCCGTCAGCATCAAACAGCGCAGGGATAACCGACAGAGGGTCCATACCATAACCCTTTATCGTTCTGACACTTCTGGTAAAATCGTACTCAGTACCTTCTACCGAATCTTGAAATATCAGTATAGACTTCATCGATTAACATACTCCCTGCAGGATATCCTTATACGGACTATCCTATGTTTAGTTTTGCATAATCGGGAAATTAAGACAACTCTGTCTCTTGTCTAATTTTACAATATAAATTTGTGGATATTACCAAATTGCAAGCTGACTGACTTATGTGCATTGCACAAAGGAGGCCATAAGACCTCCCTTAAATAGCTTGTATTTAATTATCTCTTGCCTTATCCGCGCTTACAAACATAGGCCATCCAGTCATTTTTCTCATGTTTCTCGACGATGACAAGCCCCGCATCCGCCAGCGCTTTCTCAACCTTATCCTTCTTGGTATTGATAATGCCGGAACAGATAAACAGACCATCTTCTGCAAGCTTGGCAGGTATATCCCCTGCTATAGAACTGATGACATCCGAGATAATATTGGCGACGATAATCGAAAAACCTTCGTCCTCAACATCCTTCAATTCACCGGTATAACACCCGATATCAGGACAGTCGTTCTTCCTGCAGTTATCGATGGCAACATCAACAGCCAAGCGATCAATATCATAAGCGGTAACGCTGCCGGCACCCAGTTTGGACGCTATGATCGCGAGGATACCCGAACCTGTGCCCAGATCGAGCAACTTAGTCTCAGCTGTGATATATCGATCCAGCAATTCGGCGCACATGGATGTAGTCTCATGTGTACCTGTCCCGAATGCAGAACCCGGATCGAGCATAACTACAATGTCACCCTCCTCCGCTTCCGGCTCCAGCCAGCTGGGGCAGATTATCACGCGGTCCGAGATCCTGAAAGCCTTATAGTCAGCTTTCCAGTTGTTGGCCCAGTCCTCGTCCTTCACATATTTCCATCCGTCGAAGCCCTTACCGACATCCAGGAATTCTCCGATATCGGCGAGCTTATCCTTTATAAGCTGCATGGCGTCTTCCGTTGACATCACCGTGTTCACGATATTGCCGTAGATCATACCTACACCTGCTTCGCTTATATACTCCTCGTTCTTCGGTCCCAAACGGATGCCGTCGTCAAACTCAGCGAAATATGCCTTGACCACTACATCAGTTCCCAGCGAATCAATATAACCGTCATCGGCATAGGCCAGAGACTCCGGGTCTTCGATGATCCGTCTGATCTCATAAGGATCGCTTACGGCAATACCGTCCGCGCCTATCTGAGCCAGCATCTCGCAGATGGCATCAGACGCTTCTTCTGTTGTGACGATGGATATCTCGACCCATTGCATAGCTCATTTCCTCCGATATCAGATATTAAAGAGTTCTTTCATTCGTTTGAAGAAGCCGGTCTTCTTGGAATAATTTCGATCCGTCAGGGACGAGTCAAAATCAACCAGCTTCCGCTTCTGCTCCTCTGTCAGGCGCGTAGGTATCTCGATGACAAACCTTACCATCTGATCTCCTCTCATGGAAGGACGATTCTTGTTGGTGATACCCTTGCCCCTGAGGATCGTCGTATCGCCGGGCTGCGTCCCCTCCTTGACCGTATAAGATACGGGGCCGTCGATCGTCGGCACTTCGATATTGGCACCGAGTGTCGCCTGAGCCAGGGAGATCGGCACTTCACAGTAAGTGTTATATCCCTCACGAGTGAAAACATCATGCTTGCCTACGACAAACTGGATATAAAGATCACCGTATCCGCCGCCGTTCTTGCCGGGCTCGCCTTCGCCGGAGATGATCATCATCTCACCGTTATCATAACCGGCCGGAACCTTAACATGGATTGTTTTTCTGATATTCTTCCTGCCCTTGCCGTTACAAGCTGTACAAGGAGTGCGGATGACTGTGCCCCTTCCGCCGCATGCAGGACAACCCTGCTGTACCATAGTCATACCGAAAAGGGTCTGCTGCTGCTTAGTGATCGTTCCGCTACCCTTACATGTAGGACATGTCTCCGGCGATGTGCCGGGCTGCGCGCCACTGCCTCCGCAGACGGTACACTTGTCTTCCTTGGTAATCGTTATATCTCTTTCGACACCGAAAGCCGCCTCCATAAAGGACAGTTTCATATTGTACTTCAAGTTAGCGCCGCGCTGAGGCCCGTTACGCCTTCTTGAACCACCGCCGAAGCCGCCTCCGAAAAAGGACTCGAAAATATCGCTGAAATCGAATTCCTGAGAGAATCCGCCTCCGCCGAAGCCGTTGCCGTCCATGGCCGAATGACCGAACCTGTCATACTTGCTCCTCTTGGAGTCATCAGAGAGGACGCTGTAGGCCTCGTTAAGCTCCTTGAACTTGGCCTCCGCCTCCTTGTCGTTAGGGTGAAGGTCCGGGTGATACTGTTTGGCAAGCTTACGGTAAGCTTTCTTGAGTTCGTCCGCAGAAGCGTTCTTATCTACTCCCAGGACCTCATAATAATCGCGTTTTTGATCTGCCAAAGCTATTCCTCCGATATACCGCACAAAGCCGCCGCCTCTCCCTGCGGGGATCAGACGGCAGCCTGCACGTTAGTTATTTATTCTTGTCTCATCTTGTAAGTCATGCAAGAGTCGATTATACATCACCGCCGGCGTTCTTGAAACCGTCGGCACCTGCCTCATTTCCGCCTGCGAAGCCGCCGGCAGCATCTGCACCGGGGTTACCGTAGCCGGCAAAATCCTGAGGATTAGGCTGGCCCTGTCCGCCTGCCTGAGAATAGAACTTCTCGCCGATCTTCATGAGAGCCTGAGAAACATTCTCTGTCTCTGCCTTCATAGCCTCTGTATCATCCTTTTCGATAGCGGCCTTAAGATTTGCAATAGCGGCATTAACAGGAGCCTTATCCTCCTCTGTCACCTTGTCACCGAAGTCTGTAAGAGCCTTCTCAGCCTGATATACAGTGGACTCGGCGTGGTTCTTGATCTCGACCTTCTCCTTACGCTCCTTATCCTCGGCAGCGTGGAGTTCAGCCTCCTTGATAGCTCTATCGATCTCCTCGTCACTCATGTTAGTAGAAGATGTGATCGTGATCTTCTGCTCACGGCCTGTTCCCTTATCAACAGCCTTTACATTAACGATACCGTTAGCATCGATATCGAAAGATACTTCGATCTGCGGCACTCCGCGAGGTGCGGGAGCGATACCGTCGAGAATGAAGTTACCGAGAGACTTGTTGTAAGCAGCCATCTCACGCTCGCCCTGGAGGACATGAATGTCAACCTGTGTCTGACCGTCGGCAGCTGTAGAGAAGATCTGGCTCTTGTGAGCAGGGATCGTTGTGTTACGCTCGATCATCTTTGTGCAAACACCACCCATTGTCTCGATACCGAGGGAGAGAGGTGTGACATCCAGCAGAAGGAGACCGTCAACATCACCGGTGAGAACCGCAGCCTGGATAGCAGCACCGATAGCTACGCACTCATCAGGGTTGATACCCTTGAAAGGCTCCTTGCCGAAATAGTTCTTAACAGCATCCTGAACTGCGGGGATTCTTGTGGAACCGCCGACCAGAAGGATCTTATCGATATCGGAAGGCGTAACATCCGCATCGCTCATGGCTCTCTTAACAGGCTCCATCGTAGCCTGTACCAGGTCACGTGTAAGCTCATCGAACTTAGCTCTTGTGAGAGTAATATCCATGTGCTTGGGGCCTGTGGCATCGGCCGTGATGTAAGCCAGGTTGATATTGGATGTTGTCATACCGGAAAGCTCGATCTTGGCCTTCTCAGCAGCCTCACGAAGTCTCTGCATAGCCATACGGTCATTTCTTAAGTCAATTCCGTCGCTCTGCTTAAAGGACTCTACAAGGTAGTCAACGATCTTGTTATCGAAGTCATCACCGCCGAGTCTGTTATTACCGGCAGTAGCTGCTACCTCGAATACTCCGTCAGAGATGTCGAGGATGGATACATCGAAAGTACCGCCGCCAAGGTCAAATACCAGGATCTTCTGCTCTTCTTCCTTATCAAGACCATAAGCCAGGGAAGCTGCAGTAGGCTCGTTTACGATACGGAGAACCTCGAGACCGGCGATCTTACCGGCATCCTTTGTAGCCTGACGCTGGGAATCCGTAAAGTAAGCAGGAACCGTAATAACAGCCTGTGTTACGGGCTGACCGAGATATGCCTCAGCATCGCTCTTGAGCTTTGTCAGGATCATCGCAGAGATCTCCTGAGGTGTGTATTGCTTACCGTCGATAGAAACCTTATAGTCGGAACCCATCTCACGCTTGATGGACTGGATTGTCCTGTCAGGGTTTGTAACTGCCTGACGCTTAGCAACCTGTCCTACGAGTCTCTCTCCGTCCTTAGAAAAAGCTACTACGGAAGGAGTTGTTCTGTTACCTTCGGGATTAGGGATTACGACTGTCTCGGATCCCTCCATTACTGCTACGCATGAATTTGTTGTACCTAAATCAATACCAATTACTTTTGCCATTTTATATTACCTCCGTCATTTATTTTCGATGATTATTTCTTGCTCTCAAGGATCTTATCTACGATGCCGTACTCAAGAGCTTCCTGAGCTGTCATCCAATGATCTCTGTCCGTATCCTTGTCGAGTTCCTCAATTGTCTTGCCACATCTCTCTGCGAGGATGCCGTTCAAACGGGCTCTTGTATCCTTGATATGCTCTGCGGCGATCAGGATCTCCGTTGCCTGACCTTGTGTACCGCCCAAAGGCTGGTGGATCATAACCTCCGCATTCGGCAGGATGCATCTCTTACCCTTGGTACCTGCTGCCAGGAGCACGGAACCCATGGAAGCAGCCATACCCATGCAGATCGTCTGTACATCAGGCTTGATGAGCTGCATTGTGTCGTAGATCATCAGACCGTCGGAAACAGATCCTCCCGGGCTGTTGATGTAGAACTGAATATCCTTGTCCGGATCCTCAGCCTCAAGGAAGAGAAGCTGAGCCGTGATAAGGCTTGCTGTTACGTGATTTACCTCCTCGGACAGGATTACGATCCTCTCCTTCAAGAGTCTGGAATAAATGTCATAAGCGCGCTCTCCGCGGCTGGATGACTCGATTACCGTAGGAACCAGGCTTGATCTGATAATATCCATTTTTTGTGTCTCCTTTATCTGTATGTTTGTCAGTTTGCTACCTGTACGACTGCGTGTCTGATCACGCGGTCCTTATATTTGTATCCCTTTTGAAATACCGCTGCTATCTGCTGCTCACCGAGCTCGGCATCTTCTATATGCATAACCGCTTCATGCATATTCGGATCGAAAATGTCGCCTCTTGCCGCCGCTATCTCCTCTACCCCGATCTTGCTCAGGATATCGGCTGCCTGCTTGCTCATCATATCGATGCCCTGCAGGACCTTCTCCACCGACTGCTCATCAGCACCCTCACCGGCAACTGCCGCTCTGTCGATATTATCCAATATCGGAAGCCACTTGGAAGTAACATCCGCCACTGCATCAGAGTAGAGATTCTCCTTCTCTCTTACGCTTCTCTTACGATAATTCTCATACTCAGCGAAAAGGTTCATATACCTCTTCTCGAGATCCGCCAACTTAGAAGCCTCAACAGTCTCTTCTGCGTCAGAACTATCCTCGGCATCAGTCTCTTTGTCCTCTGTCTTCTCATCCTGCTGTTCTTCAGCATTCTCCGAAGACTCGGAGAAATCATAATCGGGAATGAATTCCTCGGGGGCAGTTCCTTCATCAGAAGCTCCCTGTCCCGACGTCTCCTTCAACTCCTCGTCATCTATCATCTTGCCTTATCCTCCTTATCTTATTCGCTTAATTTCTTGATTCCGTCATTTAAGGTCTTCCTGACGAAATTGATCTGAGATATTACCTTGGAATACTCCATCCTCTTGGGTCCTATGATCCCGATATTACCGGACACTGTATCCCCCATCTTATAGGTGGTAGTGATAAAGCTGCAGTCCTCAAGGCCTTCCAGGGATATCTCCTGACCTATCCTGATCATATAGCTGTCACGTCTGCCGCTGGCCACGGCATCGGCTTCGATCTCGTTTACATAACCCGCCACCATACCGTCATGGGACAAAGTTCCTAAGAGATCTCTCGCTCTGCCTAATTCGCTGAAGTCCGGAAGAGACAGCATCCTGTGTTCACCCTCCAGATAGACATCCAGTTTATCTGCCTGCTTGATAGCCGTGTAGGCCTCGTAGAGCACCTGATTGAGAAGCGGATCCGGGATCTTACTTTCCTTAACGGACGAAGCCAGAGTAATAAGCGTGATCTCATCCAAAGGCTTGCCGGACAGACTTCTTTCAACTTCATTACTGATCTGAGCGATCTGATCCTGCGTCAGGAAGTTAGGAATCCTCACGAGCTTGTCCTTAACAACACCTGCAGAAAGCACAACGACCACAAGAGCTTTGCCGGGCTCGATCATGAGGATCTTAAGCTGTGTAAGATAACTGCCGTGAAGTCTGGGAGTCATGGCAAGAGATACGAATCCTGTGTTCTCTGACAGTGTAGTCGTGGCATTCCTGAGAAGATCTTTTACTTCAGATACGCTGTCATTGATCCTGGAAGCGATATCTTCCCTCTCCCTCTCGCTCAGATCGTCCACATGCATAAGAGAGTCAACATACTCTCTGTAACCCTTATCCGAAGGGATCCTGCCGGCAGATGTGTGCGGCTTCTCAAGAAGACCGAGCTTCTCAAGTTCAGCCATCTCATTACGAAGTGTCGCGGAGCTGACCGTAAAATTATGCTTCTCGATCAAGGTTTTGGAGCCTACCGGTTCGTTGGTGGTGACATAGTCATCAACGATTGCCTGAAGGACCTGTTTCTTCCTGTTATCCAAAGCCATACCACTAAGCTCCTTTCCGATGTTTTAGCACTCATTTCTTTCGAGTGCCAAATACACTATACAAACAAAGTCAAAAAAAGTCAAACACTATTTGTACAAAGACCGACAGTTTTTTGGGAGCTTCTTCACGGAAGCCTTGGAAATCAACGTTTTTTCACGCAAATTATGCCTGGCAGGCTTTTCGATAAACAGGTCATGGATTAAAAAATAAGGTCAATAGAGAAGGAAATCAGCGAAAACACCATTGGCAAAGTCCAGGCCTTCTTTGCTAAGCCGCAGGAATGAACCTGTATCTTCGAGGAGGCCTTTTCGCTTATTCTCATCTATCGCCTGCTCGAAAACCTTCCTCGCATCAGCCCCGAACCGTGTCTTAAACTCGCGGCAGTCTATCCCCCCTGAAGTCCTCAGCATGAGCATTGCATATTCATGCATCTTATCTTCTCCGTCAAGGCGCTCCAAAGCGATTGCCGCACCGATATCATCTCTTTCACCGTCAAGCATCTGCTCAAAGTCTGACGATGTGACCGCTTTCATAGCCTTCATATACGAATCCGCATCATCCGGGTGAGCGAACCTGACAGAATCAATATAAGCATGCGCACCGGCTCCGATAGCGAAATACTCCCCGCCTCTCCAATAGTGGCTATTATGTCTGCTCTCATATCCGGGGATGGCACAATTGGATATCTCATAAGGCATCAGTCCCCGACTTCTCAAATGCTCCCGAAGCCCGTGATACATTGCCCGCTCCGTCTCCTGAGGAACGATATCCTCCAGCGTCTTACTGTACCGCTCGTAAAAGGGCGTGCCCTCTTCAATTGTCAATGAATACATGCTGATATGCCGCGCGCCGTGTTCTATAAGAGTATCCGCATCTTCTATTATGCCTTCTAAGCTCTGACCGGGCACGCCGATCATCAGGTCGGCCGAGATATTTGTAAACCCTGCATCACCTGCGGTCTCGATCGCTTCGATTGCCCTATGCCTGTCGTGTAGTCTTCCGAGAGTCTTAAGCACCTTATCGTCAAGCGACTGCACACCTATCGATATCCTGTTAAAACCGGCTTCAATATAATCCAGCGCTTTCTGTGCGGTAAAAGAGAAAGGATTGACCTCGATGGTCTTCTCGGCATTTTCGCTTATATCAAATACTTCAGCCGTCCTTCTTAAAACATCACAGACCATCCCGCTATCAGGCACGCTTGGAGTACCTCCGCCGACATATATGCTCGGATCATCCTCGAAAAGATTCATCCCAAGATCCGGTCTTTTTTGCAAAAGATCCTCATAGATCTCTATCTCGCGCATTAGCGCCTCTTTATACCGCGGCTGAAGCCTTGTTGTGGAATAAAAACTGCAATAAGGACACTTGGCCGCGCAGAATGGGATATGAATGTAGATATGCCTTGCCATGCCTTGATTATACACGATTTCAAAAGGAGCTTAAATCGGCGGGTGCGTCAACAGAAATGGCGTTCAAACCGTAAATCTGTTGACGGGGGCGGCAGCTGCGTCAACAGAAATGGCCTTCAAACCGTAAATCTGTTGACGGCTGGGGTGGCTGCGTCAACAGAAATGGCCTTCAGACGGCAAATCTGTTGACGGGGCGACGGATGCGTCAACAGAAATGACCTCCAGACTGTAAATCTGTTGACGGGAGCGGCAGGTGCGTCAACAGAAATGACCTTCAAACCGTAAATCTGTTGACGGGGGCGACGAGAGCGTCAACAGCTGATACAAGCCGAAGCGCCTGCCTAAACTATCTCCCGAGCCTTCCCTTAAAATCGCTGTAAGAAAATTTCGTCAGTCTCTCGATGGTCCCGTCAGTTTTAAGTCTGTAGATGTCAGGAAGAGGCATCCCGTTAAATGTATTATTCTTAACCGTCGTATAGATCGCCATATCACCGAAAATAAGCATATCTCCGATCTTCAGGTAATTTTCGAGACTGTAATCACCGATAATATCGCCTGAGAGGCAGGTAGGTCCCGCGAGCCTGTATCGCCGGAGCTCCGAAGGCTCGTCCGCCGCGTCCGCCGCATTCATAAGCGGAGGCGTGTAAGGCATCTCGATGACATCCGGCATATGGCAGGCGGCACTGCTGTCAAGTATTGCGATCTTAGTATCCCCATTCTCGACAATATCAAGAACACGGCTTAACAGATAACCGGCGTTTAAAGCCACGGCTTCTCCGGGCTCGAGATAGACCTGAAGCGCCCACTTGTCTCTTACATACGAGATAAGCTTTATAAGCTTCTCCAGATCATAATCCGCTTTGGTGATATGATGGCCTCCCCCCATATTGATCCATTTCATATAGGGCAGGACATCGCCGAACTTTCCCTCAAAGGCCCGCAAGGTGACTTCAAGCGCATCGCTGCCCTGTTCGCAGAGCGTATGAAAGTGCAGGCCGTCAAGCAAAGAAAACAGCTCCGGCGTCATCTCACGGTCCCACACACTTCTCGTGACTCCCAGGCGGCTTCCCGGAGCACATGGATCATAGATCTCATGCCCCTCCTGAGTCGAACACTCGGGATTAATCCGTAGACCGATGCTCTTTCCCTGCGCCTTTGCCTTTGCGACGAGACAGCTCAGCTGTCTGATGGAATTAAAAACGATATGATCCGCATAAGATAATAGTTCGTCAAACTCATCTTCCCGATAAGCAGCGCAGAAAACGTGCACCTCTCCATCAGGCATCTCCTCTTTCCCGAGCCTCGCTTCGAACAGTCCGCTGGCCTCGGTTCCGCTCAGATATTTTGAGAGCAGGGGGTAGAAATCATAATTCGAGAAAGCTTTCTGAGCCAATAATATTTTACAGCCTGTCCGTGAACAGACCGAAGATAAGATCTCGGCATTTCTGATAAGCTTTTGCTCATCGATCAGATAGCAGGGAGTCTTAAGCGCCCCGATATCTTCCCTGTTAGGATCCAATCCGTCGAAAATCTCCTTCATCGCCGTCAATCCACCAATACCGGCTCACGATTCTCGCGTCTGGGAAGGCCGTATTTATCAAGTGCGTCCAGGAAAGGATCCGGATCAAACTCTTCGACCGTGTGAACACCCTTGAGAGTCCACTTGCCCGTGAGCAGCATAAGCGCTCCGCACATGGCAGGAACCCCCGTCGTATAGCTGATCGCCTGGCTCTCGACTTCCTTATAGCACTCCTGGTGATCACATACATTGTAGATGTAGTAAGTCTTATCCTTACCGTCTTTCTTCCCCGTGAAAATGCATCCTATGTTAGTCTTGCCGTGTGTGCGGGGACCGAGGCTTGCGGGATCCGGCAGAAGAGCCTTAAGGAACTTTATGGGAACGATCTCATGGCCTTCAAATTCAACCGGCGTAGTCGAAAGCATACCGACATTCTCAAGACATTTCATATGTGTAAGATAACTCTGTCCAAAGGTCATGAAGAAACGTATCCTCTTTACCTCAGGGATGTTAACAGCCAGAGACTCCAGCTCCTCGTGATGCAGAAGATACATATCCTTATGTCCTACATCATCAAAGTCATATTCTCTCTTAATACTCATGGCAGGGATCTCAACCCACTTGCCGTTCTCGATATAGCTGCCGGGAGCAGACACCTCGCGAAGATTTACTTCCGGGTTGAAATTTGTAGCGAAAGCATAGCCGTGATCGCCGCCGTTACAGTCAAGGATATCGATGGTATCGATAGAGTCGAACTCGTGTTTCTTGGCATATGCACAATAGGCCTGTGTTACGCCGGGATCAAAACCGCAACCGAGAAGAGCTGTGAGCCCTGCTTTCTCGAACTTCTCCTTATAGGCCCACTGCCAGCTGTAGTCAAAATAGGCGGAAAAGCCCTTTTCTTTGCATCTTTTCTCGTAGATCTCACGCCATTTCGGATCATCCGTGTCTTCAGGTTCATAGTTCGCCGTATCCATATAATTGACGCCGCATATGAGGCAGGCATCCATTATAGTAAGATCCTGATAAGGCAAAGCGATATTCATTACCAAGTCAGGCTTATAGGAGCGGATGAGGGCGACGAGTTCATCGACATTATCCGCATCCACCTTAGCCGTTGTGATAAGGGTCCCGGTCTTTCCTCTCAAAGCCTCGGCAAGAGCGTCACACTTGGACAAGGTACGGCTTGCGATACAAAGCTCCGTAAAGACACTGTCAAGCTGGCAACATTTTCTTATGGCAACATTTGCCACACCGCCGCATCCGATAACTAATACTCTGCTCATTTTCGATATCCCCCTTATTTATTGATTGATAGGATCAATTCTCTTAAGATCTTGCATGCCACTGCCGTGGATGCGCCGCTTATATCAAGCATTGGAGCCAATTCATTTATATCTGCCCCGACTATATTGGTCCTGCTCACCTTGAGGATGGCATCAAGAAGCTCCGGGAAATATACGCCGCCTGCCTCAGGTGTTCCGGTACCGCACAAGACAGCCGGATCAAGACAATCCAGATCGATCGTAAGATAGACAGGCGTGTTGTTCTTTATAAGCTCCTTGCAGACCTCATCAAGGCCGTCAAAACCAAACTTATGCATATCGGTATGTTCACGCGCGAAAAGGAACTCGTCCTTCTCCCCGCTTCTGATGCAGAACTGGTGGATCCTGTTATCTCCTACAAGCTCGTAGCATCTTCTCATGACACAGGCGTGACTGAGCTTTGCTCCGAGATAATCGTCGCGAAGATCCGCATGAGCATCAAACTGGATGATCTGAAGATCAGGATATTTCTCATGGACTGCCTTTACGGCGCCATAGCTTACCAGATGTTCACCGCCTGTCATGATGGGGAGCTTGCCATCCTTTAAGATCATCCTTGTCTGTTCCTCGATATCCTTAAGAGCTGTCTCGGGCAAGCCGAAGCTCAGCTCCAGGTCACCGCAGTCGCAGACATTTTTTTCGATAAGATCCTTGTCCTGATAGGGGCTGTAAGTCTCGATACCGAAGCTCTCATGACGTATGGCGGAGCTTCCGAATCTGGCTCCGGGGCGAAAGCTCGTAGTCGAGTCGAAGGGCGCACCAAAGAGCACTATCCCCGACTTGTCATACTCACTGTCGCATGCGATAAATGTCTCTACGTTCTTCTTCATTCTTCTACCTCCATCAGCATCTTCTCAAGATAAGCCGGCAAATAAAACGAACCTATATGAAGCTTGGTCGTATAGTATTTGGTGCTAAGGTGCAGACTTTTCCATCTCGCCTCGTCAAAATCATTGATCGGATGATATTTCTTGCTGGCAAAACCGAACAGCCAGTAGCCGGCCGCATAAGTCGGGATATGAGCCTGATAAACACGACTTATCGGAAAAGTATTTACGATCCTCTTATGGCTTCTTTGCATTGCTTCCGCATCGTGCTTATAAAAGGGGCTTCCCTGCTGGTTTACCATAATGCCGTCTTCTCTCAAAGCGTTATAGCAAATGCCGTAGAATTCCCTCGTAAAATATCCTTCCGTAGCTCCGAAAGGGTCATTGGAATCAACGATGATCAAGTCATATTCATCGCTGCTTCGTCTTATGAATCTGAGAGCATTATCAAAATAGATATGAACCCTGCTGTCATCCAGCTTACATGCATTCTCGGGAAGATAAGTGCGGCAAGCCTCGATTACCTGACCATCCATCTCTACCAGGTCAATGCGCTTAACGCTCTCATATCTTGTCAATTCCTTTACGACCCCGCCGTCTCCTGCGCCTATCACCAGAACATCCTGAACATTCGGATGAACGGACATGGGAATATGTGTGATCATCTCGTCATAGATAAATTCATCCCGCTCCGTCAGCATGACATTTCCGTCAAGAGCCAGCACTTTGCCAAATTCCGGCGTATCGAAAATATCTATCTGCTGATAATCGCTCTTGCTCGAATAAAGATGCCTTGTGACTCGAAGACTGTGTCTTACATCCGGAGCGTGATATTCGCTGAACCACAGATTCACTTGCAATTTCCCTCCTAAACCAGAACGTTTATATTATTGATATTGGGATCCTCCGAACCGGTCATGGAACATCCCTTCGCTTTCGCATATTGAATGTAATCGATTATGTCGGATGTTATCCTCTCACCCGGAGCAAGTATCGGGATTCCCGGCGGATAACACATAACGAACTCGCTGCAGACAAATCCCGCGCTGTCCTGAAGCGGTATACTCTTCTTCTTCGAATAGAAGGCGCTTTGGGGACTACAGACAACCTCAGGATCTATATACTCCTGACTTAAGAGTCCGTCAGGCGCTTTCTTGTATCTCCTTCTGATCTCTGCCATGGCGCTTACCAAGCGCTCAAGATCCTGCATCCTGTCACCGATGGAAAGATATGCCAGCACATTACCGATATCTCCGAACTCAATTTGAATATCATATTCATCTCTTAGAATGTCATAGACCTCGATCCCCGCCAGGCCGATATCTCTTGTGTGGACACTAAGCTTTGTCGGATCAAAATCGAAAACGGAATCACCGTTTATCATCTCTCTTCCATAGGCATAATAGCCTCCGATGGCATTTATCTCTTCTCTCGCATACTCGGCCATCTCCACCACCTTACGGAAGATCTCCTTGCCGCGAAGAGCGAGGTTCCTTCTGCTGATATCAAGGCTTGACATAAGAAGATAACTTCCGGAAGTAGTCTGAGTAAGATTGATGATCTGTCTTACATGCCTCTCGCTTACATTCGATCCTATCAGGAGAAGGCTCGACTGAGTAAGGCTTCCGCCGCTCTTATGCATGGAGACGGCTGCCATATCAGCACCGGCTCTCATGGCAGACACCGGCATATTCTCACCGAAATAAAAGTGTGTACCGTGCGCTTCATCTGCAAGACAGAGCATACCTGCATCGTGAGCCATCTTTACGATAGCGCGCAAGTCACTGCAGATGCCGTAATATGTCGGATTATTGACCAGAACGGCAACAGCATCAGGATTCTCATCGATCGCCTTCCTGACATGATCCCGGCTCATTCCCAGAGAGATCCCCAGGCGACGGTCCACATCGGGGTTAACATACACGGGTATCGCTCCACAGAGGACCAGAGAGTTTATTACGCTTCTATGGACATTTCGGGGCAGGATGATCTTATCACCCTGCTTACAGGTTGACAGGACCATGCTCTGGACGGAACTTGTAGTTCCTCCCACCATCAGAAAGGCGTGGCTTGCTCCGAAAGCATCCGCCGCCAGAAGTTCTGCTTCGCGTATTACCGAGATGGGATGACAGAGGTTATCAAGGGGTTTCATGCTGTTTACATCAACCCCGACGCACTTCTCACCAAGAAAATTCGTCAGTTCGGGATTGCCCTTGCCGTGTTTGTGTCCCGGAACATCGAAAGGGACGACTCGCATTTCGCGGAACTTCTCCAGAGCCTCATAAATGGGTGCTCTGGTCTGATCCAATTCTGTTTTCTCCATATGCCACCTCTATACAAAAGCGCAAGCTGTAATCCTACAACTTGCGCAAAGGCTTCACTATGGCTGTTTTGTTCATCCGGGCGCATATAATGCTCCGCAATGATGATCACCAAGTATATAGAGTCTATATAGCAATACTACTTTTACTACTCTTATTGACCATTTCACAAGTCTGCGCAGATTACGCATTTCGGTTATAAAGTAACCAACTTATAAAACTGAGCTTTTAACTCAATCAATAGATCGGATGTCCGATCATCGGCAGTGGACCCGGCTGTCCGTATGGCCTTAACTCTCGCAGGAGTGGTCCCGTAAAATCACATTAGACTCTGATAATCATCGTCTATTCTTGATGTATGTTTTTTGAAAACAAGGGGATTATACAAAATGCATCTCTGTTCGTCAATCAGATAAATACTTAAAAAACAGTTCTTCTTACCGTCCTCCCGTCGGACAAGGTCTTGGGAGTTAAGGTCAGCTTACGGTCAGGTATCGGATCAGGCTTACGGATCGCAGTAATAAGGGACATCTTGAAGTTTATAAAGCTGGGGGAGATATTATTCTCGGGCTCCATATATTCCGAGATATCCTCCGCCCACCTCGCCTTATAGTGACCGATGGCAGGATAGCCGATATCGATGATGCTCTCATAAGTGTCGGGGCAGACCACACGGCAGAGCTGCTCCCATGTACCGCAGACGCTGTCCTGGGCATACTCGGTCAGTGCCTCAGGCGAACTGTCGGGGTAGGCTGCAAAGACAGCGGAATGATCGCCTAAGAGCCACGCCTCGATCTCCTCGGTACAAAGACCTACAACTGACCTGACACGAGGGGCATACTGCTTACAGACACGATAAAGCTCATATCTCAATTCGTCGGGGTCGTGATCATCAGAATCCATAACCACTACCAGAATAGTGTCACTGCCGCCGTAGACGCTGTTGTAGGCACGGCATTTGGCCGGCAGAAGATCTAGCAGGCTGGAAGCGAATTTGGGCGGTTTTAAGTCAGGCTCCTTGGGGAGACTTCCGCAGCCTCGATGAGGTCTTACGGATATATCCGCGTCACATCCCTCTATCTCGCAGATACGGCGGGCGAGTCTCTCGACCACTACCGCTCCGGATTTGTCTTCTGTCAGTATCTCAATATGCATCTTGAAGCGCTCCCTGAAGCTTTTCGATATTAATCATCTTCGTCCGACTCGGATTCACCCGGCTCGTCGAGGTGACCGCCGTACCAGATGGCTCCCATTCCCACGCCCTCCTTAAAGAGTGCGTTAACCACAGGGTCAGAGCCGGCACATTTGATCTTAACGCCGTCGTCGATCTCGCTGCCGAAGTCTCTGGAAAAGACCCAGATCTCACGAGGTGACATACTCTCGACAATATAGGGATTATGGGTCGAGAATATTATCTGGCAGTAGGGATTTCTGATAGAGAATTCGCGCATCTCATCCGCAAGAACATCCACCATATCATGGTAAAGATCACGGTCGGGCGTCTCGATAAAGATAGTCGAATGAGGATCCCGATCCGCAAGGAGCAGAAGGTACAAAAAGAGTTTGTCATGACTGCCTTCCAGATTAGCCGGCAAGGTCTTTTTTTTCTTCATGGCCGGTATGCGTTTCTTAATGGACTCGATGGTCTTCTCATATGCCGCTTCGTCGGTCTTACGCATATATTCCAAGACATTTGACATATTGGAGCCGGTGCTGTTGAGATGTTTGTGACCGCCCGGAGCATTGCCGTCAGAATAATAGCTGGACACTTCGTCGGAAGAGAAATCACAGAAGAACCAACGGTCGATCTCGTGGTAGAGGTCGCAGATATCCTTAAACTGCCCTATCTTGCCGTAAACACTGAGGGCCGTCTGTTTGTCATCACTGATCTCGGTATCTGAAGAAATGCCGTCACAACAGACGATGCCCTTGCCATTCTTAAGATCCAATATCGGCTGCTTCTCGATCTTGCCGTCGGCTTTCTCACTCTTGATGATCCTCTCTTCACTGACACGGGGGCTTCCGAACTTGCCGGCCTCGATCGTCAATTCGTACTGAAGAAATTTGGTCTGACCGCTTGCCTTGTCTTTGAGCCTGAAGAAGATCTTAAACTCAGCAGGCTTATCCTTATTGATTATCATGTTGGAGAAGCCGGGCCTGCCGTCCAATGTCGATGCCTTGGCTACATTGCCGATGATGCAACGCTTGATAAAGGACATAGTCCTTATGAAGCTGGTCTTACCGGTCCGGTTACGGCCGATCAGGGCATTCAGGTTACGAAGCCTTACAGCCTCCATTGCCTTACCTGGTTCATTCGCCGCTTCGATACTGTCATCGATCAGCATACCGCATCTGTCCATATCGAAAACTTCAAAGTTGATTATCTCAACGCCGAGTATCATATCAGTGCCCGCCTTTCACAAAAGATCAGTCACCCTAATTATACACTTAATAAGAGTCGATCACACCGCCTCCGACAACGATATCTCCATCATAAAGAACCATAGCCTGTCCGGGCGCCGGAGCTCTTTGCGCCTCATCGAAAATCACCTTGAGCCGGCCGTCTTCCGTCATCCCGGCAAGGCCCAGCTGTTCCTTCTGACCGTATCTGATCTTCGCCTTGATCCGCATAGGCTCCTTTAGAGCTTCGACGGAAATCAGGTTCAGGTCGGTCGCCGTCACGACCTTCCGGAAAAGATCCTCTTCATGGCCTACGACTACCCGGTTCTCCGAAGGATCGATCCTCACTACAAAGAGGGGGCGGTCTGAGGCGATGCCGAGACCTTTTCGCTGACCGATCGTATAACGTATATAGCCCTTGTGCCGGCCGAGGATCTTGCCTGACATATCGACAATATCTCCCTCGGGATATGCTTCACCGCGGAAACGCTCCATAAATGCAGCATAGTCCCCGTCCGGTACGAAACATATATCCTGACTGTCGTGCTTCCTCGCATTTACAAATCCCCGCTCCTCCGCGAGTTTCCTGACATCTGTCTTATGATATTTCCCCAAGGGCAAAAGGGTATGTGCCAGCTGATACTGAGTCATGGTATAAAGCACATAGCTCTGATCCTTGCTAAGATCGACAGCTTTACGAAGAATATATCGGCCGCGTTCACTATCAAAGCTGATCCGTGCATAGTGCCCCGTAACAATGTAGTCGCAGGAAAGATCCTTCATCTTGTCATAGAGATAGTCAAATTTGAAATAGCGGTTACAGTCGATACAGGGGTTGGGGGTAAGACCTGATTCGTATGAGCTTATGAACTTTTCGATCACCTTCTCGCGGAAGAGTTCCTCGTAATGAAAGATCTTGTAGTCAGCGCCGAGTCTGCCGCAGACCGCCCGGGCATCGTTGGTGTCCTTAATGGAACAGCAAGTGCCCAGAAGGGGCAGGCCTACAATGTCATTCTCGTAGAGCCGCATGGTACAGCCGATTATACTGTGTCCTTTATCTTTCATAAGAAGGGCGGCAACGCTGCTGTCAACGCCGCCGCTCATAGCTACAAGTGCTCTCATTTCTTGCTCCTTTTAGAACAGATTCTTGCTGTAGTAGCGTTCTCCGCTGTCAGGGAAGATTGCCACTATATTGTAGCCTTTATCCTTATCCTTAAGCGTTTGTGCGAATTTTAAGGAGGCTGCCAGTGCCGCGCCCGTAGAGCTGCCGCCTATGACCCCCTCTTTGGCAGCAAGAAGCCTTGCCGTCGTAAAAGCCTCATCATCCGTAACTTTTACCACCTCATCCACATAATCGATATTCATGGTATCCGCTATAAAATCATTACCTATGCCTTCGATGTCGTAATCGGCATGTTCGCCGCCACCCAGGATCGAACCGTAAGGATCTGCCAGGACGCCCTTGATATTTGGATCCTTCTCCTTTAAAAACTTCAGTACTCCGCTGAAAGTTCCACCGCTTCCGGCGCCGGCCACCAGATAGTCTATCTGTCCGTCAAGCTGCCTGTAGATCTCCGGGCCCGTAGTCTCGTAATGCGCCCGGGGATTGCCTTCACTGGCAAACTGATTGATTATTGCGGAGCCGGGGATAGTCTGCCCCAATTCCTCCGCCTTCCTCTCTGCTCCAAGCATTCCATCTGCCCTTGAAGTGTTGATTATCTCAGCTCCCAAAGCTCTCATAATGGACTGTTTCTCCTGAGAGAACTTGTCCGGAACTACAACGATTACATGATAACCCCTGTTAAGAGCAGCGAGCGCCGTACCGATCCCCGTATTGCCGGCCGTCGCCAGAAGGATGGTGCCTCCGGGCTTTAATCTGCCTGAATTAACGGCATCTTCGATCAGATAGGATCCGATCCTGTCCTTAACGCTTCCCAGCGGGTTATACATCTCAAGCTTGGCATAGAGATTTACATTGTCCGGCAGCTCCATATGACTGATCTTAAGCAGCGGCGTGTTGCCGATCATTTCGCTTATATTGTTATAGTATTCCATCTTGATCTCCCCTCCTTAAATGCGCGCCCTAAGGATCGCCTGATCCAGATCGCTTATTATGTCGCGCACATCCTCAATACCGACAGAAAGCCTTATAAGTCCGTCAGTAATACCGACCGCATCCCTTATCTCCTTGGGGATCGCAGCATGTGTCATGGAAGCGGGATGGCATACAAGTGATTCAACACCGCCGAGGCTCTCGGCAAGAGTTATAAGATGCAGCTCCTCGAAAAATCTCCTCGCATCATAATCAGCTTTCAGCTCAAAAGAGATCATGGCGCCGGCAGCATCCGCCTGCTTCCTGTTGACCTCATAACCTTCTGCCGTCTTAAGACCCGGGTAATAGACCTTTGCCACGGCCTCGTTGCTCTCAAGCCACTCTGCAACCTGCTGAGCATTCTTGACATGCCTGTCCATACGGACTCCAAGAGTCTTAATGCCGCGGATCATGAGATAGGAATCCTGAGGCCCCAGCACGCCGCCCATGGCATTTTGCAGGAAATAGAGCCTGTCCGCTATCTTAGCATCATTTACAATGGCAAAACCTGACACCACATCGCTGTGACCTCCCAGATACTTGGTACCGCTATGAAGTACGATATCGGCTCCCAAGGTCAGCGGCCTCTGCAGATAAGGCGTAAGGAAAGTATTATCTACGATCACAAGCTTACCCTTGCCGTGAGCTATACCGGACACTTCCGCAATATCCGTAATAGTAAGCAAAGGATTTGCAGGGCTCTCGATATAGACCGCCTTAACTTCATCCGTAAGCCTGCTTGCTACCAATTCCGCATCCGAAGTATTGACCGACTCATACTCGATGCCGAAGTTCTTGAAAACCTTGTCAAGGACTCTGAATGTACCGCCATAGATATTATCTGACACGATAATCTTATCTCCGCTCTTGAAAAGAGCCAGGACCGTAGTAATGGCAGCAAGCCCCGATGCGAAAGCAAGTCCGTACTCACCCTGTTCCAGATCCGCCACCAGCTTCTCCAGCGCCGCTCTGGTAGGATTGCCGGTCCTGGAATACTCCCAGCCGCGATTCTTGCCTATACCGTCCTGCTTGAATGTTGATGTCTGGTAGATAGGTACATTAACGGCACCTGTCCGCTCGTCTCCGTCGATACCGCCGTGAATAACTAATGAATTTATATTTAATGACATAAAAAAATCCTCCCTTGGATAGATAATGATTCGAGGGAAGATCATTGTTCGGAGTTCAGGTCAAAAAAACTCAGACTCTCACAAGTATCCTCCCGAGCTAAGTATGTCCAAGACTTGACATCGTGCTGATTGTCTTTTTGCCTGCTTGATCATCTGAGATCTCCTTTTCGCTTTATTGGAAGGAGTATACATCTGTTAGGGCTACTTGTGTAATAGTATTATCCTATAAGCCGATATATTTAGTAGGCATTGAGCCTCGACCTTTTTGTATGAGTGACAAAAATGGTTCTTCACGGAAAGCTTGGGATATAGTGTGAATGCTTTAAGCAAAGGCTTAAGCACGTTGCTTAAGGTTCTGCTTAAATTCATGACCACAGAGATAGCAAATCTGTTGACGGCAAGGGTGGTGCGTCAACAGAAACGGCCCTCAGACGACAAATCTGTTGACGGCAGGGGTGGCTGCGTCAACAGAAATGACCTCCAGACCGCTAAATCTGTTGACGGCAGCCTTGACCGGTACCACAGAAAAGTCAGAGTAATACTTTTACTATGTCGTAAAAATGTCGCAGAGCATTAACCCTATAAAAAGTCCCACAAAAAATGCCGCCCACTCGGGACGGCATTTGAATTTATTATGTGAATAATTTACATAGCATCGATAGTCGTATCGATCTCGCTCATATTCGTCTGGATCTGGCCGATGCACTCGCTCAAGGTTGCATTGGCGTTACCCAAGAGCTGCTTCACATAAAGGTGCGCACTCTTACGCAACTCATCCGCCTGGGCCTCTGCCTTGGCGATAATGTTGGCTGCCTCTTCACGGGCTCCGCGGGTTATCTCGTGGTCATTGACCTTCATGGCATACATACGGTTAGCCTCGTCGATGATCTTCTTATTCTTCTCGCGGGCTGTTCCGATAACATCCTGAGCGCGGGCTACGATGTCATTACTCTGAGCAACTGAAGCAGGCAGACGGTTCTTAAGTTCCTCAAGAGATGCGATCATATCACCTCTGTCTACCGCGCACTTGTCTGTAAAGGGAACTCCGCCGGCATCACGGATGATATCGATCAGCTCATCGATATGTCTGATGGGATCGTATCTCTCTATGCGGGGCTGCGCCTGCTGTGCAGATGCATAATTGTTGTTCTCCATTGTCAATTCCTGCCTTTCTTCAGCTTTTCGCTAATAAAATCTACTATCTCCGCGGGCACCATCTTGGAGATATCTCCGCCATAGTGACCGACTTCCTTTACGATACTTGAACTGATCAGAGACAGATCGTCTCTGCAGGGGAGGAGCACCACATCATACTCGGGATGCAGGAGTCTGTTAGCCAGGGCCATCTCGGCCTCATAACGGAAGTCAGACTCAGAACGGATGCCACGAACGACGGCGTTGCAACCTGTCTCCTTATAGACATCTACAAGCAGTCCGTCGTAACCGACCACCTCGATGTTCGGATAAGCCTTAAGAGATTCCGTCGCCATGTATACGCGCTCATCTCTGCTGAAGAAATGATTCTTGGCGTCATTATGCATAACTGCCACGTAGAGCTTGTCGCAAACCCTTGACGCGCGTCTGGCAATATCTCTGTGCCCTCTAGTAAACGGGTCAAAACTGCCCGGGAAAAGTAATGTTGTCAATTTAACCCCCCTGTGAGCTTTCATCTTTGAAAAATGCTAACACAGTCAATCCATAAGTACAAGAACGCTTGAATTGCATATTTATTACATCAGTGTTGAGCGGAATCTCGGACGAATGCTCGACTATCATTATACCCTCATCCGCCAGTAATTCCAGTCTCTTTACCTGATCGGCGATTTCCCTCGCTGCATCAGGTGCCATTTTGTATGGCGGATCCATGAAGATGATATCGAATTTTGCCCCCTCTTCGGCAAGCTTTTCAATAGCCTTATTGACAGGAGCCTTGATAAGTCGCAGGGAAGGATCTGATTCCGCATGTATTTTCTGCAGATTGCTCCTGATAACGGATGCAGCAGCGCCTGATCTGTCGACCATGACAGCCGACTCGGCCCCGCGACTGACGCTCTCGATGGCTATCTGGCCGGTTCCCGAGAAGAGATCCAGTACGCGGGCTCCCGGGATCTCCGTCTGTATTATGGAAAAGAGCGATTCCTTCACCTTATCCGTTGTCGGCCTCGTGGCATCGCCTTTGGGAGCATTTAAGATCGTCCCTTTATATTTACCTGTTATTACTCGCGGCATTTTCTTCTCTCCTGCTGTCACAAAGTGCCCATACGGTTGCCGAACCTGAGCTTAAAGAGCAGACCTATAGCCTCATTTATCGCTTCCGCCTCAGCCCCTCCTGCTTCACCTAAGCGATTAACATCATCACAGGCTGTCCGTGCGATGTCGGCATCCGTAAAAAGATTAGCGGCTCTTAAGGTCGGAATACCGTGCTGTTTTGTACCGAAAAAGTCTCCCGGCCCGCGCATCTCCAGATCCTTGCCAGCAAGCTCGAAGCCGTCGGAACATTCACACATGAGTTTCATTCTCGTAAGCGCTTTCTCGGAACGGTTGGCAGATACAAGTATACAATATGACTGCTTGCTGCCGCGACCGATCCTGCCTCGCAGCTGATGCAGAGTTGAAAGACCGAATCTGTCCGCATCCATAACGATCATGAGAGTCGCGTTTGGGTTATTAACTCCGACTTCTACTACCGTGGTAGATATAAGAAGTCCCTTCTCCCCCTTAACGAATTCATCCATGACCTGAAGCTTTTCCTTCTCGGGCATTGAGCCATAGAGGACGCCTGTCCCGTACTTCCCGCTAACCCCCCATTCGTCTGCTCTTCTCTTCATCTCGACAACGGACGTCAGCTCGACAGAAGCCTGGTCTTCACTGTCATAGTACTCGTTGCCGTAATAATCATCGACCCAAAGCCGGTCGTCATCATTATCATCGATCCTGGGACAGACTATATAAACCTGGTTACCGATCTCAAGTGAGCCGCGCACAAGTCGAGCCAGCTCGTCCTGATGATCTGCCAGCAGGAAGTGGGTCTTGATCTCCTTACGGCCGGCCGGCTTTTGACGGATCACGCTGGTATCCATATCACCATAGATGACCATAGCCAGAGTGCGAGGGATCGGGGTCGCCGTCATTACCAGATTATGGACACTGTTTATATCCTCCGGGCCCAAATGCCCGTCCGCCCTGCTTATCAAAAGCTTCTCTCTCTGTTTAACACCGAAACGATGCTGCTCATCGGCAATAACAAGCGCAAGATCCGCGAATCTGACATCGTCGGAAAGAAGTGCATGGGTGCCGATGATCACCGACGCTTCATTTTCCTTAAGCTTTTCCTTTATCTCCCGCTTTAAGGCAGCTCCCGTAGAACCTATCAACAGAACGACATTGATACCGCTGTCCTTCAAGAGATCCTGAGCCGATTTATAATGCTGTTCAGCTAAGACCGAAGTTGGCGCCAAAAGCACCGCCTGCTTACCCATCAGGGCAGTCATTGCCATGGCCAGTATTGCTACTGCTGTCTTACCGGATCCGACATCTCCTTGTACCAGACGGTTCATGGGCTTGCTGCCCATCAGATCCTTACGTATATCTGCCAAAGCGCTCTTCTGATCGTCCGTCAGCTTGAAACCCAGATTCGACAAGACTATCTTCCATCTGTCATTTATGTCCTTGCTAATTATCTTGGGTATGACGACGGGAGCTCTTTCCTCCGCCTCGTCACCGTGCATATAGCGCTTCATACCGATCCCCAATAAGATCAGTTCTTCATAAGCAAGTCGTCTTCTGGCCGCCTGAGCCTCTTCAAGGCTTGTCGGAAAATGAACGCAGCGATAGGCCGCTTCTGACGACATCAAATCCTCTCTTCTGACAGTCTCGGAAGGAATCACGTTAGGGATCTTATTCCCCACAAGCCCGAGGGCTGTCCTTATCCATTTGGCCAACTGATTCGATGTTATACCTGCAGTAAGACGGTAGACCGGGCGAACCAAAGCCGTCTCGGTCATGCTGTCGAGCTTCTCGATATAAGGATTGACCATCTGAAGGCGGCCGTTATAGAAAGTAACGGCACCGTGTACGAAGCACTTGTCGCCGCGCTCGAATTTACCTGCAACATAAGGTGCATTAAAGAAGGATATCTCTATCCTTGAAGCTCCGTCAGTCATGGCAAATCCGATGGGAGATGTGCGTTTCCTGCCTTTACGGACCGGCGCCGTGGCTATCGTTGCCTGAAAGGAGATCTCCCTGCCTTCCTGAGCTTCAGAGATCTTACGGACATCACTCCAGTCGTTATATCTTACGGGGAAATAGCTTATGAGATCATAAACACTAAAGATCTCAAGGCGCGCCAATCTGCGCTCCGCTTCCGGACCGATACCATATAAAACACTTACGGGGCTGTCCAAAGATACAATACTCATACCTAAAGATTATATACGCTTGAGGCAAAAAGCGCCAAGCGGACAAGAATCACAGGCAGGCTTTACTGCGCGGCAGGATGTGCGGCCAAGCATAACAGCCTTGTGCCCCAGGCTGATCCAGGTCTGCTCGGGAAAGAATCGACAGAGATCCTTTTCGACCTTCAAAGGCTCATGGTTATCGGTGATGCCGATCCTGTACATAACGCGCTTGCAATGTGTGTCGACGACTACGGCCGGAATGGCGTAGATCTCTCCGATTATCAGATTGGCGATCTTCTTGCCGACGCCGGGACAGGTCATCAGCTCGTTTACATCCTTTGGGACCTCATGTCCCCATTTGCCGCAGAAGAGCTCAGCAAAAGTAACCGTCGCCTTTGCCTTGGACCTGTATAGTCCGCAAGGTCTTATTATCTCGCCGATCTTCTCCTCCCCGGCAGCTCTTATTGCCTCCATATCAGGATAGAGCTCGAAAAGCTCTCTCGCCGTGATATTGACCCTCTCATCCGTACACTGCGCCGACAAGATCCCCCTGATAGCCAGCCTCTCCGGCAGATCCGCATCCAGGGTACACTCAGCCTCAGGGAAAGCCTTATTCATAGCCTCCCATGTCTTGTCTGCCAGCTTCTGTCGTTGTTTGATACTTATCCTCATATCATTTATCTTCCGGCGGCAAAGGCAGCGTAAAGATAAAGTTGGCGCCGCCCAGATCTGCGCTCTCGTCCAATGTAATAGACTGTCCGTGACCTATCAGGATCTGTTTACAGATATACAGTCCCAGACCGAAGCCTGCCTGCTTACGGGACGGATCGGTCTTATAAAAGCTCTCGAAAACCCTCGCCCTCTTGTCTTTCTCAACGCCGGGGCCCGAATCCTCGACATTCATCTGCATTCGCTTCCCGTCTTCGGTCTTAGATACGGTAACTCTGATATTACCGCCTATCGGAGTAAATTTAATGGCATTGGATATGATGTTGACTAGCACTCTGCAAAGGGGTTGCGGCTCGCCGTAACAGATAGGCTTCGCTACTTCATAGACGGTCTTAAGATCTATCTGCTTCTCCTTAAGCTGAGGCTCGAGGTTAGATACAATGTCCTCCAGCATTTCTTCCAGATTAAACTCCTCCATCATCTCCGGATCTACGTGTGTAAGAGATGATGCTTCCGTCATGGAGGATACCAGGCGGCGGATCCTGTCGGCTTCATTCTTGATCATGATCAGGTATTTGCGATGATTGGCAGGCGGGATCGTGCCATCGGTCATGGCCGTAACAAAACCGTTAATAGATGTAAGGGGTGTTCTTATATCGTGGGCAACGCTGGAAATGAATATGTTACGATCCTTCTCTTGATTCTCCAGCATCTCGAGCATGTTGTTAAGAGTTGTTGCCATATCTGCCAGATCGGAAGATACCGTAAAAACAGACAGCTCATCCGAATTGGTATATTTGCCCTCGACACGTGCCGAATAATCCCCCTCAGCAACGCGCGATATGACTCTTGATATGGCTTTGATGGGTCTCAAGGAGATGGTTACAAAGCCGACAAAGAGGATGACGGATACCGTCATGGCGATCAGCGCAGGTATCAGAACCATTGATCTGTAGTCATCTTTCAGACCGGATGTATCACCGCGGTGGAAGACAAGGAGGAAGTTACCGCTGTCGCCTATGGGCGTGCAGCTGATAACATTTATCTCAGATGTCTTACGCTCTGTATCGACTCTCTGCTCATTCTCGGTCGCGGACTTTTCGATAAGCTCGAGTATCTGCGGATCCGTTATGTTAAATACACCGCCTCTGATATCGCCTTCCGGCATCATGTCCGGCTCTGAGATGTTACTTTTGATTACCGCGCCTCTGGGGTCAGTGATATAAAGATTGCCCGTGCTCGAATAGAGTTTGGTCTTAAGAAGAAAATCCGTGAAGACCGAGACATCCTCGTCTGACATAGCTCCGGTGGAAGCAAGATCCGCCGCGAGGTTTTCTCCTGTATCCCTGGCGATCCTGACATTATCATCAACAAGCGAATTATTCATATTCTCGTAGGACAGAAAAATAAGCACAGCAAAGACTATGACTGTGCTTATTATCAGAAACGAATTAAGAAATACTACAAAGCTTGCGGATAATCCTTTATTTTGTTTCAAACTTATAACCCTTGCTCCATACGGTCTTAATGCACCAATTCTGTTCTCTGTCAGGCTTCTCGATCTTCTCTCTGATCCTCTTTACATGGACATCCACGGTCCTTGATTCACCGTAGAAATCGTAGCCCCAGACATTCTCGAGAAGCTGTTCCCTCGTGAATACCCTATTGGGATTCGATGCCAGGAAGAAAAGCAACTCCAGCTCTTTGGGCGGCATATAGATCTCTTCATTATCAACTGTTACTACATACTTAACCTTGTCAACAGAGAAGCCGGGATATGTGATGACCTCTGAACCCGTCGCTGTCTCCTCTTCTTCGGGAGCTTCCTTCTCGGCGGAATCGCGCTTGTCAGTCCTTCTTAAGACAGCCTTAACTCTCGCGAGAAGCTCTTTAGGCTCGAAAGGCTTGGGCATATAGTCATCTGCACCAAGCTCAAGACCAAGTATCTTGTCAAGCGTATCGGTCTTCGCAGTAAGCATGATGATCGGTACATCGGATGTCTTCCTGATCTCACGGCAGATATCATTGCCGTCCATGCCGGGAAGCATCAGATCAAGGATAATGATATCGGGATTGCAGGCACTGAAGGCGGCTACTGCCTTGTCGCCCTTCATACAGGTGGACACATTATAGCCTTCTTTCTCGAAATAAACTTTAAGCAGTTCGATTATGCCTTCATCATCATCTACAAGCAGGACTCTTTTCACTTAAGTAACCCCTCATCACTCATTCTTTGTTGATCTCTTCAACTTCACGGGCAAAGGATGACACATCCGTGAAATCCCTATATACGGAAGCAAACCTTACATATGCTACCTTATCAAGCTCCTTGAGTCGGTTCATTACCAATTCACCAACAGCCTGAGAGCTGATCTCACCGTTACGCTGATCCTGGAGCAAAGACTCCACGGAATTGACGATCTCCGTAAGCTGGTCGTTTGATATGGGACGCTTGGAACAGGCTGCAGACAAGCCGCTCATAAGTTTCTCTCTCGAGAACTCCTGACGCGTACCATCCTTCTTTACAACCTTAAGCTGAAGTCCTTCGATCCTCTCAATAGTAGAGAATCTGCAACCACACGAATTACACTCACGGCGACGTCTTATTACGCGGTTCTCCTCCGACGGTCTGGTATCTATTACCTTATCATCGGTCTGTCCGCACTTAGGACATCTCATATATTGTCACCGTTTAACCTTGTATCAGTTCTTGCCGAAGCGGATCACTCAGAATCCTTACCGAACATGAACCAGGGCTTAGCAGACTTCTGGGGCTGCTCTTCTGTAGCGGGAGCGGGGCTTACATTAGCCTGGGGTCTGCCGCCTCTCTGTACCTGGGGCTGCTGAACAGGAGTCTGCTGATAGGGAGGTACGGAATGAGCAGGCTGAACCTTTACGGGCTGTACGGGCTGAGGCTGAACAGGCTGGGGAGCCGGTGCTTCCTCTTCCGCCGTAACTTCTGCTCGTGCGCCTCTTGCAGCACCGCTTGTCACGGAATCATCACCGAAAAGGAAACCGGGAGCTGCCGTATTTCTTGTATGAACAGGCTCCGGTGCGGGTTCCGGTGCGGGACGTGAATATGTATTTCTTGCCTGAGCCTGAGCCTTGGGAGTCTCAGTGATCAGGTTGGGATTATTTCTTGACAGAACAGATGTGCTCGCACGGTGATTGGCAGAAGCATTGATGCTGTTGTCAAAACCGGAAGCGATAACAGTGATCATGATCTCATCCTCAAGAGATGTGTCGATAACGGCACCGACGATGATCTCTGCCTCGGGGGCTACTGCCTCACGAACGATCTTAGCTGCCTGATCGATCTCCTGCAGCTTCATGTTACGTCCGCCTGTGAAGTTGATGATTACACCGTTAGCGCCCTCGATCGTTGTGTCGAGAAGAGGAGAATTGATAGCCTGGCGAACAGCGGAAGCAGCTCTTCCCTCACCGGATGCGCGGCCGATACCCATATGGCAGATACCTGCCTTGGTCATTACTCTCCTTACGTCAGCAAGGTCAAGGTTGATAAGTCCGGGGATGGCAACAAGATCGGATATACCTGCTACACCGAACTTCAGCACCTGATCTGCCATATTGAATGCGTCCTCGAAGGATGTGTCGTCATCGACAACTTCAAGGAGCTTATCATTTGCTACTACAACGAGAGAGTCAACATACTTCTCGAGCTCTCTGATACCGCGCTCCGCATTGGATGCTCTTCTCGCACCCTCGAAGCCGAAAGGTCTTGTTACAACTGCAACTGTCAGGATACCGAGCTCCTGAGCGATCTGTGCTACAACGGGAGCTGCACCCGTACCGGTACCGCCGCCCATGCCTGCCGTGATAAAGAGCATATCCGTATTGGCAATAGCCTCTGCGATCTCATCCTTGGACTCTTCTGCAGCCTTCTCACCGATGCTTGGATCAGCGCCGCATCCGAGACCTCTGGTAACCTTCTCACCGATCTGGATCCTGACCGGGGCCTTGGATCTTGCCAATGCCTGATTATCGCTGTTGACAGAGATGAAATCTATTCCCTGAACGCCGCTCTCCAACATGCGGTCTACGGCATTACAACCGCCGCCGCCGACACCGATAACCTTAATGGTTGCAAAATGTTCCTCGTCCAAAACAAATCCTCGCTTACTCTCAGACATGTTCTCGTTCCTCCAGTCGATATAGAGTTTATGTTCGCAATACTTACTAAATTCTTTTTAAATTCAATATATAGTACAACAACTTGAATTTTAACCTAAATATAGTATAGCTTCAATACAAATGTTAACGATAACTATCGAAAATGTTAAGAGTTTTTTCGTTTTTTTCAAATTTCTGTAATATTTTTGTTTGGTCGCTGAAACTCAAGGGCTCTATATCCCTTGACCGTCAGGTATATTCCCTGTAAATGAACTCCTCGCCCGTCATATCCAATACGCCATTCGGAAGATCCTCGAAGGCGCCTTCCGTTATGGCATAACAGAGCTGTGACATATTTTCGTTAATATTATCGATGCTCTTAAGCTTTACCTGAAGCTCAGAGCCGCTCGGCAGATAGACGGTCAGGAAGAAATTGCCGCTTGGCAGGATACGCACCTCTATAAGATTATCAAAAAAGCTGTAGCTCCCACTGCTGTTATCCGCCGCCAGAACGGCTCCCAGTACGATGATCATCTTTTGATATGCAGAATCATCTACAGCTTCGAGTTTCTTTCCGAGGACTACCGAATCTATGTCAAGGCCGCAGATCAGGGGGTGAACGGATTCATCATATACGGATTCAAGCTCCAAGACCGTTCCTTCGGTATCTATCGCAGCATAGCCGTCCGGCACCTTGATATAGGCAACCTTCTGACGTTCGGTCACCTCGATGTTTACCGTGGAAGGAAACTTTATACTGATCTCGATATTTTCGATATATGGATTCTCGGATTCGATCTTCTGCTCAGTCTTACCGTAATCAAGCGTCAGGATATCCCAAAGGCTGCCGCTTACGCCTGCAAAAAGGTGTTTGTCGTAGCTGATCCCCGCCTCCTGTAAGATCTCGTCGTCAGATACTGCTATGTTGCCGTTGATCTTAACGGTCTTTACACGGAAGAAGGGGTGAAAGGCTATCGACAGGATAAGTATCAGTAGCATTAGCGTCAGGATCATCAGGAGCATGCTACGAAGACTGATCGGAAAGGGTTCGTCTGCCTTGTGTGTCATTTCTTCCCCGTTGAACACGGGAGACTTATGAATAACAGGGCTTTCTTTCTTGACGACTGTCTTCTCTTCTGCAGCTTCCTTATCATCTTTTTTCTGATCGGGCGCAGTTTCAGCCTTGTCTTCAGCCTGATCCTTTCCCTTATCCTCAGATCGCTTGTCGGGCTTTGCTTCTTTATTCTCCTTGTAGTCTTTCTTATCGGATGATTCGATTATGCTGACGGAGTCTTCTTCATTGCTCTCGCCTTCAGGAACACTTTTGGAAGCATGCTTCGCTGCACCGTCAGACTTCTTGTCGTCTTCGGCTTTATCAACGGACTTCTTTGATCGGGATTTATTATCTTCTCCCTGTCCGAAAAGCTTCTTCAGTTCCTCGTCTTCCATCAGTCATCACTTTCTGATCAATTCATCTATGGCGCCCGTGATCCTCTCATCACAGTCGGTTACCGCCAGCTTCATGGCATTCGCGGACATCTTCTTTCTCCTGTCAGGATCCTTCAGCAGGCTCTTAAGCTCAGCAAGAAGCTTTCCTTCAGCAGCCTCCTGATCACTTACGACAATGCCTCCGTCAACATTCTCGAAGGCTCTGGCATTGTAGGTCTGGTGGTCGTGAGCCGCATGAGGATAGGGAACAAAGATAGAACAACTGCCTATAGCTGCCGACTCTGCGCATGTTACGGCGCCTGCTCTGGTTATGCACACATCAGCCCCCGCCAGATAGTCGTTAGGATTACTGATATATTCCCTTACGTCAAGATTATCCGGAATGTCCTTTCCGTCGAAATGAGTTCCCTGCTGTTTGCCCGCGCTTAGGACAAATTTAACATCCGAGAGCTCCGGATCGGACGAGGCTATTTTGGCAAAATCATTAAGTGTCTTGGCTCCAAGGCTTCCGCCCATGATAAAAACAAGCTTCTGATCTTCGGAGATACCAAGATTCTTCCGGGCGCTCTCCCGGCTGTTGCCGAACATGATGCTTCTTATGGGATTGCCTGTATAAACGACTTTCCCAGCCTTAGGGAAGACTGACTCGAGATCAGGGAAACCGGTCAGTACAATATCAGCCTTCTTGCCCAGCATCCTGTTGGCTCTTCCGGGAAAAGCATTGGCCTCATGTATGATAACGGGAACCTTCTTGGAGGAAGCTTCCATCAGAAGCGGTGCGCAGACATATCCGCCCGTTCCGATAACGGCATCGGGAGCGAACTCATCAATAATGGCAGAACACTGCTTGCGCCCCTCTTTCAACGCTTTCATAGCCTTGATCATCTTTATCCCCGGACGCATGGGAAAAGGTCTTGCACTTATATTACGAAGCTCATAGCCGGCCTTGGGGACCAGCTCGCCTTCCAATCCCTGCCGTCTTCCCGTAAAAATGATCTCGCAGCTGTCACCCTTAGAAGCGTAATATCTTCTAAGACTGTCGGCAATGGTAATTGCAGGATTGATGTGGCCGGACGTACCGCCGCCCGTAACGATAAATCTGTAAGTCATTTCTTTTTCTCCCTAATGGCGGATTCAGTACCGCTTCTTGACACGCACAGTATCATACCATAAGCCGCAAGGAGGAAGATCTGAGCCGTACCGCCGTAACTTATAAAAGGAAGCGTAACACCTGTAGCCGGTATAAGCTGAAGCTCAACCGAGATATTAAGCAGCACCTGTATCATGATAAGGGATGTATATCCCACCGCGAGGATCCTGGTAAATACAGAATCCGTTCTTATCACGACCATTACACACATGGCAAAGAAAGCCAGGTACATAAGTATCAGTATCATCCCCCCGACAAAGCCCGTCTCCTCGACATAGATAGAGAAGATATAGTCATTCTGAGCCTCAGAAACATAGGAATATTTAGATCTGGAATTGCCAAGTCCCATTCCCCACATTCCCCCGGAGCCCAGAGCGTTATGAGCATTATCAACCTGCCTCGTATCATCCTCGGTAAGAGCCGCAGCTGCAGTAGCAGCCTCCTCCTCGTCATCATTATGCTGAGAAGTAAAGATATTGATACGCTGAACAACGTGCTGAAAGTTATCCATGTAGTCCGGGTGAGTCGCAGTATAGATCGAGAAAGATGCAACGCCAACCAGTAATATTACCAGTCCTCCGATAAACCAGCTCTTTAGGTTAACGCTGGAGCTTAACATACACATGAAGATAACAAATCCTATGATAAGGAAGCAGGAGGTATGAGGCTGCACAAGTATAAAAACATCGATCAGAAGAGCAGCGCCTACAGGCAGGATAAAGTCAAAGAACGCATCCGTAAATGACTGAAGATTAGGGTTAGGCGCCTTAAGCTTTCCCTTGTCGCGAAGTCGCAGGATAAGAGCCCTGTAGCTGGCAAGAGCCAAGATGATACCGATCTTAACATACTCTGAAGTCTGGAAGGTCATGGAGCCGACACCGATCCATCTTTTAGCACCGTTGATGCTCTGACCGGCAATAGCCGTCAGGATAATGAGAGCAAGGCTTGAGCCGTATGCTACAAGGCAGATCATTCTGTTGTTAAACTTCTTCACCGGAAAGAAATTCAGACCAAAACAAACTACCATTCCGATCAGGGTGTACTGAACCTGCTTACGGACATAGAAGAACGAGTCTTTATCCTTACCGTAGCCGGCAGGTCCCGAGACAGAATATAGGACGATAAGTCCGAAGACTACCAGGATAAACAGCATCAATATAAGCGGCGTATTGCTCCTCTTGATCTTTCTGATCTCTGTCATCAGCAGTATCCTCCGGCAGCAAACTCCTTTGCCAGCCCCTGGAAACCGAAGGCATTCGACGCCTTAAAGAGCACGATATCACCCTCGGCCAACTCTTCTTTAAGCTTTTCTCTCACTTCATCCGTATTTTCACAAAGTAGGATCTTACCGTCAGGACAAGTCTGTCTGAAACCTCTTAAGAAATCCTCTTTGTTATCACCGGTAATAAGTGTAAGTTCAAAACCGTAACTTCCGCAGTTTCTTCCGATCTGCTCATGAAGCATGGGGGCGTAAGTCCCCAGTTCCAGCATACATCCGAGCGCTGCGATCTTTCTTCTTCCGCTGCCCAGAAGCGCCAGATTCGCATAAGCCGCTTCCATAGATTCCGGTGAAGCATTATAAGCATCATTGATAATTATGTTCCTGCCGTTATCCTTGACAGCGCCACGACCTTCCATCTCACCGTAAGAGGCAAGCGCATCAGCCGCGGCCTGACAGTCGGCAGCAAGAAGCCCGGCACACAACAGAGCAAAAACACTGTTTCTTACATTATGAACACCATTCAGCTTTATCTTAACATCCGTGAGCTTTATCTCCACATCGTTAAGAGTCTCTTTTATATCGAAAACCATCCCGCCGTCAGTCGTTCTTACATTCTCAGCTACGGCAGTGATCATACAGTTGGCAGGTCTTACTATCTCGCGCGATCCCAGCTTTACATGAGCCGAAGCAAAAAGCTTTCCGACCGGTATTATGTTGCTTGCATATTCACAGAGAAAAGAATCGTCGCCGTTTACAGCCAGGATCCCGCCCTCTGTAAGACCTTCGATGATCTCAGTCTTGGCAAGTCTTATTTCCTCTCTTGAACCCAGCCTCTCGATATGCGAATAGCCGACATTTGTGATTATAGCGATATCAGGACATGCGATCCGGGTAAGATAGCTGATCTCCCCCCGTCCTCTCATGCCCATCTCAAGAACTAATACCTGTGTGTCAGAAGGCGCTTCAAGTATAGTCATCGGAAGACCGATCTCGTTATTCTGATTACTCTTTGTCGAGTGGACCTTAAGCGTCGAGCTTAAGGCGCAGGCGATCATCTCGCGGGTTGTAGTCTTACCTACCGAACCGGTAACGCAGATCGTCTTGGCGCCAAGCTTAAATCTGTAAAGTGACGCGAGTTTGCCTAATGCTTTGACAGAATCATCAACTACTATGCCGACAGCGCCTTCGGGTATTGCCTCTTCACGCTCGACCAGAAGGCAAGATGCACCCTTGGCGACCGCGGATATGCAGTAATCATGCCCGTCAAAGTTCTCGCCCTTAATGGCAACATAGATATCGCCGGGACGAATGGTCCTTGTATCCTTTGAAACGCCGTCTATGGTAACGACACTATTCTCAGCTGCTGCTCTGCTTACGATCCGGCCCTCAGCCGCATTCGCAGCCTCGTCCAATGTAAACATATGCTTCATCATGACTGTGCCTCCTTTGCGCGAAGGATCTCGGCAGCCACTTCAACATCATCGAAATGTATAGTCTTATCGGCAAATATCTGATAATCCTCATGTCCCTTGCCGGCGATCAAGACCGTATCACCGGGACGGGCCATTTGGATCGCTTTCCTTATGGCCTCTTTTCTATCTGGCTCGATCTCATATTCACCGTCAGTTCGCTTCATACCGGTTACGATATTTTCGATGATCAGCATCGGATCCTCCTTCCTGGGATTGTCCGATGTAATAACCGTATGATCTGCCAGACGACCGGAGACTTCACCCATCTCGAATCGTCTCGTCGCGGAGCGGTTACCGCCACAGCCGAAGACGCTGATGATCCTGCCGGATGTATAATCACGGAGGGTCGACAGCACATTCTCAAGGCTTGCCGCATTGTGAGCATAGTCGACGAGAACCGTTATATCGAGATCATTGGGAACGGGCTGCACTCTTCCGGGCACAAAAGTATCCGCAAGAGCCTCCTTCACAAACTTAAAATCTATCTTGAGTATCCCTGCCACGACAATGGCGCACAGGGCATTATAAACATTGAACTTTCCAGGCAAAGCAACAAAGACATCACCGGAATACCATGGGCTCTCGAGATCAAAGACCGTTCCGGTAACGGAACCTCTTCTCTCACTCCTCAGATTATCGGCGCGGCAGTCGCAATTCTCAGACATACCGTAAGTGTAAACGGGGCATCTGGCGGCCGCATATTCAATAACTCTGTCGGCAACATTACAATCGCGATTAACAACAGCAATCCTGCTGTTATCGAAAAGTCTTAATTTGCATCTGATGTAATCCTCCATATCAGGGTGTTCATCACCGCCGATATGATCCTCATAAAGATTCGTAAAACAGCCTACGTCAAATCGCAATCCGTAGACACGATCCATCTTCAGGCCCTGAGAAGACACCTCCATAACGCAGCTGTCAAAATTCTTACGCGCAAGCTCATCCAAGATCTCATAGATCTCATGTGACTCGGGTGTAGTATGTGATGTTGTTCTCTTCTCTCCGCCGATCATGTTGCATACGGTACCTATGAGACCGTTTGATCGACCTGCCCGGTCAAGGATATCGTGGATCATGAAAGTTATGGTAGTCTTGCCCTTGGTTCCCGTCACGCCGACCAAGTCCAGACGATCCTCGGGGTGAGCATAAAAAGCGGCACACAATTCAGCGCCTGCCTTACGGCTGTCTTTCATGGCGATCACGGTGCAGCCGTACTGCTCGGATATGGCTTTCAGTTCTTCGTCACCGTGCTTCTCACGGTCAAGATCTGCAACAATACAGGAAGCACCGGCAGCAGCCGCTTTCTCGATATAATCATGTCCGTCAGAAGTAAAACCCTTTATCGCGACAAAAAGGCTTCCTTCCCTGACTTTACGTGAATCGAACTCGACTGAGGTTATATGCACATCAAGAGTCCCCGCGATCACCTTGCAGGTCATTCTCTGCAGTAATGTAGCCAAACCTATCGACATAGTAACTCCCCCATTTGCCCTGATATCCGTTCTGTTACAGTAGATTTTAACATAACAGTTTAAAAACCTCAGATCCGTCACTGGAATTTCTTAACGTCTTTCTTGTAGGCAAGCACAAGCAGAGGATTATCCTTCTTCAAAGGAATCTCAGGATCGGAAACCGGCTTAACCTCGTCCTTTTCCTTGATCGCAACCACATTAATGCCGTACTGGCGACGAAGATCCAGCTCTTTAAGATTCTTGCCTACCCAGGAATCTTTGGGCAACATCTCAATGATGCAGATAGTATCCGATATATCAAAAAACTCGAGGAAGCTGTTGGAAATGATCTTATAAGCAGTCCTCTTGCCGGTCTCTTCCTCCGGGAAGATGATATCGTCTGCGCCGACCTTACGGAAGATCTCTGCAGTCTGCCTGTCAGCTGCCTTGGCGATAACCTTCGGCACGCCCAATTCCTTAGCTACCATGATGCTCATGATACTTGCTTCCAGACTTTCCGCCATCGAAACAACGACAACGTCCATGTTCGAGATGCCCAGACTCTTGATATCATCCGCATCGCGAAGGTCTGCCACCATGGCATAAGTAACCTTGTCAGAATACTCTTCTACCAGTTCGGCATCGCTGTCGACCGCCATTACTTCCGCACCGCCGTCCATCAAGGCATCCGCTACACTTCTTCCGAATCTTCCGAGTCCCAATACAGCTACGCTCTTCATATACTATCTCCCTTCGATATCTGCATCATCCGACTGTAAACTTACCTTCGGCAAAACTGACATTATTCTTTATGGATCTTCTCGTGGTGAAGAACAGCGCCATGGAAATCGGGCCTATCCTTCCTATATACATTGCAAGTATAACAATTATCCTTCCCGCTGTCCCCAGATTCGGCGTCAGCCCTCTCGAGAGTCCTACGGTCGCGGTAGCTGAGAATATCTCATAGGCCGCCGACATTACCGGAACATCCTCTGTATGGACCAGTAAAAGGAGGAAAAAGAGGGTGAAAGCCAGACTGACGGTAACGACTGCCGTGGCTTTATTGATAAGATCCGTCGTGACCTTGCGACTGAATACCACCGTCTCATCTCTGTGACGTATGAAAGATATGACATTCAGCAAGATTATGAATACGGTCACCGTCTTAACTCCTCCTGCGGTACCCACAGGCGAGCCACCGATGAACATAAAGCCCAATCCCAGCATACAGGTCTCTGAAGTCAGGTTCTGCTGTGGCACAGTCGCGAATCCCGCTGTCCTGAAAGTGACCGATTGGAAGAGGCTGGTCATCAATTTATTGCCAAGTGACATATCTCCTATGGTAGCAGGGTTACTATACTCGAAAAAAAAGACAAACGCCCAGCCTGCAAGAATAAGTAACAATGTTAAACGGAGCGCGAGCCTCGTATGAACGTTCAAATGACCGATAAAACTTCTGAATCCCAGGCTGTGCTTACGGCAATATTCGGCCTTGTTAAGAAAATCGAACCAGACAATATATCCGATACCTCCGAGAACGATCAATGTCATCGTAATGATATTGACCGCCGGGTTATCATAGTAGTCCATAAGGCTGTTGGGACCGATTATATCGATCCCCGCATTACAAAAAGCCGATATGGAAGTGAATACGGCGATCCAGATACCCTTAGGAAGACCAAAATCCCTTACGAAGATAAACGAATAGAGCAGAGCGCCTCCTCCCTCAACCAGAAAAGTACCTTTTACGACTTTTATGAGGAATCTGACCAGGCCCTGAACGGAATCGAGGTTATAGTAATCCTGTATCAGCAGCCTGTCTCTCAAGGAGAACTTACGGCTTAGGGCGATCATAAACATCGAATAGATGGTGATAACTCCAAATCCGCCTGTCTGTATGAGGATAAGTATGATTATCTTACCGAAAAGCGTCCAATGCGAGAATGTATCGACCACCACAAGTCCCGTAACACTGACAGATGTGGTCGCTGTAAACAGAGCCGTGAGGAAGCTCGTGTGTTCTCCCTCAACCGTCGCGGCAGGGATCATCAGCAATAAGGCACCCAGAATTATGAGTACAGCAAAGCCGAGCATGATTATACGCGTCGAAGTAAATATGGTCTTTTTCGCTACATTATCAGCCATTATTCCGTTTAAGCAGCCGCTTCGCCCTCAGCTGATCCAGCTTCGGCAGACTCGGATGTTTCTTCTGTCGGCACTACTCCGTCTTCTCCTGCAAGAGGATCGTTGGAGGACGGTGTCGGTGTCGGCGTCAACCTTTCTTCAGATAATGTTACTTTGACGATAGATCCGGCATAGACTTCCTGCATGTATTCCATATCCTGATCAGTGCATACGCCTGCAACATCTCCGTCTATAATACAATTCAGATTGCTATCCCTCAAGGCTTCAATACATTCCATAGCAGATTTCCCCCTGAGATTGGGCACGGTAGTGGTCAGCATCTGACCTTCCGTAGTACCCTCGGGATAGAGAATAACAATGCCTGTACTGTAAAGGGTTGCATCGGTTCCGGGATATGTAAAGCTGACTACAGACTCGGCATTCATATCGACCGAGCCGTAGATCGTGGAGATACCGTTACGTCCTATAGTGGAACTGGCCTGTGCAGCCGACATACCGGCAACGGGCTGAACCCAGTATCTGATGGTCATCTTGTCATATTCGTCCTCGGTAAAGATCCTCGGAACATCCATATAGGAGAGGGTACTCTCAACGATGCGGGCTGCCGTAGCGGCAGGGGCAGATGAGCCTACTGACCGGTCTTCCGGACGGTTAACAACCACCAGCACAGCGATCTTGGGATCATATGAAGGAGCATAACAGGAGAAAGACAGAACGTGCATGCCTGCCTCTTCACCGATCTCGATAGTGGATGTGGAAGTCTTACCGGCTACCGAGTAACCGGGAACCTGACCTGCCGAACCTGTACCGTCTGTAACAACGGCGGCCATCATGTTGCGAACTCTTGCGCAGGTATCTTCAGAAAAGATCGTCCTTATGACCTCAGGCTCGATCTCGTCGACGATATTTCCCTCAGAATCAGTTATATACTTCACAACATGAGGAACCATAAGGTTACCGCCGTTTATGATGGCACAGTAAGAATTAAGAAGCTGGATAGCCGTAACCGTCGATGACTCACCGAAAGAAAGTGAAGCCATATCGATCTTGGACGGCGCATCATGGAAGATACCGATACCTTCAGCGGGAAGATCAATGCCGGTAGTCTCGTAGAAACCAAAAGTATGAACATATTCATAATATTTGGTCAGACCGATCCGATAGGCCAGCTGCACAAATATCGGGTTACATGAATTTTCGAAAGCCTGTAAGAGCGATTCAGTACCGTGGTTATAGCCGTGGGACTTCTGCAACCAACATGAGATAGTATCGATATCGGATACTTCGATAGGAGCGTCGGAGAACTGCTCATCTTCATTAGTCAGATTCTCTTCGAGAGCGATGGCGGTAGTCAGGGCCTTGAAGGTTGAACCGGGCTCGTAAGTATCGGAGATGCAGCGGTTACGCCAAGCGGAGCTCATAAGATATTCGATCTGCTCGGATTCGTCCATCAGCTTCCATTCCTCTTCGCTCCTGCCATAGGGAACGCCGTAGGGATCATTAAGATCGAAGTCAGGCATCGATACCATGGCAAGGATAGCTCCGGTATTAGGATCCATTACGATGGCACAGACACCGCCCCTGGGATTATATGTATTGTAAGCATTGCGGCAGGCGTCTTCCGCGATACGCTGGATATTAACATCAATATTCAGAACGAGATTACGCCCGTCCACTTCGTCCTCCATTGTCGCGGCGGAATAAGGTAATACACCGTCATTACTGGAATCAACCTCGGAATATCTGTAGCCGTCGCTACCGGAAAGCACGGAATTATAATAAGCTTCAAGTCCGTATACACCCTTCAGTGCTTCACCGTCATTTACCGCATAACCGATGACCTGAGCTGCCAGGCTGCCGTAATTATAGTATCTCTGGGGAACGGCAACATATCCGATACCCTGAATATCGTGCTCGTCTACATAAGCCTCCAGTTCTGCTTTAACCTCAGCCTCGACATTCTTCATGATGTCACAGCCCAGGACGGAATTACGTTCATCATTGGGATCGTCGGGATCGACAGGAATAATGGAATCCATCTTCTCGTATGAGACTCCGAGTATAGTGCAGAATGCATTGATGATCTCGTCTCTGCTGAGCGTAGTTGTCCTCGCAAGGCTGTTAGGAGAACAGACTACCGTGAAGTTATATGTATTGGAGGCCAGCGGGTTGCCGTTAACATCGTAGATAACACCACGCTCGGCTGCATAAGATAGCATCTTCCACTGGTTATCGGAAGCTGCGCGCGCATACTCATCGTAATCTAATACCGTCGTCTGATAAAGGCTGGCTATCAGTGTTACACCCCAAACCGCCATGAGCACAAAAGCCGTAAGAATAACCGGCATAGTGTAGCGGCTTCTCTTATAGTTAGAATTAATCTGTTCCTTTTTATCGTCCGCCTCACCCTGCTCGGCCTCGATCTTCTCTTCAAGGTCATTCTCGGCAGGTAAGCTTCCGGGAACAGGCTTCTTCTCGGGGCGTTTCTTCACTTCTTCGAGCGAGGGCGCTCTGCCGTTCTTGTTCTCCTGCTCAGAGTTCTTTCCGGCAACGGGCCTTTTCTTCCCGGACGCAAATTCCGCCGCGGAAGGTCTATGCTTCTTCCCCGGCGTATTGTGTTTGCCTTTATGATTATGATCATTATGTCTGTTATCCATTAGCGCTCGGGACAGCCGTCCACTCCTTCATTCATCGGCTCATCTGCCTGAGATAATAAGTTGACAGATTGTCTATGGCATTATTATACGCATCTTCGCTTACTCCGTAAGCATCATATGTAACAACCGTCACCAGCTTGTCCTCAGCCGGCATCGGGATCGTGACGACCTGATTGGAGTTAGGATCCTGCATTCCGAGAGCCAGTGCCTGGGCTCTTAATGTTTCCATATCCATAATTCCGTTGAGACTTTCCTCAGAATCGATTACATCACGCTTTAGTATGGAGATCTCATCCTTGAGGTCTGAATTATCACGGCTGATCTCTGATAATTGCTGCTGCGGATAAAGCAAGAGACCGACAAAAGCACCGATACTGATGATCAATCCGATAGACACGATATACTCGAAAAGGGGATTTCTCACCTTGCTCTTGATCTTCTTGCGTCTGATCTTGTCGTTTGCCTTCGAGACACTGTCGGCGTGATCATTCTCGAACTTCTCCGTATTAAGGGCAACTTCCTCACGGGTGATCAGGTCATCATTGATCTCATAAACAATTCCGCCCAGAGCAGAATCGGGATACTCCTTATATCCCTTACTAAGATCTGTCTTGTCGGTCTCTCCACGCCACTTTGATACCGGCATTTTCCTAATCCTCCGTTTGTTTTATTCTTCCGTACCGTTTCTCTCGAAAACGCGTAGCTTACTGCTGTGCGCTCTCCGGTTACGTTCCAGCTCATCTTTACCGGCTATGACCGGCTTCCTCGTCAGCACTCTGCCGAGGCTCTTCTTGCCGCATACACAGACCGGGAATTCTCTCGGACATGTACACGGCGATTCCAAAGTCCTAAACGCCTCCTTGACCAATCTGTCCTCCAGTGAATGGAAAGAAATAACTGCCATCCGGCCGCCTTCCTTAAGACACCTCGGTCCGTCGTTCAAGAGTTTGTTGACGGAATCCAGCTCATGGTTCACTTCGATCCTGATCGCCTGAAAGCACCTTCTTGCCGGATGTTGATCCTCATTTCTCGCCTTAGCCGGCATATAGGAAGCGATCTTGGAAGCCAGTTCAAGAGTATTCTCGAAAAGCTTCTCCCTGCGATCCTTAACGATCCCCGCCGCGATCCTCCCGGCAAACCTCTCTTCACCATAGAGCCTGAATATTTTCGCCAGCTCAGCCTCAGAGTAAGTATTCACGACTACGGCCGCCGTCAGAGGAGAAGTCATATCCATTCTCATATCAAGAGGCCCGTCAGCCGCATAAGAGAATCCCCGTTCAGGCGTATCGATCTGGTGCGAACTCACACCCAGATCCGCCAGGATCCCGTCTGCTTTGTCAAGTTTCAATTCCTCAAGGACATCCTTTATCCTTGAATAATCAGTCTTCACAAGAATCCAGTTCTTGCCGGGACACTGCGCCCGCGAGGCCTCGCAAGCCGCCAGAGCCTCATCATCTTTATCAAGGGAGACCAGTACGCCTTCGCTTCCTAACCTCTCCAGTATTCCTCTGCTATGTCCGCCGCCGCCTGCCGTGCAGTCCACATAGACGCCGTCCGGCTTAATATCGAGAGCTTGCATACACTCATCGAAAAGCACGGGAATATGTTCAAAGTCCCCCGTGCTCATCAGAGTCCCTCAACATAATATGTTGTCTCGAGTCCCTCTATGGAACCGATATCATGGTCCTCATTCTCGTAGAAGCTCTTGGTGCAGATATCAAGCTTACCTGCATCATTAAAGACACATATCTCGTCGCCCGGCACAGCTCCGATCTTCTCCCAAAGCTCCGCCGATACGCTGATCCTGCCCTGGGAATCCACATTTACCTCAAGAGCCTCACCGATGATCGCGCGCTTGATCTTACGAACCTTTGGATCCATTGAATTAAGCTTGCCCAGCTGCTCTCTGATGCCTTCGAAATGCTCCTTCGAATAGACGCACAAATACCCGACATCAAGACTGTTTGTTACAACAACCTCAGCGCCGAGTTCCTCTTTCTGCTTCGATGGGATAAAAAATCTCCCCTTCGTGTCTATTTTCTTAGTATCTCTTGCCACCTTCTGAATGTGCTTCCCGTGACGATAATATCTTTTTGTGTCAATTATGTTCCACTTTCCTCCACGATTATGGAAATAATCACCACTTTTCGCCACCTGTTTGTATTTTATTCGTAATATCTCTGTTAATCAAGAGGAATTTATAAATTTTGCTGACTTTTTGTGACAGGAGCCAAAAAGCAAATATTGTGGGCCAAGCCTTTTTTGATAAGCATCGGCCGGAAGCAGATATATAATCCCACAGGAAACGTGAAGAGCACAAAAAAACACAGCCGGATCCGGCTGTGTTTTTTCCTGTTAGATCCCGTATATCTTACAAACCGTAATCATCCCGAAGTTCCGGGGACATCTCCGAATCCCCGAGGATCGCCTCCGCTTTAGCGATCAGCTCCTCGAGACTGTATCTTCTGTAGCGACCGATATTATATTCGCTGCTGCTGACATAGGAGAAAGTATAAAAGGAATCTGTCGGAACATTGTATCCCAGACAATTCGGCACGCTCGCGATCTCGATCCAATGCTCTGTCTCTATGATATTCATATTCAGGCCATTCTGCATATAGATCAGTTCGCTGTCCGGATCGTATGTTACATATGTCCCCCCCTCATCGACGGTTATCTTTGTTCTTCCGAGATAACTGCCTGTCGAAGCATCATACCTGAGCATGTAACCCGTCCCATAAACTACTGTCAGGTAGGTCTTTCCGTCGATCTCCAGAATACTCAGATCCTCAGGCGAAGATGAGTTACAGGTAATTTCAGCCAAGACGGACATGTCGCTGTCGTAGATAAGTATTTTCGATGCGTCAGTGATCGCCAGGTAATCTCCGCTGTCACTGACTGCTGATAATACGGTCGTGGACATTTCCTCAGGCTTTTCAAGAAGCTCACATGTGCCTTCGTCCAGGTCGACAATGTAATCTCCGAGATTAGTGGGAACCAGTAACTTGTTTTCTGTCGGAATATAGTTCATTGGCGATGCGAAGGTCACATTCGTCTCAGGCATAAGGATCTCGCTTATATCACCGCTGTCGATATCATATATCATGATCTTCAGCTCGAAATTCTCGTTCTCGGAATAGAAGATGAGGTTTTCATGACGGAGAAAACCCGTCTCCCTATTTCCAACCAGATAACCTCCCAGGAGGATCGTTTCAGTCTCTCCGCTTTCGATATCATATACATAAAGATAGCTATGCAGATCCTTTCCGTAAGCCATATATAATTTACCCTTATATACGCCGAGAAAAGAAAAACGATCCGGGAGCATGATATTCCCGGCATAGTCGACCGGGACGAGGAAATCTATGAGGCTGTTATCGGTCGGATCGATCAGACAGATGTTTGCATCGCCGTTGCGAACATAGCTGGAGAGCGCCAGCAGCTCATCATACATATAAGCAGACTCCGGAATATAATCAAGAACAATATTTCCCGATGTCTCTTCCCACTCCTCATCGTATACATAAACATCATAGTAGATAACTTCGTTTGGAGTGCTGCCGTAAGTATAGATGCCGCCGCCAACAAGGCATCTGATCAGATCATCGGGGAATTCCGGATAAGCCAGCAAACCGCCGTTTCCGGGTTCAGTGCTGATCGGACTCAGCAGGAAACCGTTAGAAGTGATAAAGACCGGATATCCGTCCCCGTCCACATCAGATACCTCTACTACCGAACCATTCAGAACATATGATGTGATTAGCTCTCCTGTTCCCATATCATAGCTGTTAGCAATATTGGATCTGCAGTACATAATGGCATTGATCGCCGGCAGACAGATGAACTCCGATCCCATATCATCTTGAGAGAAACTCATCTCGGAGACCCATTCATCAGTCATGTCTGATGCATTTATGCAGGTGATATACATTTGCTTCTCATTGATTACAAATCCGTCTCCCATGACATTATAACTGGAATACTCCTGGCTTTCGTCCGCTACAACAAGGCTGTCAGCATCTATCCAGGTAGAATCAATAACATTTGTGAAGACATGATCATAAGGTCTGCAAGCCCCGGTCTCAATATCATACACATATAATAGATCACCTTCTCCGATCTCACAAACCATCAAAAAGAAACTGCGCTCGTCAGGAGAGATCCCGATATTCATGACATAAGAAGACGGCCCGTCTGTTACATCGCCAATATAAACACTTCCGATCGATTCACCGCTGTCAGTGTCGAAAGCGCAGAGATTTCCGTTATTCTCATCGAAAAGATACAGTGTCTCGGAATCCGAGCTCACCCCGTTCTTATCCGAAAACACACATCCTGCTTCACTAAATTCCCATGATTCACTTCCATCATCGACATCATAAGCTACAACTTGGCTTCTGGTCCAAACTACAAGCTTATCCTCCTCCATAAATTTAAGCCCCAGGATCGGATTTCCAAAGCTTTCGCGAATAACCTCATCATGGCTCTCGGTATCCCACATAATGACCATATTCGATTCATCAGCCATGGCAAATCTTGTTCTGTCATCATTAACCGTAAAATCAATGATGGCATTGGGCATATAATAATTCCACGAAGACTCGATGCTGTTGCCTTCTAAGGAATGATATGCCAAGGTAGCGTCGTTAAGAGCCCTCAGCACCTCAGGCAGGACTTCATATTCTCCATCCTCCGGCAGAGCCGCCAATGCCAATCGTATGGCATCAAGCCTTTTCTGCTTTGCATTGAGATTCTTGGATTCCGTTGCCAGATAACGCGACCTGCTCTTAAGAGAGTCGTTATAACTTTCGCGTATCTGCCTCCTGCTGTTTACAAGATATGAGCCGAAAGCGATCATGATACTCATAACAAGAGCAAAGACAAGCGCCATGCGCCTCATCCTGTACTGACGATTTCTGTCCATCAGCTCATCATAGGAGCACCCGAGAAGAACTGCGGCCAGTCTGGGGATCTCGATCTTATCCGCTTTCTTCAAAGGGATCGTGTAATCACAGGACAAGGGCTCGAGGTTAACTTCCACCTTGTGCTCTACGCCGTCTATGTCAGTGACGCTCTTCTCATCCTTCAGAAGTATCTCCGGAATGACTTCAGCGGGATCCCCGTCTGCCAGAACCGTTAAGACATCCTTCCTTGTATGAGTCTGAAGAAAGAACTCAATCTCCCTTTGGACCCAGACGGATTTCTTCGTCTCCGGGGAACAGATGACTATGAGGTAGTCAGAATGCGACAGGGCGTGGGAAATGGTCTCTGAAAGGTCGCTTGTGATAGGCAACTCATCCTTGTCTCTGAAGACTCTCTCGATCCGCTTCTTGCCACACTGCTTGGCGATCTTGGAAGGCACGGTAAAATGCTCAAGTTTTCTCTGAACCCTGGCTGCTATCTTGGAGTCCAAGGGTCCATGCTTATACGATATAAAGGCATTATAATGATCTATCATTTTATTTCCTCCCAGTCTTCCGAAGTCATCAGACTCACATGTCCCTCATAATAACCTATCCGGACCTTATTCATAACTACCCCCCTGCGCCTTATCTATGATTATACACAAACAATGGCGATATAATAAGAAAAGACCGCCATGAAGCGGTCCTCTCTCACAACTATCCACTGTCCTTATTCCACGAGGACATCCGAATACTAGATCAATCGTAATATTCTTCTACCTTGTCGCTGCCCCAATCCCAAGCTTTCTTAAGGGACTTAACACCGAATTCACCTGCATCGAAGCAGAAAACGAATAATGTGACTATAAGCATTATCAGTGCCAGAAAAAATGAGATGATGCCTGTGATAATGAATCCTTTATCTACCTTCTTCATATTGCGCCTCCTTACAGTCCTTCGTTCCAAACCTGACGGTTCCATCTGATGTGGTTAATAAGCCAGAACATATACGCCCTGAAGAGGAAATAGAGCAGGCAGACTACAAATACCAGTACAAAGAACAATGCAATCGCCAGACATACGCCCGTTGCCACAAATCCACCGAAAGAGCTCACGCCTCCGATAAGGCCGATCCAACCGATAAACGCACCTGCAACTGCTCCGGTAATGAGCACCAGCGCGACTGCCGCGGCCAAAAGCGACGGGATTCCCAAAAAGATATTCCACAGCACAACAAAAAGTTTTCCTGCGCCGGGATCCTTGGGCTTAACTTCTTTGACCGGCTTTGTGATGATCGAGTTCTTGTTACGAGGACGATTATTGGCGATCGCCTGCCTTACATTACCGATCTCCCTATAGGAAGCAGCAAGTGTCGCAGGATTACCGAGCGATTCGGCAATGCTCTCCTCTGTCTTGCCTTGAGCCAATCCGATATCGAAATGCTCGTTGATCTCATCCGATATGCTCTTGACGTCATCATATGAGACAGAACCAAGCTCATTCTTCAAAGCTTCGATATACTCATATCTGTTCATTTGACACCTCCCAATATGTCGTTCACGGCGGTCATAAAGATATTCCATTCCGCTGAATCTTCCTTTAATCTCTGCTTCCCGTCATCTGTCAGATGATAGTACTTACGAGGCGGACCGTTTTGAGATTCCTGAAGATAAGTCGTAACCATTCCATCTGCTGCCAGCTTACGGAGGATAGGATAAACCGTTCCGTCCGCCGCCTGAATCTTTTTTGTCAGCGAATCCGCCAGATCGTAGCCGTAGCTGTCTTTGTCGACCAGCAGTGCCATCACGCACATGTCGAGAACTCCTTTTTTGATTTGTGGATTCATTCGTCGGCCTCCTTTCTCTTCTCCCTTTTTCGAACTAAATATAGCATAGTATTGTTTAATATTCAATACCCAATTTAATCTAATATCAAACATTGAAGATGAACGCAGCTATATTGGGACGGCAGAGGATTTTGTGGGGGGGATGGGTGGATGCTCAGCGATAGTTTGGGAGAGATGGGGGCAGTAAAGGGTTAAGATGGGCGTTTTTTCAATGAAGGCTTAAGCACGTTGCTTAAGCTTCCGCTTAAACCGGCCGACTATTTATGCTCGAAAAAGGATCCTCCCCGTAAAGTCCCCTCTTCCGGATAGGACTGCATCTCTCCCCCACTGCCAACAATATTGCCGGCAGATCAGATACCTATAAGCTTATTCCCCGGCGCTGTCTTCACAAGCGCTCGATTAACTGCATAGGTAACTGCTCTTTCCCAAAGATCCGCCTCGCCTATACGAACAAAGCCCATCAAACGAGCCGCTTCTTTGGCAGCATCAGAGGCCGGGATGCCGATCTGTGTTTTGGCGACATAAGCCACTGCATTAGCCGCCTCCTGAACCGTAATGTCATCAATCCCCCTCCTGTCGGCCGGATCATCGGGAATTCTGAAGCCGCTATAGTTATCCGGCGTCACATCAGTCGACCAGTAGTATGTATTACCGTCATGCTCAGTATAGGCAAAACCAATCTTATTGCATATATATGCGACACGCTGACGTACTTTATCGGTACAGCGGTTGATTCCGCAGGCAGCCATCAATCGGCGGGTAATCTGTTCGAAGCTGACAGGCGCTTCAATTTTGACGATATCAGAAGCAGCGACTTCCAGTTTGGATGTAGAAAGCGGCGAATAGAATTCTTCGCCGCTCATCTGCAATCCGGGTAATTCTGCTTTTGTATATTTTTCCAATGAATCCCCCTTGCCGTCATCACTGTTGGGAAGATCCCGGTTGCTTTCTTCCTCAGCCGCCGGGGCATCGCCGACTGCGGATGAACCGTCATCCCCCTCCGAGCTCCCCGTATCCGAGTCAGGTGTCGGATCAAGCGTCGGATCAGCTGTCGAGTCGGGTGTCGGATCCGGATCCGGTTCCGGGTCGGGATCCGGCTTACGATTAAGCTCATCTACAATGCGCTGTATCTCCTTATCCGGGTTTTCCCACCAGTCTACAGACCATATTCTGAGAAGTCTCCAGCCCAGTCCTTCGAGGACACTTATCTGCGACAACTCACGGTCACGTGTCGTTTTGGCAGTTCTGTAGGATCCGCCGTCCAGCAATATACCAAGCTTATACTTATCAGGATCCTCGGGGTCAATGATTCCAATGTCGATCTTAAAGCCGGACTTGCCCACCTGACGTTCTGTCTTATAACCCAATGCACTAAGCCGCTCGCACACACGATCGGCAACGCCTGTAAAGCCTGCCTCACGATCAATAAGCGGAGATGCACTTCCATCAGCATAAGAAGCCTCAAGTCCTGCATCCCAAGCTGTTCTGCCTTCGGCATATTCGAGGAAACGTTTCAGAGCCTTAACGCCCTCCGACGTGCCGTCAGTTACACGGATCTGCTCCGGCGTCATGGATGAGAAGACCTTCATGGCATAGCGCGCACGGGTCACGGCAACATTCAGACGTCTCCAGCCGCCGTCCAGATTAAGAGGACCGAAATTCATGTAGATGTTGCCGGTCTCATCCGTGCCGTATCCGACGGAGAAGAGGATAACATCACGCTCGTCGCCCTGAACATTTTCGAGATTCTTAATAAAGATCGGTTCTTCGGAAGCGTATGCCCACTGCTCAAATTCGGGATCTCCCTTACAAGCTTCTGCCAGCAGGTCATCGATCAGATTTTGCTGGTTTATATTAAAGGTTACTACACCTACACTTCGGCCGGCAGTGGCAGGATCAGAATGGATCCGACGGATCTCGGCAACAACGGCCTCCGCTTCAGTATGGTTGGTACGGGTGCGGCCACGATCGAAAACACCGTCAATATGTTCCAAAGTAACCTGACGGGCACGGTCGTTAACCGAGGGGAAGGTGTAAAGTCTATTCTCATAGAAACACTTATTGGAGAAATCGATAAGGCTCTCGTGGCGGCTTCTGTAATGCCATACCAGATGTGTCTGAGGCATGTTAAGGGCCAGGCAGTCGTCGAGGATGCTTTCGAGGTCCTCTTCATCCAGATGTTCTTCATCCAGCTGTTCGGAGCGGAAGAAGGATGTAGGCGGCATCTGCTTGGGGTCGCCGACTATGACGGAATTCTCACCTCGAGCTAATACACCGACAGCCTTGCACGTCGGCAGCTGTGAAGCCTCATCGAAAATAACCGTGTCGAAGCTGAACTGTCCCGGTCCCAGATACTGCGCCACTGAGATCGGGCTCATCAGCATACAAGGACAAAGCCTCATAAGGATATTAGGTATCTGAGAAAACAGTCTTCTGATGCTCATTCCGCGGCCGCCGCTCTTGATGGCTTTCTTCATAATACCGAGCTCAGAACTGGTGCGGGCTTCGCGAGAGAAATCGGGGATCTTAGCTGCCAGACGCAGATAGATCTCCTGTCTGGCAAGTTTCATCAATTCATCGTCCAGTCGAATAAACTGCTCGATCCTTCCATTAAAAGTAGCGCCTGAGAAAGATGATAAAACTGCCGAAGAATCGATTATTCTCGAGGCAAGCATACGGGAATAAAACTTACGGAAGGCAGGTATGAGCATCGCCCCATCCATGCCCGACTCGTAGGCATCTACGATGTTGCCGACGCCCTTATTACGGCACTCGGCCGCCTGGCGGTTATAGGCGATCCTCTCTCTTATCCTGTCCGCATTCGCACTTATTGCCCTGCACATGGACAGCCTGTCGGCGATCGAGCTGTCGCCTGAGAGGCCGAGCATGCCTTCGAGCGCCTCACTGTCAGCCTTTACTCGGGATTGAGCCGTTATCATATCACTGTAAAGCGCCCTGTATTCCGGATGAGCTGCCACAGTCGAGAGCAACTGCTCTGATCCGGTATAGCTCTTAAGATATTGCGTATATTCGATAGCAGAAGCGGCCAATGAGGAGATATGTCTCCAGTCTGTCGCTTCACCTGCGTAAAGACTTCCAAGCCCGGACTGGTAGGTCGCAATCGCCGACGACGCCATGGCCAACTCGTTGTTATATGCTACCAGCATCTCAAGTGACGGTTTGAGATTGTTCTTGCCCCTGCCCGATTTATCAGATGACTTGACGAGCTTGTAGATACGATTGATATCCAGAGTCTTGGCAAGCGCCCACTTAAGCTCAGCCTCTTTGTATTTATTAAGAAGAAGCGCAGCATCCTGAGCGAAAAATCCGTCATTCCAGTCAGCAGAGAGCCTGCCGCGAAGATCCGTCGCATTGGCATAGTGGGCACACATATCCCTCATGCCGTTAAGGTAAGCTGTTGTATCACCGGTGCTTGCCCATTCTGCCGGAAAATCGTACCACTTATCCATGATACCCGCGACAAGTGAAGCTCTTTCCACTTTCTCATAAGGATCCTGATCGGAGATCGGCTCACTGGGGCTGATCACTGCGGCTACTCTCGAATAAGCATCATTTAGTGAAATAAGATCAGCTTCATAGCCTTTGATCAAGACCGGCAGATCATTACGCATCTGCTGTGAATACTCTGTCGCCTTAATAGCTTTGAGCGAGTCGGCAGAAGGCGAACCGATAGCATTACCGGCCGATACAAGCTGCTCGATCTCTGATTCGATCTCCTCAGCGTCATCAGCCTTAAAACCGGTCACGAAAGCATCATCAGACAAGGCGATATCCTCTGCATCCCTGTTGGATTCAAATGTATTTATGAGCTCATAAAGCGTGTATCCCTCTTCTCTTACCGCATGAAGCTCAGCTCCGTAACTGTCAAGTTCTGCGCGTCTTTTGGCAACATCATCAGCTTTGCGCTTATATTCTTCAGAGGAGCCTGACGCAGCGATCTCCGATACGATCCTAAGCTGTTCCAACACATCCCGCTTACGCGCTTTGTTTGAATGCAACTCAAGACAGAAAGGCGCTATGCCGATCTTGGACAAACGATTATAAACCACTTCCAGAGCAGCCTTCTTCTCTGCGGCGAAAAGCACCGTTTTACCTTCCGCTAAGAGATTCGCGATCATGGAAGTGATGGTCTGGGATTTACCGGTTCCCGGAGGACCGTGTAAAACAAAGCTCTCTCCGTTATTAGCCGCCTTAATGGCATAAAGCTGCGAAGCATCCGCCGACATAGGCAGGAAAACGCCATTCTCATCCACCTTGGAACTCTGATCCATCGCAGTACAATCCCAAGTTACCCTGCCTTCGAGCAGACTGTTTACGATCTTATTCTGTCTCAACTCTTCTGTATGATTCTTAAGGTCATTCCACATCACGAATTGAGTAAAGGAAAATATTCCGAGATAGGCGGACTCGATAATATCCCACTTGGGGAAGCCCGCAAGAACTTCCTTGAGCGTCGCGAAGATCTTATTGATATCCACACCGAGCTCATCCTCGGGCAACTGATCGAAAGCATCTGTCCTAACCCCGTAGTCCTGCTTGATCCTCTCCATTATCGTGATATTAAACTGAACATCTTCATCTCTGAGTCTTATAACATAACCCTGAGCTACAGTCTTTCTGACCATATCAACTGGGATCAGGACGATAGGCGCATAGCGAGGCGTATCTTCTTTATCCTTCTCGTACCAGCGCAGGACACCCAGAGCCAGGAAGAGAGTGTTGGCACCGTTCTCCTCAAGGGACGATCTGGCCGCTCTGTAAAGATCTTTCTGTCTCTCTTCCAGTTCGGCGGGCGTCAAGGTGCTGATCAAGGTCTTCTTTTCGAGAGCCTGATCTATCTGCTCTTTAAAAGCAGATGTATCCCTCATAGCCTCAAAATCATATTCTTCAGCCTCGATCCCCTCCACATCACTTCGCGACTTAAGGGAGATATCCTTGCCGTCATTTAAGAGGTCTTCGAGTGTCGCCGCAGAATTCGTAAAGAGCGGGATTATCTTCTTGCCAAGCCTCATGCTGATCAGGTTATTACGGGTGCCGAGATCAAGAAGCTTACGTTCCCAGAGATCGATCTTGACATCCGCCATCCCGGGAGTCGCGACACTGATCTCCTGAACAGATGTTACAGCCTTTTCAGGCTCATCTACGCTGTTAATAATATTTGGATTCTCATTCTCAGTAGTCATTCAGAAGTTTCCTCCTTTGTTTCCAATCAGGCATGATCGAGGCCACCACCGCATAAAAACGCTTTGAATGATTAGCCTCCAGAAAGTGCGCAAATTCATGCACGACAACATACTCTATCGCCTCATCAGGCGTCTCGAAAAGGTTATAGCTGAAAGTCAGTATTCCACTGTCAGGTCTGCAGCAACCCCACCTGCTCCTCATAGTCCTGAACTTGATCTCGGAAGGTCTTTTCACCCCCATCCTGGCGAAATAAGGATAGTACTGATCGCACATGTCCAGCACTTTGGCCCGAAGCTCCATACGGCGCCAGGACTCATAGATCCTTGTTCTCTCGGCTATCAGATCCGGCTTGGGAGTCAATATAACAAGCTCAGTATCCGTCATAGTGATCCCGCGTCTCGGGGCGAGCCTTATATGTATGAGATATCTCTGTCCGTAAATACTTACACTGTCCCCGTCCTTATATTCTGAAGGAAGGGCGGAATTGCCATTGCGCTCATCAGTTTTCTCAATTGCTTTAAGTATAAAACCGCTTTTGCTTTTGACAAAAGAATCCACTTGCCCACAGGAAACATAGCGGCCACAGGAAACTGCAACAGTGCCATCACGCCTGATGCGCAGATTGATATTCTTGACCTTCTTACGAGTCAATTCATAGCTAATGACATTATTATCTGTCGCAACAGTTCTGATCATATTTCCTTGCTTCCTCCGAGACGGCCGAAAGACCTTCTATATTCTATCATATGAGAAGGGCAGCGAGTGATTCAACAAAACTTCAGCAACCAAAATAATAACAGAGCTGCCCCTTCTTCACCTCAGTGCGCCCAATTTGTCGGCAAGCATTCCCGGATTAATATCGGAATACTCCACCTCGACAGATAGTCTTCTGACGACTTCTTCAAGTGTGTAAGATTCATCAAGCGATACACAGATATCATGCGCGAGAAGAGCGCATTCCAATGCATATTTTCCCGTGAACATGGGGTATCTGAAGAGATAATAAACGATGAGATTCTCATAGCAGATCTCAGGAGGGATATGAACCGAATGCGATTCACATTCAGCCAGTTTTTCCAGAATGATTTGCCACTCCGGATCAAGGATCTCAAGACTTGAGAACAACTTGGCTCTGGCAACGGAATCGAGTTTTTTAGGACCGCATACTTTAGATATACGAGAAGATAAGGGAAGGCTTCTGTCAGTCATTATCTTTATGTCTTCATCTCGCTGAATGTAGGCTGTCTCTGTATATTGGGGAACTTCATCCGTGTCGGGGCAGCTTGGGATCAGAGCAAATTCTTCCCTTGTGCCGAGCACAATTCTTGCAGCCTCTTCGCAGGCAAGGCCAAGGCCCTTTTCGATCATATTGTCGTGATAATTATAAAAGCGGGGGTGCTCGTGGCAGATGTCGCAGAGTAATTCTTCGTCGCCGCGTTCAAGTATCAGACGACAGAGGTTATTGTCGTTTAAGAAAGGACACCTCTCCTCTTTGCCGACAAGTTTAAATGACGCAGTATTGCCATCTGTCAGGATGTTCTCATGAAGCTCTTTGCCAAGCTGTCCACCCTGGTTTTGATATAGCTCAAGGGTGTCAGGATCGATGTCGATCTCCCAACCGGCACAACAAGTATGACGGCATTTATCCGCTTTGCATTTGAATTGTTGATAATAGTTGGGAACCAGCTCGATCATAAGACCGGATCAGTTGAGAGATAAGCCGTCACCATCTTCTTCATAAGACGAACCGGCGTCATCATTTTCAGAAGCTTCATGATCGCTCACGCCGGATTTTCCCTCCAATGCCTCTTCGAGGGTATGCCAGGACAAGACTGCACACTTTACTCTTGCAGGCACGACGGCAATGCCCTGAAGGGCCGCAGCGTCCTCGAGCTCGTCAATTACCTCGTCTTCTTTGATCTCACCTTTTATCATGCCGAAAAAGATATCGATATAGTGCTTAGCTTCATCAACGCTCTTACCCTTGATAAGATCGATCATGAGAGATGCGGAAGCCTGAGAGATCGCACAGCCTGTTCCGATAAAACCTGCATCGACAATGATGTCGTTTTCCACCTTAAACTGCAAAGTAATATCGTCGCCGCAACTGGGATTGATCCCTTCCAAAGAATTGGTCGCCCCGATAACGGGATGACGATTATGTGTAGCACGGCTGTTCTCCGTGATTATCTGCGTATAAAGAGATTTAAGATCCAAGGCCCATCCAGCTCCTGACTTTCATAATACTGTCGAGGAATATTTTAACATCATCCTCCGTGTTGTACAAAGCGAAACTGACTCTGCAGCAGGAATTGATCTTAAGAAAGTCCATTAGGGGCTGCGCACAGTGATGCCCTGCGCGTATGGCAACTCCGTTGGCGTCCATGATGCTGGCCACATCGTGAGGGTGAACATCACCGATATTAAAGGATATTACTCCCTTACGTCCCGCGCTGCTGTCATCGCCGTAGATCTTCACCTCAGGAAATTCTCTCATGCCGTCGAGAGCCAGCTTCATGAGTCTGTCCTCAGTTGATTCAATAGTTTCCCAACCGATGCTCTCGATATAATCGATAGCGGCTGCCAGGCCGGCTTCTCCGCCTACATTACGGGTACCTGCCTCGAACTTACGGGGCGGCTTGGCAAAGGTTGTCTTATATTCGTGGACCTGATTGATCATGTCACCGCCGCTCATGTAGGGCGGCATCTTTTCGAGAAGATCGTATCGACCGTAGAGGGCACCGGTGCCCATTGGCGCGTAGATCTTATGGCCGGAGAAAGCCGCGAAATCGACATCCAGAGCCTGAACATCGACCTTCATATGAGGCGTGCTCTGAGCACAATCCAGAACTACTACAGCTCCGACCTCGTGAGCTCTTCTGACCACTTTATCAATGGGATTTACAAGACCCAAAACATTGGACACCTGGGCGATCGCCACGACCTTTGTCTTCTCGGTAATGATCTCATTTATCGCCTCGCCCGTGTATCTTCCGTCCTCGCCGGGATAGAGATACTTGAGCTTTGCCTTACGGGCACCTGCAACACGCTGCCAGGGCACCAGGTTGCTGTGGTGCTCAGAGACGGAAATGACGATCTCGTCCCCCTCGCCCACATATTTCATGCCGTAGCTGGAAGCGACAAGATTAAGTGCCTCTGTGGTGTTCTGCGTAAAAATTATCTCTTCGGGACGCGATGCATTCAGGAATCGCGCCACTGTAGCTCTTGCCTGTTCATGAATGTCTGTCGCCTTGCGGGCAAGTTCGTAAACTCCCCTGTGAGGATTGGCATTATCGCAAGTATAGTAATTACGCACCGCATCCAGCACCTGAAGCGGGTGCTGGGTTGTGGCAGCATTATCAAGATATACCAGGCGCTTACCGTTCTCATCGGCGCCGAGGATCGGAAAATCAGACATTAAACTCATCGATCAGGTCAAGTCTCCTTCCAACATTTGCCGCGATCTCATCGCGAATAGATTCATCGGGGATCAGATCCGTTACCGGACATATCTTCGCATCGATCATAATGCGCTTTGCTTCAGCAGGAGACAAACCCCTGGACTCAAGATAGTAGAGCATCCTCTCATCAAGCTGAGTAGTGGTGGCGGCATGTTGACCTTCAACCCATTCTTCCCCGCAGAGGATCAGAGGTGTTGTCTTATTGACGACCTCATCACCGAACATTACAACATCTTCGCCTTCATGACCTACGGCATGTACAGAACCGCGCTTGAAATCAACGGTCTCTCTTAAGACCTTGTGGGCAGAAGCTGCAAGAACGCCTGTAGCATGAATCTCTGAATGCGTCTCCTTGCCATAGAACTCTGCAGTATCATTGAAGTCGGCAAACCTCTTGCCGTCAACGAAATATACAGTATGAATACTATAGTCGGAATTATCTCCAGTAAGCCTGCTTCTGGAACCGACTGCGGAAGTCTCGGCACCAAGCTCAACTCGAATAACATCAACATGCGCATCTGCTTCCTCGTCGATAGCAAGGCCATTCCACCTTCTCGACTTATCACCTGCCAGGGATACCTGGATCAATCTCACCTCGGAGCCCTTCTCTGCATATATCTGTGTCAGTGAGGCTGCCAGTCCTTCAACATCTTCGTCGCTTCTTAAAACCTGCATCAGGCTCACCTTACTGCCCGCCTTAGCATGTATCCCGCAAAGGACAACAGCAGCCTGTGCATCTTTGGTCAGCCTTAGATCTTCTCTTACCATCCCGTCATCGCCGTCGGCAACAAGGGAATAAACACAGTTGGCATTTTTCTTTACATACTCATCGAAAAGCTCTCCGACGCCGCTTATTGTCTGTCCGCAGACAGAAGGGATCTCCCCGTAAGTCACGGCCGCGGATGCACCCGCTTCCTTCGTGATCGTTATATCAGCCTTGCCAAAGCCGCCTTCAGGAACAACTGCGAGCTTGAACTCTTTTCCTGCTTCATTTACATTCAGATGGTTCCAGGTAAGCATCTGAATCGGATTTATTCTCTCTGTCATATATCCTCCTTAGCCGATGCTGCCTTTCATCTCAAGATTGATAAGATTATTCATCTCTACTGCGTATTCCACGGGGAGTTCCTTAGCGATAGGCTCAGCAAAGCCGCCTACGATAAGTGCCTTGGCGTCATCCTCCGACAAGCCGCGGCTCATCAGATAGAAGATGGCCTCCTCGGAGATCCTTCCGATCCTCGCCTCGTGTCCTATGTCTACACGGCTGTTTCTTATATCTGATACAGGGATCGTATCGGAACGTGACTGGTCATCCAGCATCAGAGACTCACATGTAACTGCAGACTTACTGTCTACCGCATTCTTATTGATGATGACCTCGCTTCGGAAGTTGGAGATACCGCCGTCACGGGAGATGGACTTGGTCGATATATGGGAGCTGGTATTCTTACCGATGTGGACAACCTTGGCTCCCGTATCGAGATTCTGGCCGTTACCGGCGAAAGTAATACCCGTATATTCCATCCTCGAATCATCACCCTTAAGCACACTCATGGGGTAGAGATATGACGTGTGTGATCCAAAAGATCCTGATACCCACTCGATGGCACCGCCCTTCTCGACAATGGCACGCTTGGTATTAAGGTTATACATATTCTTGGACCAGTTCTCGATGGTAGAATACCTTACGCGGGCATCCTCACCGACAAAGATCTCGACACAACCTGCGTGCAAATTGGCGATGTTGTATTTGGGGGCAGAGCAGCCCTCGATGAAGTGAAGGTATGCGCCCTTTTCGACAATTATCAAGGTGTGTTCGAACTGACCGGCGCCGGGAGCGTTGAGTCTGAAATAGGACTGCAGCGGGATCTCGACTGAGACGCCTTCGGGAACATATACGAAGGATCCGCCGGACCAAACAGCGCCATGAAGCGCAGCAAACTTGTGATCAGTCGGGGGAACTGCCTTCATGAAGTATTTCTCTACCAGATCAGCCTTGGGCCCACGCAGAGCGCTCTCGATATCGGTGTAGATAACGCCCTGAGCAGCTACCTCCTTCTTAACGTTATGATAAACGATCTCGGAGTCATACTGGGCGCCGACACCGGCAAGAGAGGCACGCTCAGCCTGAGGGATACCCAGCCTCTCGAAAGTATTTTTGATATCCTCCGGCACCTCTTCCCACTTGGCATGCATAGCGCCCTTGGGGCGTACATAAGTAACGATATTGTCCATATCAAGACCGTCGATGGGCGGGCCCCAATTCGGTATCTCAAGTGAATTATAGTATTCCAGTGACTTCAGGCGGAACTGTCTCATCCATTCCGGGTCATTCTTCTCCTCGGAGATCGTCTCTACGATCTTCCGTGTAAGACCCGAATCCAGAATGAGATCGGCATCGACCTTGTCCTTAAAATCATAAAGACTTCTGTCGATCTCCTCCACCTGTGTCTTCTCTTCGAAGTCAGGCATTATCGGCACCTCCGATCAAAGAGCCGAAGCCGTTGGTGATAACTTCCTTGACCAGTTCGCTTCCGCCGTTCTTGATCACACGGCCATCGCTTATAACATGTGAAGCAGTGATCTCAAGACCTTCAAGGATCTTGGCATTATGTGTGATGATGATGATCGCATTATCCTTATTACGGAATTCCGCGATGCCCTTTGTAACAGCCCTTACTGCATCTACGTCAAGGCCGGAATCCGTCTCGTCAAGTATGGCAAGCTTGGGGTTTAATACCAAAAGCTGCAGGATCTCCGTCTTCTTCTTCTCACCTCCGGAGAAGCCGACATTCAAGTAGCGCTCAGCATAAGATGCATCCATATCGAGAGCTGCCATCTTGGAAAGCAGTTCCTTACGGAAAGGAATAACCCTGTCCTTAACGCCTGTAATGGCGCCCTTAGCAGTTCTCAGGAAATTCTCGACTGTTACGCCGGGGATCTCCTCGGGATTCTGAAAGGACATAAAGATACCCTTTCGCGCCCTTATGTCCGGCTTCTCATCTGTAATATCTTCGCCATCGAAAATGATCTGTCCGTCATCCACCTCATAGCTCGGATCACCCATGATCGCAGATACCAGCGTGGACTTACCTGCACCGTTCTGACCAAGAATGACGTGGAGTTCACCGGGCTTGACAGTGAGATCTACGCCCTTAAGGATCTGCTTATCCTCAGCCGAGACTTTCAAGCCCTTTACTTCCAACAATGCATCGCTCATAAAACTACCTCAATTTATATAACAAAAAAGAAATTTGTATTATTTGCCGCCTACCGGACTGCCCCGCAAAGCAGACTCCCTCGGCAACCATTTGATTATATACGAACTTGGTAGGAAATGAAACATAAAAAAGGGGGAAAAAGCCCTTGTTTTTCGGTCATTTGAACGATTTTACCCTCCAAAAGGGGCTCAAATTATAACTGCGTTATAAATTAAAAATCACTTCCACAACCTCTCAGTAATCCTTAAGGTAAATCCCAATGGAGATGATACAGTAGCTGTATTCCCTCTTCTCATCTTCCGGGTTATACCTTCCGCGCCCTCTCTTCTCGATATTAGATACCCTGGCGATAAGAAGCTTGCCCGCATCCATCAGCCTCGCAAAGATCACCGTATCCTTCTCCGGTATATATCCGATCTTATCTCCACCGGCATCCATCACGGCTATGGCACTCTCCTCGAATTTATTAACCTCACGCCGCAGCGAGAGTTCCGTCCCGACAGTCAGCCTGTCGATGGCCTCTCTGTTGTTATTGACCGCTGTATTGGCGATATATGTATCGAAAAGATGTATGTCGCTTATCAGAGGTTTGAGCAACTCCGCATGATTTAATGCCAGCTGATCATCCTGTTTTATCATCAGATCTTTATCCATTTAAGCGTATCTCCCCCTATGATCTTGTAATTCGTCAAAACCTTATCGAGCTCCTCACTATACTTACGATATGTCTCCTTCTCCTTAGTTAGCATCTCACGGTGTTCTTTGACGCTCTCTTCATCATGAAGCACGAGTCTGTAGCTGTATGGCTCTGTATGAATGATCGTATCGATCTCATCTTCTACATGTTTAATATTACGCTCCAACTCTTCAGGCGTCAGCGGATCAATACTCTGTCCCTCTGTATTGCCCTTCTTCTCAAGAGCATCATCGATCAATAGCTTCAACTCTTTGATCCGGTCGAGATCAAAAAGCTCATAGGCCTCTTTGAGCATATGCCAATATGGTCGGAAATAGGGATCCGGATTAATATCCGGATGTATCTTCCTTGCAAGCTCACGATAGATCTTACGCACCTGCCTTGCGACAGAGAATTCAACCGTCAAGCTCTCAGAACACTTCTTGTTATCTTCTATCATCTTCATAAGCTGCTCGCGATAATCATTCATGCACTTGTTGAGATAGTTCTGCAGCGCATCGCCGCTTATATCCGCCCCGCCTGAATTGATTACGGTCTGGCAGTATGCGATAGCCTTCTTCTTGGATATACACTCGATCTTATATGCCAATATCTCTGCATTTATATCTCCGAAGGTAGCCACATAACTGATACGGGCGTCAGAAGCCTCCTTCGACAGTTCTTCACGTTGGATAATACAGCTCTTATAATAGTCAAGCCTTTTCTGATCTAAAGCTCCTGTATTACAATCTCTGCTCACGGATAATCCGTTTACCGTCATCTCATCCGACATACTGATCACCTTATTCTTTCTGCCTTACTTCGATATCCCGGGCATGAGCCGTGATCCTCTCCCCCGTCACCGTCGCCTTCTTGAAGAAATCATCCGTATTCCTGAACCACTTGTCGCCGAATCTTATAATGCACTCGCCATCTTCCATAAGCGACTCGACCTCAGTCTCACCATCATATATAAGCACACCCTTCCACGGCTTTGTCAGGAGATAATAAAGATCATATATGTCAAGATCATCAGGGTTAGGTTCGATAAGCTTATAGAGATCTCCGATCAGCCACTTCATCACGTTAAGATCACCCCAAAAAGCATTCCACTCAAGAGAATCAGTAAGATTTCTCCGGGCTATCCGGAAAGCCTTGATCGCTTCATCGTTCTTGCCTTCTTCCATCATCATTCTGGCATACCTGGTCAGTATATCGCTTACCGGTCCTCTTCTGAAACCGTTTCTCTCTATGACTGTGTACAGTCTTCTTATGATCCTCTTATATTCTTCATAGTTCTTCTCTACAGAGTAGCCGTTCTTGTACATATCAGCTACCTTATAAGCAGATACAAGATCCCCGCGCTTCATGGCTTTGGAATAATACATAAAGGCTTTATCGTAATCCTTTTGACCCGTCCTGCCGTAATACCAGATGTAACCAAGGCAGGTATATGCAGAAGTATTGTCCCTGTCGGCTGCCATCTCATAATACTTAAGGGCAAGGTCATAATTCTTGATCTCGTAGTAGTAACCTCCGAGCTCCATCATATAACCAGTATCCCCTGTCTTCTCGATCAGGAAAGAAAGCGCATCCGTGTAGAGGAAGATCTCCTCCTCCGTAGGGGACGGAATATCTCTTATCTGTCTTACTATCTTCTCAGCTTCAAGTCTGTCCATATAGCCTTTCTCCTTGAGAATTGATGATGCCTCTGTAGCTGTACACTTTTATTATACTCGTCTGAGAGGGGAATAATGGGACAGGAATCGACAGATGTGAGAGCGTTAAATGAGGTTGAATAATAAGCGAAAAAAAGACCGCCTGTCACTTGACAGACGGTCCGGATCATATCAATTTATCAGAAATGATTATTTGTTCAGTCTTGCCTCGAGAGCAGCCTTCTGATCTTCGTAGCCGGGCTTGCCCAGGAGAGCGAACATGTTCTTCTTGTAAGCTTCAACACCGGGCTGGTTGAAGGGGTTAACTGCGAGGAGATAACCGGAGATGCCGCATGCCTTCTCAAAGAAGTAGATGAGCTCACCGAGATCGTAAGCTGTCTGCTCAGCCATATGGATCTCCATGTTAGGAACCCTGCCGTCAACATGAGCGAGGACTGTACCCTGCATTGCCTTCTTGTTAACTTCATTCATATCCATGCCGGAAAGGAAGTTAAGACCGTCAAGGTTAGCAGGATCGTTCGGGATCTCGAAAGTCTTACGAGGCTTATCGATCGCGACAACAGTCTCGAACATGATCCTTGCGCCGTCCTGGATGAACTGGCCCATGGAGTGCAGATCTGTTGTGTTATCAACACCTGCAGGGAAGATACCGCGGAGATCCTTACCTTCAGACTCGCCGTAGAGCTGCTTCCACCACTCTGTCATATAGTGGAAAGAAGGCTCGTAGTTTACCATGATCTCAGTGGAATAACCGGATCTTAAGAGGCAGTTACGAACTGCAGCATACTGGTAGCAGGGGTTCTCGGACATGGGCATCTTCTTATATGCCTTCTGCGCATCCCTTGCGCCTCTCATCAGTTCTCTGATATCAACACCGGATACGGCGATAGGCAGGAGACCAACGGCTGTAAGAACGGAGAATCTTCCTCCGACATCATCAGGCACTACGAAAGTCTCATAGCCCTCTTCATCAGCCAGGCCCTTAAGAGCTCCTCTGGCCTTATCTGTAGTAGCGTAGATACGATTCTTAGCCTCTTCCTTGCCGTACTTATTCTCCATATAAGCGCGCAGGATCCTGAAAGCGATAGCGGGCTCTGTTGTAGTACCGGACTTGGAAATGATGTTAAGGGATACATTCTTGCCCTCGATGACCTCCATAAGATCAGCAAGGTAAGAAGCGCTGATGGAGTTGCCGCAGAAAAGGATCAGAGGTGCCTTGCGCTGCTTCTTTGTGAGGGCATTGGCGAAAGAGTGATTCAGCATCTCGATAACAGCTCTTGCGCCGAGGTAAGATCCGCCGATACCGATAACTACGAGCACGTCGGAATCTCTCCTGATCTTGGCAGCAGCCTTACGGATCCTTGAGAACTCTTCCTTGTCATAAGCTGTAGGCAGATCGAGCCAGCCGAGGAAGTCGTTACCGGGGCCGTTCTTCTTATGAAGCATATCGTGAGCTGCCTTTACCTGGGGTTCCATTCTCTTAACGGCTTCTTCACCGCCGATAAAAGGAAGGACATTTGAATAATCAAGTGTAATCATTATGATTTCTCCTTGTCTTAGATTTTCATAAACCGCTTAAGAGTATAACACCGCAGGGGGCGATTTGTCCGTAAAAATTACGCATAAATCGTGTTTTTCGTATATAATTTACAAGATAGATATATTTTTTGTTCGAAAAGGAGCATCCATGAACGATATTTCGCCGGCAACGATCAAGATCCACATCCTCTATCTGGTAAGCCGAGCCCCGGGCGTCAGCTATCAGATGCTCATGGACAAATGCCTGGAATCTCTTTATATGGATTTTTTCTCCTTCTCCCAGGCCTACACAGAACTCATATCGGGCAATCTGATGGATAAGACCATCGTCGATACAGGCACGGATGAGGTAGTGGGCAATAACGAGACCATAACGATCACCCGCGGAGGCCTTGCGATCCTGGAAGCAGCACTGCCCTCCATCAAGCCTCAGATCAATGACTATCTTAAGCGCGCCGCGGCCGAGCTCTCCGAGAAAGTCAGACAGCTCAATGCGGTGAAGGCTATAGTAAGCGACGGCAATGTTGCGATCCTGACTGACAACTCCGGCGAATCGGGAATATCAGACGAGATAAGGATCAGCATCACATGCAAAGACAAGGCCGCGGCGGAAGCACTCTGCCGCGGGTGGAGGGCCGGCGGGAGCAAGGCTGCCGGCGAGATCTTTTCGATGATCATGAACAACGGAGATAAGACTAATGACTAAGCTTGATGAACTTATCGGGCTATTGGGAGAAGGTCGTGTCGTTATACAGACACACAATTTCCCCGACCCGGATGCCATCGCCAGCGCTTTCGGACTGCAGTATCTTCTTCACGTAAAAGGGATAGAGGCTGATATCGTCTATTGCGGCAAATTCGATAAGGTAACATTGCAGCAGATGGTGGACGAACTCGGGATCGTGATAATAAACAGCGAGGACTACGACAGCCGCGCCGATGATCAGGTTATTAATATTGACGGTCAGAAGAACAATGCCAACTTTACGGATATAACCGGATATGAGATAGCCTGCATCGATCATCACCCCTGGGTCACGAACTACGAATACCAATTCGTGGATCACAGGATATTAGGGGCCTGCGCGACTATAATTACAGGGTATTTTCGAGACAACAATATCGAGCTGCCCAAGAATGTAGCTTCTGCCCTTCTTTATGCCATTAAGGTGGACACTCAGAATTTCACACGCGGCGTGACCGATGCCGACATTATGGCATTCTCCGAGCTAAATAACACTGCCGACCACAAGCTGATGCTTCATCTTGACAGCAACGACTTGGAGATCAACGATCTTCGTGCCTACGGAGCCGCGATAAATAATATTCATGTTATCGGTCAGATCGGCTTCGTCCATATCCCTTTCGACTGCCCGGACAGACTGATCGCCCTTGTATCGAACTTCATCCTGTCTCTTAACAGCGTCGATCTGTCTGTAGTTTACGCTGAGAGAGGCGGCGGGCTTAAGTTCTCACTCCGCTCCGAGATCGAGGGCTTCAGGTGCGGCGACTGGGTACATAAAGCGCTGGAGGGCATCGGAGACGGCGGCGGCCATCCCACCATGGCAGGCGGGATCATTTTCCCGGAAAGGCTTTCGATGCTTGGTCCCGACCCGGATCCGATTATCCGCGAGAGGTTCCTGGCAAGCGTAAATGAGTTCAGGCCCTAGGGCCGTGCTAAGATTATCCGGCAGTTGGTTATGCTTTTATTGATGCCTCGCCGGGATTAAGCAAAACCTTAAGCAACATGGTGAAGCTTTATTTGAAAAACCGCTACTTTTAAGCAAAAGCTTAAGCAACGTGCTTAAGCCTTCATTTAATAACCGCCACTTTTAAGCCCCCAAAAAAAGCGCATAAAAAGAACCGCTTATCTGAGCGGCTCTCCTTAACAAACTCAACTATAGGATTCAGTAATATCTTATTGACCTAAGTATATCTGAAATGTGTGGAGTAATTGTGTTGTTTTATGAACAAACTGTAAATTCAAATAACATTTAACTTTACAATAAGATTACACCACTCTGTTACTCAACATAATCAAACTCAAGATCACCGATCCTTACGGTATCGCCTTCCTGAATCCCTGCCTCTTTAAGGGCATCAATTACACCCGCATTGATCATTGAGCGCTGGAAATAAGACAAAGAATCCGGATCCGAGAAATTGGTTGACTCCATTACGACCTTCGCCCATGTACCGGTTATCTCGAAGACATTTTCCTCGTCGATCTCTATCTTGAACTGATCTTCCTTCTCAAACTTATAGATCTTCTCATCTTCCTCGATCTTATCGTGCAAAACTACCGGCGGCAGCTTAGTCACAAGCTCCGTGATCTTATCCGTCAGCTCCTTAAGGCCTATACGACTGGCAGCAGATATAACATAAACATCCTCGTAGCCCTGTGCTTTGACTTCCTCAACGAAAAGATCGATCTCCTCCTGACTTGCCGCATCACACTTATTAGCGACCACCACCTGAGGTCTCTTCCCCAGCTCCTCGTTGAACTGAATCAGCTCATCATTTATGGAGTTGAAGTCGTCGATAGGGTCACGTCCGTCCGTAGCCGATACATCAACCACATGGACCAGAAGTCTTGTCCTCTCGATATGACGCAGAAAATCGTGCCCCATGCCTGCCCCCTGATGGGCGTTTTCGATAATGCCGGGAATATCAGCTATGACATAAGAGATATCGTAGTTCTGAACGACACCCAACACCGGCTCGATAGTGGTAAAAGGATAATCGGCGATCTTCGGTTTTGCCGCAGTCATAACAGAGAGCAGAGTGGACTTGCCTGCATTGGGATAGCCTACGAGTCCGACATCAGCGATCAGTTTCAACTCGATCTGAAGTTCCTTCTCCTCTCCGGGGATGCCTGCCCGGGCGAACCTTGGCGCTTGTCGTACCGCATTGGCGTAATGCATATTACCTGCTCCGCCCTTGCCGCCTTTGGCGATAACTACACGCTCTTTATCCTCTGTCAGGTCAGCCAGCAGTTTTCCGCTGTTGGCGTCCTTAATAATAGTTCCGACCGGAACTCCGATAACGAGATCTTCGCCGCCTCTCCCGTACATCTTACGGTTCATCCCCTTAGCTCCGTCGGCTGCTACAAACTTGTGTTTGAACCTGAAGTTCTGAAGCGTGGTAAGCCTGGACGATGCAACAAAAACCACATCGCCTCCCTTGCCGCCGTCACCGCCGTCCGGGCCGCCGTTTGTAACGAATTTCTCGGTGTGAAAAGACACACAGCCGGGGCCGCCATCTCCTGCCTTGACATAGATCTTCGCGTGATCGTAAAACATCCTGTTCTCCTCTTATAAAAACAGTCTGCCGGAGATATTCCGACAGACTGATATCAGCTCATTATCATCGAAAGATTACTCTACAGGATAAACGCTAACCTGCTTCTTAGAGTTACCTACGCGCTCATACTTTACACGACCGTCGATCTTAGTGTAAAGAGTATCATCGGATCCGATACCGACATTCTTGCCGGGGTGGATCTTAGTGCCGCGCTGTCTTACAAGGATATTGCCTGCGATTACAAGCTGTCCGTCGCCCTTCTTAGCTCCAAGTCTCTTGGATTCGGAATCACGGCCGTTCTTGGTGGATCCCATACCTTTCTTATGAGCAAAGAGCTGTAAATTCATCTTAAGCATAGCTTACACCTCCATGTGTGTCTCAATTCTCTTCTGTTACCTTAATGTATACTCTACCGTTATCATTAACTGAGGCTGCAAGTGAGATCAACCCCACTTCCACGGTCCTCATGATCGTCTGAGCTGTCCCTGCGCGGTCTCTGTTAGCGTCTGCCGGTACAACGATCTGGGCAGATACCTTGCCATTACCGTTGTCTTCATTGATCACTGCCGTATCAAGATATCCGCAAATGCTCTCCAGACTGTTAGCTGCCGTATAAAGCAGGACCGAAGCGGCTGAACATATGATATCCGTCCCTTCCTCGGCATAACCCGAGTGGCCGTTCATATAGAGCCCTGTAATATTGCGGTCGGAGTCCCTGACGATCTTAACGGTTATCATCAAACGTTAACCGCTGTGATACGTACACGTGTGTAAGGCTGTCTGTGGCCGTTCTTCCTTCTGTAGCCCTTCTTAGCCTTGTACTTAAGAACAACTACCTTCTTGTTCTTGCCCTGCTTTACGATCTCACCCGTAACTGTTGCCTTAACGTCGCCGGCCTTGATACCGTCGTCATCGCCAACTGCAAGGACATCCTCGAAAGTAACTGTGTCGTTGGCCTCACCCTCGATCTTCTCTACAAAGATCTCGTCACCAACAGCGACCTTGTACTGCTTGCCGCCTGTCTTGATTACTGCGTACATGTGTTTTCCTCCTGTTCTTCCAGTCTCGCTGCTTCATCCGAGGCAGTGCTCATTTCTTCTCAAATTCTCGAAAAGACGCACATTTAAGAGCCCGTCGCATGCGGTCACCCGCCTATACTATCATCAAAGGTCTGAAGTGTCAAAGGGTATTTTATAAGATAGCGAGCATTATCAGCAGATAGGCCGTGCCGTGAACCATGGCAACAGCAAGAGCAGACGGAGAATGCCTTCCTACCGGTACCGTAACTATTGCCGGAAGCACCGTAGATGCAAGAGCTGCGGCTCCCCAGAGGGTCAATGTCCTGTCATGGAGCACAAGTCCCCCGATCAAGGCCAAAAGCCCCGATACACACATAATGCCGATGATCCTTGAAGTATCGCCTGCCGCCAGACTACCGTGCCTACGCTCGAAAGAGATCAGTCCCGCGATGATCGAAGACAGGATGGCCGCCACCACAACAAGACCTATGATATATCCGGCAGCAACTGACAGATCCGTAAACAGCATGAAGGCCAAGATCAGATAGATGATAATGGTAAGAGTCATGAAGCCCATCTCGGCAATCTGCCTCATAGAAGGTCTTCCTTCCACCTTTCCTATCTTGGCTATGGCTATTACCATATCAACTGAAGCTACAACAAGAGGGGTAAGCAGCAGGATATACTTGACCATAGAATGGGTCACACCTATCCGCGACAGGATAATGGCCAGCATACCGGAAGCAGCAGATGCCGCAAACATCACGGTATATACCCTGACTGGAATAGTAATTGTACTTATACGGTTTTTCTCACCTTTAGACAAAGCTGCAGGATATGACATAAAGTAGAGACAGAAAGCCGCGATTCCTGCAAAGATCGAGAAAACGGCGAATGAATACCAGTTGGTGATATCCGATTCTTTTATCTCATCTGAGACCAAACTTGAATAAGTAAGATTCAGATACTCAGCCAGTTCCTTTTGGAATATGGGACTTAAGAGCATTCTATCTCCGCTTGCGATCTCAAAATGCGACAGAGACAGATAGCGGTTCTGTTCGCTGCTGACATAGCAATCCGAGGGGAACAAGCCTCCGCTGCTGATAGACTCTCCGTAGACTGTATCATCCCCGGAGATCCTCTCATAGATCAGTCGGGCGCCGGAGACATCCTCCACGCTTCTGACATCATCTCTGCCTGCGAACACCGCAATATCTTTCGATGGGGCTCTGCTGTTAATCCCTTCCATAGAAGCGTTGCCCGGGAACTCGGGGCAGACAAGGACAAAACCGTATACATTAGACTGTGAAGCAAATGCAGTTACGTGATTGAAGCCCTTATCACCGACCGTCATGATCACAAGATCGCGATCATCATATTTGTCGGGAATAACGAGTTTGCCGTCCTCATATGAATCTGTTTTCGATACCAGATCATAATCAAAACCTGCAGCATTTATACTTGTTCTGAAACCCGCGGAAGGAAATCTTCCCTCCGAACCGTAGATCAGAAGCAAAGGCGAAGAATCCGATACACCCTTGTAAGACAGACCGAGCAGCACTGACATAAGTATCAGCACGGAAATGATGACGGCCATACCGACAATGCGAAGCGCCGGCAGTTTCTTTGCCGAAGCTTTCTGTCTTCCCTGAGCCGTTTTCTTCATCAGGTCTGCTCTCCTGAAGGGCAAAGCTCGTCGCCTAAGTGCCTGATGTCTTCAGGTCCTAAGATAAGGATGATATCGTCAGGCTCGATAAGCTCATCGATCCTCTTCTTAAGATCTTCCTTGTCGGCGAAGAATTCCGCATCGCCACCGCGTTTATTGATCTCATCGGCAATATCCTTGCTTGAGATCTCTCCCGTATTGATCTCACGATCCGAGAAGATCTCCGAGAACAGCACCTTACGGCAAGGCAAAAGCGAAGTTACATAATCTTCGAAAAGAAGCTTTGTGCGGTTAAATGTCAGCGGCTGGAAAACTACCAGTATATTGTTGTGAGGCATATTCTTTGCCGCCTCGATGGTAACTCTTGCCGCAGTCGGATGATGTGCATAATCGACTACCACCGTGCAGCCCTTATACTGCCCCTTAACCGTATATCTTCCGTCGGCGCCGCCGAATTCGTTCAAAGCCTTAATGATCGCATCAGCTTCTGCCCCGTTAAGGTGAGCGCAGGCCGCAGCGATAAGCGCATTATCAATGTTATGAGCGCCCGGGATCCTAAGCTTGGCTCTTCCCAGCTTCTGTCCGTGGCAAACGATATCAAAGGCCGGCAGACCATCGATAAATTCGATATTAACCGCCTCGTAATCGGCCTTCTTACCGGTATAAACGCAGATCTCGCCCTCCCTGGCGCAGGTGATAACAGAAGACATGGATCTTCCCTGGCTTCTTCTCCTCTCCTCAGCCTCCTTGAGGGCCTTTGAAGTATTGCCGTCTCTTCCGGTCACTACCACATATCCCTTATCATCAAGCTTATCAAGGAACTGAGCGAAAACATCTATTACATCCTGTATAGTCGGATAGCAGTCAACATGATCATGATCGATGTTGGTAATCGCCGCCGTCGTCGATCTGAACTGCAGGAATGACCTCTTGAACTCACAGGCCTCGGACACAAAAAGATCCCTGTTCTGCCCCAGTCTTACAGTACCGCCGAACACATCCAACTCAGCTCCCAGATGAACTGTAGGATCCTTGCCGGAATCAATGAGCATAAGGGAGGTCATCGATGTGGTGGTCGTTTTGCCGTGGGTGCCGGAGATATTGATAACATTTGTATAGCTCTCCGTAAGAAGTCCCAGAAACTCTGATCGGTCATAGATCTTAAGTCCCTTCTCCTGAGAGACGGCTACCTCGGGATTATGCGGCAGGATGGCAGCTGTCTTGACAATATAATCAGGAGCAAACTCTTCTATATTCTGTGCCTTCTGGTCGTTATAGATCTTGATCCCCATAGCCGCCAGATGCTCTGTCCTCTCCGAGGGGAACATATCCGATCCGCCTACCTCGAAGCCGTAGCCTCTGGCAAGCAGAGCCAGACCGCTCATGGAGATTCCGCCTATTCCTATGAAATATATCTTAGAACCGGCTTTCAGTTCGTTAAGTCCTGATGACATATATATCGCCTCCGATTTATGATCCAAAAATCTTTTCGAAAAGTATTATACTATACAATCCGTCCCTTGGAACTTAAGCTTGCACTTTGGCCGGTTCATTGTAAAGAGCTTTTAATACGATCGGAGTCGTTATGGAGCTGATGATGATCAGAAGGATAACGCATGTAAAGAAAGCGGGATCCAACATACCGACGCTTAAGCCTCTCTGAGCGACAATAAGAGCTACCTCGCCTCGGGTCATCATACCGACACCGATCTTGAGCGAGTCGCGGGTAGAGTAACGCATTATCTTGGCGATAAGACCGCAGCCGATGATCTTTGCAACCATTCCCACGAATACGAAGGCCAATGAGAAGACCAAGATATTTGTATCGAGGTTGGACAAGTCAGTCTGAAGACCGATCGAACAGAAAAACACAGGGCCGAAGATCATATAGGAGTTAACATCCATCTTGCGGTTGATGTAGTCGGAATCCTTAAGGGAGCAGAGGATGACGCCGGCAACGAAAGCGCCCGTGATATCCGCTACGCCGAAATTATTCTCGGCAAGGTATGCAAGACCGAAGGCCAAAGCCAGTCCCATGATGGGGATACGCCTGGTGTGGGGATATTTCTTGTCATAGATCTTAAAGAGCTTATAGACGATAAAGCCGACTCCCGTGGCAAATACAAAGAAGAGCAGAGTCATCAGAAGAACATTGGCAGGATCTGCGTCAGGATCCTTAAATCCGATGACGAAGGTAAGCACGATAATACCGATAACATCGTCGATGATGGCCGCACTCATTATAGTGGTGCTGACTTCTTCCTTGATCTTTCCGAGGTCCTTCAAGGTCTGGGCAGTAATGCTTACGGACGTAGCCGTCAGTATGGTGCCGATAAATACCGCCTTATAGAATTCGTCATCGCCCCATGGCGCAAAGCCGTAGAAAGCCATATATAGAATAGTACCGAAGACGAGCGGAACAAACACGCCGAAGCATGCGATGGCGGTCGCCTTAAGCCCGGTCTTCTTGAGCTGACGAAGATTGGTCGACAGTCCGGCCGAGAACATGAGCATGATAACGCCGATCTCAGCCATTGCCGCGAGGTACTCGGAAGCGTCTACGAGCTTCAACACGCTGGGGCCTATGATCAGCCCCGCGACGATCTCGCCTGCCACATCCGGCACCTTGATCGCTCGGGCCATAAGTCCGAATACTTTCGCGAAGATTATGATGATACACAGATCCCTGACTACCATACTTGTATCAAAATCCATTTAAACCACCCTTTTACTGTGTTATAGAACCGACTGTAGCGTCGGTATAATTTACAAGATCTTTGGCGGACATTCTTATCTGAAGTCCTCGCTGACCTCCGCTCACCGATACCTCATCTATGAGCTCGATCATCTCATCTATAAATGTTCTGTATTTCTTCTTCATGCCGATGGGAGAGCAGCCGCCTCTTATATAGCCGGTTACATTCAGAAGATCCTTAACATGGATCATCTCCACCCTCTTCTCGCCTGCCAGACTCGCCGCCTTCTTAAGGTTCACTTCGTCATCGACTGACAGGCAGAAAACCAGATATTCACCGCTGTCAGATCTGGCAACCAGAGTCTTAAAGACCTCCTCATAAGGCAGGTTCAGGAAATCGGCCACATGATGGCCGTCCAGATCATTCTCGTCATACTCATATTCAAGGACGGAATAATCGATCCCGTCCTTATCAAGCATTCTCATAGCATTTGTCTTCTTGATGCCGGCCATTTGCCTCTCCTTCTTTTAACAGGCTTTAAGTCCTTTTCCGCACACAATAATAACTCAAATCACTTTATTTGCAAGAGCTCTTCCATCGTATAAACGGTAATATCCGGCTCAGCTGCGCCCTCCGGCAGTCTGTTATGTCTGTGATTAAACCAGATCGTCTTCCAGCCTCGCTCGATGGAACCGCTCATATCCGCCTTATAGGTATCGCCTATCATGGTGATCTGCCCGGGTTTGGCGCCAAGCCTTCTCTCCACCTCGATACAGGCTCTGACATCGGGCTTTCTGTAGCCTAAATCGTCGGAGATAAAGATCCTCTCCTCCGGGATCCAATCAGTCAGCTTAAGCCTCCGGGCCTTTCCCATCTGCACTTCCACCATGCCGTTTGTCATCACCGCGATTCCTTCCGCATGCGCGGCATGATAGTCCAGCAATCTGTCTGCCCCATCGAAAAGCCTTATGTCCTTCTGCTCATTCCTGTAAAGCTTCTCATATTCGTCACACTTCTGCCTGCTAACCTCTATTCCGTAATCAGCATATGCCCTTGTAATCCTGTAGGCAAACTCATCCTCATGACGAAGCAGGCCTTTCGCCGTCATCTCCAGCGAATCATAGCTGTATCTTCTGACACACTCGAAAAGCTCTCCCAGGTCGATCCCTTTGATCTCAGGGAACATCTTCATATGCGCCCTATCGAAAGCGCTTCTCAGATCGTATAAAGTATCATCAAGGTCAAAAACAATAAACATGATGATATAATAAACCATTATAATGAGCTACGCGAGGGACAATAATGCTGAATAAAGACTACCCGAAGCACGATATGAATGTGGTTTTTGACATGATCGGCGACGTTCTGGCAGGCGGTGACTGTGCCGAGAATGCCGTCGAAGAGATGAACTTCCTGAACAGACTTTTCGCTGCGCTTCCTGCGGAAGCTGTTGAATACGGCATGAGATTCCTTCACGGTGATAAGGAGCTCCCGTCTTCCTGCGATGAGATAATGCCTCTGTATATCAGACTCATTAACCTCGCGGAATACTGTGAGAAGATCGAATTTCTGAGGGACATCCCCTCAGCTCCCACGTCAGAGGACATAATGGAAAGGCAGAAGATCATGTCATCCCTCGACGATCATGAGGCAATGTTCGGCAAGCAGCTGCTGGGTTTTAAGATGAACAGTCAGCTTCCCCCTTCGATCGAAGCCGAAGACATCAAGACTGACGCCGGCGAAGCAGAGGAAGAAAGCGAAGAGCAGGGTCTTCACCTGATGAATGCGGCCGCTGCCGTCTTTATCTGCGAAGATCCGTTAAAGACCGCTCTTTTCTATGAGAAACAGTGTGGCTTTAAGGCTAGTCACAGAGATGATGAGACAATGCCGCACATACGGCTGGAACGTGATAATATATCCATTGTGCTGGCAAAGGGGTCTAAGGAGGCGGCGCTGCCCATGAGAGACAGGACCGGCTTTAAGTATGATATGTATATTTACGCATCAGAGCCTTTCCTTCTTCAGTCCTCTCTTCAGAATTCGGGAGTGAGCATTGTAGAAGCTCTGCCCGATGACGGTGAATCAGTAAAAAGCACTATCAATCGGCAGTTCGTTTTCGAGGACTGCGACAGGAGGTATATATGCGTATCGCAGGAACTGTGATCTATTTTATCTACACTATCATCGCGGGGATCTTGAGCATCCCGATCTGGATCTTCCTCTTCATAGTATCGAGGACCGTCAGTATGAAGAAGACCTATGAGAAGACATCGATGTTCTACACCAAGGTCTTCTCTTTCGGATACCGTCTCTGCGCTTTCTTCGGCGGAGCCAGAGTAAAGGTTAGCGGCCTGGAACTCCTGCCTTCCCCTGAAGGCGAGAAGTTCCTGATCGTGGGCAATCACTGCTCCAATCTCGACCCGTTCATAATGGGCGGCTGGCTCAAGAACTATCCGATCGCCTTTATCTCCAAGCCCTCCGTATTTGACCTTCCTATCGCAGGCAGATACATGTGGAGACTTCGTTATATGGCGATCGACCGTAAGAATAACCGTCAAGGCATACAGGTCATCCGTCAGGCCGCCGACATGATCTCGTCAGGCGATTCATGTGTAGCAGTTTACCCCGAGGGCACGAGAAACTATGACAACAAGACTCTGAAGAAATTCCACGACGGTTCCCTTAAGTCCGCTTTGTGGGCCAAGTGCCCCATTGCCGTCTGCGTAATGACCGGAGCACACGACATCAGCAAGAACTGGCTCCGAAGAAGGACCAAGGTCACGCTCGATATAGTTGAAGTTATCCCGTACGAGGAGATCAAGGACTTAAAGACCCACGAGATCGCCGAGAGGATCAAGTCTGTTATGCAGGAGAAGCTTGATAAGATATATTCCTGATTCTACGGGACAGTTGCCCCGGTCAGAGGGACATGTTTTGTAGACAGTCCCAGCCCCCGTATCAATCCCGGGTCACAGACACCTGTACGCGATTATCGTGACCGTGCCCTTGCCGGGATACTTTTTGATCTCATAACGCTCCGGGAAATCCGCGAGCAACTCCGGCAGCTTGACATGGTGGTATGAACGAATATCAAACTCCGGCATTACACGCTTGATATACTGACCTGCCGAAGCAACATTTACATATCCGTCATCGTCGGCATACTTCTCATAAGCGATCTTCAAGAGCTGATGGATATCTTCCATCTCATCATCCTCTTCAATCTCCTCAGGCTCGTCATTAATGACTTCCTTGACCGAGGCCTTATTACCGCCCTTCTTAGTAGAAGTCTTTTTGGTCTTCTTGGTTTTCTTCTTCCTTGAGGCAGTGTCATCCTCCAAATTCTCAAGGAGAATGAATTCATCACAGGCATTTACAAATGGAGCCGGCGTTTTCTTCTCGCCGACGCCGATCACATATACACCGGACTCGTGGATCCTTATGGCCAGAGGCGTGTAGTCACTGTCGCTTGCCACGATAACGAAAGCATCATATAGATCCTTGTAGAGCATATCCATCGCATCGATCACGAGAGCCATATCCGTCGCATTCTTGCCTGCAACATAGTCGAACTGCTGATTCGCATTGATGGCAAGTCTCTTTATCTCACCTTCCCAATTCTTGAGAATATCCTTTTTCCAGTTTCCATAGGCCCTTTTAACAACGATCCTGCCGCGGGTCGAGATCTCTCTTATCACTGCCTCTATCTTGTGGACCTGTGTATTGTCAGCATCGATCAGAAGCGCTATTCGCTGTAGATTATCCATTACTGTTCTCCCTTCTTACTTCCGCCGTCGCTTTCTCCAGCGTCGGTCTGTCCATCGTCATCGTTCGCCCGCAACCTTCGCAGACGAGCTTACATTCCATCCCGACGCGTGTCAGTTTCCAGCTCTTGCTCCCGCACGGATGCTTTTTACGCATAACGACAACATCACCGACTTCATATTGATACATAAAGAACTTGCCCGGCATATCTCACCTCTTAAATCCATATGTTACGCGCGGATTCCCGCCGTAATCTTCAATAGTATCCACGTCCTTAAAGCCTGCGTCACTCAGTATCCGCCTCACCTTTTCGCTCTGGTCGAAACCATGCTCAACAGCGAGAATTCCGCCGTTTGTAACATTGTTACAATAGTTCGCGGCGATTGCTCTATAGTATTCAAGACCGTCTGCTCCGCCATAAAGAGCCAGCGAAGGCTCTTTGCGAACATCGGCAGGCAGCTCCTCCATCGCAGGGCCGTCAATATAGGGCGGATTCGCAGTTATTATATCGAAAATCTTCTCTATTCCGCCAATCCTAACATCCTGCTTCTCAACGACAAAGCATCCGGGCTCCCTGCCGACAGTTCTCGCATTGCCCGAAGCAACTTCCAAAGCCTCGGAGCTGACGTCGGTCAGATAAGAAGATACTTTAATGCCGCGTCTGACGATCTCGTTGGCAAGGGATATACCGACGCAGCCACTGCCGGTGCATAGATCCAACATCGCAAGGCTTTCTCCGGCTTCCATCCGCGGGATATCGGCCATCTTCCCGACAGGTAGCTCATTTAATCCAAGAGCCGTAAGGACCGTCTCTACCAGGATTTCCGTATCGCTTCGAGGGATCAGCACATCGGGCGTAACCTTGTAGCGTTCCTTAAAGAAATCCCTGTAGCCGACGATATAGGCGCAGGGCTCCCCCTGTATACGGCGGGCTACAAAACTTTCCAATTCAGCAGCGTCGTGCGCCGCCTCTGCCATAAGCTCCATTTCAAAACGGGCATCGTTAATATCGATACCCGCCTCGATCATTCTCTGAATATAAATATCCTTGTTATTACCAGACGTCATCTTCGGCATTCTCGGGAATAACGGCCTGCATGGCACTGATCGCGACCTCGATAATGGGACCGTCAGGTTCGCTGGTCGTAAAGTTCTGGAGCCACATTCCGGGCTTAGCGAGGAATCTGCAGAAGGGATTCTTATCATGTCGCCCGATGAATCTTAGAAGCTCAAAGGATACTCCGCAGATAATGGGGATCGCGACAACTCTTACCAGAACATTGACCCAGATCTTATCATCAGGAATGAAGAAGCCCAGAATGGTGTAGATCAGGATCGAGATAGCAAGAACGATAAACATGAATGCGGTTCCGCATCTGGGATGAAATCTCGGATACTTGCGAACATTATCGACTGTCAGGGGCTCACCGGCCTCATAGCACGCAATAGTCTTGTGTTCTGCGCCATGATAGCGCCAGACGCGGTCGATATCCTCAAGCTTGGATGCAAGGATCAGATAGAGGAAAAAGAACAGAAGTCTCAACACGCCCTCAATGATATTGAGAACGAGAGCCATCCAGTTCGCCGCCCTTGTCTCATCGCTCAGGAATCTCGCACCGATATCTACCAGGATACGGGGCAAAATGATGAAAATGCCGATACTGATAATGATGCCCAGGATAGCCGACAACGAAAGCATAAGGTTATAGTGCTTCTCGGCAAAGGACTCGAGGCCGCTCTTCTTCGCCTCAGCTTTCTCTTCCTCTTCCGGTTTCCCCTCTTCCGAGATATCAGCCGAACGCATCAGCGCGCCTGTACCCGTAACAAGCATCTTGTAAAATCTTATACAGCCTCTCACAAAAGGAATCTTCTCGAAATAAGTCGATCTCTCACTTCTCGGGACTTCCTCGATATAGATCGATCCGTCCCCCTTCCTTACTGCCATAGAGGTGCGGTGGGGGCCGACCATCATAACGCCTTCGATAAGCGCCTGCCCCCCGATCGTGGTCTTCTTCAAAGCAGGTTTAATTTCTGACATATTATCTCCTTGTAGCATAAAAGCATACGTGCATATCAACCGATTCTCTGAATTATAACACTTCTAATAACGATATATCGCGTAAAAGGCGGCAAAAGTCTATGAATGACATAATTTTGTTACAGAGAAGCGCCCGCCGCGTGCAGGAGGCGTCGATGCTTTCCGGATTTTATAATATGCAGGCCAAAAGGTCGGAGCGACAATTTTTCGACATAGTAAACTTTTTACTATGTCGTTTTTCTGTCGCCCCCGCGGCAGCTACCCCCTATCAGATCTGCAGGAACCCGCTCGTGAATGCCCCGGGGAACTGGAACTGCTTCGGCTTGCTTCCGAACTCCGGGAAAGACACCTCTATATATTTGTCGTCGAGCTTTATAACCGTACCTTCGCCGAATGCTTTGTGCTTCACAACAGTCCCGACTTTTACCGAAGAAACATCAACCTTGACAACAGTTTCTTGCTTCGGCGCAGGTTTGTTCGTAGTAGGCGGCACATATGAAGGCCGGTATGTCGACGCCAACGAGGCCATCGGCACGCGATCGGCAACCAGAGGCTTGCGGCCGGACGACTTTTCCTTTTTAACCGGAGTCTTGACCACGTAATCGGGTTCATCATCGGCAGAGGAATCGATTATGACCTCCGAAGGCATTGCCATTCCCGCATAGAAGTCGTCGTCTACACTCATGGACTCGATGAGCACACCGCGCATCCTGTCGTAGTCCTCTTTGGAGATGACAGTGCTGAACAGGCCGATGTTCTCGCCTGCATGACGATCAATGCCCGTGTAGATAAGGCTGGCATCTTCGTATCGCTTAAACTTATATACCGCATCATTCATAAGAGCTTCGTTGAAGACGTTGAGTGATACGAGGAGTTCAAAGTCCTTTACATTGAGGCCTGTTACTTTATGGAAAAGATCAGGCTCCAACTGCGTGATTACTTCCTTAAGGCTGTATTCGCGGTAATCGGTAAGGTACATGAATACGGGGACGCGGGTCGCGAATTTTATGAGCTTCTCCTGTATCTTTTTGCGAAGGGATTTGTATTCTTTCTCTTCTTCGGATATCTCCTTCTTCTCCTTGGGAGTCATATCCGTGTTCTCTTTCTTCGCCTTCTTGACTGATTCAGACTTGTTGATGATCGTCTCGATCTCGGTGTTAAGGCTTCTGAAGCCCTCGATCCTCATGAGCGCATCCATGGCTTCCTGATTATTCATAAGGCGTCGTAGAGTGTCATTATCGACATTAACAAGCAAGGCCGACTCCCACCTCTTGGCGAGTAGCGTAGCGGATGTGCCTGCCATGGCGATGTCCAGGATCTCGGCGGCGTTGACCTGGCGCATGGAGCTGCCGTCGTATGCCAACACAGGCAGGAAGTTGATGAACTCGCCGACCTTCTTCTCGGGATTACTCTCGTCGACACTTAGGCGGCAGCTGTAGTCGGAGATCTGTTTCAGGGCGCGGTCGAGAGCAAAGTCAAAGACATAACACTCCCGCTTAATGATCTTTTTCTTCCCGCTGTCGTCAGTGACCGTCCATGGGCTTTGGACTCTGAAAGCCGCCTGGAAATATGTCTCGGGGCTCTTAAGATTACAGAGCATGAGAATACCCGTCCAAGGCTTTACCGTAACGCCGGTCATCAGTTTGCCGCAGGACAGGGTAATTGTTTTCGATGAGAGGGGATCCTTCATCGCCTTCTGAACAGGTTCAAGCGCCTTAACGCCGACCCCCGCCTGAGTACCGGCACAGACGATGACCTCATAGTCATCAAAGAAAGAGTTTTGTCTCTGCCGAAGCAGGTTATACATCGCATAACACGACGATACCTTTGGCATGAACCAGAGCGTATGATTCAATACGTTAAGAAGTCTCACATCCGAGAAAGGCATAGGCGGCTTCTCGGCGCCTTGCTTTAGCTCATCCACTGAAGTTGCAAGATACGATCCTCTGATCAGATCAAGCCACTTCTGTACATAGTCTTCATACTTGAATCGAGCATCGGCCCCCTCGCCCTCCGTCGAGAAGAACACGTTCAAGTCAAACTCATCAAACTCCCCTTGCTTGGCAATCTGCTGTATGCTGTCCGGGATCTTATAAGTAAGCATTACCATTCGCGGCAGAGCTTCATAAGGATTATCTTCACCGACCCAGATTTCTTTTGCCCGCTGCTCGTCCGAATAAGTCCAGTTATAGATCTGCTCCTCGATAAACTCACCGGAGTTCAACGCACGGAAAGGCGTGCCCGACAGATAGAGATAGTATCTCGTCGTGATCGGGAGCCAGGTCTCATCGTATGCATTGCCGCGATCGTATTTACTGAGGTCATCTTCGTAAGTATCTTCATCCGCCTCGAAAAGCTGTTTCGCGCTTTCCTTCCACGCTCCGAAGTGATACTCATCGAAAATAACCAGATCCCAGTTGGTCGCATGCACCCACTCATTATTCGCCTTGATCCCGCCGGTCGCCTTATTGACACCCAGAAAATCCTGAAAAGATCCGAAACAAACGATCGGCCTGCTCTTATCCGCGCGCTGATACTGATTATCAAGCGTGTCCTTCAGGTTATTGGGATCACGCGATATGAACTGCCATCCCTCAAAATCCACATGAGTCATCAGGTCCTCGCGCCATGCCTTCTGAACCGCCGGCTTAAACGTTAGGATCAGGACCTTGGACAGCCCCATCTTCTTCGCGAGCTGATAAGAAGCGAAAGTCTTGCCGAATCTCATCTTCGCATTCCAAAGAAACTTCGGTATCCGGCCACCGCCCTCTTCCTCAGCAGAATGATAATAGTCGATCGTTCTCTTAACAGCATCTTCCTGCTCAGGCCTCATCCCGAAAGTCTGCGTCCGGTTCTCAACATTATCGATCCTGTTCCTGACCGCAACGATAGCCGCCCTAACATCCTCAACTGAACACTTGAACCATTCGCCGCCCATCCCGGGAACAGCCTTCTTCTTCAACACACGATGGACATCCGTATCCCTGAAATGAGTCCCGTCAGGATACATCGCCGACTCACGCAGAACGATCCGATACGGCACGCTCCCGTCCGGCCTCTTAGTCGGATACTGCTGAGCAACACGCTTATCGACATCAACAGAAGTATAGCCGACTTTGAGCATCCCCTCATACTGAGGATTGGTATCCTCGTAGGCGTAGATCATGGGGTGGGATGTGGGGCGTTGGGGGAAGAAGGTATTATTCGACACAATCTTCACCTCCCAATACTATTTGAGGGCGTATCAATGATTCCACATGGTCAATTTCCTCCTCGAGCAATCCATACAACTGGTATACATCACCATCAGACCAGCTTCTCGAATAATCTACATCAGGTACAAACTGAAAATTAAGTTTTGTAATGTGCATAGATGAAAGCGTCAAGAACACCAAATATCGAACAAGTTTACACTGTATGTATGATGCAAAATTTCTAGCTTCAGTTAAACTGTAAAACGATCCCAAAATAATATATGTTTCGGTTATTACTTCACCTGGGCCATAGATTGATATTTTAGTTGTTACGCTGGATTTTCCATCAGATGCGTTATTAACTCCAGCTCTATCTGGATTTAAGTATCCGACACAAACTTTGTATTTTTCAATCTCTTCTAATCCTTTTTTTACATCACATCGTGGGATATAGAACTTTCCTTTACTTGTAATGACAGTCACGGAATTATCGAAAGGTTTATCTTTACCTCTTGTGAACGATCGCAAACCAAATGGCGAGACCGGAGCCACACGTTTGTCCATTGTTTGTTTTGCTTTAGCCATTACGCGATGAATAATATCTACACCTACATTATCTCTGATAAACACTTCAAACTCATTAAGCGATCGTCTTCTATTACTTGCCTTGTTATTAACAATTGATGTAAAATCACAATCTCCTATATACGAGTTATTTCTCAGGAAATAGCATACTCCTCCTGCTATATCAACACCTTGGAAACAATCTCTACTTTTAGGGTAGTCAACCATATATTCTATATGTTTGTCAGCCAACATATCTTTACGAAATTCTTCAAGTCCTCTCCCCCCAGCAAACCAACGTGAAGGGATAATCATACATAGGTAGCGAGGATTAAGCTTTTTTGCCTGCTCAACGAATTTATGGTAAATCGGTATTGCTCCACCCGCACTCCCTCCGTCACTCAGCTGATACGGCGGATTCCCGATAATAACATCAAACTTCATTTTGAATATCTCCTGTGGATTAGTGTTATGTATAAACTCGTATGCGTGTGCCTCAAGCCCTTTTCGCTTAGCATCGCCATATTCGGCTTCAGCAGCACCGCAATAAACGCACTTTCCGTCTTTCCAGCGGTGCATTATATTCTTGAATCTGATATTTCCCTGAATATCATCAAAAGCAGACACCGAATAAACACTATTAGGGTATTTGGAACAATACAAGCTACGTCTTGAAAGGAGGCTTGTAAGTTCTGTAATTGCTATTCCAAACAATTGCTTATGGAAGATGTGGTCAAGCCGCTCCTGCAGGTTGGGGATCTTGTCTTCCAGACCTGCGATCAACCTTTTCGCTATTTCACGAAGAAACACTCCCGACTTTGTTGCAGGATCCAGGAAGGTCGTGTTCGGATCAGAGAAGAGTTCCTGCGGCAACATGTCGAGCATCGCATTCGCGACTTCCGGGGGAGTGAACACCTCGTCGTTGGAGAGATTCGCGATGCATGAGAGGACATCCGGATTGTAGGATGATGCTAAGTTAGTCATAGTCGGAGAGCCTCCTGTAATCAGTCAAGGGATACTCCTTCTTCGGAGAAGGTATGTAGGCATTGATCTCTTCGTCATATTCCCAGCCGATCATGAAGATGCTCATCTGTTTCTCGTGACCGTCCAATAATTCCGACAACTCGTAATCGCGCCGCTTGATCTGATTGCCGGTAACGAGATTCCACTCAGCGAAAACTATCGGAGTGCCGTCGTTTTTTTGCATGGTAAGAGCATCCCCGCAAAGTATGTTTTTACGGAGTATGAATTTGACGGTCTCTCTGCAGGGATCGTTCGCCTGATCTTTGGCACAACGGGTGTACTCGTCGTTCCAGATGTCATAAAGATTCCGGCGGCAGATCTCAGCATTGTCCTCCAGAATGTCGACACCGTATATACTCGTCACGGCAAGAACGGAATACCTCTCATAATCGAAAGGGCTCTTCCCGTACTGCCTCTTCACTACAGCAAGCTTGCGTCTTAAGATCTCCTTGAGGAAAGCTCCCTCACCGCAAGCGGGCTCCAGGAACCTTGAGTCGATCCGCTCAGTCTCATCCTTAACAAGGTCCAGCATGGCATTTACTTCGCGCTCGGCAGTAAACACCTCACCATGGTCAGCGACTCTCTGTTTGGATTTGACTTGCTTCTCCGACATGCCCGGCCCCCTGGCCGGCTACTTCAGGAAGATGTATAAAAAAGTCTACCTTCCTGTAATAGCCTTAATTGTTTTATTACCCTTATAATACCACAGTTTACAGAGTACAATTTTACCGTTTTTCCCCATTCCAAAAAGTAGACATTTCTGTAATAGCCTTAGACTTTTTTGGAATGCTCATAGAGCTTCGCTTTGTAGTAAAAACTTGATGTCGGCATCCGGCACGCCTTAGCAGCATCCGATCCGGACATTTTCCCTGATCTCCATTGCTCATAGAATTCGGGAAAGCAGTCCGGCAAAGGATCAGGCGGCCTTCCGAACCTTATCCCCTTGGTCCTCGCGGCTGCTATGCCTTCAGCCTGTCTTTGCCGGATATTGGCTCGCTCGTTCTCCGCGACGAAAGACAAAACCTGCAGCACGATATCACTCAGGAAAGTTCCGATCAGGTCCTTACCTCTCCTTGTGTCGAGAAGCGGCATGTCGATAACACAGATATCGACACCCTTTTCCTTGGTCAGAATGCGCCACTGATTCTGGATCTCCTCATAGTCACGACCGAGTCTGTCGATGCTCTTGATGTATAGAAGATCACCGCTCTTTATTCTTCCGACCATACGCTTATAGGCAGGCCTGTCAAAGTCCTTCCCGGATTGTTTATCAATATACAGATTTCTCGTCGGGACTCCGGCATCTGCCATCGCGATCAGTTGACGATCCTCATTCTGATCACGGCTGCTTACCCGGATATATCCGTATATGGTCCCCATCCGTATTGATCACCTCCCTGTGTTTCATAAAGCAAACACTTATCACAGAAGGCGAATTATATCCATATCCAAATGAATTCTCTGCCGATCACTAATAACTAATACAGCAATTCATAAACAACCATAGAAACCTTCTTCATATCCGAACATCGATCAGCAGAAACAATAAAAGTATACGTCTCAATCCAACAGTAATCGGGATATAATCTGCTTCTATATAACTGAATTCCAGTGTAACAAATACCCATAGCCATTATTGGGACAAAAGTCCGTCGGGCTGCCGTCGCACACTTCTCAGGCAGGCTCCTTCCAATTGAGATCCGGCTTAATCCCCTTTTTTACGCAATCATCGAGATAGAGATCAATGAGAACCTGATAGGGGATACCGGTTTCTTCAGCCATGCTCTTAAAATAGTCAATGGTTGTAACCCGAAGATTCATAGTAACCTGTCGCTTAAGCTTATCGGCATACGGGTTCTTTCTCGGATTCAGATTCTTGATATCATAATTGTCTCTCATAAGTCACCACCAAACTGCACGTAATAATCAGTTTCCTGCCTCGTTGCCTCTCGCGCTGATATGATCCTTATCACATCATCTGTTCCCCTGTAACAATGACAGACTGTAAGCACACTTGCTGTTCTGCTCATTCCTATTATCAGGAACCTGCTTTCTTGTATTGAATGATCAGGATCGTCAAACAATACTGCATTATTATCGTAGAAAACAGTACATGCCTCCTTAAAGTCTATCCCATGCTTCCTAATGTTGATGATGTTCTTGTTCTCATCCCATTCAAAGGTCATTAGGACTCCTCCGTATAATTATATTATAATTATGTTCACTCCACAATAGATAACTACAACTGTATTCTATCAAGCGAATACGGCCATTATCGGGACAAAAACGCATATTTAGGGGCTCTCCGGACAACGAAGATAAATATCTCCACGGGATCCGCGACAATGAAACGACAATGGAAAAGGGTAGTTTCATTGTCGTTTTGTTGTCGAATCCCTAAAAAGTACATCTATAAAGCCAATCGACAAACAAACGACAACGAATGAGGGTGTTTTTATTGTCGTTTCATTGTCGTTTCCCGGGGAATGGGAAAGAGGTTGCACCACACATCCGTGCACCCCACAAAAAGAGCTGCCTCCTACGAGACAGCTCTTCTTAATCTGCATAATCAATCGGGAATTATGCTCTTCCCATTCTCTTATTGAACTTATCTACACGTCCGCCTGTATCAACCAGCTTCTGCTTGCCTGTGTAGAAAGGGTGGCATTTGGAGCAAATATCAACACGAAGCTCTTCCTTCGTGGAAATTGTCTCGAAAGTCGCACCGCAAGCACATCTGACTGTTGCAACATAAGTCTTAGGATGGATGTCGCTCTTCATAAACTTTCACCTCTCAATCAAAGATATAGCGCGTACCTCTTGCACGTATGCCATACCGGATTTATTAGTAACTTTGGTATATTACTCGATTTATTTTCGCTTGTCAATTCACAGAGAAGGATTTTTTTGCCGACAATACAAAAGATGCATTGCTCTGGGTCCTCTTCATGTAATTGATGACCGCCTCGGTCGCAGCGATAGTGTCCACCTCGGCAATCGCCTTACGAGTGAGCCATACGGATTCGAGCTCCTCACCTGTCAGCAGGAGATCCTCTCTTCTGGTACCTGACTTATCGACTGCGATTGCAGGATATACACGCCTGTCTGCGAGCTTCCTGTCGAGCACAACTTCCATATTACCGGTTCCCTTGAACTCCTCGAAAATAACCTCGTCCATTCTCGATCCTGTCTCAATAAGAGCCGTCGCGATAATGGTGAGACTTCCGCCGAATTCGATATTACGGGCAGCACCGAAGAATCTCTTCGGGCCATAGAGCGATCCCGGATCTAGACCACCGGACAAAGTCCTTCCGGTAGGATTGATAGTAAGATTATAAGCTCTTGCCAGTCTCGTCATGGAGTCGAGCAGGATCACTACGTCCTGACCAAGCTCAACGAGTCTCATCGCCCTCTCAAGGACAAGCTCCGTGATCCTTACATGATTCTCCGGCCTCTTATCGAAAGTGGAATATGCAACCTCACCCTTAATGGAACGCTGCATATCAGTAACTTCCTCAGGTCGCTCGTCGATGAGGAGTACGATTACCTTACAATCCGGATTATTTGCAGTGATTGCATTAGCGATCTTCTGCATCAGGATCGTTTTACCTGCCTTAGGCGGAGATACGATCATACCTCTCTGTCCCTTACCGATAGGACAGAAAAGATCTATTATCCTGCACGAGAGATCCTCAGAACCGGTCTCAAGAGTAAGTCTGTTATCCGGATAAATTGCTGTAAGCTGTTCGAACTTAGGTCTTTTCCTAATAACATCAAAATCGGAATCCTCAGGGATCTCAACACCGTTTACGGAAATAACTTTACGAAGCGGTGCATACTTGTCCTTGCCGCGGGGCGGAGCTACAAGTCCCTTGATATAGTCTCCTTTACGAAGGCCCATTCTCTTGATCATCTGACCGGGAACATAAGCATCTTCTTCTCCCGGCAGATAGTTATTGCGATGTACAAAACCGCAGAAGTCATTACGATCCTGTCCGCCGATCGAGAGCACACCCTCAATCTCCATATACTGGATCTCGGGTACGGCAGGTGTCTCAACGGGAGTCTCAACTGTCTCTTCAATTGCGATCTGTTTGGTCTCCTGTGAAGGTCCGAAAGAGATCCTTCTCTTCTTGGATCTTACCCCGGTAGCCACAGCCGGTGTCTGTCCCTTACCGGCCTCCGCATTCTCCTCATTTGTTGCTTCTGTCCGGGCCTCCTCGGGCTTAACTTCATCAGCTTTCTCTTCGACTGCGACCCTTCTCTTACGGCCACGTCCTCTGCTAGCTTTGGGAGCCTCTTCAGAAGTCTTCGTCTCTTCCTGCTCCGGGACTTCCGCCTTCGGTTCATCAGCCTCCGTCTTGGCTTCCTCGGCTGTAGTCTTCGCAGGAGCTTCAGCCTCCTCAGCCTTCTTGCTCTTCGAGGGCTTTCTGCCTCTCTTGGCAGGCTTCTTCTCCTCAGCTTTAGAAGGCTCCTGAACAGCAGCAGTCTCTACTGCAGGTGCAGGCTCTTCTGCGGGAGCTTCTGCCTTAACCTCAGCAGTTTCTGCCTTAACCTCGGCTTCCGCCGGCTGAACCTTCTTCGGGCGTCCCCGCTTCTTCGGGGCAGGCTTTACCTGATCTTCAGCAGGCGCCTTCTCATCCTCAGCCTTGGCTTTCTTAGTTCTCTTTGTTTTATGTTTATCAACTGCATCAGGAACCTGATCGATCGGTACACCTGCTATTGCAGCGAAAAGTTCCTCTCGGCTCTTGCCGGCTGCTTCCTCACTACTGAATAGACCGTAAGCAGTCGCAATTACCCTAAGGTCATCCGGCGATTTTGACGCCAGCATCTTTTGTTCTTCAGTCATAAAAACCTCATAGTCAGTTCTTGGGATTCTGTTCTCTTTTACTTCGAATCGGGAAACTATAAAACCTGATCAGTCAGCCTTCTCAAGTCGAAAGAATATTATCATGTACGCAGTAAATAGTCAACAATAATAAATAGCAAAAAACGCAATAGTTCAGCTGACAGAACTGCCTGCGGCAGCCCGCTTGTCGAGGCTCAGGAGATTTTCGACATAAAATAGACACCCGTCTATATTGACGAGTGTCTATAAATATCTCATATGTCACTTACTGATCGCCGAGAGCTGCAAACTTGTCCATCATATCGAGGGCCTTGCCTGTTCCGATCGCTACACAGGAGATGGGGTCCTGCGCAATATAAACATCGATACCAATCTTTGTAGCAAGCATTCGATCAAGACCATAGAGGAGAGCTCCGCCGCCTGTCATAACGATACCTCTTTGGGAGATATCGGCCATAAGTTCCGGAGGTGTCTTCTCAAGCACAACATGCACCGCTTCGAAAATGGATGATACAGGTTCCTCGAGAGCCTCAAGCATCTCGGTAGATGATACTGTAACAGTAGCAGGCAGACCTGTGATCAGGTTACGTCCCCTAACATCCAAAGTCAGCTCTTCATCACGAGGGTATGCACAACCGATCTGGATCTTGAGCATCTCTGCCGTCTTATCACCGATCAGGATATTATGCTTACGTCTAACATGCTTAATGATAGCCTCATCGAACTTGTCACCGGCAACCTTAAGGGATGCATCAACAACAGGTTCACAAAGAGAGATTACAGAAATATCCGTAGTACCGCCGCCGATATCCACGACCATGGATCCGGATGCCTTGGTAATATCTATACCAGCACCGATCGCAGCGGCAATAGGTTCTCTGATCAGGAATACATCCTTGGCACCGGCATGACGGCAGGCATTCTCGACAGCCTGCTGCTCTACCGGGGTGATAACAGAGGGAACGCACACAACGATAGTCGGCTTAAAATAAGTAGCCCTGATACCGCTGCAGACTCTTCCTATAAATGCCTTGAGCATAACTTCAGTAGCCCTGAAGTCAGATATTACACCCTCACGCAGAGGTCTGATCGCCTCTACGACACCCGGAGTACGACCGAGCATAAGACTTGCAGACTCACCTACTGCAAGCACTTTACCTGTTTTATTATTAACTGCGACAACGGAAGGTTCTTTAAGAACAACACCTTTTCCGCGGACATAGATAAGCACACTACTGGTACCGAGATCGATACCGATTTCCATTCCTAAACCCATTTTATAATACCTCTATATATTGACAGGTGACTTCGGGAAGGCTTAAGACCGCCGAAAACACCGATAATTCTTATGAAAACAGTTTAATTATACATTAACGCAAACAAAAAACAACGCAATTTACACTATTCAACACTACAAAGATGTTTCGTTTAGTAAACGCGTCAGTTGGTAACTGTTACAAAAACAATTTTATCTGTGTTAAGATGAAATATATAGTCAGGCTGTTTTCGATGATCATAATTGGGGTATTGCTATGGATACAGGTAAAAATCTTGACTACAGGCTCTATGTACAAAGAGAAGAAGGCTTCATAAGAGCCGATTATCATGCTGAATTCCGCCAATATAATAAAATCAAGAACGGCGATGTGGACGGGGTGCGTGATCGCTTCAAGATCGCGCGTAAGACTTTCAATGACGGTCGCGGCAAGCTCTCATCAAATCCCCTCAGGAATATGATCTATCACCTTGTTTCATCAGCAGCAGTCATAAGCAGACTGTGCATCGACGGCGGTATGGATATGAATACGGCCTACACCCTAAGCGATATCTACATAAATCGAGCGGACGAAGCCAAATCGGTCGAGGAAGTGATGGACCTGATCGCCGAGATGCAGATAGACTACGCAACAAGAATGCGCGAACTTAATAACAAGAGCACTTTAAGTTTCCATGTAAGGAAAGCCATGGATCTTATCTATGACAACCTTAACAGTCCCATTACGGTTACATGGATCGCTGATAAGATCGGAATAAGCAAGGATTACCTTTCCCGACGTTTTTCGAGCGAGACCGGGAAACGTGTCATCGACTTTATCAACGAGGCCAAGATCAAGACCGCACAGAATATGCTGGCACATTCCGATTACAGTATCCTCGATATCTCGACCTCGTTGGGCTACTCCTCTCAGAGCGCACTCTCGACCGCTTTTAAGAAATATTGCGGAATGACGCCCAAGAAATACAGAGATCTCAATAATGTTAAGCTGATGAAGTAACTGTAAAGATCCAAGCTTATATTTGCGATGGTCTGATTTTTGCAAATAATATCGTGGTTAACCCAAGCTGGGTTAACACCTGAGGTAATCCGGGAACAATTTTTAAGCAGAACCTTAAACAAACTCTTAAGTTCCGGCTCAATTTATCAGTCCCCAAAAACAATTATAAAAACATAGATAAGGGGTTGCCTCGATCATTTTGAGACAACCCCTATAATTACTATGGATCAAGGATCAACTTATTTCTGGTTGATCATCTCTTCCGGATGGAAGACCTCATCGAACTTCTCGGCTGTCAGGAAACCGAGCTTAACGCATGCCTCTTTAAGGGAGATATTCTCTTCATATGCGAGGTGACTCGTCTTAGCTGCATTCTCATATCCGATGTAAGGATTGAGCGCGGTAACGAGCATGAGCGAATTATGCAGATAGTGGTGCATCTTCTCCTTGTCAGCCTTGATACCGACAGCACATCTGTCGTTGAAGGACTCAATGGACTCGGCCAAGAGTCTGGCAGACTGCAGGAAGTTGTAAGCTGCTACGGGCATGAATACATTCAGCTCGAAATTACCCTGAGATGCTGCCATTCCGACTGCTACGTCGTTACCCATGACCTGAACTGCTACCATGGTAACAGCCTCGCACTGAGTCGGGTTAACCTTGCCGGGCATGATGGATGAACCAGGCTCGTTAGCAGGGATGGTAATCTCACCCAAACCGTCACGGGGACCGCTTGCGAGCCATCTTACATCATTCGCGATCTTCATCATATCAGCTGCCATAGCCTTTATCGCACCATGAGCAAAAACGATCTCGTCCTTACTTGTAAGTGCGTGGAATTTGTTGGCTGCAGTAATAAATTTCTTTCCGGTGAGTTTGCTGATCTGCTCGGCAACACTCGTATCAAATCCCTTAGGGGCGTTAAGTCCTGTACCTACGGCAGTACCGCCAAGCGCAAGCTCCTTAAGAGGCTCGGCCGCAAGCTTAATGAGCTCGATATCTCTCTCAAGAGATGATCTCCAACCGGAAATCTCCTGGGAGAAGCTTATCGGCACGGCATCCTGAAGATGTGTGCGTCCGCTCTTAACAATACCCTCGTTCTCCGCCTCAAGCTTCTTAAATGTAGCGATGAGCTTCTCAGCTGCGGGGATGAGCTTATCCTCAAGAGCAATAACGGCAGATATATGCATAGCCGTAGGGAATGTATCATTGGAGGACTGGCTCATATTAATGTCGTCATTCGGATGGCAGAGCTTCTTGCCTGCGATCTCATTGGCACGATTAGCGATTACCTCGTTGGTATTCATGTTGGACTGTGTACCGGAACCTGTCTGCCATACAACAAGCGGGAAATGGTCATTCAGCGATCCGGAGATAACCTCATCGCAAGCCTGTGATATAGCCGCAAGCTTCTCGTCCGTCATCTTCTCGGGCTTAAGTCCGTTATTGGCAATTGCTGCAGCCTTCTTCAATATACCGAAAGCATTTATGATCTCGCCGGGCATTGTCTCGATGCCTACGCCGATGGGGAAATTCTCATGACTTCTCTCAGTCTGGGCTGCCCAATACTTGTCTGCAGGCACCTTCATCTCGCCAAGCGAGTCGTGTTCTATGCGATATTCCATATAGCAAATGTCCTCCTGTGAGAAATTGATGTCTTATTATACCATGAAGGCAGGTCGGTTGGAGTGCTTTTTCGATATGCGAAAGCGGCCGGCTGACTGTTTTCAATAGTTAGAATAAGTGATAAAATAATCGAGTTTATTATTATTAAGAGGTGAACAACTATGTCTTATTCAGTTGAAACTGACCGTAAATGGCAAAAGAAATGGGAAGAAACTGGACTTTACAAGTTCGATCCTGACAAAGAAGGCAAGAAACTATACTGTCTGGAGATGTTCTCCTACCCGTCCGGCGCCAACCTTCACCTCGGTCATTGGTATAACTATTCCCTGACCGATTCATGGTCAAGAATGAAAAGAATGCAGGGTTATAATGTTTTCCATCCGATGGGCTTCGATGCTTTCGGACTGCCTGCAGAGAACTATGCGATCAAGACGGGTATCCACCCCCAGGATTCCACTCTGAAGAATATCGCCACGATGGAGAAGCAGCTCAAGGAAATGGGCGCGACTTTCGATTGGGATTACGAGCTCGCGACCTGCATGCCCGATTATTACAAGTGGAATCAGTGGCTCTTCATCAAGCTCTATGAGAAAGGTCTCGCATACCGTAAGAACGCACCCGTCAACTGGTGCCCCAAGTGTCAGACAGTCCTTGCCAACGAGCAGGTAATCGACGGTGAGTGCGAGAGATGCGGATCCGAAGTCATCCACAAGCACATGACGCAGTGGTTCTTCAAGATCACTGATTACGCTCAGGAACTCTTAGACTGCCTCCCCGACCTCGACTGGCCCGAGAAGACAAAGAAGATCCAGACCAACTGGATCGGCAGATCCGAAGGCTCACAGGTTGCACTCTACGTCGAGAAAGACGGCAAGCAGCTTATGGACGAGAACGGCGAGCCCGTCAAGCTCGAAGTCTTCACAACAAGAGCCGATACTTTTATGGGCGTAACTTATGTCGTAGTCGCACCAGAATCCGACATCTGCGATAAGCTCACGACAGACGAATGCAGAGCCGCAGTCGAAGACTATAAGCTCAAGACATCCAAAGTCACCGATATAGATCGTATGTCCACTACACGCGAGAAGACCGGTGTATTTACGGGCGCTTACGCCATCCACCCCCTGAACGGCCGTAAAGTGCCTATCTGGGCAGCTGATTATGTAATCGCAGCTTACGGCACCGGTGTCGTAATGGCAGTACCTTCACACGACGCCCGTGACTTCGAGTTCGCCAAGAAATACGGTCTCGATATCATCCGCGTCGTTCAGTCAGAGAAGGGCGTTGACGACGAGCTGCCCTACTGTGAGAAAAAGGGTTATCTCACCAACTCCGGCGAGTTCGACGGACTCGAGATGCACGAAGCCATCGATGCTATCGTCGCCAAGCTCAACTCCATCGGCATGGGTGAGAAGAAGGTCAACTACAGACTTCGTGACTGGCTCATCTCCAGACAGCGTTACTGGGGCACACCCATTCCGATGATCCACTGCGAGAAGTGCGGCGTCGTACCCGTTCCTGAGAAGGATCTTCCTGTTCTCCTCCCCTACGATGTCGAATTCACACCCGACGGCGAGAGCCCTCTTGCCAAGTGCGAATCCTTCATCAACTGCACCTGCCCCAAGTGCGGCGGCCAGGCAAAGAGGGATCCTGACACGATGGATACTTTCGTTGACTCTTCCTGGTATGAGCTGAGATATCCTGATAATAAGAATTCCGAAAAGATTTTCGATAAGGATCTCATCAACAAGATGTGCCCTGTCGACAAGTATGTCGGCGGTCCCGAGCATGCTGCAATGCACCTCCTGTATTCCAGATTTATCTGCAAGGCAATGCGCGACATGGGTCTTCTGGACTTTGACGAACCCTTCACAAGCCTCGTTCACCAGGGCATCATCCTCGGTCCCGACGGTAACAGGATGAGCAAGAGCAAGGGTAACACCGTGGCACCGGACGAATATGTAAGCAAGTACGGCTCTGATGTATTCAGAACATATCTCGCTTTCGGATTCGCATATACTGAGGGCGGTCCTTGGGACGACAAGGGACTTCAGGCTATCGTTAAGTTTATCCGCCGTGTAGAGCGTCTCGTAGAAGAAGTAGCAGCATCAGGCGCCGCTTCCGACAGCAAGGCAGGAGACGCTGAGGCCGATCTGAACTACTCTCTGAACTACACGATCAAGAGTGCGACGACCGACATCGACCGCTTCCAGTTCAACACTTCCATCGCCCGTATGATGGAACTTTTGAACGCCATCGGCAAGTATCAACAGTCCGGCAAGATCAATCCCGGCTTCCTCCGCTATGTTGTAGAGAAGCTCCTGCTGCTCCTCTCACCTTTTGCGCCTCACTTTGCCGAAGAGAGTTGGGAGAAGCTCGGCAATGAATACTCCGTCTTTAATCAGGCCTGGCCCGAATTCGATGAGTCTGCACTGGTACTCTCCACAGTAGAGATCCCCGTACAGCTCAACGGCAAAGTCGCTTTCAAGATCAACGTGGCAGCAGATGCCGACCAGGCAACAGTCGAAGCAGCCGTCCGCGGCGATTCCCGCCTCGAGGACGCACTCAAGGGGCGTTCCATAGTCAAGTTCATCTATGTCAAGGGCAGGATCTGCAATGTAGTAGCCAAGTAATAGCTATATGCAAGATAGAAAGGGCAGCTTCCAGTGGAGGCTGCTCTTTTATTGGCTTGAAAAGGATTTACCCGGCTAGTTAACCCAAGCCGGGTTAACACCTGAGGTAATCCATAGCATTATTACCCCTACCCTGATCAATAAATATTGGAAATCTTTACGACAACATACCCGTCGATCTGCCTTATGCTTCCCTCATCCGGGAACAAGGGCATGCTGTCTGCAATCCCATTTTCGACAAGCTCATCATACTTATCTGCATCAGAGAATCTTATAAAAGTTCCCTCATATTCGAAAAGCCCGTTATAGGAGAGCTTCATATTGTCGCCCCCAGGGAAAAAATATCCGAATCGCATTATACGATTGGCATCGAGCCATTTATGGTGAACGACAAACTCATGGTTACCACAAGGCGCTCCCAGGAAAATATATTTATAGTTTCTGCCGTATAAGCCCTGCTCCAACAACTCTGTTCTGACATCAGTCATAAGCGCGTCACTGGTCTTCCTACCTTCGTAAGCCGAATAGATATCAACACTGGTCATATAAGCGGCGCCATAGCCCAACACAAAGATCAACACAGCAAGTACGCCGACGATCCACTCCGTTCTCTGCTTAAAACAGTCTTGAAGTTTTACCGAATCCGCAAGGATAAGGATCAGGGGGAACAATAAAGTCTGCGTCATACTGAGCTGCAATTCCACAAGAGCATTAGAAGCCACCAGGAAGTACACCGTAAGCGTCAGCGGAATGATCAGCCAGAAAAAGAGATAAGCAAACCCGCGGCTGACTGAAGCCTTAAATTGATCTACTGCGGTAAAGATGATGACCGCAAGCACTGCTAAAGAGATCAATATCATTAGGGGAGAATCTTGAAGCATGTTATGACGTATCAGAGCATCGTGATCATAGTAGTATGTGATAAACGCTTTGTAGGAATCTGCTATTCTGCCCGGAAGGTTAATGATCATATCGGCTATTGTCATATTATCAGCGCCTCTGTAGGCCGTGACCTGAATATTATTTAGCGAACAGCTGATATTCCAGAGCATCTTATAGAGAATAAAACTGACAATTACAACAGTTGCGTCGATAGCAAACTTGCGAAGAACGGTTTTCAGCTTCGAGCCGACACACAACTCCTTGATGAGGATAACTACCATAAGAAGCATGATTATTGCCATTTGAGCCTGATATACTGCCAGATCCAACACCATTATCACAACGGATGCCATTATCGAAAACAAGCTGTAGTTATATTTTACAAGGACAAAAACTGTCAGTACGGCAAGAAGAAAACTCAGCCCGAAAACTGTCGCGTTAAATCTATAAGACAGATAAGTACACACAACAGGACTTACCAGGACCGTCGCCATGAAAACATATTCGACCATCTTATGACGGGCTTCCAAAATATCCGTGATCATGATAAGTCCGATAATGATAAACAGCAGGCAAATACAAGATGTAATGGGTTCTATGGAATTAGAGAAACGAAGCTTCTCGATCAGGGGCCAGAGCCACCTGCCCTCAGCGATTCCCGAATCACCCGTATTGTAGTATTCTCCGCTCCAAAGTCCGTCCTTGGTATTGGTGATCCTCAGGACCGTCATAAATGAGTAAAAAGCTACAGACAACAGCCACGCCACAACTATAATCTTCCTGCGATCATAGATGGCCTTTGCTCCCCTTTTAATCTCACTCTGTATACCGGTCATATCGCCTCTCCAAATATGTGTAAATCATATCATTTTGCGCAAGTAAAATAAAGCATATCGAAATGACCTCATTATTACCGCATTTATCTCAAGCCTTTGATATAGAATCATAACAGTAACGCGAATGAAACAAAGAATTGACTGACGGATGTTATAATTGCGATAGGTATTATTATGAAAAGAAACAAGAACACAAAAAGGTACATTGTTGCCATTATAACCTGTATCTCGGTGGCCGCACCGATCGTTTGCCTGCCTGTGGGAACACAGGATAGAAGCAGCGCCCGGCTGACAGTCAGGAAGGCATATGCCGCGACTTTCCCCGAGAGTCAGGAAAAAAAGCCCGAAGAGGAGTCTGTTCAGATTACACCTCTCGACGGCTTCGAGAATATTGATATCAGCAACGGAGGCACGGTATCAGCTACATATCTTGACGGATATGAGCCTTCTGCAGTTGAGGAATCCACTGAGTCCTATAACGATATTGCAGCTTATATGGTCTATCAAGACTACGATGAGGCTGAGCTTCCGATCGAACTTCTTGACCCCCAGTATTTTGCTCCGGACGAGACAACTTACTACATCAAAGCCTCCAGCTCTATCCTCAAGGAAACACCTGTCATGGATTCCACAACACTTTCCACGCTGGATTACGGCGAGGAGGTTACGCGTATTGCTATCGGAGACACATGGTCGAAGATCCGCACTGATGAAGGCCTTGAGGGATTTGTTCTGACAAGCACGCTTTCTTTCGAGATGGTATGGACGGATATATACAGACATGTCTGGGTAGACACCGACAGTCTCACTCTTCGCGCAAGCGCATCCACACAAAGCGAAGTTGTTGCGACTCTCTATGACGAGCAGCATCTTATCTGTGACAGCACTGCGGATAAATGGTATCACGTAACTACAGACAGCGGTCTTCAGGGCTATGTCTACAAATCATATACCACAGAGACACCACCTCCCACACCTACATTTACTCCCACTCCGGTCCCTCGTAACAACAACTCCGGCGGTGGCGGAAACAGCAGTGGCGGCGGTGGCGGTTCCTATACAGGAACCACCGGCAACACATCGTCACTACCGACCATCACAGGTTGTAACGGTGAGAGTATCGTCAGCATTTGCGAATCCATGTTGGGTAAACCTTATGTCTGGGGAGCTTGTTCCGCTGATGCAGTCGACTGCTCAGGTTTGGTCTGCTACGCATACGGCCTTCTCGGAATACCTCTTCCACATTACTCGGTTGACCTTTGCAGCTGCGGAGTGGAAGTATCCCGTAACGATGTCCAGCCGGGAGATGTAGTTTGTTGGTCAAACGGCAGCGGATACTGCCATCATGTAGGCATCTATGTCGGAGGCGGTCAGGTAATCCATGCAGCCGGTGTAAGATGGGGCGTAATATACGGAAGTATAGATATGCACCCGATCGTAACCATTCGAAGGATAATTCAGTAATTAAAAGTTAGGGGTCTCCGAAAATAGCGAGACCCCTTTTTGTTGCATACTAACAGGGCTGCCTCAGAAGCGATGTGATCGCTTTTGTGACAGCCCTGCCAATTTCTGATAGGATTTCAGAATCTTGTACAGATTACTTCTTCTTGGAGATGAAGCCTTCTACAACCTTGTTGTAATGTTTCCAATTGTCGATATCACTCTTAAGTTTCTTACGTCCCTCATCAGTTACTGTATACAGCTTACGAGAGGGGCCGCCGTCTCTGTCAGTTCCCGTGATCTCAACATAGCCTTCCTTCTGAAGTCTGTACAATACCGGGTACACTGTTCCGGGCTTGGGATTACTGAAGAATTCATCACCCTTCTTAGCCAATGCATCGAGAAGGACATAACCATAGTTACAACCATGATTCTCGATAAGGGATAAAAGGATCATGTCCAGTGTTCCGCGCTTAAACTGTGTGCTCATATTGTTTTCCATATTCTCACCGCCTTTATCCTAATCATTATATACAAAGAACGGTAAAAATAGCAAATATTTACACGCGAAAAATTTTTCGCGACAAATATTTGATACTTCTTTGTTATTCTATTAATTAAATGGTATGAACAACCTATTTACAATATCGAAAAAATGAACAGGATGCTATTATCCTCTGAAACCAATCAGATCCACAGTCGCGACAACCCTCTGCTTCTCGTCACTGATATGAACCAGATAATTACAGATCGTGCGTCCGTTCTTGACAACTTCCGTCTCCGCATAGAGAACCTCTCCGTTGGCCGGACTGTTAAATGTAATGTGAGAGCTCAAGGTCATTGATCTCTGATCTCCGCAGTTCGCAGCCAAAGCGAAAGTATAATCCGCAAGAGTATATATACATCCGCCCATTACCACATTATTGGCATTCTTATGCTTATCTTCCACTAGCAGCTTGGTCTTAGCATAATTTTCAGCAACTTCCAGTATCTCAATACCTGCACAATCATTTGCAAAATGGTCATTCGCGAAAAAGACCTTCACTTCATCAGCTGTCATCAATCCGCCCTCCATCGGCTATCTTTTACCGCAAAATTATATCGTAAAATACTTTCGATAATCAAGAGATTTGATGTTGACAAGAAGGCTTCAACATAATATAATCATTCAGCGTGAGACGCCGCCTTAGCTCAGTTGGTAGAGCAGCTGATTTGTAATCAGCAGGTCGCGAGTTCGAGTCTCGCAAGCGGCTCCAGATAAAAGCCCCGTGATCATGAGGTCACGGGGCTTTGTTTTTCTCATATCAGTTCCTGATATCATTTGCCATTCTTAAGGAGTTCCTTGGAATAGTAGATCTGCCTCTGGAAAGTCCGTATAGTCGCCATACTGTATTTCTTAAGGCTGAACGATATCGTGCTGCTGGCATAATGGATACGGAAATAACGGATCCTCGTAAGGAAGAATGATACGATACACAGGATGCTCATGACTATACCGAATACGAGACCTACTATCGATCTGATATTATCTCCCGCAGCAATGTAAGGTATAAGACCACCGAGGAACACCAATGCCGCCAGGATCAGATATCCGTACAGATTCCTGGATATAAGTGTAGTTGCCGTGATATCCTCCAGATCGATAGTGGTCTCGACATTACGTTTATTGATGAGTCCGACAGACTTGTTATAGTAAAGCCTCTTGTTGGTTATAACAGCAGCCTCGTCTACGAATCCCTCGCTCGACATAAGGTTCATCGCCTGATCGTTCGAGAGCATGTATATGATCCTCTCGTCGGGATCAACGATATAGGAGAACTTACCCGATGTCGGCTTGATCAGGTCGGGGCCGAGAGTCGTATTACGGGTATCCGTAGTAAGTCTGTAGTTTGCAGGTTCCTGACTGTTTCCCGGACGCACATCCGCACCGGCGATCTGACCGCCTGCAGGCGCCTGGCTGCTCCCCTGCAGTATATTCGCACCCGCGACCGGCGTCTGACTGTTTACTGTCGTACTCTCTGTCAGCGGAACACCGCAGCTAACACAGAAAGAACTTCCGTTACTGTTGATCTGTCCACATCTGTTGCAAATCATATTATTTTCCCCCCCATACTATATCCTGATTATCACACTCTAGAATGCCGAGGTCAAACACTACTTCCGTATATTCGTCCCATATCGTCTTTTAATCCCTTCGATCCACTGAACGATCATTAACTGTATTCTCGCCTCTTCTTCATCATTCAAGTCCTTTCTATAGGGGAAACGAAGCAGCAACTCATCTTTTACAGCTGCACCCCCTGTTCTAAGAATCTTTTCCATCTCGGCAAAAGCTCGCCCATATAGGCCGCCAAAAGTTATGAAGGGAAAAACCGTTCTTCCCTTCCAGTCAAATCTGTTAAGAAATGTCATAACGGGAGCTGCCGGCATCCCATACCAAATGGGAAAGCCAAGGAAGATATAAGCAAATCTTCTCGCGTCTATCTCATTGTTGCCAAGCAGAGGCAAAAGGCGATCACCCACTTCTTTAAGCGCTCTTGCTTCAAGCGCATCATATCTTGTGGGATACGGGGTTTTGGGGTAGATCCTGAATCTCTGTATCCCGGCTCTTTCACAAATGATTCCGGCAGCCTTCTCTGTGTGACCGGTCTGCGAGAAATATATAACCAGTGCACTCATACATTTATTCTAACAATACTGAAATATAATTAAAATCATTTTCGAGAAATAAAAGCAACTTTAATTGTATAATACTAATAGTAGAAAACCACACGATCCGGAGGCGCGAATGGCCCTTATAACCATTTCAAGACAAAGCGGAAGTCTTGGCGACGAGTTGGCAGATTACCTGTCGGAAAAGCTCGGTTGCAGGGTAATCTCGCGCGATTATGCTCTTAATAATTATTTCGGCGATCTGTCTGACGGCTCTCTGGAGAGACTTAACGAGAGCGCCAAGTTTTTCCTCAATAATATGCCGGATTCCGACAAGACCTACCGCGATCAGCTGATAACCAAAATCAGAGCGGAAGCAGAGGCGGCAGGTGATAATGATCTTATCATCTTGGGGCTCGGAGGCTGCGTATTATTCGGCCCAAACCCGAACTCCGTAAACATCAGGATCTATGCCGGCGAGGAGACGCGCAAGGTCAGGATCGCCCGCCGTTTTAATATCAGCACTGAGGAAGCATCTTCTATCATTGCCATCGGCGACCGTAAGCACAAAAGGTTTGTAAGTACGCTTTTCGAAAAGGATCTTAATTCTCCTGATCTCTATGACTTATCCTTAAACACGGATAAGATGTCTGTTGAAGAATGTGCCGCAGCAGTGCTGGCGATGGTTGATAAACACAAGCTCAGGCTCAAGATCACGGAGGAGACCTCAGGCAGCAATGTGATCGATCATCAGTCGGAATTACCTGTCTTCAAGAATCCAACCGAAGAGGAGTTCGCGCATATACTTGATATGTATGGCATCGAGTGGCTTTATGAACCCAAGACCTTTCCTATCGAGTGGGATGCGGAGGGCAATATAAAGATGGCTTTCTCCCCTGATTTCTATCTGCCCAAGTTCGATCTTTATCTCGAGCTTACGACAATGGATCAGAAATATGTAACAAAGAAGAACAAGAAAATGCGTATGGTTAGGGAGCTTTATCCCGGTACCAATATCAGGATCGTATATAAGAAGGATTTCCAGGAGCTGGTCGACAGGCTCAGCAGGTTCGGCTGAAGCGGCTAAAATCAGGAGGAATATATGTCTAAGGTACTTAATGACAGTATCGAGATCAAACGTATTGTCTATGATGCAGACACTATCGCAGCAAGAGTAAAAGAGCTCGGTGCAAGGATCACGGAGGACTACAAGGGTGAAGAGCTTATCGTAGTCGGCGTCATCAAGGGCTCTCTGTATTTTTTCTCCGATCTCACAAGGGCGATCGATCTTCCGATCCAGGTGGACATGATGGGCTTCGGCAACATCCCGGATACAACATCCAAGACAGGCGTTGTTCGCATCACCAAAGATATCGATATCGATATTACCGATAAGCATGTACTGATCGTAGAAGATGTAATCCGCACCGGGCTAACCACTGCCTATCTCATCTCAAATCTCGAGTCCAAGAAGCCTCGTGACATTACACTTGCCACTATGCTCTTAAATCCTGATCGTCTGCTTATGACGATCCCGGTCAAATACTACGGCTTCGAGATCAATGACAGTTGGCTTTTGGGGTATGGTCTGGACATCAGGGAGAAAGGCCGTAACCTCCCCTATATCGCCGAGCTTATGAAGAAGCAGTAATTTCCCGATGTCGAAAAGGATCTCGCAGCCTTAAGGCCGCAAGCTCCGGTGAGCTGTCTTCTCCCGAGATTCAAAGCATACAAAAAGAGCTACCCGGTCAGGATAGCTCTTTGTATTTGAAAGCTCCAGCGAACCCAATCTCCGTCTGCCCTCTCGAGCAGCACATCCTCGAACTGTACGTCGCCCTTTGCCAACTCCACGAGCCTTTCTTGATATCGCAACGAACCATTGACTGCTGCGACTCAAATCTCACACCGTGCAACTCATGTCTCCCATTCACCGCTTTTAATCTCTTGCTTTACGTTCACCGTAGGTCTAAGAGCTTCAGTCAAATCTTCAATCCAGCATACACTACATCAAATCGTCTGCTCTTGTTGTAACCTCTGGCGTGAACCACACCGGCTACTCGGTTTGCACGAACCGATGTAACATCCGTCGAGCCTCGGCACCTATCTCTCGGCTGTGACATCTCACAGGCACGCGAATCGGAAATCCGAATCAACTATTCTGTTACAACCTGCGACTTGTAAGTGGAAACCCACTCCGTCAATCGCTGTGCTCGTATCTCCTTCCTCTTCTAAGCCTCTGCTTCGTCTCCCCTCTGGCTCAAGCATCTCTGCCGGCTTCGGTTCGTCTCTTCGGCTTCGCCTCCGATCCGGGGATCTTCAGTTCTACCCTGCGCTCCGCTCATCTGATTCAGGCGGCCTCCGTGTCCGAAGAATCTGTCTTCGTATTCCCTGGAGCTACTTTAATAATACAATGGACCCGTAATTGTAACAATCTCGTTTAAATACCAAAAAACTTTCGAGGAATTGTGCATTCTGTTGTATTAGCACAAAAACGCCCGCGTGTTATAATTAATATGTTGTGCAACAGCACAATCTATTCCAATCACAGCTTGTTTCCTGTTATAATCCCTATAGCTTTTGCTTTACGGAGGATAGATTCATGTACGACAAATTGGATTCCTGGATTGCTGACATCGCCGGTACAGGCGTACTTGGAAGTCTTTTGACAATTCTGATCAATTTTGCCATCATCACGGTTATTACTCTTATTTCATATACCGTGATACTGATCATATTAAGTGCCATCCACAAAAGATCACATATTGAAGCCATAAGAAACATAGCCGGATATGCCATCACTCGTAAGCTGGCAAACAAATGCGGGGCAATGCTTTTCTTCTTCTTCGTAATAGCATTCACTTTCAGGATGCCGAAGATCGAGCTGCTCCTGGTCAAGGTCAGCGTTCTGTCAATGATCCTGATCCTTATGTCCATCATAAATACAATCGTTGATATCATTATCGATTTCTATAGCAGCAAGGAGATCTCAAAATCACGTCCGATCAAGGGTCCCCTGCAGGTTGTAAAGATAATCATCTTCCTGGTCCTGAGCATGATCTTTATTGCTGTTCTGATCAATCAGAACCCTGTAGTGCTCGTATCCGGAATCGGTGCCTTCACAGCCATACTAACAATCGTATTCAAAGACGCTCTTTTGGGCTTTGTAGCCGGTGTCCAGATCACTTCCGAGGGGCTGCTTCAGATCGGCGACTGGATCAAGATCCCTTCTATGGATGTAGAAGGATCCGTGGCGGATATCTCGCTCATCTCGGTCAAGGTCACGGCCTTCAATAATACTACTTATAATGTTCCCGCCTATGCTTTCGTGTCCAATGCTTTTGTAAACTATCACGAGACCATCGATGAGGGTAAAAGGCAGATAAGCCGTGTCATCTATGTTGACGGAAAGAGCATCAAAACGGAAGAAGACGGGACAACAACCAATCTCACGCTATATAGACAAGCTCTGGCAAAGAAGATCATGGCCTCCGAACATGCCAAGACGGAATTCCCGCTTCAGGTCAGAACAGCCGACAGCAAGAACGGCTTCGGCATCCCTGTAGAGATATTCTTTACGACAGATGTAGTTGATTATGACGAGTACTGTGCATATTCCTCATATGTCGGAGAGTTGGCCTATGCCGCTTTGCGCGAATTCGACCTTAAACCTTATCAGGCTGCTTCCTCGCAAGAGCCTTCCTGATGTCATCACGCATATGATACATGTGCTGCACACTGTTTTCGAGAAAATAGTAATGCAGAACATATGGTACGAGCAGGATCAGGAACATAATACTTAATATCTCAGACACAAGATTTAGCGTAACTGCGGCCACATAGATCGAAGCGATCTCCATGAGGGCGAAAAGTACAGTCACGATAAGGTGAATCAGACGCTCATGCTGAAAGTAGGATATCTTTGTCTCGAATTCACGGAGAAGGGTCGAGACAGTGTCGGCATCAGCAGCCTCCATCCGGGAGTTCATGAAGTCTGTCACCTCGTTTATGTAACTGTTCATATATTCTTTCATCCGATCAGCCCTCTCATCCGAATCTGCGGTTGATATAATTGACTACTGCGCGTTTATCGGCTGTCCACATGGGTGCCAGCAACAGGCTCTTGGGACCGTCACCGGTTATCCTGTGAACCACCATATCCCGAGGTATTATCTCGAGTGCCCTCTCAATAGTATCAAAATACTCCTCCATGGTCGGAAGAGCAAGCTCCCCTCTTTGCCATTCATCCGCCACACGAGTTCCCTTGAGTATATAAAGACATGTGATCTTAATCCCGTCACAGCCGCTTTCCACAACATGCCTGACTGATCCGAGCATATCTTCTCTTGTCTCTCCCTTAAGATAGAAAATGACATGAGCGGTAGTATTGAGGCCTCTTTCTTTCAGTTTATTTACCGCTTCATCGAAAACTCCCGTCCGATAGCCTCTTCCGAACCACTCGGCTGTCTTGTCGTTTGATGTCTGAAGTCCCAACTCCACAAATACCGGGAGGATCCTATTCACGTCACTTAAGACATCCAGGATCTCATCGGGCAGGCAGTCAGGTCTTGTGCCGACTGCTATCGCTTCAACCTTCTCATGGGCAGATGCCTCGAGCAGAGCCCTTCTCAGGTAGTCGGGCTCACAGTAGGTAGAGGTAAAGCTCTGGAAATAAGCAATAAAGCCCGTATCAGATCCTGTCTTGGCAGAGAGTTTGCCGATTGCCATATCAAGGCTCTCACTGATCGTAAGATCCGCAGGAGAAGCAAATTCTCCGGAACCTCCTGCTGAACAGAAAGCGCAGCCTTCGCTGCCGCAGCTGCCGTCACGGTTGGGACAGGTCACATCAAGGCTCAGGGCCGCCTTATACATACGATGGCCGAATCTTTGCCTGTAGTAGCTGTTGGAATCAAGATAACGCATGTCTTCCCTTTCTTCGCGGCAAGCTCGAAAAGCTGACCGTTTTTTCGATGATAATCCCGCAGATGAAATATCACAACTTTTTATAAATTTTCTGTGAAAAAGGTTGTTAATTTCGAAAGTCAATTTATAATATAGATATAATATCAAAAAAATATAAACTGCTAAAGGAGGCACCTCATCTATGGCTCAGCATAAGATTTTACTTGTAGACGATGATACCGATATTCTCGAGATCAATCGCGCTTTTCTTGAGAGTGAGGGTTACGAGGTAGTTACTGCAACCTCGATTGCACAGACGATGGAGAAGGTCCAGTTGCACAATTTTGACTGTATCGTTTTGGACGTTATGCTCCCTGACGGCAGTGCTTTTGAACTTCCTCCCAAGATCGCCGTTTATTCCGGAGCACCCATTATCTTCCTTACGGCAAGGGAGCAGGCAGAAGACAAGATCACCGGTTTCCAGTCCGGCGCCGATGACTATATCACCAAGCCCTATTCCCTGCCTGAGCTGGCATTGAGGATCAACGCTCACATCAGACGTAATATGAAGAGCGAAGGCTTCCTTATGGAATTTGCTCCTCTTAAGATCAACATCAAGACACGTGAAGTAACCCTTAAGGATACTCCCGTTCATCTGACCAACAGAGAGTTTGATATCTTGAGACTTCTGGCAGAGACACCTAATGTTATTGTTCCCTTCGGAAGGATCTACAGTCATGTTTGGGGCGATGACAGTCCTTGCGATAACCATCTGGTAATGGTAAACATCTCTTACCTGCGTAAGAAGATGGAGAAGATCGCACCGGAGATCACTTTTGTTAAGACAGAATGGGGTATCGGATATTCCTTCGCTTACCCGCCTGTGAAGAACAGCATAAATGCACGCGAAGACATCTGATATTATTGTATAAAGTGGAAAAAGTTTCCCGGCCCCTTAGCTTTTTGTCTGAGGGGCTGTTATTTTATATATATGAGACAGAAAATAAGTAAACCAATCGACCTACAAAAAGAATCCCTGCTACAGCAACTGCTCATCGTAATGGTGTTCGTTGTGTCGCTTCTTTTTATACGCCAGATTAATTCTTCTTACAACACCAGAAACAGCACGGATCTTCTTTTCGATAAGTCGACTGATTCCTTTATCATAACCAAAGATAACCTCGAGGATGGTGACCTCTTTATCGGAGATAACTGGATCCTTGTCCCCAATGTAAATGCCGACTCTATAAATTACGGAGCCTTCAGGTATAGCGATTACAGGACGAGGCCCTACATACGATCAGTATCCATATCGCCGGAAGACGGCTGGAACGACACGGGAGATAATTCCTCCTGGGTCAATACCGTCGATCCCGTGGCATACAGACTCTACCCTGAGGGGGGCGAGACAAAGATCAGTGCAGCCTATCTGGCTCGATTCATCTTGCCTCTTGGGATCGATACCATCAGGCTGAATCTGTCGGATATAAACGGCAAGGCCGAGATCTTCTGCAACGGAGTGGATATGGGAAGCGTCGGCATTGACGACCAGGAACCGGGTATCGATATTACCTGCGGCAACCGGGGAATAACATTGACTGCCGATAACAACCGCACTATCGAACTGATAATAGCAGTCAAATCGAGTTCTGACATTTACTGCCCCGGCATGACCGTCTCACCGTCCATGAGCACCTCCAATGCGGATAACAGGATGATCTTCACTTCTCTTCTGTGGATAATAATCGAGATACTTGCAATTCTCCTGTCTTTTATCGCAGGCTTCGTGCTGATCAGAAGTTCCAGCGGAAGAAGACAATTTCTCAGCTTCCTGGCGATACAGATCATCTTCCTGCTCTTCACCATGATCGATACGGGCTTTCTCTCCGTCGATTCCATTGCGCGCGTCACGATCAGATTTTATCTGATGGTGGTATTGGGCTTCCTGTCCTATCTCTTTGTCTCATCTCTCTTCCTTAAATCCAACCTGAACAAGATCTCAAAATTCTGGAATCTTGACTGGTCTATTCCACTGGCGGTCGGAATCATCCTGCTGGCCTATGGAGCTATCCGCAAGACCGCTTTCGAGAACAGTGCTTTGGTCTATTATTCTCTGGTCTACACTTTGCTTATCGCGGCGGTCTGCATATTCAAGGTTTTATTCCTTTATATCAACGAGAACAATGGCGTCGTAGGTCTCTGCGCCTCTGTTACGGCTTTCTTCTGTTTTATCGGAATGCAGCCCGGTAATATGGCGATCTATAATATCCCCGTCTATTCCCAGTACTTCATAGCAGCGTTGGTCAGCCTGGAGATAATGCTCGTGGCCCAATATATACGCCGCTACAAATACCTGCAGGAGATGTCAAAACACCTCCGTTATCTCGTCAAGGAAAAGACCGAGCATATATCCGAGATCAACCGCGATCTATACAATACAAATAAGAGACTGATGGAAAATGAAGAAGCACGTAAAAATGTCCTCTCGAATGTCTCGCATGATCTCAGGACACCAATTACGGCCATAAGAGGATATGCCGAGCTGCTTTTGTCATCCGGCACTAATATGAAGCCCGAACAGCGACAGACCTATCTTAATAACATCCTCAAGAGATCACACCAGATGGAACAGATAGTCTCGGATATCGTTGAGCTGACAAGAATGGAATCCAATGCCAATGAATTCGTTTTCATGGAATTATCCATTGCCGAGCTGCTTGATGAGCTGGTAATGATGTACGAAGCAGATCTTCGTGATACGACAAAAAAAGTGGAGCTTGAACTTCCCGATGATGATGCCCTTATCGTAAAAGCAGATCCTCGCAAGTTTACTCGCGTCATCGAAAATCTGGTTTCCAACGCCATCAACTACACCTACGATGAAGCCCTGATCAAGATCAAGGCCTGGAGAAGCAATGCTGAACAGCCTATATCCGAACAGAGGATCCACATAACAATAAGCGACAACGGTATCGGTATCCCCGAAGACGCGTTGCCGCATATCTTTGACAGATTCTACAGAGCAGGTAACTCCGGCCAGAATATAAAAGGCACGGGACTCGGTCTGTCGATCGTTAAGACGGTCATCGACCATCATGATGCCGACATCACCGTAGAGAGTACACTCGGCGTAGGAACGACCTTCCATATCGTCATGAAGGCAACCTACTGATATCTCCTTATGGCAATCGACTCTTAATTCTCAGACTTCAGGCTTCAAGCTTCAGCAGCGCCGGCAGCCTTGCCTGCCTCACCGGGATCTGCCTGATCCTCAGCAGGCTTTGTCTCGAAATAACCGTTGATATCAGCGACGAGAGTTTCTACATCAATACCATGAACATAGCAAGCCTCTTCGATGGTCTCGCCGGTAGCCAGCACACAGCCGAGGCAGTGAAGTCCTGCCGACATCAGCAAAGGAGCAATCCCGGGATCGGCAATAACAACATCTCCGATTATAGTATCCTTGGTAACAACCATATTAAAACCTCCGTAAACTGTTTATTCAGGATTAGAAATAGCTAATCAAAGCTAATTATGCACTTTCCTCAGACAAATTTCCAATATTATGTGGCACTTTATATCAAAAAACCCCAAAAGCCTTGAAATAAAAGGTTGTAAATCAACAAAAAGACTTGACATTAAGACTCAATCAATTCATAATTTATCTGTAAATCGCCCATATGGGTTAAGGAGGCAATAACATGAACAAAACAGATCTTATTAATGCAATTGCAGACAATGCTGAAATCACAAAGAAGCAGGCTGAGGCTGCTCTGAAGGCAACTCTCGATTCCATCGGTAGCGCTCTTGCAAACGACGAGAAGGTGGTTCTTGTTGGTTTCGGTACATTCTCAGTTAAGGAGCGCGCTGCTCATCAGGGCCGCAACCCCAGCACAGGCAAGACAATCACAATTCCTGCATCCAAGGCACCTGCTTTCAAGGCTGGTAAGGAGCTCAAGGAAAAGGTTAACGGCTAATTCCTATAAATCTGTTTTTTATGAGAGCTGTCTCGATGAGGCGGCTCTTTTTTTGGCTCTTCACGGAAAGCTTGGGAGGAAGGTGCTCGATGCCTGACGCTCTATATCATTCCCGCGCAATAAATCCTAAGCTTCCTCGGTAATGCTTTTGTTGGCATTCCTCATTTTTGGCATTACTCTTGCCGCTTTTTTGTAATGCTATTTTCGAGATTACAAAAAATAGCATTACCCGATGCCGCAGGGCCGGCTTTTTCGATCAGCAATCTCCTATACCATGTGAGAGATCACAAGCTTTCCGTGAAGAAGCTTTTTTGCTCAAGATGCGACAAGAAAACGACACAGTAACGCTTTTTACTATGTCGTTTCTATGTCGCGTCTCCCGTTTGTAAAAGCCCGGCTTCTACTCGTCTACACTCGCAGCTCTCAGATCAGACTTGACTTCGTCGCAGATTAGCTTGATGATACGGGTTGTCCTGACACCTGACTTAAACGAACTCTTGGAAACAGCATAGCGTATATCGCGCTCTATCGTGTGATATGACATGTTAAAGACCCGGGAGGCATAAGTAAAATACTCTTTGTTATTCGAATGATAGGCCTCACCGTCCAGCATCAGCTTACGGACAATATAGTAAAGCAACATTCCTCCGGTTAAACCCATATCGATTCCAAATCTCTCGAAAACGCCCGCTATACAGCTGTCCAGCACATTTGCATTCTCTCCCTGCGGCACGATGATGGAACCCAGCTTCTCAGTCGCCGTCTCCTTGTTCTTTCTTGCATCGATCATATAATGGACCCGCCCTGCAGCATCCGTAATCCCGATCACGCCTCTTCGCTTAAGTATGCTGTTGATATTCTTAAGCAGCGCATCATCACTGCAGATCACATAGATTCCCGCTTCCTCATGCGGTAACACGCGCGTTTTCTTATTTTCCTTTGCATATTCAATTTCCATATTCCGCCTCCGATAATAAAAGATCTTTCTGATCCTATTCTGACGGCTCATATGGTTATAAATCAATATACAAACCTGTTTGGAGCAAAAAACGGAACTCTTTGGGACTGTCTTCAGGCAAGATCTTTTTCGTCAAAAAAAGATCCCGCTTAACTTTTCATATTGTTCTCAGCTTTCCGAGGTAACTGTCGTTTGCATCTCCTCATTAAGCGAGTCTGTTACATTAAGAGTCTCGATCGGTGCAACTTCGATGGCATAATGACCATGACGGGAATACTTGACCCTGACAGACGTTCCGGGTGACGGCAGATCTCTCAAAGGATTGATGTAATATGTTTTGCCGTCGATAACGATATAATTGTTTAAATAGCCGATCTTCTCGACAGTACCCGTATAGGAATAATAATTCTGATTAACCACTGCCGACAGATCCAGGAAGCGGGGCGCCGTCAGAAAGAGCATATCGTAGATGATGACACCTGCGATCAGCAAGGGCATAAAAAAGGTCAGAGAATGCTTTGTTTTGTGCTTACGATTACGATTAGTGAAGATTATCATAAGGAGCACAAGGAAAGCCACAACGAGCGTGTGAGCAGCCAAATTGGCTATAAAATACTTCATTGGTCATCCTCCTCGCTGACAACACACAGGATCATATCGACTGCATAGTCGTGTTTCTCAACGGGCAGGGCCGAATAGATCTGGAAATCATAGCAAACGCCAACCGTATATGGAGCCTTTCCGGCTGCCGCTGCAGAATTGAGCCAGCGGTCATAGAATCCGCCGCCTCTGCCAAGGCGCATGCCGTCCTCGGTATATGCCACCGCGGGTACTAACATGATGTCTATATCGCCGGGATAGATCTTGCGACAGGTCTGCTTTGGCTCGGGGATGTCGTAGGAGCCTCTTGTCATCTGTGACTCATAATCGCTGACCTCGTAGAAATCCATACTGTCTCCCTTGACCCTGGGATAGCAGATCGTGCAGCCGTTGCGGCGGAAGAATTCTGCAACAGCTTCACAGGGCAATTCGCCTTTCACGGCACTGTAGACTGCGACCGTATGCGCCCCCGAGATCTTTATCTTAAGCTCATCATCGTCAATGGAAGCCAAGTTCTCCGCCAGGATCCTTCCGGCTCTTATTACCTGTTCCTGATCAAGGCTCTCCCTGCGTCCTCTGACACTTTCCCTGATCTGAGACTTTATAGCGTTAGCATTCATATCAATCCACTCCCTCTTCCGTCATCCTGATAAGCTCTGCCTCATCGATCACGGCTATACCGAGCTGTTCTGCCTTCACTGCCTTGCTGCCGGCCGCCTCGCCCTTAAGAAGATATGATGTCTTCTTGGACACGGATCCGACCACACGGCCGCCGTTTTTTTCGATCAGCGAAGCCACCTCATCGCGTGACATAGTGGGAAGTGTTCCGGTTATGCAGAACGACAGACCCTCGAGGACACCTCCTTCGGCCGCTTTCTCCGCCTCCGTCGTTAGCCCGTAATCACGAAGCTTCCTGATCAGATCCAGATTACCTTCATCCTCGAAAAATCCTCTTATCCCCACTGCCGACTTCTCGCCGATATCACCGACCTTCACCAACTCTTCCGTTGAAGCCGCCGCCAGCTTCTCTATTGAACCGAAATACCTCATCAGTTCTTTGGCCGTGGCCTTGCCGACGTTCGGTATGCCAAGTCCGGCCAGCAACCTGTCTGCAGGCACCGTTTTTGCTTCTTCTATAGCCGCCAGAAGCTTGTCCGTATTCTTGGCCAGACCCAATATCTTCTGCTCGATCAGCTCATCTCTCTTATTTTTCAGCTCGAAAATATCTCCGATACCCTTCAGATACCCCTTATCCACCAATTCTTTTATATACTCGAAGCCAAAGCCCTTGATATTCAGCGAATCACGCGAGACAAAATTCAGGATTCTGTTGACGACGGTTCCGGGACACTCCAGATTGATGCACTTGAAATCTGCCGCGCCCTCTTCTCTTACCAGCTTGTGGCCACACACCGGGCAGCTGTCGGGGATCTTATAGGGCTTCCAGTCCGCCGGACGCTTTTCCTTATTGACACACTTGATCTTAGGTATGATCTCACCGGACTTATATACCACCAGTGTGTCGCCGATCCCGATCCCCATCTCATCAATAAAATCCTGATTATGAAGCGTAGCTCTGGACACCATGGTGCCGCATAGACCGATAGGCTCGAAGACCGCTACCGGAGTCACCCTTCCGGTCCTGCCTGTATTGACCTCGACACTTATTAGCTTTGTTTCTTTCTCTTCAGGCGGATACTTATATGCAATAGACCAGCGGGGGAATTTGATAGTATTGCCGAGTTCTTCGCGGGCTGCGATATTATTGAGCTTTACGACCGCGCCGTCGATATCGTAAGCCAGCTGTCCTCTTGCCTCACCGATCTTGCAGATAGCATCCCAAACCTCATCGGCCGTCTTGCACTTGTAGTAAGTCTCTATGACCTTCACACCATTATGTCTCAGGAACTCATAGCCCTCTTCATGTGTCTTAAATTCACGACCGCGGCTCTCCTGAATATTAAAGATAAACAGAGAAAGATTCCTCTTCTTGGTGATCCTCGTATCGATCTGTCTCAAAGTGCCGGCAGCGCAATTGCGAGGATTAGCGAAAAGCTTCTCCCCGCTCTCCTCGGCCTCCTCATTTACCTTCTCGAAAGCGGCCCTGGTCATATAGACCTCGCCTCTTATCTCTATATATTCGATAGGATCCGGCATGGTCTTAACCACGTCCGATATCACACCTGCATTCATTGTGACATCCTCGCCCGCAGTTATCCCGTCGCCCCTCGTGATCGCCTTAACAAGCTTGCCATTCTCATATCTCAGGGCCATGGACAGACCATCGATCTTCGTCTCGACCAGGAATTCCGCCTCATCACCGAGTCTGCTCTTAATTCCCGCCACAAAATCATCTACTTCTTCACGAGAGAATACATCCTGCAGGCTCAGCATAGGAACATTATGCTTTACCAATACACCCTTCTCCGCCTTCCATCCGACTCTCCTGGACGGCGAATCGTCACGAATGATCTCGGGATGCTCGGCTTCGATCTTCTTGAGTCTAAGATTTAACTGGTCATATTCATAATCGGAGATCTCGGGCTCATCCTGATTATAGTATCTGTCACAGTGATAATTCAGTGTCTTTACCAGCTCATCATACTCTTCCAATAAAGGATCTTTCCTGACCTCATCGGCCTGCTCTGTCTTATCCTCATCCCAAAAGCTCATCTGACCGTCATCACTCATAAGATCAACCCTTCCTTCCCAAGAATACACAATAGATCTGCGGTATCAGTATCAGTATACCGATAAATATGCCCCAAACATAGCCCGGAAGCGATAACATCCCGTCAAAGGGCGCTGCCAGATCCTGCGGCACATAACGAGCCGCATAGAGGATCTTATCTGCTACTCCGCCAAGCTCGCTTAGGGGCTTAAAGATCAGCCCGCAAGTAAGATAGGCCGACAGCGAATAGATGCTGCAGTCGCAAGCCCACAACAGCAGGTTCTCGGACTTGGATAAATGCATAAGACCTATAACGATGACAGCAATGATCAGGGCAGCAGCTGCCCTCCTGTCCACATAGCTCTTGTCCAGACACCTGAAAAGGAAAACGGCCAGCGACACACAAAAAAGCGCCGCAGGAATAAAACGGTATAGTTCCGTCCTGGCAGGAATAATGAGCATCACAACAAGAAGAGCCATGCCAACCACGGTAACAGCCGTTCCAACACGCCCTGTCGGATCTATCCCGACCAGATCCACGGACTTGCTTACAAAATCATGAAAATAATCCGTATAAATACGTAAGGGCTCTGTAATCAGAGTCCCCCACAAAAGCAGCAAAGCCACATAGATAATTCCGAATCTCTCTTCGCTTCTCAATCTTACTCCTCGATCTCGTAAGGGTCATAATCAGCCAGGAGCTCCTTGAGCACAGCGACTTCCTCGCTGTTAAGTGACAACCCCTTGCCTACCTTCTCGTGATCAGGACCCCAGTCTCTAATGTCGAGCTTCGGCTTACCGTCATTCCATCTGACGATATTAACTTCCCTGTTCCAGCCGGATTTATTTGTGGCCAGAACACCGATATTCTTAATGATCTCTGACTTGATCTCTGTCTTAGGCATATAAATACCCTCCTGTTTTATTCCGTATCTTTGTCGATTATAACACAGAAATGAGCAACTTGCTTGCAAGGGTTGCGAGTGAAGTGTTATATCGACGCGAAGCGGCATACCACTCTCCCGTAAAAAACATTATAATATCTATATCACCCCTATGGAGGACCCGATATGAGCGCATCCACCCTTATTACTCTCCTTATCGTAGATATTCTGGCGATCATCATAATCGCGCTGATCATCAGAGGACTTTGGGAGCCACGGCACACCATCATAGACTACGCAGAACTTCATGCCCCTATCGGCAAGAGCCGCGATTTTGTTGCAAGACCTATTTTCATGCACTCGGAAGATATTGACGGCATCGACAAATATGATCTGAGAGTGCTCTACTTCAGCGATCTTCATGCGGAATACTGCCGCTACGACGTGGGCCTTTTCGAGAAGCTGATCGAAAAGGAGGCAAAAGGTCGCGGACTGGACGCGGTTATTTTCGGTGGTGATATCGTAAACGATCCGCTTAACGCAGAAGTCGGAACCGAGTACCTGTCAAGAATCGCGGCTGTTTGCCTCACAAACAATATCCCCTTCTACGGAGTAACGGGAAATCACGATGTGATGATACCGAAAGACAGGATAGACGCCTGCGGATTTACGGATCTTCGCGATAAATATGTGACACTCAAATCGCGCAAGGGAGAGGGTGTTATCGCTCTTACAGGCGTATATGACACAGGCAGAGAGAATCGAGTCTGGTATGCCCCCGCTTCTGTTCCGACCGAGCTCGAGGACGGCACGCGGGTTCTGGCAAATGTTCTTCTTGCTCATAATCCCGATTATATCCTTCACTTGGATCAGCTCTATCATGATGGCGCAATAGTCGATCCGAAGACGGTCGAATATGATACTGCAGCAGTCGAAGAAGCAAGAGCAAGAGCTTCCGACAATTACAGGAGCTGCAAGGTCACTCATGTCCTCTCAGGTCACATCCACGGTGGCCAGATCAGGACGCCGATAGGGATCGAGTTCAGCGTTCTGCGCAAGGATATCCTGCCCAAGAAGCAGAAGGTCATCGCAGGCGTCTACGAAGGCTGCGGTGTAAGCCTCTTCCTGTCTCGAGGCCTTGGCAATATCCTTCTGCCCTTGAGGATCTTCTCTCGCCCGGAGATCACCATCGTAGAGATATATGCCTGATTTTCCGCACAAAAAAACAGCCCGCTTACACGGCCTGCTTCTTATTCCATGATCAATACTTCGGGCAAAAGTATTTGTGAGAGTAACAAAAATAGTAAGAATTACTCACGCTTAAATATTATCGATTTAAGCCCTTGTAAACAATAAAAAAACTCTTGTTATTACGCCCAAAAAATATAAGGGTTTATTTATCGTTTTATAGTTAAGTTCTTGCTTTATATGTGGAAAATGTCCAAAAGAAATCCTGTCATATATGCGAATTGATCAAACAGACTGCTATAAAGCACTCTTCAGATACTCAGCAGCATATCCGTCTAAAACAAGTATCTCTCTGCCGGATGAATCTTCGTCGATATTCGGTTCATACTTATGGATCTGAAACTCTACACTATTATGTCTGACTTTCTCCGCATTTTTATGGTTCTTCACGGAAAGCTTGGGGTATAGCGTGAATGCTTTAAGCAAAGGCTTAAGCACGTTGCTTAAGGTTCTGCTTAAAACAGCCGGCTTTTCACACAAAGCTTCACCATGTTGCTTAAGGATCTGCTTAAATTGTTCCCGGATTACCTCTGGTGTTAACCCAGCTTGGATTAACTGCAGCAAATGACCACAGAGATCCTAAAAAGCTGAATCTCTGTGGTAAGGGCATTTTTATCATTACCACAGAAATGTCAGATTTCTCATTTTCTGTGGTTATTTTGAAGGATCAACCTAAGAATCATGACCACAGAGATTACTAAAACCGGATTTTCTGTGGTCGGAATGGGGTGATCATGACCACAGAAAAGTCGGATTCTCCATACTCTGTGGTTATTTTGAAGGATCAACCCGGGAATCATGACCACAGAGATCTCAAAAAACTGGATTTCTGTGGTAATGGCTAGTTTATCACGACCACAGAAATCACAAAAAACGCATTTTCTGTGGTCAATACGCAGGGAAGTCCTCCGGGAAATGCGGGCAATTTTCCCGGAACTGTTCCCTATACGCAGGGAAGTCTTCCGGGAAATGTGGGTAATTTTCCCGGAACTGTTCCCTATACACAGGGAAGTCTTCTGGGAAATGTGGGCAGTTTTCCCGGAACTGTTCCCTATACGCGGTCAATGTGCTTCGGTACATCTTTCGAGACGGCACCAAGAGTCCAAAAACTCACATCAGCCAAATCTGTCAGGGAGAATCCCAAGCTTTCCGTGAAGAACCACCAAAGATCAACATAAACCAACCCCTCCCGCAAACTTGCGGAAGGGGCTGATCAAATAAACTATGATTTAACCTATCAGATCTTGCAGGGTTTGATATTCCAGATCTCCTCGGCATACTCGCTGATGGTTCTGTCGGAAGAGAACTTACCGGAGTTACAGATATTAATCCAGCACATCTTAGCCCACTTCATCTCGTCCTTGTAATCCATATAGAGTCTGTCGCGTGTCTTACGATAATCATCGAAATCACCCAATACATAGTAAGGATCGCCGGGCTGCCAGTTTGTACCGTAAAGGATACCATTGTAAAGATCACGGAACATGCCTGTACCCTGATCATCAAAGCTGCCGTCGATCAGGCGGTCAAGAGCCTTCTTGATGCCGGGGATATTCTCATACTGCCATGTAGGGTTGTAATAAGCCTTTGTGGCGGCCATATCACCTGCTCTGCAGCCGAAGATATAGATGTTGTCGTTGCCGACTGACTCACAGATCTCAACGTTTGCACCGTCCATTGTACCGAGAGTTACGGCACCGTTCATCATGAATTTCATGTTACCTGTACCGGAAGCCTCGAGACCTGCTGTGGAGATCTGCTCGGATA